>WQXI01000028.1 GCA_009784935.1 Treponema sp.
CGAGCAAATTGCCGAACTTCGCAAGTTGCTTATGCTTTACATCGATAAGAATGACGCACGGGTTAATGACATTATTATTGCTTTAAATAATCTCATTGAAAAGCCAAAAGAGACAAGGAGAATAGGGTTTTAGCTCTCCGTGTTCTCTGTGTCTTTGTGCCCTTGTGTGAGTTTTTGGGGTCGTATGACCTTTGTCATAATTAATAAAAATTTCTCAATAAATTCCTAATTTTCTAATGCGCCACGCACGCTCACGCCATATACATGTAAAACTTTCTTTTGAAAGTTTTATCTTTTCTAAGGAGTTGCTTATGAAAACAAATTTTAAAAAGAAATTTCACACGGAGACACAAAGGCACAAAGAGCACAGAGGTCATGAATATGAATGAAAACGAGATTGGAACAATTATAATTGATACAGCTATAGAAATGCATAAGGAGCTGGGAGCAGGATTATTAGAAAGTGTTTATGAAGTCATCTTTATGAAGTTACTTTCCCAAAAAGGACTGTCTGTTCAACGTCAGGTTTCAATCCCAATTGAATATGAAGGAGAACATTTTGACGAAGGATTTAGAGTAGACTTATTTGTTGAAGGCAAAGTGATAATTGAGCTAAAATCTGTAGAGAAACTATCAAACGCTCATAAGAAGCAATTATTGACTTACCTAAAATTTACAAATACCAAATTGGGGTATATATTAAATTTTGGAGACGAATTGATGAAAAACGGGATTTATAGAATTATTAACGGCGAAATAGAAGATTAATCCCTTTTTTCTTCTCCGTGTTCCTTTGTGTTCTCTGTGTCTCTGTGTGAGGCTCTTTTCAGAATGATCTTTTTAGTATTATCCGAATCCTTGTCTGCAGAGGAAAAGTGGTGTATATTTTTAAAGTACCGTCATGAGAGGCAGATGGAGCTATTAATCAACGATTTGTGCAGCAAGGAGGAAGGGATAATGAGAGCCGAAAAAGAAGTAGTAAAACTCGATCGCAGTTGGCTAAAATACATGCGAAATATAAGCAACGAAAAAGACAAGATAGATCTCGGCTACAAACTCAGAGCCGCAAGGAAAGAAGGCATAATTGAAACAAGCAAAACTATTGCTCGTAACTTGCTCGCCGAAGGCTCGACACATGAGTTTATTCAAAAAATCACCGGATTAGATCTAGAAACCATAAAGGGACTTTCTTCTGTTTCTTGACTGTAGTTTATAGTAATTTTAAGAGCCTGCGTTTGCAGGCTCTTTTTTTATTGATTGACAAAAAATAATGCATACCAATATAATAGTATCAGATGTACAAAAATATTGAGCTCAATCAGGCAGCTCTCAAACGAGGTTTCAGCGAGCGTGACATAAGTTGGGCTTTTACTTACTATCTTTATGATGGTCCTATGGAAGAAATGGAAAACAAGTATCTTCGTATAGGTTTTACACCAACTGGAGTTTTATTAGAGATTATGTATAATGAGATTGATGATTTTTCTGTAAACGTTTTTCATGTAATGAGATGCCGTAGTATTTACTACCATTTATTAAATTTGTAAAGAGGAATAGTAATGCCAAGAATGACTGAAGAAGAAGCATGGGCTCTTGATGAAGAAGTAACTAGAAATCCTCCTCGTGTTGATCCGTCAAAAGCACGTCATATATCCCGAATGGTGGTTATCGATGATTTTACTGCAAATTATCTTGCTTCTGTTTCTATCGGAAGCCATAAAACACCAACAGAAATCATAAGCGAAATGGTGCGGGAAAAAGTCACAGTTTCTGCAATGTAAACTTAAGTCCCATTATTGACTATCAAGCCGGAAAATGGCACTATATAATTATGAAACATTTAAATATACCAATATTAGCGCTGTGCGCGGCTTTTGCCGTCATAACACTTACCGCCTGTGAATCGTCGGGTTCACGGGTAACTCCGGAAGTCTTTACCGTTAATCATAATTCTCCGCAGATTCAAATCGGAGAGATCGAAGCTCAATTTGACGGCTTTTTAGGTATTACAGGAATAAGAAAATATCCAATAACTGTATTTTATTACCCTCGCGAAGACGCCGTTTGCCTTCAATATAAACAGGATTTTTTAACATACAATCAGTTCTGGAGCAGAGCCGGACGTGCGGTCTTTATAAACGGGCTTAGCCAATACAACGATGATTACGAAAACCGCTCCTTGGACAGAAACGGCGGAAGAAGGGCTTTGCAAAAATACGGCGTTGTTCAGGGATATTTAATTTGGCAGCAATTCGCATTTTCTGTCCGCGCCCGTGCAAATATGAATGTCGAAGTCGGTTATACTTTTAGGGATAGAACACCCTACTTTTCTATAAATCAGCGCCCTGCCGAATATATAGATAATCAAACAAGAGACAATGACAGAACAAGTTCTACTATTGCAATGCTCTTTACAAGAGCGCAGGCTGCAGAATTGGCTGTATTGTTCGATCAGCACTTCTTAAACGGAGCTGCTCCTACAGGCAATGCTGTTCAATCTAACACGCGTTTTGACGCTGACGACTATTCTGAAAATATTACAGACGTGAATAACGTAAATGTCGATGCTGAAAATGCTGACACCTACGAGAATGCCGACACTGATGCTGACGCCGACGACTATTAGGAATAAAACATGCAAAACGATGACCTTTTAAGGTCGGACCTTTCCAAGACAACTACTCTGATTAATGCCTGCAAAAAAGAAATGGCAAAACGGATTGTCGGTCAGGAAGAAATGGTCAATGGTCTTTTGACCGCTCTTATCGCCGACGGGCATATCCTATTAGAAGGCGTACCGGGACTTGCAAAAACTCTCGCGGTAAAAAGTCTTTCTGAGATTACTGCGCTTGAGTTTAAACGTATTCAGTTTACGCCGGATCTTTTGCCGGCAGACCTTACCGGCACTATGATTTGGGAACAGGCAAACGCAAAATTTTCTGTGCGCAAGGGTCCTGTTTTTGCCAATATAATTCTCGCTGACGAGATTAACCGCGCGCCGGCAAAAGTTCAATCTGCTCTATTAGAAGCAATGGAAGAAAAACAGGTTACAATCGGCGAAACAAGTTATCCACTGCCCGACCCTTTTTTTGTTCTTGCGACAGAAAACCCAATCGAACACGAAGGAACATACTCGCTGCCAGAAGCAGAACTTGACCGCTTTTTAATGAAGCTCCTTGTTGTGTATCCTCAGCCTGTAGAAGAGCTGGACATCGTAAAAAACAGTCCGCCTCTTTCTTTGGGTTCTTCCGGAAAAAGGGAGCCGCTCTCATTACTTTTAAATACAGAAAGGCTTACCTTTTTACGCCGCACCGCAGATTCGATTCATGTAGACGAAGGAATATCTAAATATATCGTTTCTATCGTAACCGCAACGCGTCCGGGAAAATCAAAAGAAGGCGTTTACCGTTATGTGTCATTCGGCGCTTCTCCGCGCGCTTCTATCGCTCTTTTCCGCTGCTGTAAAATAAACGCAATGTTCCAAGGGCGCAGTTATGTAACGCCCGAGGACGTAAAAACAGCGGCGCTTCCTGTTTTACGGCACAGAATTGTACTTAGCTACGAAGCCGAAGCCGAAGGCATGGATGCCGATGCTGTAATCACACGGATTTTGGGACACGTTCCTGTTCCGTAAAAATTAAACGCATGGAAACAACCGATTTACTGCGAAACATTATAAGCCTTCCTATGCTTTCATCCGGTCTCGCAGAAGAAATGCTTGCAGGTAATTTTCGTTCTATCTTTAAGGGCCAGGGTATGGAGTTTGACGAAGCCCGCCACTACGAGCCCGGAGATGATATAAGATCTATAGACTGGAATGCGTCTGCGCGCTTTGGGAATCCCTTTGTAAAGATGTACCGCGAAGAGCGTGAGCTGACGATTCTTCTTCTTTTGGATATTTCGCCTTCTATGCACAGAACTAATATTGCGCTTCAGAAATTAAGCCCGTATGAGCAGGCGCTTATCTGCGCGTCATTGATCGCGTTTTCTTCTGATAATGCGGGACAGCAAATCGGCGCGTTCTTTTTTGACAGAGATATAGAAAAAGTTTTTCCGCCGCACAAAGGCAGAAAGCACATAATGTCTCTTATTATGGCGGCGGTTCAGTATCAGAATAATGTTTTGCCGCGCAGGGAAAAATACGGCAGTGATATTGCGGCAGCTCTGACAGGAGCGCAGAGGCTTCTTAAAAAAAGATCGCTTGTTGTTGTTATCTCTGATTTTTTTAGTATCAATTGGGAAGACGAACTCGGACATCTCTGCAGAAAACACGATTGTATCGCGCTCAGAATCTCAAGCCCAAATGAAATTTTATCTCCCGGTTTAATCACGCTGGAAGACCCCGAAACAGGCGTACGTATAGAAGCGCCTGCGGGCTTGAGTTCGTTCAGGGAAAGCTGGACAGGATGGAACGAAGAGCGTTCTACGCTTTGGGAATCGCAGTGCAAAAAATGCGGCGCGGCTTATTTGGATCTTTCTACAGAGGCTGACGCGCCTTCGGCATTAATAAAATTTTTCGGCCGTCATAATATTAATCAGTATAAACGCCGGAAAAAACTATGAAAAAGCTGCTATTAACATTTGCGTTTGCATTTATTTTACTCAGCGGCATTTGTTATGCGCAAAACATCAGCGGGTATTTAATACCGCGGCAGATTTATGTGGGAGACCCTGCTGTTCTTGTTTTAACGCTTCCTCCTTCTTCGCAGAACGAAAACATTGTTCTTGCTTCGCAGCTTGATTCTAACATTATGCCCTCTGACCCAAATATTGATTTTCATAGGATTTTACTGGAAAGGCGAATCGCCGGAAGCAGATTAATGATTGAGTTTACGGCTTTTACTCCGGGCACTCATGTGTTTCCTGATATCGAAATCGGCGGCGAACAATTTACAGGACTGCAGGTAAGAGTAAATTCATTGATAGAAAACCGCTCAACGCAGTCTCTTGCGGGAGCAGCTGCTGTCCTTGCAATGCCGGGAACCGCAATTATGCTTTACGGCTCTCTTATTGGATTAATCGTTTTTATACTATTAACTATTTGGTTTATTTTTAAAGGCCGCGCTGTATTAAATAAACTATACCAAAAGTGGAAACGCTATAGATTATTTGCTTCTATACGTAAAACAGAAAAACGCCTGCAAAGAGCGCTGAACAAAAATGCGGATAAAAGACAGATACTTGATAAGCTTTCCGGTGAGTTTAGGGAATTCCTTTCTGTATTGACAGAAAAAAACTGCCGTTCTATGACAGCGCGCGAATTTGATTCGCTTGTTATGCCGGAAGCAATGCAGAACATGCCGTTAAGCGAATTTTTTTATAAATGCGATGAGCTTCGATTTTCCGGCGCGGCAATTAACCCGCATGAAATTTCTAAACTGCTTGGCTTTTTGCGCGCTTTTCTTGACACATTAGAGGGGGATAAATAATGGGTTTTACTTTTGATAATCCGTTTTTAGCCGCCTTTGCGTTTATAATTATTCCTATTGGCATTATAATTTTTTCCCGTTTAAAAAATCCGTTTGTCGCAGCGATTCCGCTCGGCGCGCCTGGGGGCGTTCCGTTTAAGACAACGCAGTTTAGCGGTATAGTAAAGTTTTTAAAATTTTTAGAAGTAACAGGTATATTTCTTCTCTTTTTTGCGGCGGCAGGTCCTTCTGTCAGAACATCCGAGATGGTTTTTTTAAACAGAGGCGCGGACATTATGTTTATTCTTGATATAAGCCCAAGTATGGCTGCATTGGACATGAACGGAAAAAGCAGGTTTAGCGCCGGCAAAACTTTAATTACAGAGTTTGCGCAAAAGCGTCCTTCTGACAGTATAGGGCTGGTTGCTTTCGGCGAAGACGCTGCGCTTCTTTTACCGCCGACTGCAGACAGCGATACGTTGGAAATGCGGCTTGACCAATTAAGGCTCGGTGAGCTGGGAGACGGCACTGCTCTTGGCATAGGAATTGCAGTCGCCGCTTTTCATCTTGATAAATCCGGCGCAAAACACAAAGTTGCCGTTCTTATTACAGACGGAGAAAATAATGCAGGCGCGATACATCCCGAAACAGCGGCAGGGCTAATGCGCGACATGGGAGTTTCTTTTTGGGTAATCGCTGTTGGTACTTCGGGCGAAGTGCGTATCGATTATACTGACCCGTATACTAATATCCGCAGTACAGGTTATTTTGATTCGCGTTATGATACAGAAAGCCTTAGACGTTTAAGCGCGGCAGGGGGCGGTTCATTTATTTATGCGCCGCGCGCAGAAACTTTTGCAGAAGCGTTTGTTCAATTAGATGACGCAGAAATTACGATACAAAGAACAAGAATTATTAATAAGCGTTATTCGGTATCTATTCAATTTTTAATTTTAGCATGCGTTTTACTATTAACTGTAAAAATTACAAGGCGCTTTGTATTGGGGGCGATAGTATGACACAATTATTTATGCGGCTGGCTCATCCATTAAAAAGAAAACTTATATTATCTGATTTATTTTTTATTTTGTTTGTAATTTTTGCGGTAATTGCTGTAATAAATCCCAAATGGGGGACAGAATACGCGCCGACAGAATACCGCAGAGGACTCGATACAATTTTTGCGATAGATGTTTCGCGCAGTATGGATATTCCTGACGCTTCTGGCAGTTCTTCTTTTACACAGACAAGACTTGAACGCGGCGTATTAATTGCAAAAGAAAGCATTATCTCAGTTTCGGGCGCGCGTTACGGAACTGCGATAGGAAGGGGAAAAGGTTATTTGGCGGTGCCGCTTACTTACGACAATGAATCCGCTCTTTTATTTTTAGAATCACTTGACGCCTCTTCTATGACGGGCAGAAGCACAAATCTGGAAGCGCTTATTGACGCTGCTGCCGGCTCTTTTTTAGATACATCTCCTGCAAAAAAAGTAATTGTTTTAATTTCTGACGGCGAAGCTATCGATGGTATTTTAAGAAACGCCGTTAACCGCTGTGCGAGGGACGGCATTATTATTACAACTGTAGCGATGGGAAGCGAAGAAGGCAGGCAGATATATGTTCAGGCGCAGAATCCTGATTCTCAAATAGTAATAAGCCGAAAGGAAACAGCAGTTATGCGCGGAATAGCGGAAAGAACCGGAGGCATTTATATAGACGGCAGCCGCGATGACGCGGGAAGGGAACTTTCTTCTCACCTTCTTTCGCTGGTGCAGGATACAGAACGGGGAGCCGGTAAAAGGATTCCCAAACAGCGCCGCCCGCTTTTTATTATTTTAGCGTTGATTGCGTATACTGCATCTAAGTTCATCACACGTCAATCACAGCGAATGCAAAAGGCGCAGCTATCGCAGCGGGCGCAGCTTGGCGCAATTGTTTTGACAGCGCTGCTTTTTTCTTCCTGTTCAGAAGGCAAACTGCTTTTATTAGAAGCAAATTATTTAAGTTCGCGCGGGCGGTTTGACGATGCGCTTGTGTCTTACTTTAAGGCATTAAATCATGAAGACGCAGCTCCGTATGCAGAATACGGCATTGGGCTTGTTGACTATCTTTTAGACCGCGAAGAAGATGCATTGCAAAGATACGCAGATTCACGAAAGCTTTTGGACAGAATGACAGGAAGCGAGCACCGTGAGCTGAGATACAGGAACCATTACAATACAGGTATAATATATTTTGAAGAAGGCGATTATGACAATGCCGCTAATTCATTTAAAGAAGCATTAAGAATTGATCCAAGACGTTTGGAAGCAAAACGAAACCTTGAGCTGGCAATTATGTCCATTAACATGGAAGCAAAACCAGATAATCGTACAGAAGAACGGCAGGAACAAAAAGATATCCTTTTTGAATACTTAAGAAGCGAAGAACAGCAGATATGGAAAAGCCGTGAATGGGCGCCGGAAGAAGAATTTACAGGACATGATTATTAAGGAAAACAATATGAGAACGAATATTATTACTTTTATTTTTATTGTTTTATTAAGTCCCGCCGTATTTTCACAGAACTACCCTCTTGTCACTCCGGTTATTAACCCCGCTTCTGAAGCGGAAAACCGTACAAGAATATTAGCGGATGTTACTCTTAGTACTTTTTGGCAGAGTTCTTTACAGCCGGGAGCTCCGGTATCAATAGGACAGCGGATAATACTTACATTAAATTCCAGCTGGAACAACCAGCAGCCGCCCGCTTCGTTTTTTATGCCGGAAGTGCCTCAAGGTCTTATTCTTTCTATGCAGCCAATAACAGAAGAAGACAGAGAAAACGGCATTTTAATTAAGCTCTTGCTTATCCCGCTCTCAGCTGGAGAAATAATTCTGCCGTCAAGAACACTGACACACCGCGGCACGGTGCAGAGCAATACACTTTTTGCAGTTCCTGCGTTTTCTTTAAGAGTAAATTAACCTATTAAATAAAACAAATTGAACAAACTAAACGGCTTTTGCGGCGCACACTATCATCACATCACCGCAATTAAAACGCTTTGCCAAAAAATCAGCGCATTTTTTAACGGGTGTTGGAGCAGTTCCTGCAGCGAGACCTCCCCACGTATGGCAGCTAATAATTTTAAAACCGGTCTTTTTTAACAGATCTAACAAAGTGCGCCGCGAGAATAAATACAAATGGTCAAATATTGCAGAACGCCACTGCCCGCCGAATAAATTCGCCTGAAAACTTGCAATATTCGGAGTTGTGATAAAAAGCTGTCCGTTATTTTTTAGGATACGATAAACTTCTGTCAAAAAATAATGCGGGTCGTTAAGATGTTCTATTAAATGAGAGGCAAGGATGACATCAAAACTGTTGTCTGCAAATTTATTTTCTTCCAGCGGCAGACTGCGGACATCGAGAGAACGATTTTTTCTGGCGTATTCTGCTGACGGGCTTATCTCGACTCCAATCGTATTAAAGCCTTTTTTTTGCAGTGTTTCTAAGAGCGTTCCGGTCGCGCAGCCGATGTCCAATACTGAAGGAGAAGTAATAACCACAGAGGACACAGAGTTACTCAGAGTGGGAGAAGTAAGAACCACAGAGGACACAGAGTTACTCAGAGCGGGAGAAGTAATAACCACAGAGGACACAGAGTTGCTCAGAGCGGGAGAAGTAAGAACCTCAGAGGACACAGAGTTACTCAGAGTAGGAGAAGCGCTCAATAATTTTTTTTCGAGTTTGTCAAACTTTGCGTCTTTTAAAGCTAACTGCTGGAGCGCAAGGAAAGAGGCTTCGTTTTTTATTTCATAAGAAAGATAATCATCGCCGTATATATTTTTATAACGCGCTGTTATTTCGTCTTTATCGGGCTGCGGATTTCTCTGCACAAGAGAGCAATTTTTACAGCGGACAAAGAAAAAACCTTCGCAGTTAAGAGCAGTTTTAAATTTTAAACCGCCGCAGAGGGCGCACGGAACAATACTGCTATTGCATTCATTTGCAGGCACAGGCATTGACCAAGTCTTAATTGGTTGATTTTTTTTTGTTCGATTCTTATTTAATTCTTTTTTTGATCGAGTTTCTGCCAATCTCTCACCTAATTAACAAACAGACGGGTGATATAACTGCGGCTGATACCGGTAATATCCTGCACGATAACTTCCAGCGTTACCTGTCCGCGTGTAAGAAAAACTTCGGCAGCTTCGAATGCAGGAAAATTGGCGTATATCTGCCTTGCCGGAACCAAACCGTTACGCGAAACTACCAATACGCCGTCTCTTGCGGATACAGCTTCAAAAATTAAAGAGCCGGCTTCCTGTCCGTTAATAGAACAGACAATCCTCTGCGGCGCAAACGGCTGACCGGAAACAGGCTGAGTCGCAAAAGGAGCTCCGCCTATCGCGTTAACAACGATTGTGTAACGCCCTTGAGTTAAATTGCCGGACTGCATTAAAACACCATTGGCGTTTCTAAGGCTTACAGAAATTATATTCGGAGCTCTTGCTTCTTTGACAGGGGTTATAATCATCGCAGGATTTATCCAGCGTCTTTCGTGCCTGTCAAACAGCTTAAAATAAAAACCGGAGGCAGAAGACCAGCCAGAAGTTCCGCTTCTCGCAATTGGTTCCTGTTTTTCTACAGTTGTTTTAGTTATTAATTCTTGTTCTGCATACCGGCTGTAAATACTTATCAATCCGTCGCCGTGATCAATAGCCATCCATGCGCCCAGAGGAGACGGAAGCCTTGAAGCAGGATCGTTCTTTGCGCGCGCAAAAATAACTTCGCCGCCTTCTGCCGCAAGCACATCTGTTCCGCCGCTGAAAACCATTCCTAAAACAGGTTTGCCCCTGTCATTTGCGCCAAAGTTGCGCGTAAGAACCGCATTCTCAGAAGGCCAGTTCATTGCGTCAAGAGAGCCAATTACAACAGCGGCAAGAAGGAATAAAACCAAACCTGCGGTAACCGCAGTGCGCTTAAAATAATTCATTTTATTTTTCCTCCAGATCAAAGGAAATAAGCGCGTCTCCGCCGCCTATAACAATTTCGTTTTTAATTCTGCCGAGAAAAACATTTTCGCTGTTAAAAGGCGCTTTTAGAAAAACAGCGTCGCGCACTGCGTTTCGGGAAAGCCCGAAAAAACCGTCTTTAGGAAACTTTATCCCAACAAGTCTTTTATAGGTTTCATTCATTGTATTATGTGATGTTACTAAAAATAAAAAACCGTTATCTCCGGATTCATCGATAGCTGCTATCTCGCCGTCAAGCGGAATAAAAATTGAACGTCTGGATCTAATATTATAACTGCCGATTCCGCCTTCGCGCTCAAATACGATACGCTGATCGTCATTTACAAATAAAACACGCACAGGCCGCCTAAACCCTGTATCTAAAAATTCGTGATAGATAATTTTGTACTCTCCGCCTGTGTTTCCGAGGCGTTCAAGCAATAAAAACCTCTGGCGGTCGATCCCAAAGATAATTGCGATACGCGAACCGTTCCTTGACATTGCGCACCCAAGAACTACAGAATAACGCGACCCGCTCGGCGGAAAATTAAATATACGCTCTCCCGCAGAATCAAAAACTTCGATAAGACCGTCAAGAGAACCTGTTACAACAAGGCCTGCAGCTGCGTCTATGGCAGTAATCGGCGCTCCAAATTCATAAGTCCACAGTACATTTCCGCTTTCGCTGACTTCTGACAATATATTCTGCTCACTGCCGAGAATAAACACCCTGTTGTCCAATAGGACTGGATAACCTGTAACATTTTCTATGGTGATTGCAGTGTCTCTGGTTATATTATTAACAACCAGTCTGGAAGGTTCGGCTCCGTATTCTGTCCACATGTTCTGGCTAAGGTAAATATCGCTTGTTCTCACTCTGTGAAGCGCGTATTCTCCGGCAGAATCAATATATCCAAAACTTGAGCCTAAAGTGAACGGAAAAAGCCTGCCTGACACAGCTGTATGTCTCTGAGAAGAGGTTTCTTCGCTGGGAACATAACCAAAAGGAGAACCAACGGTGGGCAATAATTTAATCCAGTTAAGGGAAAGGACAGTCTCCCGCGGAATAGGCTTGGCTGCGGCAAAAAAATAAACAATAAACAGAAGGATAACTATGATAAATTTCGGGCTTTTTTTCTTTTGCGCCATCCTTCCTCCATTACACCAGGCTGTTTTTAGTATATAATATATTAAATAAGGAGACAAGCATGATCGATAAAAATAAGATGGAAAACCTGCTAAACGAGGCAAAAAATGCCGCGCTTAAAGCGTATGCCCCCTACTCTAACTTTAGGGTCGGCGCTGCTTTACTGTGCGAAGACGGGACTGTCATTACAGGAGTTAATGTAGAAAACCGCTCTTATGGCTTAACCATCTGCGCCGAAAGAAGCGCAGTCTGTTCTGCTGTCTCAAAAGGTTATTTACGCTTTAACGCGCTGGCAATCGCCGCTCCCGACTCAGTAGAGCCGGTTGGTCCCTGCGGAGCCTGCCGTCAGGTAATCGGCGAGTTTATGCCTGCAGATACACCTGTTCGTTTTGCCGGGAGCGGCGGGACAGAGGTTAATACCACAGTCGGCGAACTTTTACCATTCGATTCTTTACATGATTTAAAAAAATGACGATTAAAGCGCTATTTGGTAAGTAAGTCGTAGACCTTTTGCGGGGTTTCTGCAGTTAAAAGGGAATCCCTCAGTTCTTTATTTTTAAGGCGGGTGCTAAACCACGAGAGCGTCTGCAAATAATAAGCGTGCTGATTATGAGCCGCCGCTATCATAAAGACCAGCCGTACAGGTTCGTCATCCAGCGGGTAAAAATCTACAATATTTGTCTTGCTGATTCCGACAGAGACCACAAGGTCTGTGACAGAAGACAAGCGCACATGAGGAATCGCAATTCCGCAGCCTATTGCTGTACTCATTAATTCTTCGCGCTTAAGGATTTCTGATGACAACTCCTGCCTGTTTTTTACCTGAGGAGCGGCTGCGAGGTTTTCTGCAAGAGCTAAAAGAGCGTCTCTTTTACTGGAATAATTAATAAATTGAATACGATGTACGGACATTATTGATTCGGCATTAACAGGAGTAATCTGCGGATTCAAATTTGCAGAAACAAGCTTGTCGTTAACCCATTTGTCAATTTCGGACTTTTTAAAACGCCATGCGGTTCTGATTTTACCGGCGGGAATCTCGCCCTTTTGAGCGCAGTCATAAACAGTGCGTTCTGATACCCTAAGATATTTTGCAACTTCTTCAAGGGTAAGTATATCGTCTTCTGCCATATGTCAATTATTGCTTGACAATGCAGTAAATGTCAAGGTTATTCAAACACTACGGCAAACCAATGCCTAATATCGCTTAATTCCTGATCAATTAAACCTATGTTAATATTCGCAGTAGTTTCTGCCACAAGCCATTGTATTCCATGAGATTCAAAACGAGCGCCTGTTCCGGTAACTTCTGCAAGCCCCATAGCGTGACTATAATGAAAAGAAAGCATTAAAGCGCCGCGGATATTAGCATGAGAAAGTACTATCGCAAAAAGCATGGCGCGGTTATCGCAGTCACCCCGCCCTTCTGTTACGGCAGATACAAGATTAAGAAAATCGCTTCCGCTCATGTCACGTTCGTATTCAAAACCTTGGATGTATGTAAGAACTCTTTGCGCAAACGTTCTTTTTTGCTCGTCTGTGACAGCTAAATGACCGCCGAATTGACGCACAATTACAGCAGCCGCATTTGTAATTCTGTCGTAGGAATCACGGAAAATAAGACGGTAATAACGAACTGCTGCGTCATTAACAAGCGATGTATTTAAATAAGCCCTTAATATCGAAAACTCACGTTCTATCAAAACCTGCGAAGCTTCGGCATCATTCTCATAGATCATTGCGCTAAGACCGCTGGAACCAAGAAGGGTATTTCTCGCTTCTCCGCGCGGATAACCGTATTCCATTATGGGACCGGGATAACGGCGTTCTGCAGGCGTTGGGCTTACAGAGTCCAGTACAGAAAGATGAAACACTTCCAGTTCTTTTTTATTTGCGTCGCCGTATGCCAAAACTAAAAGCAAAGGCCGTCTGTTCCCCGGGACAGCGCTTTCCATTTCTACAGCTAAACCCCAGCCGTCATAGCTGCCAAAAGTCAGTTTAATAATTGCGGCATTTTTATCACGGTACATAAAAAAATCTGCGTCTCCGCGGTTAGAAAGCCTGCCATTTATGTCGTTTACCAGCTCTAAAATAGAGTTAAATCTGCCGTCATAAACAATAATATCTGTCATGAGTCCTTCCGGACCGCTGAACGAAAACCTGTCTCTTGCATCCCCATCTATATATTCATATCCTTCCGGAAGATCAATATAAAAACCCCAAGTGGGCGAATACATGGGAGTAGAAAAAGCCAAAACAGGGATAAACAGCAAAAACAGCAGTAATTTCTTCATAAATACCTCATTCAACTTTCAATTTTCGATTTTCAATCGACTATCACTTAAATATCGGCGTAAAAACCGATTAACCAAATTGCGCTATAACAGCTATAATATCAGAATGAAAAACATCGAAATCCTTTACGAAGATGATGTCTCCATAATAGTAAACAAACCTGCAGGGCTTGCGGTACAGGGCGGAGCGGGAATAAAAACATCTTTGGATAAGATACTCTCAGAAATCAGGACTCCGTCTCCTTTATTGGTGCACAGGCTCGACAGGGATACATCCGGGGCGCTGCTTGCTGCAAAAGGGCGCGAAGCGGCGTTTAAATTCTCAAAAATTTTTGCATCCAGTAATGGTCTAAAAAAGGTCTATATAGCCGTTTGCGCCGGATGCCCGGAAAAAGCCGAAGGCATTATTACAGACGATCTTGTTATCCGCGGAGACACCAAAAGCTCAGTTACAAAGTACAAGATAATTGAAACCGGCGAATACTCGGTTTTAGAGCTGGAACCGGGCACAGGCAGAATGCATCAAATACGCCGCCATCTTGCGATGAAAGGAAACCCGATCTTAGGTGATGATAAATACGGCGATTTTCCGCTTAATAAAAAATTGCGCAAAGAGAAAGGTTTAAAACGCCTTCTTCTTCATTCATTTCGCCTGATAATAAAAGGTGAATACAATATCGATATCAGCGCTCCTGTTCCTGTTGACTTTAATCCGTATTTTTCTCACAATTAAGCAGAATGGAAAACAACAATGCTCCTGTTTCCCGTCAATGGCTGGAGACTTTGAGTACTGATGAATTAATAAAACAAGCCGACACTTTTGGCATTGATATTCCGCCGGGGCTGGAAAGAATTTTTATAATAGAAGAACTTCTGGAAGCGGCAAATACAGACAGGACTATATCAGAAAATGATATCGAAGTTAATCCTTCTTATTCCGAAACTGCCCTTTTACCCAAGCAGTATAATATTTCCTTTATAGAAGTTGTTATCAGAGACCCGCTTTGGATTTTTGCGTTTTGGGAAGTTAAAGGGCAGGAGAGAGAAACGTTTGAAGCCGCCGCGGACTTTGACGGATATTTTTTACGGATTGTCCCAATGAACGAAGAAGGAACAGAACCAAAACAATCAGAAAGCACTTTTACTATTTCTGTAAGCGCGGATGACAATGCAAGATATATCGGTTTTGCAGAACAAGGCGGACAGGTTTGCGGCTGTTATGTGATAAAGCTCGGCGTTATCCGCGGCGGCTCAGAACTGCACATCGCTTCTTCCGCGCCGTTTCATCTGCCGCTGTTAAGCGATAACGAAGAAATTGCAAAACTAAGCGAGAATCCTCTGGTGCGTATATCAGGTGTGCAGGATTTATCGATAATAAAAAATTCAGATCGTCTTTCCAGAGTAAAGAGGCAGTAATATGGAATACCGTTACGCGATCTCTTTTGTTCTAGAAGCCCATCTGCCGTTTGTGAGAGAATACAACAAAGAAGACCTATTGTCAGAGGCGGGCGAAGAAGGCAGATTCTTTGAATGTGTTTCGGAAACGCTTCTCCCCTTGTTAGAAGTTATGCACCGGCTGGAAGCAGATCATGTGCATTTCCGCATTGGCTTGGCAATTTCTCCTTTACTGTGCCACATGCTCTCTGATGAACATCTGCAAAAAAAATATCTTTATTACATGGACAAGCAAATTGAGTTTGGCCAAAAAGAACTGGAACGCACTGCAGATAACAGCGAATTAAACAAACTCTCGCAGTTTTATTATAACCAAACAGTAGACAGAAGAATTACATTCACAGAAAAATACGAAAAAAATATTTTAAAAGCTTTTGATTATTTTAGGCGCAGAGGTAAGCTGGAAATTCTTGCGACATGCGCGACTCATGCTTTTTTGCCGTTTTTAAGCCACAATGCCGAATCGCTTCAGGCGCAGACAGAAACGCCGGCTTCCGGGTATCGCAGGCATTTTGGAAGCCCTCAAGGGTTTTGGCTTCCTTGTCTTGGCTGGACTCCCGCAATAGAGCCGTATTTAAAAGCGTACAATTATACATACACAATAATAGAAAGCCACGGATTATTATTTGGAAAGCCAACGCCGGAAAAAGGCTGCTTTTATCCTGTAAAAACACCCGACGGTACTTTTGTTCTCGCAAGAGATTTACGCGCTGTAAACGATATCGAAAAAGCGGCAGCTGATGAATCATACCGCAATAATAACAAAGACGCAGGTTATGAACTGCCGGCAGAAATCATAAGTTCTTTCCTCAGCGCAGACGGAGAAAGGCGGAGAACAGGATACAAGTACTGGTCCAGAATAGAAAATGGACAGAGCGCAATTTATAATCCAAAAGCGGCTTCTGATAAAGTAATAGAACACACAAGAACATTTTTAGAAAGTACAATTGCGCGGCTGGAAGAAGCTGCAAAACATATGAACGAAATCCCGATAAGTCTCTTTGCAAACTCTGCTGATTTTTTCGGACGTTTCTGGCATGAAGGACCTCAATTTATAGAAGGTCTTTTCCGCATGGCTTCTGATTACAGAGACATAAAATTTGTCTGCCCAAGCGAATATATATTTAAACAGGAAATTTCGTCTTTTCAGACGGTGTCGCCTGAGTTTTCTTCCGGCGGCAATAACGGTTATGCAGAGACGTGGCTTGATGTTTCTAATGACTGGATCTACCGTCATTTAAACCGCGCAATGGAAAGAATGACAGAACTCGCTGAGCGTTTTCCGGATGACACAGGGCTTAAAGAACGGGCGCTTAATCAGGCGGCGCGCGAAATACTTTTGGCGCAGTCATCCGACTGGCCTTCGCTGTTGTTCAGGCAGGACTCTACAGAATTTGCGCGTAACAATGCAGAAAACGCGCTTCGCAACTTTACTACTATCTATGAAGCTCTTGGCAGCAATTATATCAGCACAGAATGGCTTACAAATCTTGAACGCAGGCATAATGTTTTCCCGGATATTAACTACAGAGTCTTTAGACGTAAAAAATAATTTTTTATTTTGATTATTTTATATATCAAGTTTATACAGGTCATCTACGCGCTGAATAAGAGTTTCGCGGTCATCCATCATCGCAAGACCTTCTCTTGCAGGATCATAGCGGGGATCAATACGAAGCGCTTCTTCCCAGCAAAGCCGCGCGTCTTCATGGTTTCCGCGGATATAAGCTTCCAGCCCTAAAAGATATAATTCGTCAATTTTATTCCGATCTGCACTTCGTCCGCCGTCTCCTAAATCCAAGCGCACTCCAATGCTTACGCGGTTAAGCGGCTGTAATTGAGTAAGAAAGTCGAGGGTATAATTTACATCTAGCGCTAAATTATTAAAAGTAATTTCGCTGCCGACAGTTATCCTTGGGCTTCCGGGTTTTATCATTAGACCTGCGCGCATAGATAAAAAGCTTGTAATATTGGCAGAAAGTCCAAAAGCCCCGTACGGTTTTTCCGAAAGACTTAAATCTGTGAGATTCAACGGCAAGGATAAATCCAAGGCTAATGTCAAAGGACGAATCGGCTTAAACGCAAATGCCGCTGTTACAGCTGTGGGAAGAGCTTCTCCCATAGACGGAGGACCGATATTGCGTATTACTAAAGCCGCCGAAGCGTTTTTGTCTTTGGAATCATAGGATTTTAACAGGTTGAACCTTGTCAGTACGCCGACATCCATCATTACCATTACAGCAGACTGAGACAGCCCGGAACCTTGAATAATATTATCTATTTTGTCAGCATAATCCGGTACTATCCTAAAAGCTCCTTTTAGGTTTGCTCCTACAGAAATCCCCGAAAAATAATACCCTGATAAAAAATTATAAGAAGCGTTTAAAATAGCCACGCCTTCGGAATAATACCCGCTGGATGACCTTTCGCCGTATTGATTAAACTGCGTAAAAGGCGTGTACAGCCACTTTAACCCTGCCGCAATGCCCAAATCGCCGAAACGGGTGGCATAGGCAATACCTTCGATATTTGTGTCAGCTACCCAGTTGGTGTGAAAAAACGCTAGTTCGGATTTTTCCAGCATGGAAGAGCCGGCTGGGTTAAATTCAAGAAAAGAAATGTCATCAGAAATTGCAGAAAAAGCGCCTGCCATCCCTTGAGAACGCCCTCCCATAGGAATATTCAATACAGGAAAAGCGGTCAAACCGGCATTATTATCAATACCGTAAATATTATTTAAATAATCAGCAATATCCCCAAACAGATCCTGCCCGTCAAATGAAAAAACAGGCAAAAGAGGAGAATATACCAGAAAAACGGCTAAAAAAACCGCTATTTTGAGGCGCATATATACATTATATATCGGAAAATGAAAAAAAAATAGTATACCTGCAAAGGATTATTAGGAATATTACGATAATATAATATAGTAATGATAATGGCGAAATTTGCCCGCAGGCGGATTATTTTCTATTTTTTCTCGATTGTGCTGTTCATTGCGGCTATGTTCCCTGTGTACGCCGGAGGCAGACAGGAACCCGAACTGACCAGAGCAGACGACCTAATCAAGGAGCTAAGACACGACGAAGCTATACTTCTGCTTACAGATTTTGCCAGACGCAACCCAAGGATGTTTGATCAGGCACAGCAAAGACTGCGTAAAATATACCAGACACGAGATGAATTTAACCGTACGGCAGACACCTTAATTGATACCCTTATAAGAGACCCCGAAAACAATGAAAGAGTTCTTGCGTTATCAAGGCACCTTTATACCCTTGAGCACGAAAGCAGCCCGCTAATGATTAACTTTGTCGCCAGAACCCGCGAAATTGCCCAGTTTAACATAAACAGGATTTTACTGCGGAGGATAATGGAAAGGGGGCGTGATTTACTCGACAGGGGGGAAAGCCTTGCGGCGCTTCAGACGTATGCGGAGGGTATGAGTTTTATGCGGGAAGAATTCTTCCTTGCAGGGTTTGGACAGACTATAGAAATCGAAGTAAACCGCGAGACAGAGAGAATAAACGCTATGCTTGCGTCTTTCCAGCAGGTAAGCACGCAGATGGGGGCAGTTTCTGCAGAACTTTTACGCGCTATAAATGCCGGAGAAACAGCCAGAGTCCCGGAAATCACAAGCCGTTTAAATACTGCGATGGACAGGTTTATTGCCTTAAAACATACGGTTTATACTTCACTTAATTCTTTCGAAAGAACCCTAAATGCTATCAGGGCTGTCAATCCCGACACAGGCGACCGCAACCATCTTTCTTTTTTGTCGGCAGTAATCCGCGGACGGCAAAACGAGTCAATATCAGAAGGAATGTTAGGCGCATTTGACAATTACTGGAACAATTCGATTGGTTCGATTTTAACCGGCATAACGCAAAATCTAGAAAGGTCAAACACAACTGCGATAAGCGCGCTGCAAGCAAGAAATTTTACTGCTGTTTCGTCAGCTCTTAGTAATACAGACTATTTAGTTAATCTCACTCCGTTTTATTTTGATAAACACAGACAGTTATACGAAACAGGACGCCAGCCGGCCACTGCATTATACGGGGCAACTATTCTTAATATTGATATCCCAAGATTTATAGAAATTAGAGCTCTAAGAGAAGCTAACGGTTATCTTGTTAACGCCGCAGGTATTGCTTCGCGCGCCGCAGGTGACGGAGGTTCTTTTGCAAGTTATCAGCAGGGAACTATGAGCGCGGCGCAGGCATTAGTGTTAGAACAGCAGACAAGAGCCAATATCGTAACTATGCAGCGTTCTATTGTAGAGCTTGTCGCAAGAGCGGATCAGTTCCATACAGAAATTAACAGATTCCACAATACAATGCATGTTTTTAACACTGCAAGAGCGATAGAAAATTTAAACCGCATTTATACAGCAGAAGGACAGCAGTCTGCGGCAAGGTTCTTTAGTATTTCGCAGGAAAACCTTAATGCAAGTATTGCTCAAAGAAAAGTTCAGTTAGAAAAAGCCAGAGAATTATTAAACGGCGAATCTGCTGTTGCCGCTGACGGCACTGCAGTTGTTTACAGATACCCGACAGAAGCATTCGCAGAATTGACTGCTTTAAATACTGCAATGACAAATGATCTGCAGGCAAGCAATGCAGTAATGGAACAGTTTAGAATTGAACAGGCGGCAGGAAACACAGATCCGCAAATTGCCGCATTAAGAGCGAGTTACCAAGCTTCTTTAAACGAATTAAACAGCGTGCGCGATCAAAGCACGCCGCTGACAGAAACCGCACGCACACGCTCGTCTCAGGCAGAAGCGCACAGGCTGGAAGGCGAACGTTTATTCAGAGAAGCTCAAGCGGCTTTTCAGAGACGCAATTTTGATCTCGCTATAGAAAGATTAAATGATGCGACAGGCAGGCTTGACGATTCACTTGCAATACAAGAATCCCCTCCCCTAAGACAGACACGTGATAATCAAATAATGAGTCTCAGCGGCGCGATCGCTGAAGCAATGAATGACTCTGTAATAGAAGAAGTCCGCACTCTTTTAGGCAGCGCACAAACTTCTTATTATAACGGGAACTTTCAACAGGCAGAAAGCAATCTTGTGACTGCCAGTAATAGATGGCGCCTAATAAACTCAGAACCTCATGAAGAAGTTGTATACTGGCTCGGCATTGTGCGCATTGCGCTTTCCGCGACAAGCGGAAGAGTAATTCCACCGACCGCGCCGTTATACCCCGAAATGAGCCAGCTTTTAAATCAAGCGTAAAGAAATTACGAAGAAGGCGTACGTCTTATAAACGCGGGACAGCGCACACAGGGTACTGCGAGATTCGAAGAAGCGCAGAAGCTTACAAGAGAAGTAAGATTAATGTTCCCAGTAAATCAAGAAGCAGGTATTCTTGAGCTAAGAATCGAGCAGTTTTTAAATCCTAGTGAATTTAACGCTGACTTTGAACGGCGCCTAAGAACTGCGCAGAATAGTATAAGAGCCAACAGAGATATGACTTCTTTTGCCGATCTTCTTAACCTTGCAGAAATAAATCCAAGATACCCAAATATGAGAGCAATTATAACTCAGGCAGAGATCGATATGAGAATCCGTCCGCCGCCCCCGAATCCTTCTGACGTTGCAGAATCAAGAGAATTAACAGCCTCTGCGTCAAGGATTATTAATGCTAATAATACTGCGCAGTATGAGACAGCAAGGATTCAGCTTGACAGAGCTTTAAGATTAAATCCCGAAAACGCCGAGGCATCGCGTCTTAGGGACGTAATACAAAGAAGACTCCATGCTCCTCAGGATGTTGTTCTTTCGAGTCAGGACGAAGCTGACTATCAGAGAGCTCTGCGCGCGTTTAATGCGGGCAATAACCTCGAAGCATACACGATTGTGCAAAGGCTTATGCAGAATCCTAGAAACCGCAATATACAAAAGCTTGTGGCATTACAGCAAAGGATAAATATATAATGAGATATATTGCGGCAGTTATTTTACTATTAGTTTCGCCTTTGCTTTTTTCGCAGACATTGTACTGGGAAGCGCCGGAAGTTTTTTCTGCACGACCGGGAAAGTTTCCTGTAAGCGCGCACACTGCCGGTTTTTCTGCGATTGCATGGCAGGAAGCGTCAGCTAATCCCGCCGCAGGCGCCGCAACAGGCGGAGTAATAAATGTAAACCTTGCTGTTAAAGATTCTGACGGAGACTGGCAGCAAAGAGGAATAATCGCAGGACCTTATTCTTTTTCCGGCGCAGAGCCTTCTATTCTTAGCATGGTTATCGATAACCGCGGAAGAATTTTAATCGCCGCAGCGGCAGGAAGCGCGCAGACAGAAATTTTAATTTCATCAGACAGAGGAAGAACTTTTTCTAAACATATGGTTAATCTAGGAGCGGAAAACTCCGTTGCTCCGCGTATCTATGTGCGCGCCGACGGAGGATACCTGCTCTTTGTTTCGCGCGGACGCGGTCAGGCTCTTTCTATTTATTATTCCCGCTCAGAAGACGGCGTTAGCTGGTCATCTTTTGAATTTTTTACGCCAGAAAACCAGCTTGCTCTTAACTTTTTACCGGCACATTCCAGTTTAGGAAGAAGAGACATTGTGTTTTTTCAGTCATTAATATTAGGCGCGGAATCATTATCTACATTCCAGCTTTTTTATAAAACATCAGACAACGGCGGACGGACTTGGACAGAAGCTCGGCGTTTTACAACTTTTGCAGACCCAATAATGCAGACTCAGGCTCCGGCAAACAGTTTTGACAATCAGCGTCCCCACTTAACAAGGTTTGGCAATAATTTATTTTTGGTTTGGGAACGCCGTTTTTCTAATTCATCGCCGCAAATATACACCGCAACAGTCGATCAAAACGGAAATCTTTTGGGCAGACCGGATCGTGTAAATAGCATAGAAGCTTTTTGCCAAAACCCAATTGGCTTTATTTACAATAATAATCCCGCTGTTGTCTGGTTTGACAACCGCAACGAAAACAACAGGATCATTCTTGGTACGCGCGGCGATGTAGCATGGCAAAATCAGGTTCTCTCCGCTGTGAATGCAGAAGCGTCATTCGGAAGACCGATAATAAGCGCAGACGGCGCGTATGTTTTTTGGCAGACTACTGCGCAAAACGTAGGCCGCATTTTCATGATTGCGCCCGATTCATCTGTTAGCAGCCCTGTAATTGTACCTCTCAATTTTACTGCTAATGCGGCAGGCAGACATGAACGCCCTCGTGTTTCATGGACCATTCCTGCGGATACATCCGGTATTAACGGATTCTCGTGGAGCTGGAGTCAAGATCCTAGTGTTCAGCCGCCAAAGACAGTTTCTATCTATAATATAGGCAATACTTCAAACTTAAATCTGGAACATTATGCGACAGATGACGGTATATGGTATTTCAGTGTCCGCGCAATGGATAATGCGGGCAACTGGTCTGAGCCTGCGCAGATTTTATACAGCAGAAAAGGAACGCCGCCGCCGGCAGTTACAATTAATCAGCCGGAAACAGACGATCAAGGCTTCCTGCTCTCTAACACATTCAATATAACATGGCAGCCTTCGACAGATCCGTTTACGGCAGGATACACATACAATCTTCAATATATGGGAGCAAGCGAAAACGAGCCTATTGCTTCGCCGCCTGCAAGCATTATGGGAGTCAGTCCGTCAGCAAGCTTTGATAATCAGGACAACGGTTATTGGGCGTTTACAGTTGCGGCTGTCGACTCTGCAGGAAACATTGGTCCGCCTTCGTCTATAACTTTTAGAACAAATAAATTTAGGCCGTATACAAATGTCACTTATGTTGACGCACAGCAGGACGAACAAGGTGTGCTTTCTATTAGAGTAATCGGACGCGGTTTTTCTACAGGCGGCGTTGTAACATCGGTCGTTCTCGAACAGCAAGGCAAACCGGATCAAATCGCTGATGGTTTTAATATAACCTCTGACAGAGAAATCAGCGGAATAATTTTCGAAAACATGGACGAAGGCGAATACCGCATTAGATTAAACCACTCGGTAAGAGGATGGTACACTGCAGATTCATTTATTCCTGTCGCAAGAACAGGAACAGTTAAGTTTGGCGATTATTCAAATCAGTGGAGACCGTCCTGGACTATTAACAATCAAGGCTGGTTAGCGTTTAATCCGGTTATGGCGCTTGCAGTATTATTAATAATTTTATGCGCTTTAGGAACTATTGCAACAATCCGCGGTATCGGCGGAGTTATTGCAGAAGGCGCGCTTATAAAGCAGGAAGCGCTTGCAATTCTTACAGGAGATTTTATGCCAATGGAAAAGAAACAAAAATTTGTACAAGTACAAAAACGGGGAAGAGGGCTGCGGTTTAAATTTGCGTCATTTACTATAGGGCTTATTCTTCTTGTAATCATTATGATTTCTACTCCTATGTATATAATAATGATCAATGCACAGCAGCGTACCCTGCTGGAAAGCTTAAAAGAACGTTCTAAGGTTCTTCTCGAAGGAATCGCATCCGGCGCAAGAGATCATATGCCTATTGCGATATCTACAAGAGGTGAATCAAGCGCGCTGGATTTAATGTATCTTCCTATGCAGTCATCTGCGCTTCCGGAAGCAAACTATATTACGATTACCGGGTATGGTATAGATTCGATACATACAGATCATGTATGGGCATCCAATGATCCCAATATCGAAAATAAAATTGACACAATAGAAATGCGCCAGGGTACTTCGCGGCTGACAGACGAGCTTACTCCGCTGTACAGTGATATCGCTTTACAGCTTAACCGCAGAGCGCAGGAAGCGGCGGGAGATATTTCCAGGAGCATTAACGACTTATGGCAGGAAGGTATAAGATATGCGCTTGATACAACTGCCGAGGGCGAAAGAAGGCGCGCTGATATTCAGGTAACAATTAGATCGCAGGAAATGAAATTGAACGAAATCCTTACAGAGATTACAGGAGAGCCCGGTTCTTTCCCGCATTTTTCTGTTGACAGTATCTCGAACGAAAGGATTTATATTTTCTATAAGCCGATTATGTACCGCCAAAGAACAGATGACAATTTCTACCGCGGATTAATCAGGTTAGAAGTCTCGACTGATTCTGTAATAGAAAGAATTAATAATGAACAATTTACGATTATGCTTACAATAGTTATTGTTGCCTTAATCGTTATGGCAATAGGAATAATCGCGGCGTTTACATTCTCTACTCTTATTGTAAGACCTATTCAAAAACTGGTAAAACATATAGAAGTAATCCGCGATACAGAAGACAAGACAAAACTTTCGGGGATGGAAATAGAATTTAAGTCAAAAGACGAAATTTCAATTCTCGGCAATACAATAAATGATATGACAAGCGGTCTTGTAAAAGCAGCTCTTGCGGCATCCGACCTTAGTATCGGTAAAGAAATTCAAAAGAAATTTATTCCGCTGGAAGTTGACAATCATGGAAACAAGCAGTCGAGCGGTTTTAAGAAAACGCCGAATCTTAATTTCTTTGGTTATTACGAAGGCGCAAAAGGCGTTTCGGGCGACTACTTTGATTACAGGGATTTGGACGGCAGATATTTTGCTATTATTAAATGCGACGTTGCGGGAAAAGGTATCCCTGCCGCTCTAATCATGATTCAGGTAGCGACAATGTTCCTTAACTACTTTAAACAGTGGAAGCCAAACGCCAAGGGTATGAAGATAGAAGAAGTTGTCTATCAGATCAATGACTTTATCGAAACGCTCGGCTTTAAGGGACGATTCGCCGCCTTTACGCTCTGCCTGTTTGATTCTGTTACAGGCGTCGTTCGTTTCTGCAACGCAGGTGATAATATCGTACGTTTCTATGATGTGTCAGAAGGCAAAATAAAAACTATTACTCTTCCGCAGACTCCCGCAACCGGCGTACTTCCTAACTTTATGATAGAAACTACAGGCGGCTATTCGGTTCAGACTGTTCAGATTGACAAAGGCGACATTCTGCTGCTCTACACTGACGGTATAGAAGAAGCAAAAAGAAGGTTCCGCGATCGTAACTTTAAAGAAATCCTCTGCACAGAAGGTCCTGTCGATACACCGCACGAAAACCATTCAAGCGGACAAGCTGACGAAGAGCTCACTCCCGAACGCGTAGAAGATATTATCAATGCGGTAATGGCAAAAGAAGTTTATTCGCTTAAGAAATATCACAATCCGGAAGGCGATGATGATATACTGCAGTTTGATTTTTCTTCGTGTCAGGGACGCCCGGAAGACGTTATTATGGCGATGGTATCGGTAGAAAAAATGTTCCGCTGTTATAAACCCAAAAACGCAGGAGAGGATTCACGAATACTTGTCGATAAAAAAGTCGATGAATTCTTAAAAAACCACTTCCTGCGGTACAGGCGTTATTGTTCGCACACGCGCGAATATCCTGATAATCCTGCATATATGTATTATACTCATGTAATGGAAGATGAGCAGTATGACGACTTAACTATCCTGGGAATAAAAAGAAAAGAAGGAGAAGACAAATGACATTTAGTGAAAGAATGAAAGACCTGCTGGATCAGGGCTGGGATGCAACCAAGGAATTTGCTATGAAGGCCGGCGCAAAGGCGCAGGATTTGGGCGAACGCGGCATGTTGATGTGGGACATTAAACAGCTGGAAAACCAGGCGCAAAAGAACATCGCTAAACTGGGCAACGAAGTCTACACGGCGTTTACAGATAAGGATATGCCGGTCGTGGAGAGAAATTCGGAAGAAATAAAAACCATACTTGACGAATTGGCAGGCATAAAAGAACAGATAGAAAAGAAAGAGTTTGAACTAAAAAACCGCCCAGCGGTGTAGTTTGAAATCGATTAATGAGAGTTCCTGACAGATAAGAGAACGTCAGGAAGCTTTCTTTAATTCAATATTAAGTTTAAAACCTAAATTATCAAGTGTTTTCATAACAGTTCCAAATGCTGGATTACTGCCGGGAGAAAGAGTTTTGTATAAACCTTCTCGTGTTACCCCGAGATCAGCGGCTATTTGCGCCATTCCTTTTGAACGAGCAAGAGCGTTGAGAACACTTAAAAGAAAATCAATATCATTTTCTTCAAGAGCAACTGCAAGATGGGCAATCACATCTTCTTTGGATTCGATAAACTCCGCTATGTCCCAATCACTTGTTTTCATCGTATTCCTCCTCTTCATGAGCAAGCCTTTTTGCTTTGTCTATATCTTCCTGCTGAGAGGATTTATCCCCAGCACAAAGAATGATTATTATTTTATGTCCAGTGTCAGTATAATAAACCCGATATCCAGGACCATAGTTGATAATCATTTCGCACACACCATCACCAACAGACTTCCATTCACCAGGGTTCCCATTATCAAGCCTATCAATACGTCGGTTTATGTGAGCCTTAGCAATATGATCCTTGAGCTTATGCATGTACTTTTTGAAGATATCAGTCTTACGTATTCTCGACATTATTTAATTGTAATATATATATTACAACCAGTCAATAGGAAAATCCAGAGTATGGAAAAAATCCAGAGTATGCAAAAAACATTACCCTCTTGATTTATTTCTGGATTTTTAGTAAAAATAATTAATATCTGCAAAATTAAAGGCAGGTATTTTCAGGCTCTTTAAAGTGCCTTGGGCCGCTAGCTCAGTCGGTAGAGCATCGCCCTTTTAAGGCGGTGGTCGGTGGTTCGAATCCAGCGCGGCTCAGAAAAAAGGAAACTTCGTTGAAAACGGAGTTTCCTTTTTTTATTGAGAGACAAGCTGGATTCGAACCGTAGTGCCGTGTCCCGAAAAGGCGAATCTAGCGATAACCATTGGTTTTTCTCTAATTGCTTGCGTCAGTTAACTGCACTATTTCTGACTTATACTTATTGGCTTCCTGCGGGTATTTATCCCGTATAAATCTATTTAAAATTGTATTTAAAAGCCTGATATCTATTGGTTTTGGGGCAAATCCGTCGAAGCCTTTTTGTTCAAATATTTTTTCATTACCGGTCAGTACGTTAGCCGTCAAAGCGATAATTGAGCCTGTATACCCCAGTTCCCGCAATTTTTGCGTTGTTTCTATTCCGTCCATTTTCGGCATCATATGATCCATAAATATTATGTCGTAACCTTTTGCGCCGCTGTCCATCAAGGATTTTACCTTTTCAATTGCAAGAAAACCGCTGTTTGCTGTTTCGACATTTAACTGGTACGGTTTTAAAAAATCTTCTGCTACAAAAAGGTTGGTATGTACATCGTCAACTACCAATACGCTTCCATAAGGCATGGGCTCGCGGATAATTTGCTGTTTTTCAGATTCACATTCACCTGTAAATGTAAAATTCTCTAAACGGTCTGCAGCTTCCTGTCCGATTGGAATGTATTCTAAAGTGCTGTCAGTAGTACTGGCAGGTAGTTTGTCAGCCGGCAACCGGTTTATTTCCTGCTGAACTATTACTGTGAATATACTGCCTTTGCCCCACTCGCTTTGTACGCTGATTGTGCCATTCATCATTTCTACAAGTTTTTGCGTAATATTCAAACCCAAACCTGTTCCTTCTGTATTTCGGTTAGCTTCGGTATTAAAGCG
>WQXI01000029.1 GCA_009784935.1 Treponema sp.
AGACAACATCATGCTGAAGTTTGAATACATGAAATGATTTCAGATCAATACAATTATTACTTATCAAATCATATAACCTCTGAATGTTTTAGAATACCTGATAATAAACAATTATCCTGTATTCGAGAGTTCAATTAATGAACGCTCTAATCTTTTTTTTTTGCAGAAGATCCAGTAAAAAATGATAAGAATGGAATTCAAACTGTTTTTCTAAATATATCTTAATAAACTCGCAGCGACAATAATACCAACCAGCAGTTATTTGCCCTTTTTTATTAAATTAGTAAGAATGAAAGAAATGACAAACAAAGAAAAAATTGATGAAAAATATTTACATCAGTTAATCAGTGTAAATATTAAGCGATTTAGATCACTTTTGAATATTTCACAATTGAGTCTTGCTTCGGACACGGGGCTTACGCATAATTTTATTAATGATATTGAGAACTGCAAAAAAGGAGTATCCATAAAAACTCTCGCAAAACTTGCTAATGCTCTTGATGTAGAACCGTATCAATTCTTTTTGCCAGAAGGCGCACACAACAAAGAAACGATGATCTACGTAAAGGATTTTAATGATTCATTGCAAAAAATCGTAAACGAACTAACACAACAATACCTTGCAGGAAATAAAAAGGGCAAGTAAAACGTGTAATTTGTACATCTGTGTGAGTTCTTCTTTCATAGAATTAATGGAGGTCCAGTATCGCGACAGCGATAAAGAGTCGGACCCGAGTTACTAATTCCCATAAAACATTTTTTGAGTTCTTCATAGACTTAATGGAGGTGGCGGGGTCGGCTTTCAGTCGTTTGCCTCCTGCAAACTCCTTCCAGCCCGACTACACGCTCCCGGCGCATCCCTGCGCCGATAATTTCGTCAAGGCTTCGCCTTAGCATTTTTAAAGGAGCGTTTCGTTTCGACTCCCGCAAAATAAAAGTTTTTAAAAACTCTAATCCTCATAAAAACCTTTTTTGAGTTCTTCATAGACTTAATGGAGGTGGCGGGAGTCGAACCCGCGTCCCAATACGCGAAACATAGACATCTACAGATTTAGCTGTTTATTGTACCGGTTGCCCGGCATGTCGAGACAGGCTTGGCTAAACAGCGCGCGTCCTGTCCGTATTCCGGAAAATCTTATAATACCGTCCCCGGAAAAGGCGGCATTACCAGCTCTGATTGCGACGCGGAAGTTGTTCCTCAGAGCGGCGGAACAGTTCCACGCGATTATGCAGCTAAGGCGTAATCGTAACTGACAGTTTTGGCAGTTAAATTTTTGCTCAATCAGGAGATGAGCGCTCCATCTGCAATCTATACCCCGAAGACGTACCAGTCGAAACCGGTGCACCCCCTAACTAATACAAGCACCGCGTCAAGCGGTGCGGATGAATTATGCCGCACGTTAAGAGCACCATTATATGGAACCAAGATGAATAAAGCAAGGGTGCCTTTAGGTACCCGACAGTGCGACATTCAATATTATACATATTATAACCTATTTTTAAGTTTTTTTCAATAAAAATTATTATTTGTTTTTTCTTATGTTCCGTAATATAATGTAAGTACATATGGATCAGGTTCTGGCAGAAGAAGAAGAGCTCCTTGTTGCAAAATGTGAGGATTGGCTAAAAGAAAGAAACCCCGCAGATTATACTCTAGTGCATGAAAGATTCAGGCGTCTGCGTAATCTGGGAAAAGCTGTATTTGATTATCCTTCTATAAAAGATACAAAATTTGTGAGAGATATACTCTTAAACGAAAACCAACTGACAGAATCATTGCTCTTTTTTTCGACAGCTTCTCATCTTTTGCGGATTCCTGCAAAAGTAGCGGCTCTTCGCAGTTTTTTGGTGGCAAAGTTTCATGCTTTTTCGCTTCTTTCCAAACTGACTGCAGAAAACTTAGAATTAAATACCCCGGTAAGAACTATTTCTTTCTCTGTTGTTTATACCCTAATGGCAGAAAACGTCTATTTTTCCTGTCTGGATGACCCGGGTTTTTCCAGCAATACCAAATCTAAACTGGCGCATGATTTAATTGCTCTTTGGGACAGCGGAACAGACCAGCGCAGTATTCGGCATCTTTTTGCGCTTTCTTCGCTTTGGGCTGCGCGTGAATCGGCTCCTCCCGCTTTTGGGACAATGGACGGCAACACGGAATTACTGCGGATTTCTATAGATATGGGAAGCGAAACCGAATGGGAAGATTTTCTTAAAGAAGAATCCACAAACGATAGAACAAGATGGGCGCTCGAAGAATTTCTTTTTGGACTGTCTTACGAAGAGATTCTTCAAATTAGAGCGAGATTAAAGCGTCATGGCATAACATCTGTAAGCCACGATGAAGTGCGTTCTTATTTAGATTCTAAGCCTGTTTATTCAATTGTAGATGACCATGATCCCCGCGCAATATATGACTTTTTTATCGAAAGGCGCGATGCCTGTACCCTGCGTAAACGTGTTAATGCTCCGGGACCATTGCATACGCTGGAAGAAATTTATCTAAAATACCGGATTATCCTCGAAGCAAGTTAACTTGCAGCAAATTGAATTAAAGCAAATTAACTTGAAGCATGTTAATACTTTTGTGTCTCATCGATTAGGTGTTCTATTATTACCCCTGCTTTTTCGAACATATTAAGAGAATCATCGCTGTCCTGATAACGCCGCTGGCAAACTACGCGTTTTATTCCGCAGTTAATGATAAGCATAGCGCATGTCCTGCACGGAGTCATACGGCAATAGAGAGTAGCTCCGTCAATTGAAATACCCCGTTTTGCAGCCTGACAAATAGCGTTTTGTTCGGCGTGGACAGTTCTGACGCAATGAGTGGTTTCTTTGCCGTCTTCGTGGAGCATTTTTTTAAATTGATGTCCCGCGTCATCGCAATGGGGGAGTCCTGCAGGAGCGCCTACATAACCTGTAACTAAAATCTGTCTGTCCTTGGCAATTACACAGCCAGATCTGCCGCGATCGCAGGTAGCGCGCTTGGAAATCGCCTCGCAGACTTCCATAAAGTATTCATCCCAGCTCGGTCTTTTATAATCGCTCATAAAGACATAGTACTATATTGTATAATATATGTCATCTATGGTTTGGCACCCTTCGACACTTCGACAAGCTCAGTGTCCCAAGCTCAGTGCTCAGGGTTGTTGATTTATTTTTATAGTGTCGTTAGCTGCAATAGTACACTATATATAGCGTAGGTATATCTTTTAATTTGAATAATATGATTGCTGTATCTCTATATGTATTATAGAAATACGCCAAAACTGCCGATAATGAAGAGCCGTGAAGTATCTAAAGAATTTTTGCTTAATTTTTGCCTTTTTGTGCCTCTTTTCCTCAGTAGAGTGCATTGCAGATGATTTAGTTCATGTGGTTGGAAGGGGGGATACAATCTTTTCGCTCTCCCGTTTTTACAGTGTAACTGCAGATGCGTTGATGAGAGCAAATGGAATATCCGATCCTTCCAGAATCAGGGTCGGGCAGAGGCTTATTATTCCAGCATCCGCCGATACAACGCCTCCGGTTTCCGCGCCTCCAGCTCAGACTTTAGCCAACTACCGCGTTGTAAGAGGTGATACTCTTTTTAGCATTGCGCGTACTAACGGAATTACTTTGCAGAGACTGCTGGATATCAACGGCTTTGCCTCCAATCATTCATTGAGGGCAGGGGATGTTATCAAAATACCCAGACAAAATTCTTCTGCTGGCAGCAGTGCAGTTGCAGTTACTCCGCCTAGTCTGCCGAGACCTTCAGGCGGGCTTTACGAATTGCGCTGGCCTGTTATACCAAAAGACATTTCATATATGACAGGGCAGATGGGTGTTGTTGTAGAAGGCAATCAGTTCGAAGCCGTACTCAGTTTAATTCAAGGAAATGTAGTTTCTGCCGGTCCGTGGAGGAAGTTTGGCAGAGTTGTAATTGTAGAGACTGCCGGCGGATATTATTACATGTACGGCGGTTTAGAGACTATAACTGTAAATGTCGGGGACAGAATTTCGACTGGAACCGAATTGGGCAGATTAGGTATAAATGCAGTTTCGGAAAAACCTCATCTATTTTTTATGGTTTTTCGCAATGAAGTGCCTATAGATCCGGCAACAGCGCCCAGAGCCGGAAATTCCAGAACATAAAGAGGTTGAAAATGGAGATTGGAATAGATCGAGTCGGTAAACGTAAAAAAAAGGTTTTAGGTAAAAGTCATAAAAGGGTAAAAACACAAAGCGAATCTGATCCGTTGACAATGTATTTTAGGCAGATTTCCAGATTTCCGCTTTTAACACTGCAAGAAGAGCAAAACATAGGAGAAAAAATTATCAGCCTGCGCGGTAAAATTAAAGCGTTGGGCGCTGATAAAAAAGATACTGACGAAAAAACCGCTCTTGACAATGCGCTTTTACATTATAAAAATACAATGATAAATTCAAATTTGCGTCTTGTTGTTTCGATAGCAAAAAACTATCAGCACCGCGGGCTTTCTCTTTTGGATCTGATAGACGAAGGAAACATCGGCCTTATAGAAGCGGTAGAACGCTATGACTACACAAGGGGCTGCCGTTTTTCCACTTACGGAACATGGTGGATAAGGCAGGCTATCATCAAAAGTATTGCAGATAAAGGGCGCGTTATTCGCATACCCATTCATATGCTTAACACAATCAAAAAATGTTATTATGTTGCAAAGCAGCTTACTCAGGATTTGGGGCGCGATCCAAACGAACATGAATTATCAGAATATTTAAATGTTCCTGTTTCTAAAGTAAAAGAAATTGTCAAACTTTCGCAGGAGACCACAAGTCTTGATACAATTGTAGATGACGGAAACCTAACGCGTTTGGCAGACTTAATAAAAGACGATGTAAGCTCAGAACCTTTAGAAATGGTTTTTTCTATGACACTGCAGGAAACTATGGGCGGAATTCTTTCGCAGTTATCAGAAAGAGAAATGAAAATAATTCAGCTTCGTTTTGGTTTAACTGGAGAAAATCCTCTTACATTGGAAGAAACTGGAAAATATCTTGGAATTACCCGTGAACGTGTAAGGCAGATTCAGGAAAAAGCAATCTGGAAACTGCGGACACTGCGGGAGCTCCGCGAACTAAAAGACAATACATAAGAGATTAACTTAAGAATTTTACCACAAACCACACGAACCATGCTTCGATATCGGACAGCAAGTTCGTGTCGTTCGTGGTTTAAAATTTGACTATCCTACTTTTGCGATTGGCTGTTTGTTAACTACCTGAGTTCCTGTCGGAACAAGGAAGTGTACTTTGCCTGCAACGCTTGTTTTAATTTCGAGTTCCATCTTCATGGATTCTAATATTAAAAGCGTATCGCCGGATTTTACATCTGCGCCTTCTGACGCTACATAACGGAGAACTGTTCCCGCTACAGGAGCCGGAATTGTTTCGCCGCCGGCAGGTGCCGCTGGCGCCGCTGCTGCAGGGGCTGGAGCTGCCGGAGCAGGAGCCGCCGGCGCTGCTGCAGGAGCTGCTGCTACTGTTCCCGCAGAAGCAACTACAACATCATAATTAGTGCCATTAACATTTACGCTGTAGCGCGCTGCCTGTCCGGCTGCCGGCGCTGCAGGTGCCGCTGCTACGTCTGCTGAAGCAGCTTCGGGTTTAAATACAACGGGGCCATTTGCGCGTGTTTTAAAGAAGTCAGGTGCAACTTTCGGGAACATTGCGAGTGTGAGTACGTCTTCTGGTGATACATTGTTACCAAGAATTTTTTTAGCTTCTTCTTCGAGCTTTGAATATTCTGCAGGGATTTCGTCTGCAGGACGGCAAGTCATTTCTTTTTCCATCTTAAGGGCGCCGAGCGCTTTCTTTACAAGGTCTGCGTTCTTTGGAGCAGGACATGCGCCGTATTTGCCGGCAACAAGATCCTGGAACTCGCCTGACAGTTTGTTGTAACGGCCGAACAGTACATTGAATACTGCCTGTGTTCCGACAATCTGTGATGTAGGTGTAACGAGCGGCGGATAACCTGCGTCTTTTTGTACAATGGCGATCTCTTTTAATACATCGTCCATCTTGTCAGCCGCGCCCTGTTCTTTTAACTGGCTTTCCATGTTACTTAACATGCCGCCGGGAACCTGGCTTACGAGAAGACGTGTATCCGCGCCAAGGAAGCTGGATTCGAATTTTTTATAGTTCTTGCGGACTTCGCGGAAGTAAGCCGCGATTTCGAGTAACAGATTGATGTCCAATCCTGTGTCGTATTCTGTACCTTTAAAAATTTCTACCATTGTTTCTGTAGGGCTGTGGCTTGTTCCCATAGACATAGAAGAAATTGTTGTGTCTAAGATTTCTGCTCCCGCTTCGGCGCACTTGGTAAGAGTCGCTACTGACATACCTGTAGTGGCGTGAGTGTGGATTTCTAAAGGAAGACCGGTTGCTTTTTTGATAGCTTTTACAAGATTATAACCTTCGTATGGTTTTAATAAACCTGCCATGTCTTTGACACAAAGAGAATCAGCGCCGAGGTCAGCTAACTGCTTTGCAAACTCTGCATATTTTTCGACTGTATGGAAGGGTGTAACTGCGTAAGAAATTGTAGCCTGAATATGTTTGCCGGTTTTCTTTGCGGCAGCTGTAGCTGTTTTAAAGTTGCGCGGATCATTACATGCGTCAAAGATACGGAAAATATCAACGCCGTCTTTTGCGGCATATTCTACAAATTTTTCTACAACATCATCTGCATAATGGCGGTAACCTAAAAGGTTCTGGCCGCGCAGAAGCATCATTAAAGGAGTTTTTGGCATTGCTTTTTTTAATTTTTTAAGCCTTTCCCATGGATCTTCGTTTAAGAACCTGATACAGGCATCGAAAGTAGCTCCGCCCCATGCTTCTAAAGCATAAAAGCCGGCTTTGTCGAGCTTGTCGCAGATTGGCAGCATATCCGCAGTGACCATGCGGGTAGCAAACAATGACTGGTGCGCATCACGCAGTACTAAATCGGTTAACTTTACTTTTGGCATTTTTCCCTTCCTTTCCTTAAAAATTAATTATTTTTTCTGTATTCATTGACAGCAGCGGTAATGGCTGCAGTAACTGCGGACGTTTCTGCGGGCTTGGCGACAGCGGCTATACCTTCGGTTCCATCCCTAAGGGCAGCAGCTCTTCCGCTGCCGATAGCGTTAATCATAACCCCCATGAAGATAAATAACGCTCCCATTCCTGCAAGGTTTAAAACCATAGCCTGTTCAAACATTTCCATTAAAGTTAAAGACATAAGCCCTCCAATTGATAGCATTTTAACGAAAAAATGATATAAATTCAAGTGCTATTTTATCGCAGTTTTTTTCTTAATTTTCGCCGTTGATTCCGCTCTTTTGCCGCTTCTTCGGTCTTAACCTGCTCTTCATCGATAACGTCGTATACATAAACGGTCTTGCTGTCCGGCATACGCGAAGCGATTATAAGCCAAATACCGCCGAATACCATCATTAAAAAGCAGAGAACCTGCCCTGTAGAAAAACTGAGAAGAGGATGAGCGTAAGCTGTAGGAAGGGTTGTTTTAACAATTTCGAACCTGTAGCCGATATTTGCGTCGGGTTCGCGGAAATATTCTATTATAAAGCGGAAAAAGCCGTATCCCAAAAAGTAAAGGCCGATTAAAAACCCCTTAAAAGGTTTGCGACTTCTAAAGAACCATATAATTGCCCATAAAACGATACCTTCAAAAAAAGCTTCGTAAAGCTGGGAAGGATGGCGCGGCAGATTAACCTCTCTAAGACCCGCTATGCTGATATTGGTTTTAGCGGCAACTTCCTGAACCCAGTTTTCGCTTGTCGGAAGCGGCGCTGTAGTTTCTTTCGGGAAAAGCACGCCAAAGGGACCTGCTGTTACCCTGCCGTAGAGTTCGGCATTTATAAAGTTTCCTATCCTGCCGAATGTAAAACCAAGAGGAATCGCTGCAGCGAACATATCGCCTAGTTCTCTAAAATTCAATTTTTTTAATTTAGCAAAAATCACAACAGAGAGAAGCCCCATAAAAGCTCCTCCGTGATAACTCATTCCCTGAAGCCCTGTAAATCTTCCTTGATAGAAAGGCCAAAAAATCAGCCACGGCTGTCTTCTGTAAAAATCGCTTGTTTCATAAATAAGTGTATGAAAAAGACGCGCTCCGATTAAAAGTCCAAATACACCCCAGCAAAAAAGGCTGGAAAGAGTATCTTCTGACATTGGAAAGCGCCGTTCTTTAATCTGAATACGGTACAAAATAAATGCAGTGACAAACGCAAAAATGTACATAAGGCTGTACCAGCGGACAGGAAACCCCGGGAAGATTTCCGGAGTCAGCCACGAAGGAAAAGTAATAAAAAGCGGCATAGTTAAACCTTATAACCTTGCTGCATAGCTTTTGTAAGTTTAAGCTTGATAAAATTATTTTCTTTTTTGAGTTTAGAAATTTCGAGCTGCTGCGATTTAACTGTTTCTATCAAGTCTCCCTGACTCATTGCGCCTGAGTGGAGCAGGTCTTCGATATATTCCATTTTGGTGTCAAAGTCAATTTCCGCTTCGAGTTCGGCTTCTGTAAAGCTGTCGTCGATTTGTTTGTCATCCGGAGTATATTCGTCTTCGGGGCTTTCCAATATTTTGTCAGCGATACGGTAAATTGCCTGTGATAAAACAGACTGCGGTTTATAAAGCACGATAGGAAGTCTTCCGGAAAGCGCTTTGTCCTGAACCATGTCGCGGTAAATGATCCCCATATGTTCGATTTTTAAATCGAGATATTCTTCGCAGGAACGGCGTATCTTCATTGCGACATCTGCGTTTTTAGGTTCGTCAACCATATTCATAATTAAGCGCGGGCGAAGCATATCGAGACGTTTAACAAATTTATCATGAGAGACAGGATCTATGCTGTGAATCTCAGGCAGAAGTTTTGGAATATAGATATGACCCGCTCCGTCTTTCCGCATTTTTTCGAGATGAGCTCTGGCTTTAGAACCCTTTGTGCAAGAACTAAACATAAGGCGGAATACAGTATTTTTTAAAAACACATAGGCGTTTAATACGGCTGTTACTGCCGGCGCGGAGACAACAATACCCTGATTGGAGAGAAGGAAAAAATCCAGAATAGACTGGTGTGTTCCGGCGCCTAAATCGAGTATTAAAATATCGGTGTCATCTTTTAGCGCCAATAGCTGTTTTACAAGAGCTTTACGCTGGGTTGCGGTAAGGTTTGCTGTTCCCGGGATTTCGTTATCGCCGGGTATAAATCTAAGACCGCGTACGTCGGTCGCTGCAATTACATCAGAAAAATTCGATTTGATATTATTAAGATATGTTCCGATTCCGACTTTTGGAGCCTGATGTCCGAGAACAAGGTGCAGGTTAGACGCTCCAAGGTCAAGGTCTGCAAGCACAACCCGTTTGCCTGCCTGCGCGAAAGAAACCGCTAAATTTGCCGAAACCAAAGATTTTCCTACTCCGCCTTTTCCGCTTGCGATTGGAATAACACGCATTAATTTTCCTCCAGTGTTTCTGCCGGTTTTTGAATATTATTAATATTCTTAATTATTAATAAAACAGCAGTCAGCGCGAATAAATCGCCGCTTAAAACTATTTGAGTAAGAAGTAATTCCAGCTCTCCGTACATTGTACCGCTTTGATGGGTAATTAGCCACCCTATCCCCAGAACTATAGCTATGGTTTTTCCTGCGGCAAACAGCGGCAGGTATACCTTGTACCGCTCAGTATTAAGGCATATAAACAATGCCATCAGCGGGAAAAGGGCTATAGACGCCGCGTAAGAAATGCCGGCTATTGACCCGGAACCATTCTGCTGGACAACCAGAAAAATGATAACAATCAATATCCTTAAACATTCGTATATAAAAAGCCCGTATTTTAAAAAACGATTTAATCCCATATATTATAGAAAATAATGCGCAAACCGATATTATTCAAGAGAGGAAATACCTGTTTTTGCTTCTGGAAAAATGTGTATAAATATGTTAGAATTATTATAGGAGTATTGCATGAAGACCAAAATAGTCTGTTTTTTCGGTATTGTTTTATTTCTTGTCTTAGGGTGCGCCCAGCCGCCTCTAGAAGAAATGGAAAGCGCTAGAGAAGCGGTTTTTAGGGCAGAAAACGACGCTAACGCTGTTCAGTATGCCGGCAGTACTATAGCGCGTGCCCGGGATTCCCTGCGCAGGATGCAGGATGAAGCTGATAATAAGAACTATGACGCTGCAAGAGCTCATGCCTCAGATGCCATTGCTTCTGCCGACAGAGCGGTTGCCGAAGGCATTGCAGGAGCCCAGAGAGCAGGGGTCGAATCGGATTCTTTAATTTCTACATTAAAGTCAGAGATCGAAGAAACTTCCAGAAACATAAACGGCGCGCGGTATTCAAATTTACCTCTTGATTATGATTCTTTAGACCGGGTTATCGTTAACGCTTATAATACTTCGGATCAAGCCGAAGCGGATCAGGCTGCAGGCAGGCATCAGCAGGCTTTAGACAGAGCGCAGTTGGTTCGAACAGATCTTGCCGAAGCTAATCAGGCAGTTGCGTCAGCCGCTGCACGCAAAAAATAATGGCAAAAACGAAAGTTATTAAACAGCATGTTGTCTCTGCTCTTGTAGAAAACAGAGCAGGAACATTAAGCAGGGTCTCAGGTCTTTTTAGCCGCCGCGGGTTTAATATTGATAGTCTTACTGTCGGCGAGACAGATAATCCTTTAGTATCGAGGATGACGATAGTCGTTAACGGCGAAGAGAAAATTCTTGATCAGATAATAAAACAACTCGAAAAATTAGTAGATGTGATCGCAGTACGCGGGCTTAACAGTTCTTCGTGCCTGCGTCGTGAGATAATGCTTGTTAAAATCGGCGCTGACGAAAAAAACCGTCCTGCTGTTCTTGAGATAGCAGGCATTTTTCGCTCACGTATTGTTGATGTTTCGCAGACTACTATTACTATAGAAGCTACAGGCAATCTGGAAAAGCTTGACGGTTTATTGCTGCTATTGCGGCCGTATGGGATTCTGGAACTTGCCCGCACAGGCATTGTCGCGCTGGAACGCGGCGCGGATGTTTTGACAGCAGGAAAGAAGTAGTAACTAACCAGCGCATAATTATTAAGGCTGTGCAAGTTGTGCCCCGACAAAACTCTGGAGATTCCACCTGCGGAGCCCCCAGCAATTAAAATGAAGTTATATTTATTTTCCCAAGAAAGCTAAGTGCATTTTAAATGCTGGACTTATTTACGCTCTAATTTTCGTTGCATTATTCGCAGGTCTCCTACGGTGGGGAGTGCCAGAAATGTTTTGTCGGGGTCAACCTTGCTCAGCCTTCAGAGATATCTGAGACTAGTCACGCGTAATGTCTGACACTAAAGTTTGATCATAAAATGTTGTAAAAACGAAAGGCAGTATAAATAATTGTTTTCCTCGCCTGAGTTTTAAAAAAAGTCTATTGCTGCTTCGCCGATACATAAAACCATAGAATTTTTCCTTGCTATATTATAACATAATAAAATGCGCATGATCAAAATATTTGATACAACTCTCAGAGACGGCGAGCAGGCTCCGGGCTGTTCCATGAACATAAACGAAAAAATCGAAACTGCAAAACGGCTGGAAAAACTCGGCGTTGATATAATAGAAGCAGGGTTTCCTGTTTCCAGCAGCGGAGATTTTGAATCTGTAAAGGCAATCGCTTCTGTAATAAAAAATTGTGTTGTCGCAGGTCTTTGCCGTTGTCTCGAAAAGGATATTGATACTGCATTGCTTGCGCTTAAAAATGCATCTTCTCCGCGCCTTCATTTATTTTTGGCGACAAGTCAAATCCACATGGAATACAAATTAAAAATGACAGAAGCGCAGGTTTTAGAACAGGCTATTGCATGCGTCAGATACGCAAAAAAGTTTTGCAATGATATTGAATTTTCTGCAGAAGACGCATTCAGGAGCGACCCGGATTTTGTCTGCAAAGTTTTTAGCGCAGTTATTAAAGAAGGCGCGCTCACTGTGAATTTTCCTGATACAGTAGGTTATGCAATGCCTGATGAGTTCGGCGAACGTATTCGATATATAAAGCAAAATACTCACGGTATCGAAAAAGCAAATCTTTCTGTGCACTGCCATAACGATTTGGGTCTTGCCGTTGCAAACAGTATTTCTGCTATTTTAAACGGCGCAGATCAGATCGAATGCACAGTCAACGGAATCGGAGAACGCGCAGGCAATGCTTCGCTGGAAGAAATTGTTATGGGGCTAAAAGTCCGCCGCGATCATTTTAACGCAGATACAAAAATTGACACAACGCAGCTTTATTCCGTAAGCCGTTTTGTTTCGCAGGTAACCGGAGTAAAGCTTCAGCCGAATAAGGCAATTGTCGGCGACAATGCGTTTGCGCACGAAGCAGGGATACATCAGCATGGAGTTCTCGCAAACCGTCAAACATACGAAATAATGACACCGCAGTCGATTGGTATCCCAATGAGCAGGATTGATTCGTCTGGCAGTCTCGTTCTCGGTAAACATTCCGGGCGCCATGCTTTTGAAGAACGCCTTAAAGAATTAAATATCACCCTTGATGAGAATACATTCGAAAAAGTTTTTGAAGGTTTTAAAAATCTCGCCGACAAAAAGAAAACAGTCGGCAGCCGCGATATTGAAGCGCTTGTTATGGATAATACTGTTTCTGTGCCTGAGACTTGGAAGCTGGAGCATTGGGAAATCAAAACGGGTTCGGCTGCGGGAGTGTCAGGGGTAATACGTCTGCGGCGAAACGACGCAGTAATAGAAAAAGCAGTTTGCGCAGGCGACGGTCCTTTGGATTCGATCTTTAAAACAATTAATTTAATCATAGGCAAAGAGCCGGAACTTGAATTGTACGAACTTGGCGCAATAACAAACAGTACAGATTCTCAGGGCGAAACAATGGTAAAGATTGCGCTGAACGAAAAGAATGAATGCCTGGGGCGCTGGAACGGTCGCGGAGTTTCTACGAATGTGATAGAATCATCGATAAAGGCATACTTGTCGGCGATTAACGCGATGGAGTACGAGTTAGGAGAGAGGAGAAAAGAATTTTAACCACTAACCACACGAACTTTAAGTCCTGTTTCTTTACTATTGTTCGTGAGGGTTCGTGTTGGTTCGTGGTAGAATGAAGAAAGAGTTATGAAAAATAGTAATTATGATATTGAAATATTAGACACCACTCTGCGCGACGGAGCACAAGGCGAGGGAATTAGTTTCTCTCTTCGTGACAAGCTTGCTGTCACAGAAGCGCTCGATGAACTCGGTGTTGCCTTTATAGAAGCGGGGAATCCGGGCAGTAATCCAAAGGACATTGAATATTTTAAGCAGGCAGCTTCTCTTAATCTTAAAAACGCAAAGCTATGCGCTTTTGGCTCTACAAGAAAAAAAGGCGTTAAAGCATGTGACGATCCGCAGCTTTGCTCGCTTATGAATGCAGAAACAGAAGTAGTTGTAATTTTTGGTAAAAGCTGGGATCTGCATGTAAAAGAAGTGCTGCAGGTTTCTCTTAATGAAAATCTTGACATGATCGGCGATACAATTTCTTTTTTAAAAGCAAAAGGCAAAAAAGTAATTTATGACGCAGAACATTTTTTTGATGGTTATGCCGCCGATTATTCGTATGCGCTTTCTACGATACAGACAGCTTTTGGCGCAGGCGCTGACAGAATAGTGTTATGTGACACAAACGGCGGGTCAATTTCCGATAAAATCAATACTGCGGCATGGGATGTAAAAAAATTAATGCCGGAAACTGTTTTTGGAATACACGCGCACAATGACTGCGGTCTTGCTATAGCAAACTCTATTGTGGCAGTGCAGGCAGGTTTTATTCATGTTCAAGGAACCCTTGTCGGCTTCGGCGAAAGGTGCGGCAATGTTTCTTTGGCAGCTCTGATTCCGACATTAGAACTAAAAATGTCTCACCGCTGTCTGCCGCAGGGAAACCTTAGGCGAATCGGAGAATTAACAAGACGTGTTGCAGAAATCGCTAACATAACAATCAGCGATGATATGCCGTATGTAGGAACACATGCTTTTTCGCACAAAGGCGGTATGCACACAGACGGCGTATTAAAAAACAGCCGCTCTTTTGAACACGTCAGCCCCGAAGCAGTCGGCAATAACCGTCATTTATTAATGAGCGAAGTCAGCGGACGCGCGGCGATTGCAGAACGCGTAAAAAAAATTGCTCCAACTATCGATAAAGATCATCCCGTAATAATTTCGCTTGCAGAAAAATTAAAAAAACTCGAAGCTGACGGCTGGTCTTTCGAAGGCGCAGACGCAAGTTTTGAAATTTTAATTTTGCGTGAATTAGGCCGCTATACGCCGCTTTTTACAATTGAAGCTTATCGTGTAATGAGCGAGCACCCTAAAGGTGCAAAAATAGAATGCAGTAACGCATGGGTTAAAGTTTTGGTCGGCGGGGAGCATGAAGTTGCAGCGGCAGAAGGCGTTGGTCCTGTCGGCGCATTAGACGAAGCGCTTCGCCGCGCGCTTACACGTTTTTTTCCTGGCCTTGCAAAAATGCGGCTGGAAGATTACAAGGTAAGGGTCATTGACGGCAAAGACGCTACATCCGCGTTTGTAAGAGTTTTAATCGAATCTACAGACGGTCAGCGGACATGGAATACAGTTGGAGTAAGCGCAGATATTATCGACGCAACCCGCGCCGCTTTAGCGGACTCTATAGAATACATGCTGATCAATGACGCTATTCCGGAAGCTAAATGATACATTCGGGCGCAAAAATTTTAATTGAATCTCTTATCAAAAACGGCGTTGATACGATTTTTGGATATCCCGGCGGCGCTGTTTTGGATATTTATGATGAACTTTTTAAATGTAAGGATAAAATTAAACATGTTCTTGTTACTCATGAACAGCATGCAGCGCACGCTGCTGACGGATACGCGCGATCGACAGGAAGGGCAGGAGTGTGTCTTGCGACATCAGGACCGGGCGCGACAAATCTTGTAACAGGAATTGCCGCCGCGTTTGTTGATTCTGTGCCTCTTGTTGCGATAACAGGCAACGTTAGTTTATCGCTTCTTGGAAAAGATAGTTTTCAGGAAGTGGACATTGCAGGAATCACAATGCCGGTTGTAAAACATAATTGGATAGTAGAAAATGTGCGCGATTTAGAAAATATTGTAAACGAAGCGTTTTATGTCGCGCAATCCGGGAGACCGGGTCCTGTTTTGATTGATATACCCAAGGATGTAATATCCGCGGAATGCGAACCTTCGGTTCACCGCGGATTAACGCAGAGTAAGGATTTTCGAACTCAAAACTCCAAGCTGTCCGTAAGGACAGCAGAACTCCGTGAACTCCGTGGTTTTTCTTCTTCTAGCGATATCGAAAAAGTTGTTACTTTAATTAAAAACTCTAAGCGGCCAATGATATTCGCAGGCGGCGGCGTTGTTAGATCCGGTGCAAGCGCAGAAGTAAAAAAATTAGCGGAATTGCTCGGCGCGCCGGTTGCTTTGTCGCTTATGGGAATCAGTGCTTTCCCGAGTGATCATCCGCTCTGTACCGGTTTAATCGGCATGCACGGTACTGCCGCTTCTAATAAAGCTGTGCAAAAATGTGATTTACTTATTGCGCTTGGCGCGCGATTCTCTGAACGAGTAACAGGCGAAAAGAATTTTGCAAAAAACGCAAAGATAATTCATATAGATATTGATCCGGCAGAGATTAATAAAAATATTAATGCTGACGCTTATATTATTGGTGACTTAAAAAAAGTTTTAGACTTGCTTCTTAAAAGATTATCTGTGGATATTAGTATTAAGAATTTTAACACGGAGTATCACAGAGAAATAGAGGGTTTTCGAACTCAAAACTCCGAGCTGTCCGTAAGGACAGCAGAACTCCGTGCCCTCCGTGGTAAAAATTTTCTTCATCCTTGTTTTATTATTCAGGAAACTGCCAAAGCATTAGGCGAAAACGCTATTGTAGTTACCGACGTAGGGCAGCACCAGATTTGGACAGCGCGTTATTATCCGTTTACGGGTACGCAAAAGTTTTTAACATCCGGCGGTTTAGGCGCAATGGGTTTTGGTATGGGCGCTGCATTAGGCGCAAAGATTGCAAACCCAAAAACGCCGGTTGTGCTTTTTACAGGCGACGGCAGTTTTAGAATGAATAACGCCGAGATAGCAACCCTTGTAAAGTACAAGCTGCCGGTATTAATTATTTTATTTAATAACCGCGCCCTCGGAATGCTGCGCCAATGGCAAAAACTTTCATATAAATCTGTTTATTACGAAACAGATTTGGAAGCTCACAGCCCCGACTTTATAAAACTCGCCGCTGCTTATGATATGCCTGCCTTCAGCGCCAAAGACGAAAAATCATTTTCTATTGCGCTTGACGCAGCTTTAAAATTAATAGCTTCCGGCAGATCTGTATTAATAGTAACTGCGATTGATAAAAATGAAAAAGTGTGATATAATAATTAATAAGGAGAGAAACGTGACGCTTGGTAATTTTAATCGTATTACTCAAGACCCATATGTAATGGGCGGGAAACCGTGCATTCGCGGCATGCGCCTTACAGTCGGGAGAATACTTTCTCAAATTGGTGCAGGAGAGACAATAGAAGAGCTTCTTATTGATTACCCCTATCTTGAGCGTGAGGATGTTTTACAGTCTCTGCAATATGCGGCATGGCTTGCTCAAGGCCGTGAAGTCGCCCTTGCATGAAAATAATAATTGATGTTAATCTTGCTGTTCGTTGGGCAAAAATGCTTTCTGATAGTGGAATCGAGGCTGTTAATTGGACTTCGATCGGTAAAGCAAGCGCTCAAGATATAGAAATTATGACTTATGCCAGAGAAAATGGTTATTCGGTTTTTACTAACGATCTTGATTTTAGCGCTATTCTTGTTTCTACTCGTGCTTCCGGTCCTAGTGTGATTCAAATTCGTGCAGAAGATACGCGCCCAGAAGCGAACCTTGAGCGCGTTGTTAGTGTTTTTAGTAAGTATAGTACTTCTATTGAGCAAGGTGCGCTTATAACTATTGATACAAATAAAACACGCTTACATATTCTTCCCTTTGTACTGCCTGATGAAGATGAGTGATTTCTGCGGACTTTATTCTCCCATTTTATTTCGAACCATGATATAATTTACCCATGAAGAATTGTCCATGCGGCGCTGGCCGTGCATATTCAGCCTGCTGTGAGCAGTACATCCGCGGTAAAGCAAAAGCTCCGACTGCAGAAGCGCTCATGCGAAGCCGTTATTCTGCGTATGTTGAACATGAAATCGATTACATTATTAACACCTGTTTAAATCGCGGCAAAGAAGACATTGATTTTAAATCTACAAGCGATTGGAGCAGGCAGTCCAAGTGGCTTGGTTTAAAAATAATTTCGGTGCAGAAAGGCAGCGTTACCGATAACGAAGGAACAGTAGAGTTTGAGGCAGTTTATGAAAGAGACGGATTAAAAGAAGTACATCATGAAACCGGAAAATTTAAAAAAGAAAAAGACGAATGGCTGTATGTTGAAGGAAGAATTTCGCCGAGTACTATTGTGCGTTCTGCGCCTAAAACAGGAAGAAATGATCCGTGTCCCTGCGGAAGCGGGAAAAAGTTTAAACACTGCTGTGCCCGCTAATCAGTCACTAGACATAAAACGCTTTTCGCTGATACACTAATTTTATGCTGGATTATAAATTTATTTCCGAAAATATCTCTGCGGTTCAGGCGAATATTGCCGACCGTTTTATGAAGGCTGACGCGCAGGAAGTCTCCCGCCTTTACGAAAAAAGAACAGGACTTGCTACAAATCTGCAGGGTTTACAGCAAAAGCGGAATGCCAATGCTGACGCGATGAAAGGTAAACTTGAGCCGGAAGCGCGAAACGCACTTATAGAAGAAGGCAAAAAACTAAAAGAAGAAATTGCCGCTGCGGAGAAAGATTTAGAATCTGCAGAAAAAGAACTTTTAACAGAAGCGCGTAAGATTCCGAATATGGCGCACCCTGACGCTCCGGTCGGCAAAGAAGATAAAGATAACACAGAAGTAAAAAAATCAGGAATAATTCCAAAGTTCGATTTTGAACCGGCTGACCATGTAAAACTTGGACAAGATCTTGATATTATCGATTTTGATTCTGCGACAAAAGTATCCGGTACAAAATTTTATTATTTAAAGAACGAAGGCGTATATCTCGAACTTGGACTCGTTCGCTACGCTCTCGATATACTTCAGAAAAAAGGTTTTACTCCGTTTATTACCCCCGATATTGCGCGCGAAGAAATACTCGAAGGTATCGGTTTTAATCCGCGCGGAGCAGAGTCAAATGTTTATACACTAGAAGGTGAAGACACCTGTTTGGTAGGAACTGCCGAGATCACTCTTGGCGGATATTATTCCAATCAGATATTGCCAAGAGAAAACCTTCCGTTGAGAATGGCTGGGCTTTCGCATTGTTTTAGGCGCGAAGCAGGAGCGGCAGGACAATTTTCTAAAGGACTGTACCGCGTACACCAATTTACCAAACTGGAAATGTTTGTTTTTTGTCTGCCGGAAGAATCCGACAAGTTCCACGAAGAACTGCGTATAATAGAAGAGCAAATCTTTGAAGGTCTTAACATACCATTTCGTGTTGTTGACACCTGCACAGGAGATCTCGGCGCACCCGCTTACCGCAAGTGGGACTTAGAAGCATGGATGCCCGGGCGCAACGGCGGAGAATACGGCGAAGTAACCTCGACATCAAACTGCACCGATTATCAAGCGCGCAGACTCAATATCCGCTTTAAAGACACAGACGGCAAAAACAAATTTGTACATATGCTCAACGGAACCGCAATTGCAGTCTCCCGCGCAATTATTGCGATTCTAGAAAACTTCCAGCAGGCAGACGGCTCTGTACGGATACCAAAAGCGCTTGTGCCATATGTCGGGTTCGAAGTAATTAAAAGAAAGTGAAAGCTGTATTCTCAATGACTTTTGTAATGTTTTAAAAATATTTTACAAATACTTCCTCGTTTTCTAATGCGCCGTGCAGGCTCACGCCAATTAAAGGTATGAAAAATTTATTTTTTAAGTCAATTAAATTTGACCCTTTAAACAACTTCCTTTTCTACAAGATTTTTGGTGAAAAGGGTAATGAGGTTCAACTTCTGGGCTTCATTAATGCGGTTCTTGGAAAAACAGATGACAAGAAATTAGTCTCTGTAGATATCCAAGAAAATGTTAACCTCATGGCAGAAATCATTAGCGGCAAATCATGCGTTCTCGATGTAAGAGCAAAATTACATAACGGAGATTTAGTAAATATTGAAGTTCAGCTTCGTAACAAATATAATTTTGACAGACGAAGCCTTTATTACCAAAGTAAGGTTTATTCTACCCTGTTAAGCTCAGGTGATGATTATATTAAACTGCCTAATATTATAGCCATCAATATAGTAAACTTTGATTTTCCAAAAACAAAGAGCTATCACAGCTGTTTTCGCTTGCGTGAAGAGTGTGAGCATGATATTATATTGACAGACGCTCTTGAAGTACACTTTATCAATATGGTAAGGTTTAGGAGACAGTTAAAGGGACATAAATTATTGAATGATCCTTTGTTTAGATGGCTGGTTTGGTCTAACAAGGACAGTCCGCCTGAGATACTTAAGGAGGTATTAAGAATGGATACTGCAATACAAGCCGCAGAAGCCAGACTTGAACAAATAACACAGTCTGATTTGGATTATTGGACACAAACAAGCCGTTTATTGGCAGAATGTGATCGCACCAGCGAAATCAACTATGCTGTCGGAGAAAGAAATATCGAAATCGCCCGTAATCTTCTTGCAAAAGGTTTAACGCCTGAATTAGTAAGTGAAACTACCGGGCTCTCTTTAAAAGAAATTTCTAAGTTATAGTAAAAAATAGATAGTTAACAATGAACCGCTGTTGTAAAAGCAGCGGTTTTTTTTACGCTTATTTAAATAATTTTTCTTAAAATATCCGGATGATTTTGTGCGTCTTCGAGCATACGTGCCATTGCACCGGTATACCCATCTCCAAGAGATTTCCACCATTCTAAAGATTTTTTGGATAACCTTAGCGTACATGGAATCTTTTTCCTGTTTTCTGCATTAATCTGTTTAAACTCAGCCAACTCCTTGCCTGTAAGCTGAGGAGCGTCTTTTGTGTAGACAATAGGTCTTTTTTCGGCTGCTCTAATTTCTTGAATTTGCCCTTTAGTTGGCTTTTGTCCAGCCTTCAATGTTTCTTTTACCATTATAAATTCTCCGTTCATTCTCGTCCGCCATTCTTGCGGAAATAATTCGAATAGTTTCTCCTTGTTCTGTATATACAACAAAAAGAACTTTATCTACCAAACCAATTGTTTGCCATCTGTCTTCTTTGTCACTGTGGGAAGTATCATATCTTTCCCAGCGTTCAATATCATTAAAGACGAATTTTGCAGTAGAAAAAGATAACCCATGTATTTTTTGGTTTTGTTTATCCTTTTTTGGGTCCCATTCAAAATACATAATTACCTCTATATTTATATTACAATATGTAATGCATTTTGTCAAGTTATAATAAGTAAAAATGATTAATATGAAGCAAATTATTTTGATGGTTTCTCTTTTTGCTTGTATTGGCGATATGTTTTTTCTATAGACTCTGACACAGAAACAGAAATATCCATTACAAGCCTGTCTATTAATATAGCCGTGTCATCGGTTATAGCCTTGTTTTTCCTAAAAAGTTCAAATTCTTCGATTTTTAGGGCTTTTGCAAGTTTCACCAGAGTTTCAGGATATGGCCATTTAATACCGCGTTCAATACTGCTTAAAAAAGTGATAGATATATTTGCTTTTTCGGCAAGATCAGCTTGAGACCAGCCATGATGAGTACGATAGAGTTTAATATTACTGCTTAAAATTACTCGTAAATCCTTGCCTTCCATATGTACCTTATTAGACAATCGAGAACTTAAAAATTCCATATTTTTTAGCGTTTTGCCCATAACCTTATAGGCATATCGATATTTTCCTTATAGAGTTATAAAACGGCAAATATCCAATAGGGTTATAATATATAGTCTTATTGGGGTTGTCTTTTATTAATCAAGGCAGATTCATGCTTGTAAAAAGGTATTCAAAAGTAAAGAAATGATCGTACAAAACGTAATGAAAACAAATTTCGTATAAAATCTATTTTTACGAAAGTTTTATTAAGAAAATATTATGTTTTGAATATAGTGTTTAATAATCATACGCTTTTAATTAATGATTTTTACTTGACAAAATTGAAATATGTTTTAAACTAAAATAATAAAATCATTTTACTGGAGTAGAAAATTGTTTTATTTGCGAAGTAATACTGAAAATTCATCTGGGTATAAACAATTAAGTCCAGGACTACAAATGCAGGTTCAAGAACTAATATTACAAGGCGAGAACTTATTTTTTCAAATTGAAGTTATTAGGCAAATTGATAGTTTTAAATGGGACAAGGATACTTGGAAAAAACATGAGCTTTTAAATAATCAAATGAGAAATGTAAATGCGTCAATAGATAGAATAATATCTGAAAATATAATAAAATTATCAAAATCTAAAAATAAAATACAAAACAAACAAATATCTAGTGCTGATGAATTGGCAAAATTAAGAAAATTATTGAATGATGGTGTTTTAACACAAAAAGAATTTGATAAAAAGAAAGCCCAAATACTTTGCTTATAAATAAAATCCCACTATAAATAAATTGCGTTAAATGCCATTAATTCAATATACAATTAATAGTAAGATTTAAAAAATATTATAAAAACAGTTGACTAAATAATACATATCATATATTATTATATTAAGAAATAGGATGTTTTTGATGAAAAAGAATAGCTTAATATTGGTTGCATTATTAATAATACAACCTTCGCTAATTTTCTCTCAAGTTCTAGCATTTCAAAATGGAGAATATGCTCTTGCTGGTAGAAACCTTAGAATGACATTTTCTGGTAGTCAATCGGGTTCAGTTCGATTGGATTGGATGGAATCGGCAAGTAACCGTATAAGGCAAGCCGATGGTAATTGGTCACTTAGGCGTAATAGTAATGGCCATGTAACTACTCTTGTTATTATTTGGACATCAGAACCCCAAGGTTCAAGTTGGCATAGAGGTAGAACAGATGTTTATAATATTACAGGAGAAGGCACTTTTGAGGGTGTAGGACGAATTGGAAATTCAAATGGTATTTTTGAATCATGGATTAATTTAAATCCAAGATCAAGTAGTATACGGCCAGCTGTGACAATACCTTCATGGGCGCAAGGTACATGGTATTTAAATGGTAGACCGCATTTATTAATAACTTCATCGCAATTGGTTGCTTATAATGGATTAATAGCTGAATGTATTAGAATTGATGGTGGTACGTTATGGTTTGATTCTAATAATTTAGGTCTTTATCAAACAGTTACAAGAACAAATTCAGTTAATCTAATTCATTATGGTATTATAAACATAGATAATAGAAGTTGGACTTTTTTACCTCTTGAAAAAAGATAATTCTGTATAAGAAGAGTTATTGCCCGCAAGTGCTTCAGAATGTAGCCAAAAAAACTAAAAAACCATGGTTTTATTATAGTGGATCCAATAGGATTATATAGTATAATCTTAATAGGATTTTGCAATTTCCACGGTTTCATTTAAACTTGTAAAAAAATGATAATTTTGGTGGAAATATAGCTACGCCAGGTATCTAATATATAAGGATATATCTTATGGAAAATAGCATTTTTGAAGCTTTGTACAAAGAATACTTCCCAATGGTTTTTTTACGCTGTAAGCAGTTGCTTAAAAACCATGAAGAGGCGGAAAATGCGGCGAATGACGTATTTGTGAAGTTCCTTTCTTTAGAGGAAAGAGATTTTCCAAAGAGTTATTTGTATTCAATGGCAACCAATCGTGGGTTAAACAGGCTAAAAAAAAGGAAAAGAGGTATACAAATTCTTTATGCGGAGGCAACGAATGTGTGTAAAAAACATGTCATAAATAAAAATGAAGGAGAAATTTGGGAGCATTTTAATACGAATGCAAAAAAACAAACAAATGATATAGGAAATCAACATAATGAACGAAGTTACGAACAGATCGATGTAAAACTAAGTGTTGAAGCCGTACTGAGAACAGAGGATAAGAAAACAAGAGACATATACAATGAATATTACTATAAAGATAAGACTTTAGAGGAAATTGGTGAGGTTATAGGACTCAGTAAATCAGCTGTACATAAAAGGTTAATGAAAATTAACGAACAGCTTAGATTAAAACTATGAGAGGAAAATGTATGAATGGAACAAATTATATTACAGATTTAACACTCGAATTATATCATCATGATGCGCTTACAAATAAAGAGCGTAAATTAGTGGAAGCGGCAATGACTGTAGACAGTGAATTATACTCACGTTATGAAGCTCTTAAAAAGTCTTATCAGGAAATTCAAAATCAATATTTTGGAGAGAAGAAACCTGTTTTTACTGTTATTAGAAATATTGATGCCGGAGCTTCTAGGAAATTTGACAGAACAAGAAATAACAAATTAATGCTTGGAATAGGTATTGCAGCGGTTTTTCTATGCGTATTTGGTTTTTCTTTAATTTATTTTACAGGAAATAATACTGCAAACACAATAGCAGAGGAAACTGTTATAAAAGAAGATGATGAAATCACAAACGAAATAACTGAAAAAATAGTTATTATACCAGATGAGGTTAGAGAGCCGATACAAAGGCTAAACAATGTTACTCCCAATGAAAGTATTGGCGGAACAAGTATTGCTGCTCTACCTGATTCTCCGTCAGGCGTTTATGTAAGGGGAGGTTCTGGCACTAATGAACAATCATCTATTACTATCCCTGACGGCGTTTCTTTTATTTTTGACAGTATGTTTGCAAACAGACAATTGACTGCTGTTACAATCCCGGATAGAGTCGTATTTATTGGGGACAGCGCATTTGAAAATAATCTATTGAGCAGAATTATTATACCTGCAAATGTTTACTCAATTGGAAGTAAAGCGTTTGCCAACAACCCATTAATAAGAATTACAATCGGTGAAAATGTAACTATAGATAATGACGCTATACCTGGTAATTTTGCGGAAGTTTATAATAACAGCGGAAAGACAGCGGGTACTTATATACGTTTAAATACCAACAGTAACGAATGGGTTAAACAATAATAATTTTCTTTTTCGGAGGAAAAAACATTTTATAAAGTGTCTGTATAAGTATAGGTATTTATACAGCCGCGTTGCGGTTAAGAAAAAGAAAAGGAGATGTATATGAGAGTAAAACAATTTTTGATTTGTGTTTGTCTGGTAATGGCTGTTAGTGTTATGAGTGTTGCAGCATATGATGCAATGGATCTTTTACTCATGGACGGATTTGAAATTTTAGTAGAATCTGATAACACCGAAAAAAGGCAGGAACTCGAAGAAATTTTTGTGGAAATCGGGATAAGTACTGTTAATAACAGTGCCGTTAGTGATGGTGTTATTAATAACAGTATTAATATTCAGGCAACATTTAATTCTGATAGTATGATGTACTACCACAGAGATCAGCTTATGATGTCTTTAACAGCAGACAAGGATTGTTATTTTAAGGTTATTCATATTGATGCGAATAATCAGATCAAAATGATATATCCAAATAGTTTTGATAGAAATAACTATCTTAGAGCTAATGTATCCAGAACTATTTTTGAAACAGCAAGCTATATGTTATATGAACCATACGGAGCCGAGACTATTATTGTTGTTGCTTCTGCCGTTCAGTTTGATAATATAGAACAGGATTATATTACACCTTGGACAACTGCGACAACCGAGACTGTAAGAACTATGATAAGAGGAAGGCGAGGCGGCGACCTTGAAATCAGGATAAATTCTAACGTTAGTGTACCAGAAAAAGTTCAAAATGACGGAGAAGCGGTGTATACTATTACTATAGTCAGACCGGACGAAAAGCATGAGTATTCAAGACCAGAAAACCTTAGAGAATTTATTGGAGAGCTAAGGCAAAATGTAGTAAATAACGGCGGGTATTTTGAGGGCAGTGAAACAAGTGGTTTTTACATTGCGAATGGAGTCAGAAGAAGCTATAGAGTACCGCGCGAAGCGCCGAATAAGTTTCATTTTGCGATATACTACTTGGATGGTTTGTGCAGGTAATGATAGAATTGTCCGAGAGCACGTCTCTCGGGCGATTCATTTCTTAAAAGGAGATTAACGTTATGCGTATTAAAGATTTAATTTTAAGTTTATTATTTTGTTGCATATGCTGGAATGTTACCGCACAGCGAGGCGGTGAACTGGAAGGTACGCATAATGTGGAAATTTATCCGCAACTGGGGCATTCAGGAACAGCAGGCGCTTCTAATCTAAAATTTAGTCCTGATGGAAAACAAATAATTTCTGTAGGTAGTAATGTAATTCTTTGGGATGTAGCTACAGGGCGTATACTAAGAACATTTCCTGGCTCTTTAGCAACTTTCAGTCCAGATGGAAAGTATATAATTACTGTTAGCCATTCAATATATGATAGTACTAGTGAAATAAAATTATGGGATATTTCTTCAGGACAAGAAATACGTATTTTTTCTGGACATACTTGGCGTGTAGATTCTGTTTCATTTAGTCCGGATGGAAGGCAAATTATTTCTGGTTCAGGCGATAGAACAATAAAATTATGGGATGTTATTACAGGAAGAGAAATAAGAACGTTTCTAGGTCATGCAAGAGGTGTAGATTCTGTTTCATTTAGTCCGGATGGCAGGCAGATTGTTTCTGGATCAATTGATGGTATAATTAAATTATGGGATGCTGCTACAGGCAGAGAGATAAGAACATTTACGGGTCATTCAAGTATAGTTAATTCTGTAATGTTCAGTAGTGATGGCAGGCAAATTCTTTCTTGTTCGCAAGATTCAAATATAAAACTTTGGGATGCCAATACAGGCAGAGAAATAAGAACATTCTCAGGTCATTCACTGACTGTGAGGACTGCAATGTTTACTCCTGATGGTAGACAAATCCTTTCAAGTTCTTACGATGGAACAATAAAGATATGGGATGTAGCAACAGGTCGTGAGAATAGAACTTTTTTTGAAGAATCATGGCATGCAATATTAAGTCCTGATGGAATGCATATTTTATCAAGTATTGGTCATATAGTTACTCTTAGAGATATATCAACAGGCATAGAAATTAAAAGATTTACAAGCAATGCAACGGCTATAGAAGCTGTTGCGTATAACACGAGCAATAAACAGATTGTAACAAGTGCTAATGACAAAATTATTATTTGGGATACTATAAATGGTCGTGAAATAAGGAATTTTAGAGGTCCTTTTGGTAACATGATATTAAGCCCTGATGGCAGACAGATTCTTACAGGATCAAAATATTTTGGCAGAGGGGATGGTTCTACTTTTACAAATGATGTAATACTTTATGATTATGCTACAGGACGAGAAAATAAATATTTTTCTTCGGAATATGCAGTGGGTAGTATGATATGGGCAATTGCATTCAACCCTAATAGCATGCAGATTGCTTCTGGCCGTAATAGTGCTCGTCAAAATCATTTTAATAATAATATAACGTTATGGGATGCTATTACAGGACAAAGAATAAGGACATTTTCAAGTTCTGGTTGGGTTTATTCTATAGCATTTAGTCCTGATGGGAAGTATTTACTTTCTTGTTTTGGTGGAAACAATTTCTATCAAACTGAAAGTAATGATATAAGGTTATGGGATATTACTACTGGACACGAGATCAGAGCATTTTTAGGGTATGAAACCAACTTTAAATCTGTTGCGTTTAACTCTGATGGAAGGCAATTTATTACTGGCTCTTTTGACGGATTAGTAAAATTATGGGATACTGCTACTTTTGAGAATATTAGATCATTTACAGGTCATTTAAGTAGCGTGAATACTGTTGTGTTTAGTCCTGACGGAAGGCAGATAATTTCTGGTTCTGATGATAACACAATTAAATTATGGGATGTAGCTTCTGGACGAGAGGTTAGAACATTCAATGGTCATTCAAGTAGTGTGAATTCAATTTCTTTTATAGATGACGGTAGAAAAATATTATCCGGCTCCTCCGACGGCACAACCCGCCTTTGGGACATTGCCACAGGCAGGGAAATTGCGCAATTCATCAGCTTTACAGACGGCGAATGGATCGTCATTACCCCTGACGGCTACTACAACGCTTCACCTAACGGCGATAAATACCTCAATGTTCGTGTTGGGAATAACGTCTATGG
>WQXI01000030.1 GCA_009784935.1 Treponema sp.
AAATGGGAAGTTTTAATGTCTTGCTTTTGTTCATTAATTATTCTCCATAAGTTTTTTAATTATCGTATAAAAACGTTTTTTGTTATAGATAACCGGAACAGGATAAAGCGGATTACATTCTTTGTCTGCCCATTTTATCATTTTTGGAATATCTTCGTCTTTGATACAATCAAATCCTTTTGGAAGCCCCATTCGTTTGTTCATTGTATAGATCGCTTCTATAAAGATCTGCGCTTTTTCGGCTTTTGTTTTTGTTTTTTTATTTCCGTTTGCAATTAATCCTGCGCTGTCTGCAAGAAGCGCTAGTTTTTTATGCGCTTTTCTTCCGTAATCTTCCAGTACTACAGGAAGAATAACAGCGTTTGCAAGACCGTGAGGCGTATTATACAAACCTCCAAGGGTATGCGCAATTGCATGAATATTGCCAACCCCTGCGCGTGTAAAAGCAAACCCCGCTTTGTAAGAAGCAGCAAGCATAGCCTGCCTTGCTTCTATATTACTGCCGTCAGCATACGCTTTTTCTATATTAGCAAAAATTAATTTAACTGCGTCAAGCGCAAACCGCTTGCTCTCTTTTGTATTGTATGTCCAGCAAAGATAGGCTTCTACCGCATGTGTCAGCGCATCCATACCTGTTGCCGCTGTTATCGCAGGAGGCAGTCCAACAGTTAATTCCGAATCGAGTATTGCAAAATTAGGGATAAGATTTAAATCCATAATGGCATATTTGTGATGTGTGTCAGTATCGGTTATTAAAGCGGCTATTGTTGTTTCGCTGCCTGTTCCCGCGGTGGTAGGTATCGCAATAAAAAACGGAAGTTTCCTAAAAACTTTTAACAAACCGCCAAGCTGGTTTACGCTTTTTTTTGGCCTTACAATACGCGCGCCTGCTCCCTTTGCAGCATCTATAGAAGAGCCGCCTCCAAGAGCTATTAATCCGTCACAGCCGGATTCGAGATACAGATTTTGAATTTTATCTATAGTATTTATCGAAGGATTTGATTCAACATCAGAAAATAACACATAGGCAAATTGGGCGTTAACAAGAATTTCTATGACTTTTTGCACAATACCGGCTTTAACAAGTCCGTTATCTGTTACTAAAAGCGGTTTTTTTACTTTATTTTTTTTAAGCAATTCCGGAATATTTCTAATACTGCCCGGTCCTTCGGCAGGAAACGCTTTTCTCCATGGCAAAAGCAGCGCGCCGTAATTAAATATAAACTGAAACACTCTGCAAAAAACATTAAACATTTATTCAACTCCTTTATAATTTATTATACATTAGTTTATGATAAACCTGTGTAAAATATTTTAAATTTACGAATAATGTTTAATTATTAACAAATTTAATGAGAACCTGCTGTTTTCATTTTTTCGTTTGCGTTGACAAAAACATCTACGATAAGCGGATCAAATTGTTTCCCGGAAGACTGTTTGATAATTTCTAAGGCTTCTTCGTTAGAGAAGGGTTTTTTATACGGCCGTTCGGAAACAAGCGCGTCATAAACGTCTACTATTGCCATCAAACGCGCCTGAAGCGGAATCTCGTATTTTTTTAATCCGTTAGGATAACCGGAACCGTCCCAGCTCTCATGATGGTACGCTGCAATCAGCTTTGCGTTCTGCAAAAACTCCGCATCGCCTGTTTCTTTAATCGCCTTTTCGATAATTGCAACGCTTTCGTTTGTATGAGTTTTCATTTTTTCGAATTCTTCTTTTGTTAAAGGACCCGGTTTATTTAAAATAGAATCGGGAATTGCAATTTTTCCTAAGTCGTGCAAGCGGGCAGAAGAAACCACAGATTCTAAATCCCATTTTAGAATTTCATCGGCATAAACTCCTTCGGAGATCATCTGATCCGAAAGAATTTTCATATAACCGGCAGTACGATCAATATGTCCGCCGGTATTATTATCACGGCTTTCTACAAGGTCTGCAAAAGTATAAACAATACCGTTCTGGAGCCGCACCAGCTGCTCTGTACGTTTTGTTAACAGCTCAGTTCGTTCACGTATTATTTCATCGATTTGAAGATGATATCTTATTCTGTTTATTAATACAGGTTCGGAGAAAGGTTTCATTATAAAATCTCTGGCTCCTGTTTCTATACCGTAAGCTTCACTGACAGAGTCTGTGCGGCCTGTCAAAAATATAACAGGAATTTCCGAAAACACCGTATTAGCCTTTAGCCGCTTCATTGCTTCAAAGCCGCTCATCTCAGGCATTTCTATATCCAGCAGTATTAAGTCCGGAGTAAATTTTTCCAGAGCGGCAAACATTTGCTGCGCAGAAGACAGCGCTATTACGCGGTAATATTTTACAAGCGCTTCTTCTGCCACTGTAAGATTGGTGGCATTATCATCAACTAAAAAAATTGTTTTTTGCATACTTAAACTCCAAAAAGGCGCACAGCGTTTCGCCCGGCATTTTTTGCATTGTAAAGAGCTTTATCAGCTCTTAAAATAAAATCTTCTTTTGAACAGTCATCTAACCGCGTATATACTCCAATGCTTATAGTAATTTTTTCGGCCCCTTTGTCACAGCATGGTATCACTGTGTCTTCTACATTTTTGCGCACTTGCTCGCCGATTTCCATTGCGCCTGACGAATCTGTTAATGGAAGCAATATAACAAATTCTTCGCCTCCCCAGCGCGCTGCAAAATCACCGGGACGCCTTAATGTTCCGGAAAAAACTTTTGCAATTGTTTTTAAGGCAGTATCTCCCTGCTGATGTCCGAACGAATCATTATATTTTTTAAATAGATCCAAATCTATTAATAAAATACTTATCGGTGTTTTTTCGCGCGATGATCTGAGCCATTCAAACGAAAATCTTTCATCAAAACAGCGCCTGTTAGGCAGATCTGTCAATTGATCCATCATGCTTAATCTTTCTATGGTACGCAGCTGCTCAAGCAGCCTGATTTGATTGCCTATCCTAAGCTTTACAACTACCGGAGTAAAAGGTTTTGTAATATAATCCGCCGCACCCAAAGCGAGCCCTTTTGCTTCGTTATCATCTCCCATTAGCGATGTAATAAAAATTACCGGAATATTTTTTGTCTTTTCTGAATTTTTTAAAGCGCTTATTACCGTAAAGCCGTCCATTTCCATCATAAGAATATCCAGCAAAATAACATCCGGCATATATTCTTCTGCCGCTGCAATGCCTTTGGTGCCGCTTTCTGCAGTATAAATGATATATTCAGAATCCAATATCTTTCTTAATACAGCAATCGTTGTCTCTTGATCATCAATAATGAGAACGCTGTTTCTAGAATTATTCACAAGCTGCTCCATCCCTTATATATATTTTTTTACACTATCCCTTAATGACGCCGGTATAATAGGTTTTTTTAGTACTTCTAGCGCGCCTGCATTTTTTGCATCAGATAACAGTTTTTCGTCGCTCCATCCTGTAAGAAAAAGAACCGGAATATCTTTATACTGCGAATCTTCTTTTAATTTAACAATCGCTTCCAGTCCTGTCATCTCCGGCATTTCAATATCCAGCAAAATTAAATCCGGACGTTTTTTCTGCAAAAGCAGAAACATTTTTTCTGCCGACGGCATAGTAAGTACATTATAATCAGCTTCTAATGAAGAAGCAGCCATAGTAAGATTAGCGTCGTTGTCGTCAACAACAAAAACAAGTTTGTTCATAATTATCCTCTTTTTTATCCACTTAAATTTTTAAAGTCTTCTTTAATTAACTTGAGCTCTCTAGAAATTCTGATATGCTTTGCAACTTTATTGTTTAGTTCCAGCGGTTTAAACGGTTTTACTATAAAGTCGGAGGCTCCAATGGTCATTGCTTCGTTAACATGTTCCTGTGTTCCTTCTGTTGTTATAATGATAACCGGAGTATCTTTATGCTCGGGCAGTTTTCGTATCATTGGAATAAGATCAAAACCGTTTAATACGGGCATAACATAATCCAGCAGAATTAAATCCGGCGTTTTATTTTTAAGAAAGTCCATAACGTCTTCTGACTTTGATAAAATATATACTTTGTATCTGTCGCTAAGGGCGTATTGCATGGCACGGAGCATACTGGAAACATCATCAACAACAAGAACACATGGTTTATTTCCGCCGTCGCCGTCATCCGAATCATCTTTGCGTTTTTTTGGATTTAAATGATACTCAATGCTTTCTACCAGTTTTGTTGTAGTAAACGGCTTTATAACATAATCAACTGCTCCAAGGCTGAGTCCCTTTACAACGCTTTCCCTGTCGCTGTTGCCAGTTAAAAATATTACAGGTATTTCTATGTACCTTTCATCTGACTTTAGGCTTTTTATCGCCTCGTAGCCGTCAATATCAGGCATATTTACATCCAGCAAAATTAAATCGGGTTTAAATTTTTCGAGGTATTCATACATTTTTAAAACAGAATCGGCAGGAAATATCTCATAATGCTCCTGAAGCCTCGTTTTTACCGTCATAAGGCTGTAATTTACATCATCAACATAAATTATTCTTTTTCGCCCGCCTCCGGTAATTTCTGTTACGCTTTTATAACTTGCCATTTATACTATCCTCCAAGTCTTTCAATAATTTGCTTTAAATCCATTCTGTCAACACTTTCTCTAAGCCAATCCGTAAGTCCGTCATCGGACTCGTATTGATATTTTTCTATCTCAGAAATTGCTTCATCAATCCCGTCCATATCATAATCTTTACAAGCGGCAAGCAGTTTTAAAAGTTCCTCTTTTTCCGGCTTGTCCTTTTTAGGTCTTGGATTTTCGGCTTCTATGCCAAAAACAAGCTCTTCAATATCGTAAACCATTTTTCGTGCAATTTCAAGAAATTTTGGATTATGTTCCTTAATATAGGCTAAATCGCCGGATTTTACGGCGTCTTCTAAGGCGCTGGCTCTACTGCCGACATCTCCGGCAAATATATCATAGCTGGTTCCCTTTATTCCATGCACTTTTATCTTATAATCATTAAGTGAATCTTCTCCGGCTGACTCTACCACTCCCAGCATAGAGCGGACACTAGCCGCGTATGAGCGCAGAACCCTTAAATAAGTTTTTTCGTCACACCCGTACCGCAAAAGACCCTTTGCAACATTTAGTCCGGTTATCTCTTTATTCAAAAGCCGGGTTCCGGCAGGAGTGCCCGCAAGAGCCAGTTCGACAGCCTTAAAAGCTGCGGCATTTTCCGCTTCTTCAAATTCGCTGTGCATTATATGTTCTGTAATAATATCAAGGGCTTTTTTTGTTTCTTTAGAACAATTCTTTATTTGGGCAATTAAATCCAACGCGCCCTTTCTGTCAAAATCAGCGGCTTTTTCCTGAATAGCCGCTAATGTCTCTTTTATTTCTTCGGTATCTTCGTTTACTTCGTATTCAACGCGCGATGCCTCCAGTCTTTTTAACAGCGCTTTTAAATCTTTTAAAAACCCGGGAGCATTCGCGTTTATTTCTTCTATGTTACTGTCACGCGCAGCCTTTTCCAGTTTTAACGCAGCGGCGGAAAGATCTGTTTCTCCTATATTATAAAGAGAACTTTTTATTCCATGTACCATTACAGTAAATTTACGTAATACTTCCTCGCTGCTGTAATCCGATGAATTTTCTTCCAGCCAAACTGCTGTCTTGTCTGCGTCTCTGATAAACGAATCCATTAAAAGCGAATCTGTCTGCGGCGTCTGCTTTAACAAATCTTTAATATCCATTTTTTGCTTTCGCGCTTCATCTATTACTTCCTGCGGCTGTTTGTCGCGTATAAATTTATTAAGAACTGCATTTAACTGGCGTATATCTATCGGTTTAGAAATAAAGTCGTCAAACCCGCTTTTAAGGAACATATCCGCCTGCCCTGCAACCGCATTAGCTGTCAGTGCAACAATCAAGGTTCTGACAAATTCAGGCTGCTCTGCTTCCCATTCACGTATTTTTTTTGTTGTTTCTATGCCGTCCATTTCCGGCATCATATGATCCATAAATACAATGTCATAAACATTGCCGTTTTTTAATTTATCAATTGCTTCCTGCCCGCTCATTACTGTTTCTATTTTTAACCTGTAAAGTTTCATAAGACCAACAGCTACATACAAGTTTGTTTCTACATCGTCAACAATTAAAACGCTTCCGTACGGCATTGGATCGCGGATAATCTGTCCTCTCTTTCTCTGCGAAATATAATTCATGCGGAACTGCTGAAGATTCGCCGCAACATCTTTTCCTATTACATTGGAATCTATCTTTTCCTGCGGCAGACGTACAACAAACAATGATCCTTTACCGGGTTCGCTTTCTACATTTAAGCCGCCGTTCATTAAACTAACCAGCCGTCTCGTAATTGCCAAACCAAGACCGGTTCCTTCTACATTATTTTTTTGTTGATTAAAGCGGGAATATTTTTCGAACATTTTGCCAAGCTGTTCATTTGTCATACCGACGCCTGTATCCTGAATACTAAACACAATTGTAATCATATTTTTATCCGGATTAGGTTCCGCAGAAATTGACAGTGTTACATTGCCTTTTTCTGTATATTTAAACGCATTAGAAAGCAGGTTATTTAATATTTGTTTAATACGAAGTTCGTCGCCGATTAGTCTTGCAGGAATGTTTTCGTCAATTTTAAGATCAAACTCTATAGGTTTGCTGTCAATGCGCATCATATTTAAATGCACAGAATCGTTTACAAGGCTTGCAACAATATACGCTGCAGGCATAATATCCAGTTTACCGGCTTCTATTTTAGAAATGTCCAGTATATCGTTAATAATTCCTAAAAGCATATCGCACGAACTATATATCTTGCCCAGCCCTTCTTCTATCTCTGCCGGCAGCGATTCGTTCTGTATCAGGATTTCGGTTACTCCAAGAATTGAATTCATCGGCGTACGAATTTCGTGACTCATGTTTGCAAGGAACGATGATTTTGCCTGACTTGCCAATTCTGCGGCATCAAGCGCTTTACGCCTGTCAGAACTGGAAATTGCAAGCGCCATTAAATCTGCAAGAGACGATGCAAAGTTCTGCTCTTCCATTTCCCATATGCGGGACTTCGGATACTCTTTGCATGGCATTTGATCGACGCAGACAACACCGACAAGTTTACCGTCAATATGTATCGGGGCGTAAAGCGCGGCGCATAACGAGTTAAAATAATCGCCGGAAGTAACAAGAACCGATTTGCATTCGTCTCCGTTATTCATAACAATCAAACGTTCTTTTTTAAGGCGTTTAACATAATCGTTTCTGTTGGATAAATCAAATTTATTTTTTATTGGATTGTCTCCGGTATAAGAATCAAAACAAGAAATGCATTCCATTGCGTTTTCTGTTTCGATAATCTTCCATACACTGACACTGAACGTGTTTAACGCAACGCAGCCTTCCTGCGCTATAATATCAGAAGCAGTTTCCAGATTTCCGGTAAAAATTGCGGTTGATCTTGTAATAATTGCCAATGCGTCACTAAGTTTTTTTGCATATTCATAGCTATAAGAAATTTTATTTTCCATTTCTTTATGCTTTGTTATATCACGGGCAATGCCTAATACTCCGATTGTCGCGTCATCAAGTATTAACGGAGTTTTTATAGTCTCAAAAAGAGGCATCATTCCACTAACGCTAAGCGAGTATTCTTCTACTATTTCTGTCCGTCTTTCATTAATTATTCTTCTATCTAAATTCCTAAACTCGTCTGCCAGTTCTTTTGATAAGCCAATCCCTTCGTCATCTTTGTTTACTACTTCTTCTTTTGTTTTCCCAAAAAAATCAAGGAACGCTTTATTGCATTGAATATAGCGCAGTTCCTTGTCTTTAATAAAAATAATATCCGGAATCGAATCAAATAATGTAGTAAGCGTAGTAGACTGCATTTTTAATTCCTGTGTCCGTCTTTCTACAAGCTTTTCCAGTATCTTGCCTGCGCGCCGGCTCCTTATAAATAAAACAGCAACAAGAACAACTACGCTAAAAAGCAATAAATATAAACCTGCAAGCACCGGGCGCAGTTCTTCTCCTACTTTAACCCTGTAATCATAGGTTCTTCGCATCCAATGCCCGGAAATTTCTTCTGTATCGATTAATTTAAGCGCTTTGTCAAGAATGGAACAAAGTTCGGTTTCGTTTTTATTTAATCCAAATTTAATTTCTATCGGATAATCAAACATTACATTTATTTTATAATTAGGAAGCTCAAGATAGTGAGTTAAAAATAATAATCTTTTTTGATTTGCCATCACCATATCAACTTTCCCTTCCTGAAGGGCGGCAAAAGCTGCTTCTACGGATTCGTACTCAATTGTATTGTAGTGATTCGGAAACCATTCTCTGAACAAAACGGTATAAGAGGTATTTGACGTAAGACCGACTCTTGCAAAAAGGATTTCGTTAAATTTTGTATCAGGATATTCGGACTTAGAAATTAATGCATAATGATCTATCATCTGCACTGTATCAGGCCAGATAAAACGATCACGGCGTTCTGCCAACTGGTTCATCTCAGGAACCAGCGCTATCTCTCCGGCTTCCAGCTTTCTAATGATTACAGGCCATTCGGTATTTTCATCGTTAACACGTTCAAATGTTAATCCCGTTAATGCAGAAATTTCATCAAGAATATCCAAAGAAATTCCGCGCCATTCTTTTTCGCGCTTGTCAAAAAAACATCCTGGATAATTACCGGGATCTACGCCAATCAGAACAGCAGGATTGTCTATTATATACGCGCGTTCTTCTTCTGTTAGCTGCATATATAATTTATGTTTTAGATACTCATTATGACCCATATTATATAATTTTGTTAAATGACGAAGAGCTCCGTCATCCAAAGCTTTTTGTACAACACTTACAATTGCTTCATAATCAGGATTTTGGGTTACAAGAAAAACGGGACTATAAATCAACGGAAAAAAGTGTTTTGCCAATACATCTCCGTAAATGTCAAAAAAAGCTTCTGCCATATTATAATCTATAAAAGCGTCAGCCTCGCCGCTTTTGAGTTTTCTGTACGCTTCATCGGCAGAAGAAACAAAAATAACTTCGTATTTACCGCTTTCAAACTGAGAGATGACTTCGTTAATTGCTGTAAACCCCTGCATAAAAGCAAATCGAAGCGGGCGGAATTCTGCATAATATTCCAAAGGTCTTGCATCTGCCAGCCGGTATAATTTTACCAACTGCTGGGCAACTGCAGTTGTCATATAATAAACTCTCTGCTGCTCTCCTGTATTTACCGCATTGCCGGTAACATCATCATCAAACATAACAAAAGAAGGCAGGTATCCGCTCTCAGAAAATTCCGGTTTAAAAGGGATACCAAAAAGATCTGTCAGCCATTCGCATAACAAAGCGGAGAACCCGCTGATTTCGCCTTTGTTATTATAAAAAGCTTCGGTAGAAGGCAATGCGCTGTACATAAGATACCCGCTGCCGCCTGTTACATGCCGCTTAATGGAATCTATCGCTTTTTTTTCTTCTTCTGTAACGCCGGGAATATCAATATAGGAATTATAAATACCGCCGCCGGTTACCGGAGTTTGATTATTAGAATTTCCGCAGCCGCCAAAAAGAATCAACGAGATTATTAAAATTAAAAACATTTGGCTTCTAACTGCTCTCATTTATTTATCTTTTCCTCCGGGTCTTAAAACATCCGCATATTCTTCTGCGGCGTTCTGCGCTTCTTCAAATTCGCTGTGAATAATATGATCCATAATTTTATCAAGAACTATTTTTGTTTCTTTTGTATATATTCTAATTCCTGCAATTACGTCTATTGCCCCCTTTCTGTTGTAATCCGAACATATATCCCTTATTGTATTAAGCTTGGAATAAAGTTCTGCTGTATCTTCGCTTTCGCTGTATTTAGTTTGTTTTATTTCGAGCTTTTCGAGCAAGACCTGCATGCTGTCAATAAAACCGGGAGATTCAGTTTTTATAAATTCGATATCCTGTTCACGCCCGGCTTTTTCCAGATTAAAAGCAGCGCCGGAAAGCAGCGTCTCTCCGATATTCCAAAGAGAGCTTTTAATGCCGTGCGTAATAATCGTAAATTTTCGTATTACTTCTTCGTTATCAAAATGCGATGATTGCTCTCTCAGCCATGTTACGGTTTTTTGCGCATCCCTTATAAATGAATCAAGCAAAAGAGTATCCGCCTCCGGCTCGGCAGTTGTTTTATAGTTATTATCCTTACGCGCAGCTTCTATAATATCAGGCGGCTGTTTATCGCGGACAAATTTATTTAAAACAGCATTAAGCTGGCGTATATCTATCGGCTTAGAGATAAAATCGTCAAAACCATTCTGCAGGAATATATCAGCCTGCCCGGCAACTGCATTAGCAGTCAATGCAACAATAGGGATTCGCGCAGGCGAATCCCTATTGTTGCTTGGAGTTTCCTTCGGAAACTCCACACTTTCATTAAGCGAATTTTCGCTGCCGCCGGCTATCTCTTCTTCCCAACTGCGGATTCTTTTTGTCGTTTCTATACCGTCCATTTCCGGCATCATATGATCCATAAAAACAACATCATACACATTGCCTTCTTTTATTTTATCAATAGCTTCCTGTCCGCTCATTGCAGTAGTAATTTGCAGTTTATAAAGTTTCATAAGACCAACTGCTACGTATAGATTAGTTTCTATATCATCAACAACAAGAACTTTTCCGTAAGGCATAGGATCTCTTACAATCTGCCCTCTCTTTCTGTGCGTAATATAATTTTTGCGGAATTGTTTTAAGTTAGCTGCAACTTCATCTCCAATTACATCTGCATTTACAGTTTCCTGCGGCAGAAGAACAGTAAATAACGAACCTTTCCCCGGTTCGCTTTCTACATCCATGCCGCCGTTCATCAAGCTAATCAGTCGCCTTGTAATAGCTAAACCAAGTCCGGTTCCTTCTACAGTTATGCTTTTTTCCTGATTAAAACGCGAATATTCATCAAACATATGATTCAATTGATCTTGAGTCATGCCGTGACCTGTATCACGCACTCCAAATACAAGCGTCGTACCTTCATTTTCGCCTGTCCACCTAACCTGACCTTTCATTGTGTGGTCTGGCAGATACGAAAGCATTGGTATTGGCTCTGTAGAAACAGACAAAATAACTTTTCCTGCATCGGTATATTTAAATGCATTTGATAACAAATTATTAAGTATCTGTTTAATTCTAAGTTCGTCACCCACTAATACTGCGGGAATATTGCCGTCAATCTGAAGTTCAAATTCTATCGGCTTGGAATCTATTCTCATCATATTTAAATGAATAGTGTCGTTTATAAGGCTCGCAATTTTATATTGAAGAGGAATAATATCGAGTTTTCCCGCTTCTATTTTTGAGAAGTCCAATATGTCATTAATAATGCCTAGCAATAAATCGCATGAGTTGTAAATCTTATCCAATCCTTCTCCAATCTCAGGAGGAAGCATTTCATTCTGAATCAAAATTTCTGTAACGCCGAGAATAGCGTTCATTGGTGTGCGTATCTCATGGCTCATGTTTGCCAAAAATGCAGATTTACTCTGGCTTGCCGTTTCTGCAGCTTCACGTGCCTTGTGACGTTCAAAGCTGTATATTGCAAGCGCCATAAAATCTGCAAGAGAAGAAGTAAAACTCTGCTCTTCCATTGTCCACTCGCGTTTTCTATAAAACTCTTCGCAGGAGCTCTGCTCTACGCATACTACCCCTACAACTTTCCCGTCAACGCGGATCGGCGCGTCAAGAGCGGCGCATAATCTTGCGTAATTTTCGTCATCAATGGCTGTAGAAATTAATTTGCATTCTTCTATGTTATTCATGGCAATTAACCGCTCTGTATTAAGAAGCTTTACATATTCACCGCGGTGCGTTAAATCATAATTATCCTGAACAGTAATTTCGCCGGTTCTGGTGTCATAATAAGAAATATTTCTAAGCGTTTTTTCGCTCTCATCTGCAAAACTCCATACCCCTATACGATGGGTATTTAAGGCGATACATCCTTCTTTTACAATTATATTTGCAGCTTCATCCAATATACCTGCCGAAATTGCCGGTGACTTTGTAATCTTTGCAAGCGCATCACTGAGTTTTTTTGCGTACTCAAAACTATGTGCAATTTTTGCAGTTTGTTTTTCGAGTTCGTCTGTCCGTTTAAAAACAAGTTTTTGCAGTTCTTTTCCTGCAAAACGGCTTCTTACAAACAGAATAACAACAAGAGAAAGGATTCCAAGAAGCGATGCTGTTAATAATATAAACATAGGCCTAAGATTTTCCGCTACCTTTCTGCGGTAATCGTATGTTCTGCGCATCCAGCTTTCAGAAATCCCGTTTAAATTAATCATTGCAAGCGCTTTATCAAAAATAGAACATAATAAAACTTCGTCTTTGTTAAAACCGAATTTAATGTCTACCGCATAATCAAAAACAACATTTGTTTTATAATTGGGAATTTCCATATAATGAGTAAGATATAAAAGTCTTTTTTGATTTGCCATTACCATTTCTACTTCGCCTTTCTGCAAAGCGTCAAAGGCTTCTTCCATGCTGTCGTATTCGACCGTATTTAAATGGTTAGGAAACCATTTTTTAAAGATGTCGCCGAGAACTGTGTTTTTTACTATCCCGACTTTAATATATATAACTTCGTTAACTTTTATTTCGGGATATTCCATTTTTGATATTAATGCGTAATAATCTGTCATCTGCGCAGTATTAGGCCATATAAACCGCCCTGCACGTTCCGGTATTTGAGCAAGCTCCGGAACAATTGATACATCTCCATTTTCCAGCATTTCTAAAACATCAAGCCAGTTTGAATTTTCATCGCTGACTATATTAAATGTTAATCCGGTAAGGGATGAAACTTCGTCAAGCACATCCATGCAAATGCCTTCCCAGCTGCCGAGACGCTTTTCAAAAAAACTACTGGGATAATTAGCGGGATCTGCGCCCATTAAAATAACCGGATTATTTTTTATATATTCGCGCTCTTCTGCAGAAAGCCGCATACGAAGTTTGTATCTTAAATAATCCTGATGAGCTTCGTTATACAATGTCGTCAGATAACGCAAGCCTCTGTTTTCTAATATTTTTTCTACAACAGAAATAATAGGCTCCATCTCATCGATTCTGGTAGAAAAAGAAACCGGCATAAAAATTAACGGAAAAAATTCATGAGCTGTTATATCGTTGTATTCTAAAAAACTTATTTCTGCTACGCCGCTGTAATAAAAAACGTCAAACATTCCGTTTTTGAGCGCATCATACACGTTATTAAAATCGGTAATCGTTACAATCTCAAAAGTATTGGGTACAAGCTCCGATGTTACTGCATTAATAGTAGCCGCGCCTTCCATAAAACCGCATTTAACAAGGCGTTCTGACGCTATCTCTGCAAGCGAACGGCTGCCTGAAAGACGGAAACCCTTTACAGGCCGTGAAGCAATTGCACTTGTCATATGATAAATTTGGCGGCGCGCCTCTGTTGATGTTAGTTCTCCGGAAAAAGAAACTTCTTCTGCCGCCATCCCGTCGATTAAATCGAGCCAATCATATAAAACAGGTTTAAAGGAAATACCAAACAGCTCTGTCAGCCAATTGCAGAACAAAACAGAAAAACCGCTGATTTCTCCAAACTCATTTTCGTATGCTTCTGTGGTTACCGGCATACCGTAAATTAAATGATCCCCTGCGTATTTTTCCTGCAAAGCCTCAATAGCCGAGATTTCTTCTTTTGTAATACCGGGAACTTCGATATAAGAATTATAAATGTACGGACTGTTAATTCTTTTTTGCGAATTATCACATCCAAAAAGAGTAAAAAATAATAAAACAACAAATAACCAACTGACAAAGTTTTTCATTTAATTGCCTCTTCCGGCAGAGTCATCAAGTACTGCACCAAGTGCTGACAAATACACTGCCGCTGCTTTTTCTGCTTCTTCAAACTCACTGTGAAGAACATTCCCCATTATTATATCAAGAACTTCTTTAGTTTCTTTTGAGCAATATCCAGCTTCTGCAAGTTTGTCCAATGCGCCTTTTCTATTATAATCTGCGCACATTTCTTTTATTTCCAGCAGTAAGCTGTGGATTCTCTTTGTATCTTCTTTTAAGTGAGACCGGCTTTCATTTTCTTTCTGCTGCTGCAGCTTAAGCCTTTTTACTAATTCGTTCATATCATTAATAAAGCCGGGAATAAATTCTTTGATTTTATCAATTTCTTTATTTCGTCCGCTGACTTCCATTTTTGCAGCCAGTTCTGAAAGCAGCGATTCGCCTACATTCCACAGCGAACTTTTGATACCATGAACAATAACAGTAAATTTATGCAGCACATCATCAGTTTCAAACTGCATAGACTGATCTTCCAGCCAGATAATTGCTTTTTGCGCATCTCTGATAAAAGACTCCAGCAAAAGCGAGTCTATTTTAAATTCAGGGACAGCTGTTTCATTTTGACGGCGGGCAGCTTCTATTACTTCCTGCGGCTGCTTGTCTCGGATAAATTTATTAAGCGCATTATCAAGCTGGCGAATATCAATCGGCTTGGAAATAAATTCATTAAATCCGTTCTTAAGAAATATATCAGCCTGCCCGGAAACCGCATTAGCAGTCAGTGCTACAATCTGGGTTCCGACGAACCCAGATTGTTTAGGAGTTTCCTTCGGAAACTCCATACTTTTATTAAGCAAATTACTATTGTTGCTTGGAGTTTCATTAATCTGTTCTGCTTCCCAAGCGCGTATTCTTCTTGTAGTCTCTATGCCGTCCATCTCCGGCATCATATGATCCATAAAAATAATATCATACTTATTGCCGGCTTTTACTTTATCAATTGCTTCCTGTCCGCTCATAGCTGTGTCAATTTCGAGCCTGTAAAGTTTTAAAAGACCTACGGCAACATATACGTTTGTTTCAACATCGTCTACTATTAAGACTTTTCCGTACGGCATTGGATCGCGGTTAATCTGGCTTCTCTTTCTCTGTATAATATAATTAGTCTGGAATTTTTTTAGGTTTGCAATTACTTCTTCGCCAAGAACTTCATCATCTACTTTTTCCTGCGGCAAACGGACAACAAACAACGAACCTTTTTTTGATTCGCTGTCTACGCTTATCGAACCGTCCATAAGTTTAACAAGCCGCTGTGTAATCGCCAAACCAAGACCTGTTCCTTCTACAACACTTTTCTTTTCCTGATTAAAACGCGAATATTCTTCGAACAGCCTTGTCAGCTGATCCGGTGTCATGCCGTGCCCTGTATCCTGTACGCCAAGAACAAGAACAGCGCCGGAAGAGCCGTTTTCGGAGCCGCCGCTTGTTGAGTCATATGAAACAGATAATGTAACTTTGCCCTCGTCTGTATATTTAAACGCATTTGACAAGAGGTTATTTAAAATTTGTTTTATACGAAGCTCGTCGCCGATTAATTTAGCAGGAACATTTTCGTCAATCTTTAGATCAAACACAATCGGCTTTGAATTAATCCGCATCATATTAAGATGTACAGAATCATTTATAAGACTTGCTGTTTTATATTGAAGAGGCATTATATCCAGCTTGCCGGCTTCGATTTTAGAAAAATCAAGTATGTCGTTAATTATGCCAAGCAATAAATCGCAAGAACTATAAATCTTGTTAAGCCCTTCTTCGATCCCTGACGGGAGTTCTTCGTTTTGAATCAAAAGTTCTGTAACGCCAAGAATTGCGTTCATCGGCGTACGAATCTCGTGGCTCATATTTGCAAGAAACACAGATTTGGACTGCGAAGCGGCAAGAGCAGCCGCTTCCATTTCTTTGCGTTTTGTTATATCGCGCGCAATGCCGAGAATCCCAATTACTTTTTCTTCCAGCATAAGCGGCATTTTAATTGTTTCATAAAGCGGATTACTGCCGTCATAGTGCGGTATGTGTTCTTCTACTGTCAGTGTTTTTTGTTCATTAATGACAATACTATCCGAATCATTAAACGACTCCGCTTCGTCATGGGTAACTTCGAGGCCGTCTTCGCTGCTCTTTCCGACAAGGTCATCTATGCTTTTGTTAAAATGCTCCAAAAACGCTTTATTGCAATGTAAAAAATTCAATTTTAAATTCTTAGTAAAAATAAGATCCGGAATCGAATCAAACAGCGTAGTAAGCGTAGCAGTCTGCAGGGCAAGTTCGTATGTGCGTTTACTTACGAGCTTTTCCATTTCTTTGCCTGCTCTTCTGCTTCTTACAAAAAGACCGGCAACAAGCGCCAGCACAATTAATGACAGAACAATTAAAACAACCAAAAAAGCCAGCCGTTCCCGTTCTACCCTAAGGGTGTAATCGTATGTTCTATGCCGCCATTGTTCTGAGATTGTCCTTGTGTCTATAAACTCAAGCGCCTTGTCTATAATAGAACATAAAATTTCTTGATTCCTGTTTATTCCAAATGTAGAATTAAAACTGTTATCAAAAACATAATTGGCTTTGTAATCTGCAAGTTCTTTGTAGTTGGTAAGGTAAAGAAGCGTACTGTAGGAGTTCATTACTAAATCTACCTTATTCTTTATTAAAGCATCAAACGCTTCTTCCTGACTTTCATATATTACAGTGTACGGATGATTGGGAAACCAACTGTAAAAAAATTCGGTATGCGCTGTCCCTTTGCTTAAACCAACCCTTTCAGAATATATTCTGTTAATATTAATATTGCGGTGCTCTACTCTGGAAATAAGCACAGATCTTTCTTCCATAAAAGAATTATTAGGCCACAAAAAACGTCCTTCGCGTTCTGCCGAGCGGATAACCTCAGAATGAATAAACGCGTCTCCTGTTTCCAGCATTACAAGAAGCTCAGGAAACTCCGTATTGTTATTATTAATAATTTTAAACTCAAGCCCTGTAAGCAGCTCTACTTCTTTTAAAACATCAAAACAAATCCCCTGCCAATCCTTGTAATGTGAGCTGTAAAAGCTGACAGGATAATTATCGTATTCTGCGGCAAACGGGATTTCAGGATTATTTATTAAATATTCCCTTTCTTCATCTGTGAGCTGCAAATATAATTTATGCTTTAAGAATTGCTGATAACCCAAATCGTACATCTCGTTTAAATGCCGGATACCGTCATTTTCCAGCGCTTTTTGCATAACAGAGACAAACGGAGCTAGTTCCGGATTTTGCGTCGAAAAAGAAACCGGCGAATAAATCATCGGAAAAAAGATATTTGTTACAACATCACCGTATTTATCAAAGAAAGCTTCCTGTACGCCTTCTGTAATAAGTACATCCGCCGCTCCTGCCTTTAACAGTCTGTAAGCTTCATCGTATTCATACACATATACAGGTTCAAAAGTTCCGCCTGCATACTGCAGAACATCATCAGCGATTGTGGTTCTCTCCTGAAGAATATACCGCGGCAGACGAGTCTTTGCAATCTCGGAAAGAGGCGGGCTGTCTTTAAGACTAAAATATCTAATAGAACGCTGCGCCATAGTATCGGTCATAAAGTAAGTTTTACGGCGTTCCTCATTGGCAGTAAGGTCTCCAGTAAAATCCACTTCTCCGCTCTCCAGCCCATTCAAAAGAGGAAGCCAAGAATAATGCCTCGGAATAAATGGAATGCCGAACAGCTCCGTAAGCCATTCGCATAAAAGAGCGGTAAACCCGGTTATCTCCCCGTCAGCGCCGGTAAATGTCTCTGTATTGGGAAGCATTCCGTAATTAAAAAAACTGGTTTTTTCCTTGATTGCCTCGATAGCGGCAATTTCTTCGCTGGTTACGCCGGGGATATTTTTGTATGTATATTTCTTTTCCTCAAAATTAAAACAGCCGGTGAGTACAAAGGAATATAATGCTATAAACAGCAAAAAAAGAGCAGATTTGCAGCTTTTAAACACCATATACCCCCATTTAATTATCAATACATAGTACCATAAAATATAAAAAATGTCAATTTACAATAAAGAAAAATAATCTTTTTAAAAACTGTTTTATATATAAATAGTTACTTGAAAAAAACACAAACTTGTTCTATTGTCTTAATATGTTAAATAAAAAAAGGTTAAAACCTTTCCAGCAGCATGATAAACCTCTTATGATTCGTAAATTTGTTATATTTTCTGTAGTGTTTTTCTTGATTGTCTTTATAATGGGCAGCATTGCTTTTGTTTTTTCTATGAGTCAAATAATATCCAACAATAAAGGCATAGAATTATCACAAATCCTTAATACCGAAAAACTAATGCTGGAAACCCTTGTAAATAGAGAAATTTCCATTGCACTGATGGCTTCTGATTCGCCCTTAATAAAACAATATTTTACCGAACCCAGCAATGCCGAACTGGAAGAAATGGCTTTTAAGGAAATTTCTGCATACCGTCACGCCTTCTCGGCAAATTCAATTTTTTGGATAAATGACATAGACAAGATATTTTATTTTAATGATGACGAACCGTACAAGCTGGATCCGGAAGACCCCATTAATTATTGGTACCCGATGACGCTTTATAATACAGAAGAATACAATTTTAATATTAATTATAACCCGGATCTAAATGTAACCAATCTTTGGATCAACGCGCCGATATTTGACGATCACGGCAATCCGCTTGGAATGCTGGGAACCGGTATCGATCTTTCTACATTTATTGATATGATCTATAAGGACTATAAGGGAAGAGCTGATTTTTTTTACTTTAACGCTCTCGGAGAAATTACAGGCGCAAAAGATATTGGGCTTGTAGCCGAGAAAAAAAATATATCAGAAGAATTCAGCGGCGCCGGAATTGATATTATTGCAGAGGCAAAAGAACTCGAAGTAAATGAATTACTAGCCTTTGATTCTCCAATAGGAAAAATTGTCATAGGCACCGTTCCTCTTCTTGAATGGTACTGCATAACAGTATCGCCGCACAGTATATCCGATTATAACAGCGCGATGACAGTGTTATTCCTGGTTGTACTTATAGTGCTTGCGGTTGTCTTTGTTGTATTTAATATATTTATCGCAAAATTTTTATACACTCTGCGAAAATCAATGAACGAAGCAGAAGCGGCAAACAGAGCTAAATCAAATTTTCTTTCTTCTATGAGCCACGAGATTCGTACGCCGCTTAATGCAATAATCGGCATGACAAGTATCGGCAAATCCTCTGATGCTAAAGAACGCATGCTGTATTGCCTTGATAAAATCGAAGACGCTTCTAAACATCTTATGGGCATAATTAATGATATTCTTGATATGACAAAAATCGAAGCTGACAAACTGGAACTGTCGCCTGCAAATTTTGTTTTTAAAAAAATGCTTGACAGAGTGGTAAATGTAATTAGTTTTAGAGTAGAAGAAAAATCACAAAAGCTCGAAGTTTACATTGACAGCGCGATTCCAAAAAACTTATACGGAGATGATCAGCGGTTAGCGCAGGTTATTACCAATTTACTCGGCAACTCTGTAAAGTTTACGCCCGAGTCCGGCTTGATTAATCTAGAAGCAAAATTATTAGAAGAAAAAGACGGATTTTGTACAATTCAATTTATGGTTAAGGACACAGGAATCGGCATAAGCATTGAACAGCAGGAACATCTTTTTGAACCCTTTAATCAGGGAGAATCCAGTACAACGCGTAAATACGGCGGCACCGGTTTGGGGCTTTCTATTTCTAAAAATATAATAGATATAATGGGCGGCTCAATCTGGATCGAGTCTAAACCCGGCGAAGGCGCCGCTTTTTTCTTTATAGTCAAAATAGCATGCAGCCGGGAAAAATTAAACGAAGATAAAGAGCCTCTTCTTAAAGATAATAAAAATAAAACCACTGACGGAATCTTTGCGGGTAAAAATATCCTCCTTGCAGAAGATGTAGAAATTAACAAAGAAATTGTAATTTCGCTGTTAGAACATACACAAGCGGAAATAGACTGGGCAGAAAACGGAAAAGAAGCAGTTAGGATGTTTAGCGAATCGCCTGACAAATATGATTTAATATTTATGGATGTACAAATGCCGGAAATGGACGGCTACGAAGCGACGCGGCGCATAAGAGAACTGGAAAACCAGAGAAGTGACAGTACGGAGTCTGCGCAAGACAAAGACAGCACGAGTTTCGCTGCAGATAAAAGTATGGAGTTTGCGAAGCAAACTCCTAAGCAATTATTGAAATTCCCGAAGGGAATTCCAATAATTGCAATGACAGCAAATGTGTTTAAGGAAGATGTAGAAAAATGCTTAAAAGCCGGCATGAACGCCCACATCGGGAAACCGGTTAATAATGACGAGATAATGGAAAAGCTTCAATCTTATATTCTTATTAATTAATTTGAGTAATCTGGGCAATAAAAAGCCCTCATATTAGCCAATCTAATATAAGGGCAAAAAGCGGAAGACGGGAGTCGGACCCGCGACATCGACCTTGGCAAGGTCGCGCTCTACCACTGAGCTACTTCCGCGATTGATAGAAAGAGACTACCAAAAACCTCAAAAAATGTCAAGCCTTTTAATACCCGCCGGTCCCGGATTTTATTATCTTTAATGTATAGAACAAAGGAGGTTTTTATGGACTACAGGAACGAATTAATCACATGGTCAAGCAAATTTGCATGCGGGATAAAATTAATCGATGAACAGCACAAGGGCTTGGTTTCGCTTGTAAACGATATGTTTAACCATGTCTCAGGCAATGAAAAAGAAGAACAGGAATACTTCTGCAAAGTTATCAAAGAAGCGGTAAAATACATAAAAATTCACTTTGCTACAGAAGAAAAAATTATGCTTGCCGCAAAGTTTAAAGGTTATGCCGAACATAAAAGAAAACACGACACATTTGTGTTTACCGTTATAGAAAGCATTAATTCCTACGAATTCGGTTGTGAGTGCGGCAAACGGCTGTCTTTATTAACATTTACCAAATTCTTAAAAGACTGGATACTTACTCATATAGCGCTTATGGACAAGCAATACTTTGATTACTTAAGAAAGATAGCTTCCCGCAAAAGCAACGGCAGATTGAGCGTTACAAGATCGGATGTAGTTGTAAGGTAGTAGTGACTCACATCAAATTATGGTAAAGTGATGTATGGCTTTAAACTGCGGTATCCTAGGCTTGCCCAATGTGGGAAAGTCAACAATCTTCTCTGCTTTATGCTCCACTCCGGTTGAGACGGCAAAATATCCGTCAAGCACCGTAAAGGCAAATGTGGGAATCACTAACATCTCAGATCCAAGACTGGATAAGTTATCAGCAATTTTTTTACCTGACAAAACGATTCCTGCAACTGTGGGTTTTGTAGATATTGCCGGACTGCAAAAAGGTTCTTCCAGAGGCGAAGGGCTCGGAAACCAATTTCTTTCGCATATCCGTGACGCTGCTGTTTACACTCATGTCGTAAGATGTTTTGACTCAAGCGATATATTTCATGTTAACGAAAAGATAGATCCCGCTTCTGATATCGAAACTATCGACATTGAGCTTGCGCTTGCAGACCTGCAGACCGCTGCCAAACGGCGCGAACGCGCGGAAAAAACATTAAAAAACCCTGCCGAAAAAAAGTCCGCAGAGTTTGTTCTTTCGATATTGGATAAGATCTGCCCTGCTCTGGAAGAAGCACAGCCTGTCCGCTCGCTTGGTTTAACAAATGAAGAAAAAGCGGCTGTTTATGACTGCCATTTTATCACCGCCAAACCTCAGCTCTACGTATGCAATGTTGACGAAGAAGGCATTAAATCCGGCAACGTTTACACAGAAGCCGTAAAAAAACGCGCGTTAAGCGAAGGAACAGAAGCCATCAGTATCTGCGGAAAATTTGAATCTGACCTCTGCGGCATAGAAGACCCCGAAGAAAAAAAAGCTTTTCTAGAAGACTTAGGCTTAAAGGAAACAGGACTTTCAACGTTAATTCACAGCGCTTACAAACTGCTGGGTTTACGGTCATTTTTTACAACAGGAAAAGACGAATGCCGCGCGTGGACATTTCATGCAGGGGACACAGCGCCCAAGGCAGCAGGCGTAATTCATAAGGATTTTGAAAAAGGTTTTATAAAGGCAGAAGTTTATACCTGCGATGATATTTTTTTATACGGAACAGAAGCAAAAATAAAAGAAGCGGGAAAATACCGCCTCGAAGGCAGAGAATACATAGTCCAAGACGGTGACATAATATTCTTTAAATTTAATATTTAAAAAAACAAAACTCTTGTCAGAACCTGATAATTTTGATAAAATCATCGTATGGTTAAACCTCAATTACTGCAGAAATACGCTCTCTTCGGCGGATTGCTTGAGGAACAGATAGAGAATATAATGCCGCTGATGAACGAAGAAAGCTACAATCCAGAAGAATATATTATCTCCGAGGGCAAAGCCAACGATAAGATATTTTTTCTTTTAGAAGGTCATGTGGCAGTAACCAAGAAAGACGTTAGTCTTACGCATTTAGGAGAAGGCGAAGCAATCGGCGAAATGGAAGTGTTAGACGTCATGCCAGCGATAGCTTCGATAAAGGCTCTCTCGCAGGTAAAAGCAATGTCAATCTCCAATAAGTCACTCAGAGAGATATATAAACTGGATATAAAAACCTTTTCTCTCATAATAATGAATCTTGCCAGAGAGTTATCACGGCGCCTGCGAAAGATGGACGAGAAAATGGCGGATTTACCAACTTCAATATAGCTTAGGAGCAATTATGATTTTCAATCCCGAGTATGAATGTATGGAAGGGGAAACCCGGAAAAAACTCCAGCTTGCAGCATTAAAAAACCTTGTAGAAACCGTATATTCAAAAGTACCCTTCTATCGTAAAAAAATAGAAGAAACAAAAATAACTCCAAAAGACATTCACAGTCTTAAAGATATCGAAAAGCTGCCCTTTACAACAAAGGACGATTTGCGCGACAACTATCCGCACGGTCTTCGCGCCTGCCCGCAGGACAGAATCGTAGAAGTGCACATGAGTACAGGCACAACAGGAAAACCGGTAGTAAACGAATACACAAACATAGACCTCGACATCTGGCGGCAGGGAATGGCAAGAACATTAGCGGGCGCAGGCTGCACAAGCGATGATATTGTTCAAAACTGTTACCGCTACGGACTTTTTACAGGAGGTCTTGGAGTACATTACGGCTCTCTTACAATCGGCGCAGAAGTACTGCCGATGTCCAGCGGCCTTACAGAACGGCAGCTAATGATTCTGCGCGACTTTGGTTCTACAATGCTGACATGTACTCCTTCTTATGCGTTATACCTTGCAGAAGAAGCGGCAGAAGCCGGAATCGATCTCCGCGCGCTTCCAATCAATAAAGGCTGTTTCGGCGCAGAGGCATGGAGCGAAAACATGCGCACTCAAATCGAATCGCGCTATAACATGAAGGCTTATGATATTTACGGTCTTACAGAAATAATCGGTCCCGGCGTCGGCTTTGAATGCGAAGCGCAAAACGGCCTGCATATAAACGAAGATATGTTCTATCCGGAAGTAATCGATCCTGATACCGGCAAAGTTCTGCCTGCAGGAAAAAAGGGCGAACTTGTTTTTACAACTCTTACAAGAGAAGGCACTCCACTTTTACGTTACCGGACAAGAGACATTACTTTCCTTATAGAAGAACCATGTAAATGCGGACGCACGACAAGGCGAATACACCGGCTATTCGGCAGAACCGACGACATGCTTATTATCCGCGGTGTAAATATTTTCCCAAGCCAGATCGAACACTCACTAATAGAGATTGAAGGAACAGAACCTCAATATCTGATAATAATAAACCGCGGCGATAATCATTTAGACGAAGTCGAACTTCAGGTCGAAGTTAAAAAGGACCTTTTCAGCGATGAAACAAAGGTGCTGGAAAGCCTTAGAGATCGAATCGAACAAACAATGAAGAATAAACTGCAAATAAGCCTAAAAGTTAAGCTTGTGGAGCCAAAAACAATAGAACGCTCTATCGGAAAAGCAAAAAGAGTTATCGACAACCGCAGGATTTGAGAGTAGAATTAAAGGGGGATGTTATGGGAATTAAGCAAATATCGGTTTTTTTGGAAAACACCACAGGAAGACTAAGCGAAGTTACAAAGACTCTCGCAGGCGCGCAGATAAACCTCCGCGCGATAAGTATTGCTGACACTGCAGATTTTGGAATATTGCGCATAATCGTTGACAAAACAGACAAAGCAGTAGATGCGTTAAACGCAGCAGGTTTTACCACACGGCAAACAGACGTAGTTGCCGTAGAAATCGAAGACACCCCGGGCAGTCTCGCAAAATTGATGGATGTATTTCAGCAGTCGCAGGTTAATATTGAATATCTTTATGCTTCGCTGGAAGGTCAAGCCGGAAAAGCAGTTGTCATTTTTAAGCTCGAAGACCATGCAAAAGGACAAAAGATTTTAAACGACAAAAATTTTATAATGGCGGATAGTTTTTAATGAAAATATTAATGGTATCCAGAGGGGAACCTTCGCCTAACCACTTCATGGTTAGGCTCGGTGGGGGTCCAAGCGAGGCTATGCGAGGAGTTGTCTTATGAAAATATTAATGGTTTCTAGTGAAGCCGTTCCATATGCGAAGACAGGCGGTCTTGCTGATATGGTTTCTGCCCTTTCGATAAGCCTTGCAGAATTAGGGCATGATGTAAGAATCGTTATCCCCCGTTATTACAATATCGATCGCAGCAACTTTAAACTCCTTCCCGGCGCTATGGGAACACCGATGGGACATGGAATAGAAGAATGGAGCGCCGTTTACGAAACTGATATGCCGGGCACTACAAAGAAAAATCCGGTAAAAGTTTATTTTATCGACCACGAAATATTTTTTGGCAGAGACGGCATTTACGGAAGCCCTGTAGAAACTGACTTTATCGATAATTCAAGGCGTTTTATCTATTTTTGCAAAGCGTCTTTTCAACTTTGCAGAAAACTCAAATGGTTTCCTGATATACTCCATGCCCATGACTGGCCTGCGGCAGTTGCACCTGTATATTTAAAATTTGCAGAAAGAACCAAGGGAAGCAAGGGCGAATTTAAAAATACTGTTTCGATACTTACGATACACAACCTCGGCTATCAGGGAATATATCACAAAGACAATTATGACTATGCAGGGCTCGGCTGGGATGTTTATTATAATGCAGGTTTCGAAGACTGGAGCATGCTTAATATGCTTAAAGCCGGTCTTTACAGCGCAGATAAGCTGAATACAGTTTCACCTAACTATGCCGAAGAAACCAAAACTAACGAGCACGGATTCCGGCTTGACGGCGTTCTGCGTTACCGAAGCGCGGATTACTGCGGAATACTTAACGGCATTGATACTATAGTATGGAATCCTTCCAAAGACACATATATACCGCAAACCTATTCGCAAAAAGATATGGAAGGCAAAGCAATAGCAAAAGAAGCATTACAAAAAGAATTCGGCCTTCCGCGCGATCCAAATGTTCCCGTAATCGGCATGGTAACCCGCCTGACAGATCAAAAAGGCGTAGGCGAACTCTTTGGACCCACTTACGGTTCTGTCTGGTCAATATGCAGAGACATGGATCTTCAGATGGTGCTTTTAGGTTCCGGCGAAAGCTGGTGCGAGAACGAAATTTCGGGACTCTCTTCGCGGCTTTCTAACTTTAAGGCAAAAATAGGATACAGCGAAAAATTAAGCCATCTTATAGAAGCCGGCTCGGATTTCTTTCTTATGCCAAGCCGTTATGAACCATGCGGACTTAATCAAATGTATTCGCTAGTTTACGGAACGCTTCCTATTGTACGCAGTACAGGCGGTCTTGTTGACACAGTAGAAAATTACAACGAAAAAACAGGCGCCGGCACAGGTTTTATGTTTGAACAGCTAAACCCGTCTTCTATTTACAATACAGTAGGCTGGGCAGTATGGGCATGGTACAACCGCCGCAGCGACATCGAAAAAATGCGCAAACGCGGAATGACAAAAGACTTTTCGTGGGAAAGCTCCGCACAAAAATATATTGAACTGTACGAAGAAACCCAAAAAGCACAAGGCATAAAAGTTGAAAAAGCTTAGGGTATAAGCTTCAATTCGATAAAAAACCTATTCTCTTTGCCTCTTTTGGCTGCTCAATAAGACCATTTAAAACGTACATAATTTGATTTATTGATTCATCGTACTCTGTAAATTTATAATCACAATTATCGATATGAAGCATAAGAAGTCTGCGAAGCTCGGTGACTTGCTCGTTTGTTTCTCCTTGAACACTCACAAAACGTCTTAATTTAACAAAAGCCCTCATGATATTAATGTTTATTTCTATGGCATGTTCAGAGTTTATAACACTAGACAGCATTGAAACCCCTTGCTCTGAAAAAACGTAAGGTGCGTAACGTCTGCCTCCGTGGTTGGAACTTGAGGTCACATTTTGTGACCTCAAGTTTATAGCCGCAATATGCGATCTTAAAATACTCCACTCTTCTTCATTTAGTTGGAACATAAAATCAAAAGGAAAACGTTTAATATTACGTTTAACCGCTTGATTCATAACTTTTAATTCAACGCCGTACAATTGCGCTAAATCACTATCCAACATGACCTTTTGCCCTCTAATCTCATAGATTAGCTCTTGGATAGTTATTTCCTTGCTTTCATTCATACTTGTATCTCCTTTGGGAAGTTCCCCAAAGCAATGTTTCTTAGAACATTACTTAGAAATTTTCGTCAACAAAAAGTTGACATACATATATATGGCGTGAGCGTGCATGGCGCATTAGAAAAAGAGTCAAAAAACGAAAAAAAATAAAAATTATGATCAGGCTCATAAAATCATTTTTTTCAATTTTAAGTAAAATTAATATAACCTTGTATTTCTTAATATAATACAAGTAAAAAAATTTAGAAAATTTTCAAAATTTTTTTGAAAAAACGCAAAATTCTCATTTTTTCTCTCATTTTGACAAATTTAACCCTTTTTGTCATGCGCGTTCAAAATGGGACAAAAAAACGTTCCTTTTTTTGTCGCATTTTAACCATTGCGTAAAAGAGGAGAAAGAGCGGTCGTTGACTGCTTCCTTAACGCAAGTTTTAGGAGGGAAAATTTATGAAAAAACTG
>WQXI01000031.1 GCA_009784935.1 Treponema sp.
ATGTTCGCAATTATTAGAATAGTAATTTTAGACCTGATTTATGTTGATCAAATCCATATATTTATACACAATATCAACATGAGGGGTTTACTTGAGTAACGACATTGTTCTCCATTCCAATAATATTATCTCGATGATTGAAAAAGCCAAGCAAAATACGCTTTCGGCCGTAAATTCTGAGCTTATAAGTCTTTATTGGAGTGTGGGTAAATATTTAAGCGATGAATCCGCTCGTTCTTCATGGGGAGACTCTTTTATAGACTCATTGTCAGATAAAATTCAGGAAAACTACCCCGAAATCAAGGGGTTTAATCGTCGTGGTTTGTACCGAATGAGGCAGTTTTATGAAACTTATAAGGATAATACAATTGTGTCACCACTGGTGACACAAATTAGCTGGTCAAACCACCTTTTGATACTTTCCGGCGCAAAAACTATTGAGGAAAAGGAATTTTACATTAATCTCTGCATTAAAGAAAAATACAGTAAAAGGGAATTGGAACGGCAGATTGACAGTGCATATTTTCAACGCTATTTAATATCCGAAAAGAAGCTAGAACCTGTACAATTGGAAAAACGGACAAAGTCCCATTTTATGGACACTTACATTTTGGAGTTTCTCGACCTGCCAAAAAATTATACCGAGAAGGAATTCCAAAAAGCAATCATACATAATTTAAAAGATTTTATATTAGAGATAGGTAAAGACTTTTCATTTATTGGCGAAGAATTCAGGGTACAGGTTGCAAATTCCGACTACTTTATAGACTTGCTTTTTTACCACAGAGGCTTGTCATGCCTTGTGGCATTTGAATTAAAGATCGATAAGTTCAAACCTGAATATTTAGGAAAGATGAATTTTTATCTTGAAGCTTTAGACAGGGATTATAAAAAACCCAACGAAAATCCAAGTATAGGCGTTATCCTTTGCGCATCAAAGGAAAATGAGGTTGTTGAATATGCTATGAGCCGGAATATCTCTCCTACTATGATTTCCGAATATAACTTAAAATTGATTGATAAGAAAATTCTTGAGCAAAAATTACGTGAATATAAGGAATTATTGCCTGATAATTCCAGCAAGTTGTAAAAATTCTTAATTCTTCTCGGACAACACTGATTCCGTGGACACTCTCCCTCCGTGTGCTCCGCAAACTCTGTGCCCCTGTGTGAGGTACTTCACTTCTTCCAGTTGTCTTCTGGGAAAATTTTTCTTTCAAAGAAGTGCATAAAAATCAGCGTAATTAACGCAAGGACTACGACAATGCCGGCTGTCAGGAACATTCCGGCTCCGATTGTAAGGCCGACTGCCGCAGTGAGCCAAAGCGAAGCGGCAGTTGTCAAACCGCGTATACTATTGCCTAGTTTAATAATTGCGCCGGCTCCAAGAAAACCCATTCCCGCAACGACTTGAGCGGCTATTCTTCCCGGGTCTCCGTCGCCCAAGTGCTGAGGAAGCCAGATCGAAAGCAGCATAAGGCACGAAGCTCCAAGTGAAATTAATGTGTGGGTACGAAGCCCCGCAACCTGACGGCGGCTGGATCTTTCAAAGCCGATAACACTGCCGGCTGCAAAAGCCAGAAGAAGGCGGATAATAATATCAATTTCGGTTATTGTATTTGCCATTGTAACATTATATCGTATTTCTAAAATTCATGCTATAATTAAAAAATGATTACAATTAACGAAAATAACTTTCGCCTGCAGACCCAAGACACCGAGTATATTTTTAGGTATACAACCCGCGGTCACCTTGAACATATTTATTATGGTTCAAAGCTCTCAGTATCTGCGCTGGGAACCTCCGAAACAGAAGTGCTTTCGCCGAAACGTTCTGCGCAAGCCGGCGCTACAACTGTCGCTTATGACAAAGAAGACCCGCTTTACTGCCTTGATACAATGTGCCTTGAATGGTCGGGTATAGGCAAGGGAGATTTTCGTTTTTCTCCCGCAGAATTAAAAATGCCCGACGGCGGTTTTGTAAATGATTTTGTTTATCAAAGCCACAGCATAAAAGAAGGACCGGTTCCTATGAAGGATCTGCCCGGCGCCATCGGCAAAGATACCGAATGTACATCGCTGGAAGTCATCTTAAAAGACAAAGCTTTTGATGTTTATTTAACATTAATTTATACGGTCTATGAAAAATCCAATGTTATCACACGCAGGACCGTGCTTAAAAATAACGAAAAAAATGATCTTGTTATCCGCCGTCTTATGAGTTTGTCTTTTGATATGCCCAATATGGGATTTAACCTTGTTACATTTGACGGCGACTGGGCTAGAGAAGCGCACCGTAATGATCGTCTTTTACAGCCGGGTATTTTTATTAATGAGAATAGAACAGGAGCGAGCGGCAACAAACATAACCCGGGTTTTTTGTTATGCGAAAACGCGGCGTCGGCAGAAAGCGGCAGGGTATACGGCTTTAATCTTGTTTATTCCGGCAATCATTTTGGTTTTGCAGAACTAAACAGCCATGAACTTGTACGCGTCGGAATAGGTATAAGCCCGCATTGCTTTGAATGGGCTCTAAAATGCACAGAAGACAGCTCGCAGTCAAGTTTTGAAACACCCGAAGCCGTTATGACTTTCAGCGAAAATGGTTTTAACGGATTAAGCAAAAATTTTCATTCTTTTGTAAACAATCACATTGTAAAAGAACAATGGCAGGGAAAAGATCGTCCGGTTCTGTATAATTCGTGGGAACCGTGTTTTTTTAGATTTAATCAGGGAAAACTATTTTCTCTCGCGCGTAATGCAAAAAAACTCGGCATGGAACTTTTTGTACTTGATGACGGCTGGTTTACAGGACGCGATAATGACAAGGCAGGACTCGGCGATTATTCTGTTAATAAAAAAAAGTTTCCGTTTGGTCTTGGAAGATTTGCAAAAAAAATACGAAAAATGGGAATGGAGTTTGGTATCTGGTTTGAACCCGAAATGATAAACGAAGACTCTAATCTTTTTCGAAGCAATCCCGATTTTGCCGTTCGTCATCCAAACTATGAATCTTCGCTTGGACGAAATCAACTTGTATTGGATCTGTGTAATCCGGCAGTGCGCGATTACATCGTAGATTCTGTCTCCAAAGTGCTGGATGAAACAAAAGCAAGTTATGTGAAATGGGATATGAACCGCCATATAAGCGAGTTTTGGTCTAAATACGCTCCTTCTCAGGGGGAGTTTTTTCATCGTTATATACTGGGTCTATATGATATTCTAAGGCGTATTTTTGAACCAAGACCAAACATCCTTTTAGAATCCTGCTCATCAGGCGGCAACCGTTTTGATTTGGGAATGCTCTGTTTTTCGCCGCAGATTTGGACATCCGACTGCACAGACCCTGTCGTGCGGATGGAAATCCAAGGCGGGCTTTCTTACCTCTATCCGCAGTCGGCAATGGGAGCGCATGTTTCGGACTCGCCTCATCAGCAGACGTTACGTGAAACTGCGTTATCTACCCGCTATAATGCCGCGTGTTTCGGCAGCCTTGGTTACGAACTGGATCTTCGTTTTCTCACTCCGGCAGAAAAACGCGAGATTAAAGAGCAAGTCGCTTTTTATAAGAAACACAGAAAGACTTTTCAGTATGGCGTTTTTGAACGTCTGCCGGTACCCTCGGGAAGGTCTCAGGCTAAACCCGAAAGGAAAAAGACAATCTGGCTGTGCCGCGGCGAAAATGAGGTAATCGCCGGTTTCTTTCAGCTTCAATCCGGTATAGGCAAAGAAGCCGACGTTTTACGGATACCCGGTCTGCAAAGCGGTCAATCTTATAAGGTTTCCACCCGTTCTCAACAGCTGTATATTAAACGTTTTGGCGGTCTTATAAAGCACCTTTTGCCCATTACCCTCGATCCAAACGGCTTTATTCTAAGGACAGTGAACCGTCATTATTCCCTAACCGACTGCGTAGAGACCTATGAATGCAGCGGCAGCGCTCTTTCGGCAGGGGTTTTATTGAATAATCAATATATGGGCACTTATTACAACAATAATACAAGGCTATTGGGCGATTACGGCTCCAGTTTGTATACTATCTTACAAGTTTCATAGCTTTTTTTTCAAATTTTGGGGTAAATTCTTCCTATTTTATGCATTTCTTATCTTGACTTTATCGAATTTTTATCAGATATTTATACTATGAGTGATTATCTTGATCCCAACAATGAAGAACTTCTCAAGGACTTTTTCAGCGAGGCCCAAATGCAAGTAGATACATTGGAACAAAACGTATTGGTTCTTGAAAACGCAGGAGCTAGTAAGGATGCGGTGGACGAGATTTTTCGCGCGGCTCACACTTTAAAAGGCGGGTCGGCGACCGTAGAAATGATGGAGCTTTCTAAATTTACCCATCTCGTAGAGGATGTTTTTGACGCGATTCGTTCGGATCAAGTCGCTGTAAACGAAGATGTTGTAGATACGCTGCTTCAGGCGATTGACGTTATTAAGGCAATGCTTGATAAGCGGATGGACGGCTCGGTGTATAAAGATGACACATCCGGCATAGAAGGCAAACTTCGCTCGCTGTTGGCTTCCCAGAAAAAGGGCGCGCCAGCTCCAGCTCCGGTACAGCAAGCGCCGGCTCCAAAACCCGCTGCCCCGGCTCCTGTTGCTTCGGCTCCTTCGTCTGTTACAGGACTTTCCGAAAGAGATCTGGCAGAACTGTACGAAGCAGTAGACGGCGTAATGCCGATTTTAAAAGTCTCAGTTAAATTTGACGAAACCAGCTTGATGAATACCGTAGGCGGTATTCAGGTCTATGCTGTTCTTAAGAGTCTCGGAACTGTTTTAAAAACAACTCCGGATTTTGAACAGCTTTATGCAGATAATTTTTTCCCTGTTGTTGATTATTATATTGCTTCCAACGAAGACGCGCAAAAATTGAAGAAAGCGGTAATTCTGCCGGATGTCAGTTTAGACGCGGATGTTTCAGATATTTCGGCTATGCAGGCGGCTCCTGCAGCAGCTCCGGCTCCGCAGGCGCAAGCGCCAGTTCAGCAGGCAGCGGCTCCTGTTGCTGCCGCTCCTGCAGCAGCTCCGGCTCCGGCAGCAGCTGACCATCCCGATGACAGACCGTCAGCGGCAGGTTCGGAAGACGCAAAGAAAGCCGGTAAAGAAGCCGGTTCTATCCTGCGCGTAGATTCAAAAAGAATCGACGATCTTCTTAACCTTGTTTCCGAAACTGTTATTACAAAGGCAACTTTTAACCAGATTAATATGCAGTTCAGCGTGCTTACAGCCCAGTTAAGAGAGATCGAAGGGCAGTACCGCGAAAAAATCAAAAGCCTTTTTGACAGCCTTCCCGGTTATCTTGACAGTATTCAAGAAGGCAAGTCTATCAAGGATATACGCAAAGAAATTAACGATTCGTACGGCGATATATTTACAATGTTTGACGGCTTCGAAACTTCGTTTAAGAGCAGTATTGCAAAGTTCCGTTCGACAGCGCAGAATCTTGGCAGAATTACCGGCGAACTTCAGGAAGGCGTTATGCGCATTCGCATGGTTCCCATCAGCCAGATTTTCAGCCGTTTCCCGCGTCTTGTGCGCGACCTTTCAAAATCGCTTAACAAAAAAATCAATCTTGTTATAGAAGGTGAAGAAACCGAACTTGACAAGTCCGTAATAGAAGACCTTCTTGATCCTATCATGCACTCGGTGCGAAACTCTATCGACCACGGTATTGAATCGGCGCAGGAAAGAATTGCATCCGGCAAACCGGAAGAAGGTCAGGTTCTTCTTAAAGCGGCAAACGAAGGCAACATGATAGTTATAGAAATTGCAGACGACGGCAAAGGTATTGATGTCGAATCTGTAAAGTCAAAAGCTGTCGAACGCGGTCTAATCAGTCCTAATAAAGTTCTTACCGATGTAGAAGCGTTTAATCTTATTTTTGAACCCGGTTTTTCTACCGCAAAGCAGGTTACAAGTATTTCGGGCCGCGGTGTCGGTCTTGATGTTGTACGCCGCCAAATCGACGATCTTAACGGTACTGTTACTGTTAATTCCGAACGCGGCAAGGGAACTAAGTTCACAATTAAACTGCCTCTCACGCTTGCGATTATTCAAGGTCTTCTTGTACGCGTTGGACCGGAAATTTATTCTATCCCGATCACATCGGTTATAGAAAGCTTGCGTATTAAACCGGAAGAAATCAAAAAAATCGACAACTACGAAGTCTTTAACATCCGCAGTGATGTTATTTCTCTATTGCGCCTTAACCGCCTGTTTGGAATCAAAACCGAAGAAGAACAGGATTTCCACTTTATTGTAATTGTAGGAACAGCAGAAAAGAAAATGGGTTTTATGGTAGACAGTCTTATCGGAGAAGAAGATGTAGTTATTAAGCCGTTACGCGATCAGTTTACCAATTCGCCGGGTATTGCCGGTGCTTCTATATTGGGAGACGGATCGGTTTCTCTTATCATTGACGTTAGCCAGCTATTGGAACTGGGGTTAAAAAAAGAGATGGAGCAGCGCCGAATCCGCGAAGCTTCAACTACTGGCAGGTAAAGCATGACAGTATTAAAGGATTTAGAACAAGTAAACGCCGATTTACAGGAACAAAAAGAACGCGTAGAGAATGTAGATTTTAAAATGGTCACCTTCTCTCTGTCCGGAAAAGACTACGGCGTTGACATTATGAACGTAAAAGAAATCGCAAAGGCTGACAAGTTTACCTATGTGCCTAATGCGGCGTCATATGTCCGCGGCGTATATAACCTGCGCGGTGATATTATTCCGATTATAGACTTAAGGCAGTTTTTCCATTTGCCTGTAGAGCCAAAAAACGACAACCTCGAAAACATGCTTATCCTGCATATTAATGATCAAGTTTATGGAACCATTGTAGATAAAATTGATAAAGTTGTCGGTATAACAAAAGATTCGATTCAGCCGCCTCATCCGATTTTCGGCGATATTAACATTAAGTTCATAAGCGGCGTTGTAGAAAAACAAGGCGATCTTTACATCATTCTGGATGTTATTCGAATCTTTACAGTTACAGATGAAGATAAAAACAAATCACGTTCGACTGTTTCTGACGGCGAATACTTTGTTCCGCCTCCGCCGGCTGGAGAGCAGGCAGCGGCGCACCGCACGTCAGATTCGGCAATTGGCTTTATTCAGGAAAGTCTTGCGGCTTTACGGCGCTTTACTGTTTCCGCTATTAACGAAAGATGGCTTCGCAGACGCTTTAGTGAATGGAGCGCAGGCCGCTCCGGCGAAGGATTACAGGTTAAGAGCGCTTCGGAAGCTGATGATTTCCTCGATTCCTTCCCCTCCCCGTGTAACGGAGAGTTCTGGAGTGATTCGTACGCCAATGCCGTTAAAAAAGCGCTTCCGGAAGCCGATTCGGCATCTATTCATGCATGGAATATTGGCTGCGGAAAGGGCTATGAAACTTATTCGTTTGCGTGTATACTAAGAGCTAGGTATCCAAATGCCCACATTAAAATATGGGCAAATGATAACGATATTATGGCTGTGTCGCAGGCACCCAATATGTCTTTTGATTTAGAAGAATTACCTGACTTCTGCAGACCTTTTATGGTACGGGGCTCAAGCGGTTATTCGTTTAATCAAGCCATTAGGGACTCGATTGTTTTTGAATACCATGATATAACTAATGAGAACACCCTGCCGGAGGTAAATTTTATCTTGGCTAGGGATATAGTTTCCTTCCTGCCGGCACAGGAACAGACAAGATTAATTGCGGATTTTTCGGAAAAACTAAAAAGCCGCGGAATTGTTTTCATGGGCAGGAATGAAGAGCTGATAGGCGCTAATTGGCAGACAGTAGCCGATGATCCGGTTTCAGCTTATTTGCATAGCTAATTTTTGTTGATAAGGAGTAAATTATGAGAGTTGAGTATATCAACCCCTTTGTGGAATCTGCATTTAGCATACTTAAAGAGGTGTTGAATTCCGAAGTTAAGCGTGGTGACATTTACCTAAAACCTACTTCAATGTCCATTATGGGCGTTGCCGCTCTTGTAGGTCTTGCAGGTGATGTCGAAGGACGCGTTCTTTTTGATATGACCAAAGATACCGCTTTATTTGTCGCCGGTAAAATGAACAGCGAAAATTTCACAACTCTTGACGAGCTTGCAAAAGCAACTATTCAGGAACTTGCAAATATGATTACCGCTCAGGCTGTAACAAAACTCCATGACTTAGGTTTTAAATTTGACCTTACTCCGCCGGCTCTTTTTACCGGTGATAACATGGAAGTTTCTACTAACCTCGGCGAAGTAGAAGCTCTTATAGTACCGATGGAACTTGGACCTAATTTAAAGATCGAAGTTAACGTCGCAATACGAGAAAGAGTAAAGTAATAATTTCTATGATGCTCTAGAAAATACCCTGCACCCAGCGCCTAAATTTTTGGGAGTTGGGTGTTTTGTTAGGGTGGTTAGCTCAGTTGGTTAGAGCACTAGCTCGACACGCTAGGGGTCACAAGTTCGAGTCTTGTACCGCCCATTTCCCTTGATAATTTTTCTTCTCTTGCCTTGAAAATTGAAAGTCCCGGCATTATAATTAAAATAATGAAAAAAAGCTTTATTTTACTGTTTATCCTCATTTTTGGCGGGTTTGCCTCTGTTTTTGCAGAAACCGGCTTAAGAATAACAGTCGAAGATAACAATACAGGTCTTACCATCACAGGATCCACAGGGAGAGCCAATGTTCTGGCAATTCCGGAAACAATCGACGGTAAAAGGGTGACAATCATCGCTGACGCTGCTTTTATTAACAAGGGTTTGCGGGAAGTAACAATACCGGACTCTGTAACTATAATAGGAGACGGCGCTTTTTCATATAACCGGCTGGAATCTGTAACAATCGGCAATAATGTAACGCGTATCGGCAGGGGAGCGTTTACCAGCAACAGGCTGTCAAGAGTAACGCTTGGCACCGGCATTGTTACGATCGGTAAGGGCGCTTTTTCTGATAACAGGATCGAATCTATAGTTCTTCCTGCATCGGTAACTGTAATTGACGATTATGCGTTTTTTAGCAACAGAATCAGAAGTATAGATATCCCCGCTAACGTAACAACAATCGGAGAGGGCGCTTTTTCGGGCAACAGGCTCACATCAGTTGTTCTTGGAACAAGGGTGACCGCTGTTGGTGACGGCGCGTTTTACAATAATTTTATAACAAATGTTACGATTCCTGCCTCGCTGGAATCTCTGGGAAAACGCGCCTTTGACGCGCGTTCATCCGACGGCCGCATTAGGGGCAATATAGTTTTTTCTGATATGAGCGGAAACATTCTCTATACCACCGCCAATAACTTTGACGCATTCTACGCATCAAACGGCAGAAGAGCCGGCAGATACGTACTCAGCGAAGGCAACTGGCGGATGGAGTAGAGTTACAGTACAGAATAAAACAGCTATTCTTTGATATTGTATTTCTTTCTGAATCTTTCGATACGTCCGGCTGTATCTACAAGTTTTTGCTTGCCGGTAAAGAAAGGGTGGCAGGATGAACAAATTTCAACCTTTATATCCTTTGTTGTAGAGCGTGTTTCGATAACGTTGCCGCATGCGCACGAAATCTTTGTCATGTCGTATTTTGGGTGAATCCCGTCTCTCATATAATCCTCCAAAAATTGTCCAACCCCGTCTAGCGGTTTAAGGACTAATCCATGCCGCCTGTTCCGGTGTTCATGGATCTTAGGAATGCTTCATTATTCTTGCTTTTCTTCATTCTGTCAACTAGCAGTTCGATGATTTCGATGTCGTCCATAGGGTTTATGACCTTGCGCAATACCCAGATTTTCTGCAGTTCTTCCTCGGAAAGAAGGAGTTCTTCCTTGCGGGTTCCTGATTTCTTGATGTTAATCGCAGGGAACAGGCGGCGGTCAGAAATGCGCCTATCAAGGTTGATTTCCATATTGCCGGTTCCTTTGAACTCTTCAAAGATTACTTCGTCCATTCGGCTGCCTGTTTCTACCAGGGCGGTCGAAATAATCGTAAGGCTTCCGCCTTCTTCTATGTTACGCGCCGCGCCGAAAAAGCGTTTTGGCTTATGCAGTGCATTTGAGTCAACGCCGCCGGAAAGAATTTTTCCTGATGTAGGCACTGTCTGGTTGTATGCGCGCGCTAAACGGGTTATTGAGTCTAACAAGATTACTACGTCTCTTTTGTGCTCTACGAGGCGTTTGGCTTTTTCCAGAACCATTTCTGTTACCTGAACATGGCGTGTTGCCTGTTCATCAAACGTAGAAGAAATAACTTCTGCGCGCACAGTGCGTTCCATATCTGTAACTTCTTCTGGGCGTTCATCGATTAATAAAACGATTAGGTAGACTTCTGGATGGTTTTTTGTAATTGCGTTTGCTATTTTCTGCATCATTATTGTTTTACCGGTTCTTGGCGGCGCGACAATCAATGAACGCTGACCCTTGCCGATCGGACAAAACAGATTGATTATTCTTTCGCTTATTCCTTCTGTAGAAGTTTCGAGGTCGAGTTTTTTATTGGGATAAAGCGGTGTAAGGTTATCAAAAGGAATACGGTTTTGGGCAACAGTAGGATCATCGTAATTGACAGTTTCTACGCGAAGCATCGCAAAAAATCTTTCACCTTCTTTTGGACTGCGGATTTGACCGTAAACTGTGTCGCCTGTTTTAAGCGCAAAGAGCCGTATTTGGCTTGGGCTTATATAAATATCATCTGGTCCGGGTAAATATGAATTTTGCGGACTGCGTAAAAAACCATAACTGTCAGGAAGTATTTCGAGAGAGCCGTACGCATAAATAATGCCGCCTCTTTCTGTGTGCGCTTTAAGTAGGGCAAAAACAATTTCCTGTTTTTTTAAAATTACCATGTCGTCATGGGTTATGTTATAACATGCCGCAAGCTCGCGGAGGTCTTTCATGTTAAGCCTGATAAGTTCGTTTATTGTTAAACGAGGTTTGCTTTTGTCCTGATCCTGACGCGGAACAGGTTTGCCGTAAAGATCCGGCATGGAGGGCAATTTAGGTAACGCCGGCAAAATTTCTGCCGTATCTTGCATACCCTCTTGTTCGTCTGAACTTTCTGAACCGTTAAAATCCTCGCCGCCGCTTTCGGCGCCTGTGGATTCATCGTTTTCTGCCGCCGAAGCAGCTTTTTTTGCTTTTCTTACAACTGCCATTTCTACCACCTATGGATTGTGTCTTTTTAGACAGGTTTTACTTTGATAATTATTTCCAGCTAAATATGATTTTCGAATAGATACCTTTAATTTATATCTTTTTTAAAATCATGTCAAGTACTGCAATCGCCGCTTTAATACGAATTTCGTTTCTTCCGCCGGAAAATTGAAACTTAAACGTCTCTGTTTCCCCGGTACGCGAGGCTGACGCAGCCCACACTGTCCCAACCGGATTAGAACTGCCGTCTCCGGAAGGTCCTGCAAGCCCTGTAACAGCTGCCGCAAAGTCCGCATTGCTTTCTGCCAAAACGCCGTCTGCCATGGAACAAGCCGTTTCTTTGCTCACAAGGCCGTTAGTTTCAAGGCTGCTTTTATTAAGATCAAGCATTTTGATTTTTGCGTCTTTTGTATAGCAGATAAAAGAACCCCAAAATACATCAGACGCGCCCGGAACGCTCCCAATCACCGAAGAAATTAATCCGGAAGTACAAGATTCGGCAATAGCAAGTGTCTTTGATAACTTCTTTAGCTTATCTATCAAACAAGCCGCTTTTTCTTCGGCTTGATTAATTAACTCAATCTCACATTCTAACATTTGAACGCTGTAAGTCCGCCTTTATTTCTTCGGTCGGGCGGTGAAAGATTTCTACATCTTTTTCTACATTTGTCATTTTGCATTTGCCCTCGAATAAGACGCCGTCAGCGATACGCAGTCTTGCCGCGCTGACATCGCCCTGTACTTTTGCGCCGCTCATCATGTCTACTTTTTCCTGCGCATGTACAGTTCCGATTATCTGTCCGTAAACAGTGAGAGAACGCACGGTAATATGATCCGCGTCGATTACAGCGTCTTTGTCGATTATCAGGTCGCCGGAAGCGTCAATTGTTCCCCTAAAGTTTCCCTGAATGCGCAGTGTTGTGGCAAATTTTAATACACCTGTAAAATTGGTAGTTTTTCCTAAAACTACAATTTCGGTTTTATCTTTCTTTTTTCCGTCACGCTTAGCCATTAAGACCCCTCTTGATCTTGATGTAAAAACTTTCGTATCTGACTTTCCAGTACAGAGAGTCCAATTTCATCTTTTTTTAGATTATCCCATTCATTTATGGTTTTTTCAATCCTTGCGTCAAGCGCCGCAATATGTTTTCTTACAGAAACAATCTTTTCGCTTACCGGTTTTATCCGCGCTGTCAGGGTCTCGTCGGTAGTATCGCAGATTGCCGTTATTTCTTTATCAAGCCCGTCTATGCTGTCTATAAAGACAGAAAGCTTTTCTTTTAAATCCTTGTTTAATTCTTCTGCCAGACCAAGGCGGGTTTCCCTCACTTTTATCTGATCAAATAATGCGCGGTTTCGCAGGTTCGCATTTATACGCGCAAGAACTTCTGTAAAATTGAAAGGTTTTGTTATATAGTCGTCAACGCCGGCTTCGAACCCTGCGACTTTATCTTTTACATCATCAAGCGCAGAAAGCATAATAATAGAAATATTTTTGAGGGTAGCGTCGCTTTTTAAGGTCTTTGTAATTTCTCGGCCTGTCATTCCGGGCATAATATTGTCCAGAATAATAAGATCCGGCTTAAACTTTCTCGCTTTATCTATGACTTCCGGTCCATTATCGCATTTTTCTACTACAAACCCCAGCTTGGACAGCATAACTTCGAAAAAATCGAGATTAATGGCTTCATCATCGGCGATTAGTATTTTTTTCTGGGCGTTCATCGTTTGATTGTACACCATACTGCCCCGGAAAGCAATAAGATTACTGCCATAAAAGTGAAGAAAACAGCTAAATAATCGCCGTATTTTGTATAAAAAGTGGTTTCTTTAATTAAAGGGACATCGGCGTTTATCCAAGTTTCGGTAAATTCCGCCGCTTGTATTATTATTCTGCCGCTCGGATCGACTGCGCAAGTGACTCCTGATGTAGTAGAACGCACCATAGCTCTTTTATTTTCTACAGCCCTAAAAACTGCCATTGCCATGTGCTGATACTGAGCGGATGAACTCTTTGCAAATGCGTCATTAGAAAGGTTAACGAGTACATCAGCTCCGCCGGCAGTAAAGTCTCTGGATAGATAGCCAAAGCTGTCTTCGAAACAGATTGGAGCCGCAAATGAAAAATCCTTAACTTTAAAAATTGTTTTTTCTCTTCCTTTTTCCCAGAATGTTGTGTTTGCATTTACAAGCCAGTTAAAAATAAAAGGAAGCTGTTTTTGGTAGGGAAAATGTTCGGTAAATGGAACAAGATGCATTTTTCTGTATACATTTGCGATTTGTCCGTTCTCAAATAATAGAGCTGCGTTATAGTCAACTCTATGTTTTTTTGACGCGTCAGGATTGAGACCCGGTTCTATGCGGGCGTCATCATTGCCGATTAAAAATGGAATATCCTGTACTTCGAGATAATCGATTAACTCTTTTACAACTGCCCATAAATCCTGATCTTCGCGGTAATTTGTATGCCAGTAAATCCTTGGGATAAAAGCGGTTTCGGGCCAGACAACCAATTGAGGTTTTGGTTCTGCGGCAAGAGCTTCGTCAGAAAGGCGAATCAGATTATTAAGGTCTTTGCGGAACGCTTCGATTTTTAGAAACGGAACAGGCGCTCTCGAAGCTTCCCAGGGGTCAGTGTTATGCTGAATAAGCGCTATCCGCGCGGTAGGATAGGTTGAATAATCTTTTGCGCTGATAAAGCCGAATATTAACGTCACCGCCAACACCGCCAGCCAAAAAACTGCCGCTAACCTCTCTTTAAGAAAGAAATTTACCACAGAGGACACGGAGTTGCACAGAGGAAGGAAGAGTTTTAGTCCAACTCCTCCGTGTTTCTCCGTGTACTCCGTGGTTAAATTCTTAGACCAATTATTAAAAGCCGAAGAGAGCCAGAAGGAGGGGAATGTCACGAGCGCGCTTATTCCCCAAATACCTGTTAAACCCGCAATTTGAATTAGCGGAATAACCTGCCACTGTGAATAACCAATAATGCCGTACGGGTAGCCTAAAAATCCTTTTGTGCGCAAATATTCATACGAAAGCCAAATTAACCATTGAACAAGATAACCTTTATTTGGAAATAAAATTAACGCAAGTTTTAATAAAACAAAAACAACGGCAAGGTAAACAAGATGAATGCTGTAAACGATTGATCCTGCCAATGGATGAAAATTTGTCAGCCAGTAATTAAAAAAAAGATACGAAACAAAGCCGTAAATTGCTCCCCAGAACAAACAAAATAAAAGCGTGCTTTTGCGTATTACAATGAGCGCGGGGATTAAAGCAAACCATGCAAAAAAAGGCAGTCCTGTTTTAAAGAGCGGATTAGGAAAAGAAGCGGCAAATAATAAAGATGAAAGCAGTATTAACGCAGAATGATTAAGCAGCGATAAATGCAGTTTTTGCGGAGTTAATTTTTGGGAAACTAAATCAATTTTAATGTTTTTATTTAAGTTAGATTTTTTTTTCGTCATTTGCCGGGGGTATCATCATTGATTGCCCAAACAGCCTGTTTTAGTTCACGGCCGGAACGAAACGTAACAGCGCCGTGTGAACGTATAACAATATTTTCGCCTGTTCTGGGATTACGCGCTCTTGGACGCGCTTTTCGTACTTTTACTTCGAAGGTGCCAAAGCCGCGCAGTTCGATAATCTGGTGCCGCATAAGGGCTTCTTTCATTTCGTCTATAAAAATATCAACGGCATTGCGAATTTCCAGACGATTCATCCCTGTTTTTTCGTAGAGGGCGTCTATCATGTCAGCTTTTGTAAATTTTTTCGCTGCCATATATTAAAAATTATTGAGCTGCTTTTAATGTGTTGTAATACCGCTGCATTCTTGATTTTTTACGGGCAGCGGCGTTTTTTGTAATAATGCCTTTTCCCGCAGCAGTATCAATTTTTTTTATCATTTCCTTTAAAGCTGCTTCTGCTCCCGAATCTTTTTTTTGCGCGAGAGCAACGAATTTTTTAACGCTTGTTCTTACAGCGCTTTTTGCTGATTTATTGCGCAGACGGCGTTCTTCGCTCTTGCGGTGCCTTTTTTCTGCTGAATCGCTTTTTTTTGCCAAAATATAGTCTCCTATCTAAAGTCTGACGGACGTCTTTCTGTCCGTTTGCATTTTTCACATTCTGCCATGTTTTTTACTTTACCGCTTTCGAAAAGGGTTTTCATCTTTATTTCCCCGCCGCATTCGCACATAAATCTCTGTGTTGCGCTGGCAGTACGGCTGTTTTTACTGGCTTGACCCATAGTTTTCTCCTAAGAATTTGTATGAGATTAGAGTACTAGATCGCTCAAATCATGTCAACTAGCGCGAACGGTCGGAGCAACCCTGCGTTCGGCTTAACCGTTTTGTTCGGCTTCTCCCGGCGGGAACAAGTATAAATCCGGCAGTTTAAAGGTACGGTTTAACGCATAGGACTGCGGATTATGGAATTTACTAATTGCCGAAATTGTAAAGAAATGGCTTAAGGTCTCATAATCCGGCGAATTAATTTTTATGGAGAATTTAAATTCTTTTGTGGTCTCCGGAGCGTCAGCAGTTATCGGCGCAGGCCAAAAGCTGAAAGCGCCCGGGGTGCTGGGAACCATCGAAAAGGGGTTTTGCCAGTTGCTGTTTCTCATAACTACCGGCTCTCCGTCGCAGTAAAGAGAAACATCTACGCCTACTATCGGCTCAAAACTCGCTCCGTTAAAAATACGTCCTGCTATTGTAGGAATGTCATATACAGGATTAAGGGTGCGCAGGGTAGCTGTAGTAGAGCCGTCATGGGGAGCTGTGGGGCGCAGGTTATGGTTTACGAGACGTAAACCCTTATAAATTAACGAAGTAATGTCCGCTTCGATCTGCTGGTGCTTTACGCCCGATTGTTCGATACGGGTAAAACCGCGGTTAGAAACAATATAATTTGGTTCGATACGGTTAAGCGTATAGCAGATAGTATCTATTCTGCACTGATAACACAGGCAGTATTTTTCCGGATTACCGCTGCTCTGAATTTCGTCAAAAATATTCTGAACCGCATTAAAAACGATATCTTCGTTAGTATTATGAATGTCCATTCATGCCTCCCTGACCCTTATATATCCAGTATACTATAGCTTTTCAAAAATGTCTTTATACTTTCTTTATATTTTTGATTTATAAATATTCTTATAGTATACAGTGTTTTTATAAATGATTGAACAATTTCTGCCTTAAATGCGCTTGAGCTGCCGCAGAATTTAACAGCTTCGTCTTCGATAAAAAGACCGGTTTCGAATGAAACAGGTTCGGGAATATCGATAATTATGTCTTCTCCTTTGATTTCTAGCCCTGATTTACGCAGGTTTTCGGCAAGTTTTTCTTCGAATTGCGCTTTTTGAAGCGGATTGCCGCTAATTGTGTGTAAAATTTCTGAATTTACCTGTTCGGGAGTGTATTCTGCCGCTGTAATATAGATATTTCCGTCTTTAACTGAGTTTGCGAGAGCAGAAATTGCGTTTATTTTGATTTTTGGATGTTCAAGAAGGGTAAAAAGACCCGTATCATCAAGGTTATATAGGTCATCTCCGGTGATTATACCCGATTCAAGACCTGTTATTAGGGCTTTTTTTATCATTGCTGTGGCAGAACGAACCTGACGGTGCCAATAAACTGTCCGGTACATCAGATATTTTGAGAAAAGCACCGATTCAACATTGGGAATAAGGCGCGAATCGATATCTACGCCTCTTTCTTTGTTGGGATGAAGCCGTGAAAGTATGAAGTCGACGTCCTGCGCGCCATAAGGTACTCCGCAGTACCGCGCGTCACGGTTTAAATAATCGAGTTTATCAGGATCAAGCGCTCCTGATAAAAGTTTCCGGTAAAAGAGAAGTTCCGTATCATTGCCTTCGATATCTTTGTCTACAATCGCTGCTGTTAAAGAAGGATCTGCGCCAGAAGCGCCGACTAGGGTTTTAAAGGGTTCTTTCAATATTATTGCGCCTGTTAGAGTCTCATGCGAAGTTAATGCCAGCTCTTTTAGCGAATGAGTGTACGGAAAATGCCCAAGATCATGAAGAAGACAAGCGGCAAGAAATGATTTTATACCTGACGGGGTAAGCCACTGCGAAGCGCCTCTTTCGGCAAGGTTTTGGAGCAGCCGTCTGCCGAGATGGTATACGCCGATTGAATGGCTTGCCCTTGTGTGGGTTGCGCCGGGGTAAACAAGGTACACAGGACCCAGCTGCATTATTCTGTTTAACCTCATAAAAGGAGCGGATTGCGTAAGAGCGGCTTGTTTTTCTGTCATATAAATATGACCCCAAAGAACATCCCTCACAGGGTGATTATAATCTTCTGCCAGAGAGGCTTCTATTGTTTTGTTCATTTATCGTTTTATTATAGAAAAAAAATGTTTTTTTTGCTAGAATTAAAATATGCGCATTTTTATATGCCTGTTTTTATTTATTGTGCCGGCTGTTATATCTCTTGGTCAATCGAGAGGTTCTATCCCGGAAGAACTCCTGCGTCCGGCAAGGGGCGAAGCTCCGCGCTATCCTGTAGATATTGTCATTGGGACATTAGGCAGGGGCAGCGCGTCAAATGCGGCATATACATACGCAAATTCTTTCGCGGCGAGGCTGCTTTCCGGCTCGGTTGATATTCCCGCAGTTTCGGAAATTTCTGTTATTCAGCCTTTGAGTTACAGAATCGGCGGAGGCAGAACAGAAGCTGACGGTGCGGTTTCGTTTTTGGTACGGTTCATAGGAAGGAATCAGGCAATTACAGGAGAATTGTACATAAGGCTTTTTCAGGGAAGCTGGGTTTTTGACGAAATAATTTTGGAAGCGCCAAAGAGCAGAGAAGCAGAAGCTTCTGAGGCTGTTCATCGTTATGATTTTTATCCATACGAGAGGTTTTTTTAATTTATGGCAACACCAGTAGGACGAATAGAAAAAGAATTTCTCCTTAAAGCTATATTTGATGAAAAGCTTCCTATCATGTATGTTAGGGACAGAACCGAATACATTTTGACTTTACAGCAGCCTGCGGGAGAAGAGCTGGTTTTTCGTCCTGACAGATCTTTAGGTAAATTAAAAAACCGTTCAAAAATGGCTTTATTGTTTGATTACCGCGGACAGGTAATCGATTTTAACGTAGAAATACTGACGCAAAAAGACGATCTTATTTACTGTAAGGCTCCGGATACGCTTCATAAAAATCTTGATCGTAATTATTTAAGAGTAGACGCTCCTTCTGATATAAACATTCTTTTTACATTCCGGGGCGAGAGGTATAATCTTACTTTTCCAAAAGTTGCAGAGTACGAAAATATATCCGCCGATGATTTAATGAGAAACCTCGATCCCCGTAATCTTTCCGGATTAATAAAGCAGATTGCAAGCATGTTAAACAATTTTGCTGACGGATATAAAATAATTAATTTTAAAGATAAAAAACCGGAATCTTTAGAAGAGCGTGTTTTATCAGAAACTGGAAAAACGCTTTTTATTCCTTCTACGGTGGGTTTTTTGCCTAAAACAGATCCGTATCCAAAGAAAAGAATTATTACAGAAGATTTGTTTAAACGTTATCTGGAAACTACAGGTGTCGGCGCAAATTATTTAGACGAAAAATGCACACGGTTCTTAAAAAGCAAATTTAACGAAGGTATTTATTCTGACGCGTGGGTTCCTATTTTGTTTCATGAATATGTTATCGGTTATATACATATATGGATCGATAAACAGGGCAAACTCCCGTTTGATTTTAGCGTGCTTGATAATGTGTATCAGTACGCAAAAGTTCTCGCGTTTGGCTTAAAAGAAAACGGATATTTTGATCACGGCAAAGTAGAAAATCAGCCGTTTGACGGCAGGGTTTTGGATATAAGCGCGTCGGGTCTTTTATTTGCATGTCCCTTGGGCTCTCCTTTGCTTGCAACTCTTTTGGTTGACGCAGAATTAACTGTTACGATAGAAGCGCCAAACCGCACAATTAATGTTGTCGCGCGAATAGTGCGCCGTTTTAAAGATAAATCCGCAAGTTACTTTGGCTGCCGTTTTGTTAATATGGTTCCAGAAGACATGAGATTTTTATTTGAACATTTATACGGCAGACAGATCGACGAAACCGACAGCGCATTTATCTCAGGACAAGTCTAGTCCGGGGCTTGGGACGGCTGCTGTGGCTGAGCTTTGGACGGTGAGCCTGTCGAACCGCCGAAGCGCATCCCCTTAAGTTTTGGTTATGGCGTGCGCATGCTGCGGCTCGGGCAAAACTCTGGCAAAGAGTCCGCCTTAATAATAGTGTTTACAGGAACTCTTGTGTCTTTTTAAATTTAGCTTCTTGAAAATATGTTTATTATATTATTAAATAACTTATCATATTTGAAAAAGGAAAAAAGTATGAAAAAACTTGCATTTTTAATTATTTTGGCTTGTTTTATCTTAGTAGGTTTGACCGCACAGCAAAACACAATGGTGCGCATTAATGGCGGAACATTTACCATGGGAAGCCCTGCAAATGAAGCAGGACGTGATATTGATGAAATTCAGCGACAAGTTACGGTAAGTTCGTTTCAAATGAGCAGATATCCAATAACCCAGAGGGAATACCAGGATATAATGGGAACTAATTCTAGCCATTTCAAAGGAGATAATCTGCCTGTAGAAAATGTAACATGGTTTGACGCTATTGAGTATTGTATAAAGCGCAGCCAAAAAGAAGAATTAACCCCTGCGTATACAATGACCAATAGGGTACCTGCAACAGGTTATCCTATTACAAGTGCAACAGTAACATGGAATCGCAACGCTAACGGTTATTGTTTGCCGACCGAAGCTGAATGGGAATACGCCTGTAGAGCAGGAACAACAACAGCTTATAATACAGGAAACAATATAACAACAAGACAGGCAAATTTTGATGGTGGTTGTTGTTGTGATGGCGGTAAAACAACGCCTGTAGGAAGTTTCCCGGCAAATGCATGGGGTTTACATGATATGCACGGAAATGTATGGGAGTGGTGTTGGGACTGGTATGGAGCATATCAAACTGGCGCGCAAAACAACCCAACAGGAGCGGTCTCCGGCTACTACCGCGTTTGTCGCGGCGGCGGTTGGATCAATTCTGCTTCTAACACCAGATCCGCGCGTCGGTACTTCGGCGATCCGGTCATCTGGAACTATGTCCTTGGCTTTCGCGTTGTCCGCCCCTAGTTTAGGCTCAAGTAAAGCGAAATGCCTGAGCTGAACGACTGGAAGGAGTGAAGATGAAGGCATTGAGCAGCACTTATATGAACTACCGACAAGACATCGTAGCAAAGGTTCATGTGATTTGTGGTTTAAAATTCTTAGAGTCTTCTCTGTGTTCTCCGTGATAATTTCTTCTTTTTTAAAATAGCTTGATTTTTTAAATGGAAATAGATATATTACTTACATATATGCCAAAAATAAATGTAGTAAATAATAAGGATACCTCTTCTTCTCAGCAGGGGTATGAGTATTCGCAAGATTATCAATCTGTAAATCATGGATATGTATGCGAATCCTCTAATGAAAATGAAACTGTAGAGCCATTTGATTGCGAAAAGGATGCTTTGGAATTTGCAAATTTCTATTCTCAAAAGGTTCTAAATGAAGAGAGGTGAACTTTGGACGCTTCAAGATAAGGGTTATGCATCTAAAGCTCGTCCTGTTTTAGTTGTTCAGGCAGATATTGCCGATAATTTTGATTCAATAATACTATGTTTGTTTACTACTTTTAACTCAGATAGTATTTCTACACGTATGAAAATTGAGCCGAGTAATGAAAATGGTCTTGAGAAAATTAGTTATGTTATGACAGAAAAAATAATAACAGTTGAAAGAGTAATGTTGGGAAAATGTATCGGCTGTCTTTCTGAAAACGAAATGCATATAATTGCCGGAAAATTGGCAAAAATACTTGATATTAAAAAAGCAGATATCGAAGAAAAATAACGCTAAAGTGTCCTTCGACAGGCTCGGGGCTCTGAAAATTTCCCCTCCGTGAAACTCTGTGGTAAATTTCTTCTTTCTTTCTCTTTCTTTCTCTTTCTATCTTTCTAGTTTGCGGTAAACATGCCTGTGCGGGCTGTCTGCTGCAGAGCCGAGTTTTTCGCGCCGCCATTCTGCGTATTCTGACCAGTTTCCGTCATACCAGATAACTTCGCCGTCTTCGAATGCCAGAATGTGCGTAACAATCCTGTCTAAAAACCAGCGGTCGTGGCTTATAACAAGGCTTACACCTGCGAAGTTATCAAGCGCTTCTTCCAGCGCGCGCAAAGTATTTACGTCAAGATCGTTTGTAGGCTCGTCGAGCAGCAGAACATTTGCGCCTTCTTTTAACATCATTGCAAGGTTTAAACGGTTTCGTTCTCCTCCGCTTAGTACGCCGACTTTTTTGGATTGATCCGCGCCGGAAAAATTATACCATGCGCAGTACGCGCGTGAGTTTACTTCTCTAACGCTCTGTCCCGAACCGATTTTTATTAAATCCAATCCGTCAGATAATTGTTCCCAAACGCTTTTTTCGCTGTCAAGTTTTTCGCGCATTTGATCTGCAAAACCGAGCTTTACGCTTTCGCCGAGCCTGAGTTCGCCGCTGTCAGGTTTTTCTATTCCTGTTATCATTTTGAATAATGTTGTTTTTCCTGCGCCGTTTGGACCAATTATGCCGACGCATGCTCCCGGCGGAACCAAAAAGTTCATATTATCAAATAACAAGCGGCTGCCGAAAGATTTAGAAAGACCCTGCGCTTCTATAACGAGCTTTCCAAGATGAGGTCCTGCAGGTATTGTAATTTTATTAAACGCGGTGGCGCCTTTGGATTTTTCGCGCTCATCGTCCTGATAAAGTTTTTCGTAATTAGAAATACGCGCTTTGCTTTTTGCATGGCGGCCCTTTGGGCTCATACGAATCCATTCGAGCTCGCGCTGTAATGTTTTGCGCCTGTCGCTTTCGCCTTTTTCTTCCTGCTCCATGCGTTTTTCTTTTTGTTCCAGCCAGCCTGTATAGTTTCCTTTCCATGGAATACCTTCGCCGCGGTCAAGTTCCAGTATCCAGCCTGCCACATTATCCAAAAAGTAACGATCGTGCGTTACTGCAATAATTGTGCCCGCGTAATCTTTTAAGTGGCGTTCCAGCCATGCTACAGTTTCTGCGTCAAGGTGATTGGTAGGCTCATCAAGTAAAAGGATGTCCGGTTTTTGAAGAAGCAGACGGCAAAGAGCCACACGCCTTCTTTCGCCGCCGGAAAGATGATCTACAACTTCATCGCCGGGCGGACAGCGGAGAGCTTCCATTGCCAGTTCCAGGCGGCTGTCAAGATTCCAGCCGTCAGCGGCTTCGATCTTTTCCTGTAATTCTGCCTGCTTTGCGCCAAGTTTATCGTAGTCTGCGTCAGGCTCGCCGAACGCTTCGCTTACTTTATCAAATTCTGCAAGAAGAGCGACAAGCTCACTTGCTCCTTCTGATACGATCTCTTTTACTGTCTTGCCCGGTTCAAGGTAAGGTTCCTGTTCTAAAAATCCGATTTTAAAACCCGGGCTTATCGATGTTTCTCCTGCAAATTCTGTGTCAACGCCTGCAAGAATCTTTAAAAGACTCGATTTTCCGGAGCCGTTTAGCCCGATTACGCCTATTTTTGCGCCGTAAAAATAAGAAATGCTTATATCCTTTAAAACCTGTTTGGTTCCGTGCTTTTTTGACACCTTGTACATGGAATAAATAATTTTTTTATCGTCTGTGGACATCGTTACATTTCCTTTTAAAATCGCAGTTTTTTTAAAATTATCCAAAAAACAAGTACTAGTCAATACAGAATTTTCTTATTTTAGGTATATGGGGGTAATACTATGAAAAAAAACAAAGAATTGATTACCTGGTCAGGTAAAATGACCTGCGGGCTTAGTTTGATAGACGACCAGCATAGAAAGCTGGTAGATCTTATCAATGATTTGTTTAATCATGTTACCGGGAACGAAGCGCAGGAACGCAAGTATTTTGACCGTGTTAAAAGCGAGACACTCAAATATATAAAAATCCACTTTGCGACAGAAGAGAGAATAATGCTTGTAACCAAGTTTGAAGGTTACACTAAGCATAAAAACGAACACGAAGTTTTTATCCTTGCGCTTTTGGATTATGTTCACGATTACGAGGTTGGAGGCCGCCTTCCTCTTTCTGCAGTTTTAAAGTTTCTTAAAGACTGGATGGTGACTCATATTGTAACCGAGGATAAATTATTTTTTGAGTATTTAAATAAACTTGCCGGGCGAAAGACTTTTTACTAAAAATTATGTTTCCTGATGAATTGGCGAATTTAAAGAAAGAAAAGTGCACCGGTTTCTCCCGCCGTTCTTTGACATATACAGAGCCTCATCCGCCTTTATAAAAAAGTCGTTCCAGTTCTGGGTGTATATTCTATCTCCTGTTGTAATGCCGATCGATATTGTGACATAGCCGTTAATGCCTTGATGCGGTATTTTTAATTCTCTGACTGCATCCAGCATTCTTTCTGCCATGATCATAGCTCCGACTCCGTTTGTTCCCGGAAGCACAACAGCAAACTCTTCTCCGCCGTATCTTGCTGTAAAATCGCCTTTTCTGATTATTTTATTGTTAAGCGTTTTAGCGATAATTTTTAGGCATTCGTCGCCTTTAATATGCCCGTAAGTATCATTATATGATTTAAATTTATCTACATCTATTATTAAAACGCTTAATAACGCGTCGGTGCGGGAAAGCGCCGTCATTAATTGCTGCATGGTTGACTCCATGTACTGTCTGTTGTAAATTCCTGTAAGACCGTCGTAGTTTCCTTTAATAAATAATTCGTGTATTGTATTTGCAAGTAATCCTATTTCGTCATCCCGTTCCAGTCCGTATAATTCTTTTAAATGCAAAAGACTGTCTACTAAATGTTTTAAAGGCATAAAAATCATACGCTGAGCAATCCGGTTCATGCTAAAAACGGCAATTATAAAAAGAACTATTGTAATTATAAAAGGCAATGTAAGTTTTAATTGATTTATATCGTAAAAATCCTGTGATAATTCATTAATTGTATTTTCTATAGTCCAGAGCATTACAGAAACCATAATAAATGAAATTAAGCCAAAGTGCGCGATATTTATATTATTAAATCTGACAGACAGCCTGCGTTTATCCTCTGTTGATTGAATATTGTTTGTATATAAAAAATACGCCGATATTACAAAACTTATTCCCAATAATAAAGGTCCATAATAGAGCAGCTGAATAACTGCTGACATTAAAGGCGGAACAGGAAATAAATACAAGTAAATATCTGTTTCCTTTGGGCTTTGCATTTGATTTTTTTTGTTAAATATATTTAACAGCGGATGAGCCGCGAGGTATCCGAATCCTGCAATAATCGTTATCCAGATAAAATCTCCTCTTGCGTATACATTATGCTCGTTAATTGTAAAAAGCAAACCTGTAAATGGTGTAAGAGCAGCGGCAATTGTGTTTGCTGCAATGGGCAGCGAATAAAAAGGCAGGCGTTTTAACAGGCCTTTTTCGTCATTAAAAATCTTGTAATCGCAGTAGAGAAAAAATACAAATCCCGGGAGCGGAGTTAATAAATAAAAAAGCAAAGAAAAAATATAATGAATAGTCCTTGCATGAGAAGAAATTCCGTCTGTCATGTACATTCCTGTATCAAATATCAAAAACAGCATTAATGCAATTTGCAGATATTTAAAAATTTCTTGTCCAATATTGTTTCTTTTCTGAGCTCTGCCGGCTGTCCTTAGCTGCCGTGTATCTATATACATAAAAGTGAGGACAAAGAATCCAATTAGGTTTACAGCTATCCAAAATAAAGGTTTCATTGCGTTTAAAGTATAATCATTGATTCTGTATAATTATGTAATAAAATCATGATTTAACGGAGTAAATTAATGCAAAATAATTTTTTTCTGTTATACTGTTTGTATGTCTCTTAACTGGAAAGAAATTAACCTAATCCTCGATGAATTAAATCTGGAAGGCGCGCAGATTCAAAGCGCCGTGCAGAGCGCGTTTGATGTGATTATTCTGCGTATACACAAGAAGGGGGAAACAAAACAAATACTTATCAGTTTAAGCTCCGGCGCATGCAGGATTAACGAAATTTTCCGCGCTGTTCCAAAGAGCGATAAGCCGCTTCGTTTTGCTCAATTTCTTTCTTCTAAAATTGTGAATGGTTGGATTACAGAAGTTTGCCAGCTCGGAGATAATCGTATTGTAAGAATAACTGTTAAGCGGCATGAGCTTACATACAGGATCTATATAAGACTGTGGTCTAATGCGGCAAATATAATCGTAACTGACGAAAACGGCATTATTCTGGATGTTATGCGCCGTCAGCCGAAGAAGGGCGAAATAACCGGCAAAAATTATTCGCCCGAAAATACCGAAGCCGGCGGCAAACAAAAGCGCGAGTTTGAAATTCGTGAGATAGAAGGCGAAGGTTCGTTTAATAAGAAAATTGATGATTATTATTCCGCACAGGGCGGCTCGCTTTCTCTTGAGAATCTAAGAGAGCAAGCTAGAAAAAATTGCGAAGGAAGTCTTGGAAGAATCGCCGCCGCGCTGGAAAGACTAAGAGAAAAAGAAAAAACTTTTTCCAATGCAGAAAGGTTAAAAATAAAAGGTGATGAAATTCTTTCTAATATCGGTAATGACTCAAATGCGGCAAAGACAGCGCAAGGTTTTTATGAGCAGTATAAAAAAGAAAAAAATGCCCTTGCTGGGATTCAAAGAGAAATTGCCGCAGGAGAGCGGGAACAAAATGAAGTAACAGAAAAACTGGAGCGTCTGTTAAGCGAAACAAATCCGTTAATTCTTGCAAAACTTTTAAAATCGGGCATAGCCCAGGGTGTACAGATAAAGACGCAGGTTTCTAAAAAGGAAAAGACACGCCCGGGGCTGACATTTAAACGCGGCGAATATTATATAATGGTAGGAAGGGATGCAAACGAAAACGACGAACTTCTGCGCCGTCATGTCAAAGGCAATGATTTGTGGCTGCATGCAAGAGATTATCATGGCTCCCACGTTTTTATCAGGCAAAGAACGGGAAAAACAGTGCCTTTGGACATACTGCTTGACGCGGGGAACCTTGCGATATTTTATTCAAAGGGCAGAAACAACGGCGCAGGAGATTTGTTTTATACACAGGTAAAATATTTGCGCCGTGTTAAGGACGGTCCCAAAGGACTTGTTATACCAACACAGGAAAAAAACCTGCATGTCAAACTTGACGAAGAAAGGCTTCGTTCGCTGGAAGGCAGCAAAGTTAGTTATCAGTAAAATATATATACTTTACTGATATGTAGACATTATGATAGCATGCAGGGTATGAGATCATTAGTTACTATACAAATCGAAAATAAAATCGAAAACAATTAGTTAAAAGGAGAATATCATGAAGAAATTAGGTTTGTTGTTAATTTTTACGGTTATATTTGGTCTGCTTTTTTTTGGCTGTACCAGTACCGAAAGAGAAGCTGCAGGCGGATCAACATCTGCGAATATAATTTTACCCGATGTCGATATATTGGCCGATTACCGGCTTACAGAAGAGTTTCATGTGTATATTGCATTTGGGCAGTCAAACATGCAGGGTCCCGCCGAAATTCGCGCGCAGGACAGAGCGGGAGTAAGCGAGCGTTTCAGGATTATGAATGTTGTAGCAGGCGGTTATGCGGGCGGTCATCGAGAAAAA
>WQXI01000032.1 GCA_009784935.1 Treponema sp.
CGATAATGGTACAATGGATCACTTGCGTGAAGGTCTTTATATCGATAATTACAACAGTAACGTTATTGTACGTAATAATATTGTGATTGGCGGACATACCGGTTTAAGAATAAATCTGCCAAACCATGGAACGCAATATTTTAATAATACTGTTGTTGGCGCTCATTATGGAATTGGATTTTACAGCCAGCATAAAGATAATGCAGACGCAAGTACTGTTACAGTAAAAGATAACTTATTTGTAAACACAAGATCTCGCGATATTATTTATTGGGGTCACGAAAATGGAAGACAAACAAGTTATGTTAATAATTTCATAAACGGTTCAATACCTGTAACCCAAAGACCCGAAGGCCGCATGACTTCCTCCGGCAACGCCCGCGGTACTGTAGACGCTCAATACCGTCCCACAGGCAGAACGCCAGATATCGGAGCAATTCCCCGCAATGGCGAAATGTTTGCGTACGGCGCAGATTGGAGATTGTAAAAGCGCCAAACAAACTACAAAATTATGTAATTACGCATAGCGGCTCTGTTGTATTTTAATAATAATTCCTCTTTTTAATTGTAGTTTTTTTATTCAATATGAAGGATTTTTCAGATTTCTCTGGCATTAAAAACACCCAAAATTTTATAATTTTTTTTCTTGATTATTGGGAGGAATATTTTTATTTTAATATATTAAGAGGTGAATATGAAAATAGGAACAAAATTGATTGTTATAATAACCACAGTCAACCTAATTTGTATCGGCGGTCTGACCTTGAGCTCTTTATTGTTTACATCCGGCCAGATCAGTACTATGGCGAATAATAATGTTACAGCAATTACAGAAAATACTTCCAACCAGCTAAAGGCCTGGATGGAGGTTTCTTTAGACGAAGTCAGAGCAATAGGTCAAATTCTTGCCAATTTTAATGACGTAAAGCCGGAGGAAAGGCGTCAAATTCTAAATCTTATGCTTTATAGTTTGGCTAAGGAAAACCCCGGGTTTGTCGGTGTTTGGGCTGGTTTTGAACCAAATGCTCTAGACGGTAATGATATTGCTTATATTAATACGCCCGGTTCTGACGCAACAGGAAGGTTTTTAAGCTATTTTTCTCATGATATAAAAGGTAATGTGCATATTTCTTCTATCGTTGACTATGATGATCCCGGAGCTGCCGGCGCATTTTATAATACATCTCTAAGAACAGCTAAAGAAGCTGTAATTGACCCTTATTATTATGAGATTGAAGGTAAACAAATACTCATTACAAGCCTTACAATTCCGATTGTACAGAATTCCAGAATAATTGGAGTTGTCGGAGTTGATCTTGAGCTTTCTGATATTCAGGAGATTGTGTCACAGATAAGGCCGTTTGGCGTCGGAGTTACTGCTATATTCAGTAACGGCGGTATCATCGTGGCTCATCCTGATTCAAGCCGTTTAGGTAAAAAAATGGAAGAAACCGAAGCTGATATGGTAGGAAAAGAAATCCACAATATGGTTGATGCTATCAAAAACGGAACTCAGTATCAGACTGTTATAAAATCGCCTGATAATAATGCTTCAATGATTTTTGGTATCAGTCCGTTTACTATTGGACATACTGTTACTCCATGGGCGGCTGCCATACTTGTTCCCGAAAAAACTATTATGGCTCCTGTATATCGTATGATAACAATTTTTGTTGCTCTTGGTTCTGTAATACTTATAGTAATTACAATTATTATTATGCTGGTAGCCCGGAACATTACTGCTCCTTTAAAATCTATAGAACAGGTATTTGAAACTGTAGGAGAAGGTGATTTTACTCCTGTTTTATCTGTTAAGAGTAAAGATGAAATAGGCAATATCAGCCGTTCATTCAATAATACTCTGGAAAAAATCCGTACTCTTATCGTAACAATAAAAGAACAATCTACTTCTCTTTTTAATATTGGTACAAATCTTGCGGCCAATATGGACGAAACTTCTGCCGCTGTTACGCAAATTAACGCAAATATTCAGAGCATTAAAAATCAGGTTATGAATCAAAGCGCGAGCGTAACGCAGACTAATGCAACTATGGAACAAATTTCTTCTAATATTGACAAGCTGACAGTTCATGTAGGAGATCAGAGCGGCAGTGTTTCTGAATCATCATCTGCAATAGAACAAATGCTTGCAAATATCAGATCTGTAACGCAGACCCTTATTAAGAATGCCGAAAATGTTGAAAACCTGATAGAAGCGACTGATTTGGGTCATACAAGCTTAAAAGACGCTGTTGTAGATATAGCGACGATTTCAAAAGAATCCGAAGGATTACTGGAAATTAATGCAGTTATGGAAAATATTGCAAGCCAAACTAACTTGCTTTCTATGAATGCGGCAATAGAAGCGGCTCACGCAGGAGAAGCAGGAAAAGGTTTTGCTGTAGTAGCTGACGAAATCCGCAAACTTGCAGAAGGTTCGGAAGAACAGTCAAAAATAATTGCTGCAGTACTCAAAAAAATCAAAAGTTCTATTGATAAAATAAACCATTCCACGAATAATGTTCTGGATAAGTTTGAAGCGATTGACAAAGAAATTAAAATTGTTGTCGAACAGGAAGGCAACATCCGAAGCGCAATGGAAGAACAGGGCGCCGGCAGTAAACAGATACTTGACGCTGTAAGCCGTTTAAATGACATCACATTCCAAGTAAAAAATGAAGCGGAAGAAATGTCCGACGGAAGCAAAGAAGTTATAAGCGAAAGCAAGAATCTAGAAAACGTTACTGCAAATATTACAAATGGTATGACTGAGATGGCTTCCGGCGCAAATCAGATTAATTCTGCTGTTATTCAGGTAAGGGAAATAACTGAGAAAAACAAGGAAAGCATTGATACGCTGGTTCAAGCGGTATCACGGTTTAAGGTCGCTTAATAAAAAGGCTGCGCTTGCGCAGCCTTTTTATTTAGAAGTTTTGTGCGCAGCACAAAACTTCATGCTGTCTTTGTAATACACATTTTCGTGCAAATATTATGTTTTGGAGTTTTGCACTTTAGTGCAAAACTCCATGCTGTTATCTAGCGCAGCCTTTTTATTAGGTTTTTAAGGTATTTTAAAATTTGATAACAGCGTTAAGCGGTGTTTTTTCTTTGTAAATATGGGAAATATCCGATAGGCAAACGCATTTGGGAGCGGTATACCCGTCAGGGTTGTTTTTAAACTCTATTATCGTAACGCTTGAATGCGCAATATCAAAACTAGACCAGAAAATATTCGGAGGAATTAACAGCATGTGCGAAAGCCACGCAGTTCCGAGTCCATGATGGCAGAATGCCGCAATTCGTTTTTCGTTTTTAGATATTACCTTGTATAATCTGCCTTCTCGTTTATAACCCAATCTCGAAAGAAAATCATCAGAGCAATTTGCTATGCGATTATAACCCTCGCGTGCAGATTTACAAGATAAAAATACAGGATTGGCATGCCAATTATCGCCTGTATAATTTTGATTTATTAGTTTTGTATTTTGGCAGCCAAATGCCCAATCCTTGTTTCCATTGTCATCAACTGCAGAGAAATCATCCCAAGCAAGGTTTTCGCTCATCCATTCTTCTATCTTGTACGATTGTTTTAGTTTATCACAAGTCGGCTGCGCGGTTTGGACAGCTCTTCCTAAGGGCGAAGAAAATATTTCATCAAATCCATGGCAGCATAATCTTTCTGCCAGCGCATTTGCCTGTTTTTTACCGTTTTCGGTTAAGGAATCTGTTGCATAATCAGGTTCGCCATGACGGATTATATAAAGAAGCATAGGCGAATTATACAAGAAATTGGCTGATTTACGCAATAGCATTTATCAGCATTAATCCGCACTTTGCAGCATTTTAAAATAATTTTATTACGTTTATTTTAAGCCATAAATTAAAAATAAATTTCATTGACATGATTTATGCGCATTTATATACTTGTATCTCGCATGCGCGGATAGCCATGACGTATAACGCGGAGGTTTTTATGAAACTTAAAATTAGATTAATATCGATTATTTTGGCAATGTTGTTAGTTGTCATTGCCGTTTTATCGATCTTTACCCTGACGCAGTCTGCAAGTTTGCAGAGAGCGGTTACGTTTCAATATGCAGAAGAAATGGCGGTTTCACATTCAAAAGAAATCCAACGGCGAATAGAAGTATTTACCGGATTTTCGTCTATTCTTTCGATGATATTTAGTGATTTCGAAAATGTTCCGGAGAACATGAGAAGAGATAACTTTAATGGATTTCTGCGAAGTACAATTCAGCAATATCCTTCTATTGTAGGGATATGGACAGCGTGGCTTCCAAACACAATTGATAATTTTGATGCACAGTACGGACAGTATCAAACATTTTATACGCGCAGATTTACAGGAAATGTAGAATATTCTGCAGACGGATATTACGGCTGGCAGGAATACCTTGCAAATTTAACTGATGATACGCCGGAAATTGCTCCGCCTGTTTGGAGGGATGTTTTTGGTTACGGCAATGCTCCTGTTGTTTCTGTTATGTATCCAATTAAAAATAATGCAGGAAAACTGGTGGGTCTTGTCGGAATCAATTATGTAAGCGCAATGCAGGAAATCGTTGACGAAATAAAACAGGTTATTTTTAACGGAGAAGGAATTGCTGGTGTTTATGCAAATGACGGAACCATTGTCGCTCATTACGACAAGTCCCGGGTAAAGGATAATATAAAAACAAACGCAGCAGAAATAAAAAAACTGGGTGTTCATCATTCTAGAATTGCCCGCTCAATAGAAAACGGCGGAGAAAACGGTAAGCCGGTAATTATTCATACTTATTACGAAGAAATGGATTCTCAAATGCATATTGTTTTTATGCCGATAAAAATAACCGGTATGAACACGCCATGGAACCTAATGATAGCAATCCCCTTAAACGAAATAAATAAGCCTATAAGGAACATGACGTTTGTGACATTAATTTTTGCGGTTGTAATTCTTGTAATCAGCGCATTAATTACATTGTTTATTGCAAGAAGAATTGTAAATCCAATAATCAGCGTTACAAATACTCTTAAGGATATTTCCGAAGGCGAAGGGGATTTGACAAAGGTTATAAATAACAGCTCTAAAGACGAAATTGGAGATTTATCGCGGTACTTTAATCTGACTCTAAAAAAGATTAAAGATCTTGTAATCATTATTAAAGATGAATCTTCGCGGTTGTCAGAAATTGGGCAGGAGCTGTCCAGCAATATGAACCAAACTGCAGCCGCCGTAAACCAGATAACAGCGAATGTTCAAAGCATTAAAGGGCGCGTAATTAATCAGAGCGCAAGCGTAAGCGAGACTCATGCGACGATGGAGCAAGTAACCGTAAATATTCACAAACTTAACGATCATGTAGAAGAACAAAGCGTTCATGTTTCGCAGGCATCCAGCGCAATAGAAGAAATGGTGGCAAATATTCAATCTGTTACAGACACACTGATAAAAAACTCAACAAACGTAAAAATCCTTAAAGAAGCCTCAGAATCAGGGAAAAACGGGCTTCAGGAAGTAGCGGCAGATATTCAGGAAATTTCCCGCGAATCCGAAGGTTTAATGGAAATAAACTCGGTTATGGAAAATATTGCCAGCCAAACAAACCTTCTTTCTATGAATGCGGCGATAGAAGCCGCCCACGCAGGGGAGGCAGGCAAGGGTTTTGCGGTGGTTGCCGACGAAATCCGTAAATTAGCGGAAAGTTCCAGCGAACAGTCAAAAACTATTGGATCTGTACTAAAAAAGATAAAAGAATCTATCGACAAAATCTCACATTCGACGGATAATGTATTAAACAGATTTGAAGCAATAGATTCGAGCGTAAAAACTGTCGCAGAGCAGGAGAGCGTAATTCGCAGCGCTATGGAAGAACAGGGCGAGGGCAGTAAACAGGTTCTAAACGGCATAAGCGAAGTAAACGAAATTACGCAGCAGGTAAAGAGCGGCTCACATGAAATGTTTGAAGGAGCTAAGGAAGTAATTCAGGAGAGCAATAATCTTGAAAAGCTGACGCAGGAGATTACTTCCGGTATGAACGAGATGGCATCGGGCGCGGATCAAATTAATTCGGCTGTAAACCAAGTTAATGAGATTTCTATTAAGAACCGTGACGGCATTAATGCTCTTATAGAGGAAGTATCACGATTTAAGGTAGGTTAACGCAGGCTTATGAAAACGATTTTTGTGGTTGATGACAGCGACACTAATCTCTCGATGGCAGAAGCCGCGCTGGAAAACCAATACCGCGTTATGACAATGCCGTCAGCCGCAAAAATGTTTGTACTACTGGATAAAGTTGTTCCCGATTTAATTCTTTTGGATATAGAAATGCCCGAAATGGACGGGTTTACTGCTTTAGAAAAACTAAAATCCATGCCGGCGCTTGGTACGCTTCCTGTTATGTTTTTAACTGGCCGCAATGATCCCGATATCGAAGCGCGCGGTTTTGAACTTGGCGCTGTGGATTTTGTCACAAAGCCGTTTTCCGCTTCTGTTCTTATTAACCGTATTAAAACTCATATGGACATTGACGAAATTATCCGCGAAAGAACTGCGCAGTTTAACAGGCTGCAGAACAGCATAGTTTCGGTTTTAGCCAACATCGTAGAAAACCGAGATAAAGGGACAGGCGGTCATATAGAAAGAACTTCGGCTTATATAAAAATTTTGATAGACGAGATGAAAAAACGCAGCGTATACAAGGAAGAAATTGACAGCTGGGACACAGAAAAAATAATTTCTTCTGCGCGCATGCACGATTTGGGAAAAATTTCTATTACCGATATTATTGTAAATAAACCGGGTAAACTCACAGAAGAAGAATACGAAATAATGAAAACCCACGCGAAAGAAGGGGAGCGTATAATAGACGAAATTATTGCAAGAACCGGCGAAGGTGAGTTCCTTCGTAATGCAAGATTATTTGCAGGATGCCACCACGAACGCTGGGACGGCAAGGGTTATCCGCACAGATTAAGCGGTGAGGAGATTCCGCTGCAGGGAAGAATTATGGCGATAGTAGATGTTTATGATGCGCTTGTCTCCGAACGTCCGTATAAAAAAGCTTTTACCGCAGAACAAGCGGTAGAGATAATAATGCAGAGCGCGGGAACGCATTACGATCCTTTAATAGCGGATGTTTTTTATGAAGTAAAGGATCTTTTTAAGAATGTAAAGGTGAGACCGGGGTTATAATGCATAACGAAAATTTAAACGAAATCGAGAAGCGCGAAGCCGAAGAACGAACCAGAATAATGATCGACGCTGCTCCCTTTTGTGCGATTTTTTGGGATAAAAATCTAGGGCTTATCGACTGCAATAACGAAGCTGTAAAGATGTTTGACCTTTCCAGTAAACAGGAGTTCATCGAAAAATTTACAAAGCTCTCGCCTGAGTATCAGCCTGACGGAATCTCGTCGCGCGAAAAAGGAACTGCTCTTGTAGGAAAAGCGCTGGAAGAAGGTTACAGCCGCTTTGAATGGATGCATCAAAAACTTGACGGAGAGCCGATACCGTCAGAAGTTACCTGTGTCCGTGTTAAACACAAAGGCGAGTTTACTGTTACAGAGTACATAAGGGATTTGCGCGAACAAAAGGCAGTGATGGCAGAAATGCGCAAAGCGGAAATTGCCGTAGAGAGCAGTAAGGCAAAGAGTGACTTTCTTGCAAAGATGAGCCATGAGATACGCACGCCGATGAACGCAATTTTGGGCATTACAGAAATTCAGCTTCAGGATACTTCGCTTTCGTTAATTACAAAAGACGCCTTAGAAAGAATTTATAATTCTGCCGATTTGCTTCTTGGAATTATTAACGACATCCTGGATCTTTCTAAAATAGAAGCGGGTAAACTGGAAATAATTCCTGTTCAATATGATATAGCAAGTCTTATTCACGATACGGTTCAGTTAAATATTATGCGTTACGAAAGCAAACCTATCGAATTTAAATTGAATGTGAACGAAAATGTTCCGCTTATGTTTATTGGCGATGAATTGCGGATAAAACAAATACTAAATAATCTCCTTTCTAATGCATTTAAATATACACAGGAAGGTACGATAAGCCTTAATGTTTCTTCTGAACCGCGGAACAACAGTACCGACGACTCAAACGGCGATATATTCCTTGTTTTTAGTATTGTTGATACAGGGCAGGGCATGACAGCGGAACAGGTTAAAAAACTTGGCAGTGAGTATTCGCGTTTTAACATGGAAGCAAACCGAAAGACAGAAGGCACCGGACTTGGAATGAATATTACCCGGAATCTTTTAAAGATGATGGACGGTGATATTAAGATAGAGAGTAAACCCGGCGTAGGATCTTCATTTACGGTTCGTTTGCCGCAAATCTGCATAGATACAGAACCTCTTGGCAAAGAAATGGCAGAAAATTTAATGCAGCTTAATATTGCAAGCGCCCTTAAAATTAAAACTGTGCAGATTAACCGTGAATATATGCCGTACGGACATGTTCTTATTGTTGATGATGTCGAAACAAACCTGTATGTTGCAAAAGGACTTATGGCATCATACGGTTTGCTTATAGAAACTGCAATAAGCGGATTTGAAGCCGTCGAAAAAATCAGGGAAGGCAAAGTGTATGATATTATTTTTATGGATCATATGATGCCCAAGATGGACGGTATAGAAGCGGTAAAAATAATCCGCAGTTTTGGTTATACAAAGCCGATTGTCGCATTGACTGCAAACGCTCTTTCTGGGCAGGCAGAGATGTTTTTACAAAAAGGTTTTGATGATTTTATTTCTAAGCCGATTGATATACGTCAGCTTAACATGTCATTAAATAGGCTCATACGCGACAAATACCCGCTGGAAATCGTACAGGCAGCGCGCAGGCAAAAAGAACTCGGAGGATTTAATCAGCCGGAAATTTCTGCGCAGCTTGCAGAGTTCTTTATCCGTGACGCTAAAAAAGCGGCTGCAGTTATGGAAGCGATATACATTAACAAGTGCCGCAGAGCTGACGATGTTTCTATGTTTATAATAAATATCCATGCGATGAAGAGCGCGCTTGCAAATGTCGGCGAAGACGATCTTTCTGCAGAAGCTTCTAAGCTTGAACAGGCAGGCCGTGAAAAAAATATAAAATTAATTATCGCAGATCTTCCCGCTTTTCTTGAGGCTCTCTATACCTTAATTTATAAGTTTGAAGCAAGCGGAGAAAAACAACGGGTAACAAAGACAGATGTAGGCGGCGATGTTTCTTTACTTAAAGAAAAATTAAACGAAATGCGCGCAGCCTGCAAAACATATGATAAAAAAGCTGCAAAAAAGCTGCTTGCAGAACTTAAAGAATTGGCGTGGACTGCGGAAACAGAAGAAGTATTAAGCGCAATATCAGGACTGCTTTTGCACAGTGACTTTGAAGACACCGATAAAGTCATCGATAGTTATTTGCAGCAGTTATAATATTAAGTATATATCTATCCATTAAGAGATTCTCCAGCGCAGCCGATGTAGAGCGTAAATTCCTGTCGCACTCGGCAGTTAATGCAAGGCATTTTTCTGCAGACTCTGAATTGTAACGGCGCGCGGCAGCAGAATAATCGTCCCTTGCTTTTGGAGAAGATAACCCTATTTTTTTTAGTTCAAAACTGTTTGGCTGTCCCGCGCCTGATGTTTCCAGCAGATTTATATAATCGCCGAGTTTCCTAAAACACCAAGCTAGTCCTGCAAGAATACTTTGCGCGCTTTGTTTTGCCGCAAGCAAAACAGAAAGCGATTCCAGCGCTTTTAAAAGATCCCCTGCGGCTATGCGGGTAAAAAGCGTAAAGGCGGATTCTTCCCTGTTATGGGAGAGCCATTTTTCTATCTCGTATTGGGAAAGGCTGTTTGTTTCCTTTGCAAAGAAGACAAGCCGCGAACATTCTCTTCTTAGAGCTTCTGTATTATTTTCTACCATTTCTAGAATGGTATCGATACATTCCTTGTCTATATTATAACCTTCGCGCTTAAAAAACTGGCGCACCCATTCGTTTTTTTCTTTTTCGAATAATTCATAAAAAACGCGGCGGTTATCCTTTGGAACATCCGGCTGCATTATAGCGTCTTCTAGAGAGGCGGACAGTTTGATTTCGTCAGATATAAAAATTACAGCAGTGTTTTTATCTTTATTTGCAAGGGCGGCGTCAATTATTTCAATTTCGTCTTTCTTTTTTATTAGTTCTGCGTTTTTAATAATTATAATGCGGGTGTCCGCAAACAGGCTTATATTCTGAATTGTATCGGCAATTTCCGCCGCTGTAGTCTCAACTGCGTAAAAAACAGTATTTTCTATTTCATTCCCGCCGGATGTTTTTTTTAAATCGGCTTTTATTCCGTCTACGGCATCCTGCCTTTTTCCGAGTTCGGGACCTAGAAATAAATAGACTGCCATGTTAATAAGAACGGATAACTGTAAAGAGCCGCCCCAAGATTTTTACATCTTGGCTGTACATTGGCTTATAGGCGGGATTTTCCGCCTGTAATCTAATTCTGGAACTTTCCTTATAAAAACGCTTGAGCGTTACAGCTTCGTCTATCACTGCCACTGCGATTTCGCCGTTTTTTACGGTACTTTGCTTTTCTATTACAGCGGTGTCGCCTTCGAGTATTCCCGCGCCGGACATTGAGTCACCCTTAACCTTAAGCGCAAAATATTTTTTGTTTTTCTTTAACATAGAACGATGAAGCAGAATATTGCCGTCAAAGTTTTCTTCTGCCAGAATTGGAACCCCTGCGGCAACGCTTCCAAGAACAGGTATTGCCATTAAATCCGCGTCTTCCGGCCTTTTATGGGTCAGTCCCATCGTACGCGGCCGCTTATCCGCTTGCTTTAAATGTCCCTTCTTGCGCAGAGCAGTAATATGATCATGCGCACCCTTTACCGAAATCGAAAAGTGATCGGCAATTTCCCTTATTGAAGGCGGAAAAGAATTCTTCTTGATATAATCTGCAATAAAGGTGAGAACCTGTTTTTGGCGATCTGTTAATTCTTTCATAACTATTCCTTACTACCTGTAGTAATATTATATTTTCTTAGTTTTGCATGGAGGTTGCTGGGATATATTCCAATAGCCTCCGCTGTCCTTGAGATTATACCATTGTTCTTTATAAATTGGAACTCCAAATAATGCTTTTCGAAGCTGTCTTTTGCATCATTATAATTACTGTCAAAAAGGCTCGAAGGAAGCGAAGCCATGCCGGGTTTTTCCTGAATGTCCAGTTTTTTTTGTTTTTTATTCAGTAATTTAAGCAGTTCTTCTCCCGTTATTGTACTGCCTTGGTGCATTACAGATATTCGTTCTGCAAGATTTTTTAGCTCGCGGACATTCCCGGGCCAATCGTGGGAAGAAAGGACTTCCATTGCGTCGGCTTCCAGAGTTGTGTCTTTTTCCATTGATTTTAAGAAGTGGCAGAGCAAAAGGGGAATATCTTCCGGTCTTTCCTTTAAAGGCGGAACATGAATAGGGATTACATTTAACCTAAAATACAGATCCCGCCTAAACCTGCCTTCGTCACAGGCCTTTTCCAAGTCCTGATTTGTCGCCGCTATAATCCGTACATCTGTTTCGATTGTTTTTTCGCCGCCGACCCTTTCCAGTTTTTGCTCTTGAATAACGCGCAGTACCTTTGCCTGTGCAGAAAGGCTCATATCTCCGATTTCGTCAAGGAATAAAGTTCCGCCATGGGCGAGTTCGAACCGTCCCTTGCGCACAGAAACTGCGTCTGTAAAAGCGCCTTTTTCGTGCCCAAAAAGTTCGCTCTCTATGAGATTCTCAGGGATAGCCGCGCAGTTAACATCGATAAAGGGATGGTCAACCCGCGCCGAACACAAGTGGATAGCTCTCGCAATAACTTCTTTTCCTGCGCCGTTTTCTCCGGTGATTAATATACGCGCGTCACTGTCTGCCGCTTGTTTTACTGTTTCGCGGATATTTCTTACAGAAGGACTTGTTCCGATAATGTCTTCGCAGGCAAAGGAGCTTATTTTTTTTAAGGTTTTATTTTCTTCGCGCAGCTTTCTCACTGTAAGGGCGTTTCTGCAGACAGTAAGAACTTTTTCCAGAGACAGCGGTTTTTCTAAAAATTCAAAAGCGCCCAGTTTAACTGCGCGTACTGCCATATCAATATTCGCATGCCCGGAGATCATTACAATTTCTACTGCCGGGAATTCATTGCGTAATTTTTCTAATGCTTCTATGCCGCCGAGTTTAGGCAAAAGAACGTCTAAAAAAACTAAATCTATAGTTTGGTTAGCAAGGATTTCAAAACCGGCAAGCGCGTCTTCTGCCGTAAAAACTTTGTATTTTTCATCTTCGAGTATAGAACAGAGAGTAGACCTAATGCCCGGTTCATCGTCAATTATTAATATCGATGGCATGCCAATCTCCGCCTAAAAATTATACTTAAGATTCAAGCTTGAATTTTAAGCTTGGGGTAAATCTATATAAAAAGTTGTTCCGGCTCCTTCTGCCGAATCAAACCATATCGAACCATTATGATCTGTTACAATTCGTTCGATAATAGGGAGCCCCAATCCTGTGCCTGATTCTTTTGTTGTAAAATACGGTGTAAAAATGTGCTGGTTTTCCTGAGGGTTTATCCCTTTGCCGGAATCCTTAATGCTGATTCTACAATAACATATATCCCGTTTTTTAACAATATCTGTCCGTATTTCCAGCTGACCATTTCCTTCCATTGCGTCAATTGCGTTTATCAACAGATTAGAAAGTATTTGTGACAGTCTGTGTTTGTCAATTTTTACCTGCACATCTGTCTGCGCGTATTCGATATTAAAATTTATTTTTGGATAAGAGCTCGAATACGCATTTACTGCTTCTTCCAATGGTTCTCTAAGAGCGGTTGCAGAATTTGACGGCTCCATTGGTTTTGACAGCGTTCTAAATTCATTAAGCAGCGCAGAAAGCCCTTCTGTTTCCTGAATAATTGCCATCATAGAACTTTCCAGAATTTCTCCGATTTGTTCGGGATTATTCTGCCATCTGCGAAGCACGCGCTCTGCAGAAAGTTTTATCGGAGTAAGCGGATTTTTAATTTCATGCGCAAGCTGCTGAGCCATATTCTGCCATATCGAAATTTTTTCGTTTTTTACAAGAGCTGCGCGGGATTTTTCCAAGTCCTGCACCATAGAATTAAACGACCTTATTAAAATTCCAAGTTCGTCATTTCTCTGCGTAAGAATATGAATCGAAAAATTTCCTTCTGCAACACGCTGAATAGCCGATGTTAATTCGATAATCGGGTTTGTAATTCTTCTTGTAAAAGAAATTGCGATTATTGCGGTCATAAGCAGAGTGGGAAGAAAAAATACCGTGTAGTAGTAAATTAAAAGCGGTCTCATGTTTTTTCTTAGTTCGTTTACAGTTTCAAATCGTTCCGCTTGGTTCTCCAGCGCGGCTCTCCCAGTATCAAAGTCAGCGCCGAGATTGTAGCTGATAACACGAAGGTTGTTTTCTGCCGTTCTTTGCACATATCTTATTGTTCCCAAGTCCCTTGGAATCTCTCTTGCAGAAATACCGTTTTCTATAGACGGGGGAAGAGAAAGCTTGAATCTTTCGTTTCCGGTAAAAGAAGTTTCTGTCCATGTTCCGTCTGCGGCTGGTGTAAATATTTGTATCGATGTAATATCCTTATGGGATAAATCCCGCTGTCTTACAATATTTTCGAAACGTTCCATATGCAGGGAATAATTATCGGCGACAAAACTGTTTGCAGATCTTGTTGCTGTTGAGGCGTCTATACTGTGCCAAAAGCGGACAATTTCTCTTAATGCAGTGCTTGTCATTATTGTAATGGGTACTATAGAAAAAATTACGATTATAGAAAAATACGCAAGAAGCCTTACATTTAATTTGCTTCCCGGGCGGCCGGATAAAAAATCTGCAAAGAGATTAAAGGTAGAAAACCCCAAAAGAATTAATAATACAGCGGGCATTGTATAAAAAATAATCAGCTGCAGCCGATCCGGTACTTTACCGTACTGCAAAGTCTCTATGAAAAAACTGCGGGAAAAAAGAAAAGAAAGAACGCAAAGGAGCGAATAAATAAGTATAAGTATCCGTACATTTAATATTGAATGTTCTAAACGGATCTTCACTGTGGTTTACTCTTCTTCGAACTTAGACTCAAAAAGTTTTACAAGCGCATCTACTGCCGCAGCTTCGTCTTCTCCCTCGGCAATAATTTTTAGTTCTGTTCCATAAGCTGCGCCGAGGGTAATAATACCCATTATAGATTTAGCGTTTATTCGATCTGTTCCTTTTTCTATATATATATTGGACTTAAAGTTTTTTGTTGTCTGAACCAGAATTGCCGAAGGACGAGCGTGGATGCCGGCTCTGTTTACTACAGTTATTGTTCTCTCTGTCATTTTTTCCTCCTTTGTTTTCTATATTATATTATATCATCCTGGCCAAAGAAGACCGAGCGCGCCGCGTCGCTTTCGATCCACTTAAGGATGTTTTTGTTAAATTCTCTCGCAGAGTGATATCCCATTGATTTTAACCTTTCGTTCATTGCCGCGGTTTCTATTATGATTGGAATATTCCGCCCGGGTTTTACAGGGATTGTCAGTTTAGGAATGTTTACGCCGAGCAGCTCTATTGTGTGATCTTCTGCGCCCAGCCTGTCGTAGTTTTTATCTGAGTCCCATTCTTCCAGTTCTACAACAAGCTGAACTTCTTTTCTGTCTCTAATTGCTCTTACGCCGAAAAGGTGCGTGATGTTTATTATTCCGGGTCCGCGGATTTCCATATGGTGTCCGATTATTTTATTTGCGCCTGCGCCCATTAATGTGTTTCCGTAAATACAATTAATTTCTACAACATCATCCGCGACAAGCCTGTGCCCGCGGTGAATTAATTCTAGGGCAGTTTCGCTTTTTCCTACGCCGGAGTCGCCTTGTATTAATATTCCAAGGCCGTATACTTCTGCGAGTACGCCGTGAACAACTTGCCGCGGAGAGAAAATCCTTGATAAGATACGCATTATTCTTGCAGAAAAATCCGCCGAACCTAAATCTGTCTGCAGAATAGGGCACTGAGCCTGCTCGGCAATTTCAAAAAAATTATGATGAGGGGAATGATTATGCGTAAAAATACAGCACGGCATTGAGTGGCTGAACATCTGTGTGATTGTGTCGGTTCTGCCTTCGTTTTCTAACTGCCGTAAATAAGCCGCTTCTCCGCGTCCGAACAGCTGAATCCTTTGATAAGCAAAATCTTCGAAAAACCCCATGATTGCGCCCATCGGGCGGTTAAGGTCTGGAATATCTATTAATCTGCCCAGTCCTTTTCTTCCGCCTATACAACGTAAGTTTAAGGAGTTGTGCTCCTTGAGATCCAGGTTGATTAGGTCGAGTACGGTAAAAACCCTGTCCGCCATAGTTTAATCTTAATGGAAATTTGCAAGCCGTGCAACTCGACAAAAATGCGGTTTTTTCGTATTATATTTATAACTACAAAACAGGAGTTAATCATGCGTGTTTACAACTTTTCACCGGGACCTTCGGCTCTTCCTTTGCCGGTTCTGGAAAAAGCCGCTTCCGAAATGACTAATGCAAACGGAACAGGCCAGTCAGTTATGGAAATGAGTCATCGTTCTAAGGACTATAAACCCATTTTTGAAAAGACAGAATCACTTCTCAGGGAGCTTATGGGCATTCCTTCAAATTATAAAGTTCTCTTTTTGCAGGGCGGTGCTTCTTTACAGTTTGCCATGGTTCCTTTAAATCTTGCCGCAGGCGATATGCCGGGCAAAGGCAAAAAAGCTTCTTATATCGACACCGGAATCTGGTCTGACAAGGCGATTAAAGAAGGCGCAAAATACGCTTCTGTAGAAGTAAAAGCGAGTTCCAAGGATAAAGCCTATACATATATTCCCGAAGCTCCGGCTCCTTCGGCAGATGACGCTTATTACCATATAACTCTTAACAATACTATCGTAGGAACCAGATGGGATAAAATCCCGGATACAGGAAAAGTTCCGCTTGTTTCTGATATTTCCAGCTGTATTCTTTCTGAGCCTCTCGATGTAAGCAAGTTTGGAATTGTTTATGCAGGCGCGCAGAAGAACCTGGGTCCTGCCGGCGTAACAGTTGTAATCATCCGCGAAGATTTAATCGGTAAAGCTCCGGACTGGACACCGATTATGCTTAGATATGATACTCATGCGTCAGAAGGTTCTATGTACAATACGCCGCCATGCTACAGCATTTATATGATCGGTCTTGTTCTTGAATGGATAAAAAATCTCGGCGGTGTTAACGCTATTGCAAAGTTAAACATGGAAAAAGCTGATTTGTTCTATAATTATCTTGAATCTTCTAAAATGTTTTACTCGCCTGTAGAAAAGCAGTTTCGCAGTTTAATGAACATTCCGTTTGTAACAACCGAAAAAGACGAAGCTAAAAAGACAGAGCTGGAATCCCGCTTTGTAAAAGAAGCTGCCGCCGCAGGTCTTATAAATCTTGCAGGTCACCGCTTGGTAGGCGGAATGAGAGCCAGTATCTATAATGCTATGCCAATCGACGGCGTAAAAGCTCTGATTGATTTTATGAAAAAATTCGAAGGATAAAAAACAGGAGAAAAAATATGTTTCGTATTCAAACGTTAAATAAAATATCTCATCTTGGATTGGATTTGTTTCCAAAGGACAAATATGAAATCGGAGATAATATCTCCAACCCTGACGCTATACTTGTGCGCAGCGCCGACATGAATGGTCTGGAAATTCCTTCTTCTGTTCTTGCTATCGCAAGAGCGGGCGCGGGATACAATAATATCCCTGTAAAAAAATGCAGCGAAAGCGGAGTAGTGGTTTTTAATACTCCCGGCGCAAACGCCAATGCAGTAAAAGAGCTCGCTCTCGCAGCGCTTTTGCTTTCTTCGCGCGGCATTATCGGCGGCATTAACTGGGCAGCTTCTTCTGCAGACAAGCCCGATATTGTAGATTTAATCGAAAAAGAAAAATCTAAATTTACAGGACCTGAGCTTAAAGGAAAAACACTCGGGGTAATCGGGCTTGGCGCAATCGGCGTTATGGTCGCAAATGACGCAAAAGCTTTGGGTATGAATGTTATCGGTTTTGATCCGTATATTTCTGTAGATGCTGCATGGCATTTATCAAGCGATGTTGCCCGCGCGGATACGCTGGAGAGCCTGCTTTCTAAATCAGATTATGTTACTCTGCACATTCCTCAAAGCGATGCAACCAAAGGTCTTTTAAATGCAGAAAAATTTAACATTATCAAAAAAGACGCGCGTATCGTTAATCTTTCCAGAAACGCGCTTGTTAACGATAAAGATGTTATTAATGCGCTGGAAGCGGGAAAAATCAGCTGTTATGTTACAGATTTTCCGACGCAGGAACTTTTGGCATGCAAAAAAGTTATTGGCATTCCTCACCTTGGAGCAAGTACTCCGGAAGCCGAAGATAACTGCGCTGTTATGGCGGTTCAGCAGATTATGGATTATCTGGAAAACGGAGAAATCCGCAACTCTGTTAATTTTCCGCAATGCAGGCTGGAACAGCGTTATCCGCATAGGCTGCTTGTTGTAAACCGTAATATTCCGAATATGGTAGGGCAGATTACTACAAACCTTGCGGGCGCAAATATTAATATTCAGGATTTGATTAACCATCACCGCGATGATTATGGTTTTAGCATAATAGACACAGATCAGGAAATTCCAAAATCTGTACTTGATCATATCAGCAAAGTTAACGGGATAATCAGGGTTCGTTCTGTAGTAAGGTAATTTTTCTTGGAAGCATCTTTTAAAAAGATAAGGATGAAGTATATAGTACCCGTTTTTTTAGGGGTGCTTGTATCCCTGTTTTTTTGCGTTTTTATTTGTGTTCATTATGGATTTTTTTCCAGACAGCAGATTCTTACCGCAAAAGAGATCGAAGCAGAAGATGCTTCGCTTCTTTTTTCTGCGGCAGAAGTTATTCCCGATACTGTTTTAGAATATTACCGCAATCCTGATTTTAAAGAATGGGTAATAGAATTTTTTGCCGGTATTACTTCCGGCAGGGAAATAGCTGCCGCGATTTTGGACAGCGCGGATGAATTTGATGTTGCGCCTGCTTTGGCTTTTGCTCTATGCTGGGAAGAAAGCAGATTTAATCCGTACGCGATAAACCGCCATAACCGCAACGGCACTATAGACCGCGGTCTTTTTCAGTTAAACAGCCGGTCTTTTTCTCATTTGGATATTTCTGCTTTTTATAATATTAATGCTAATGCGCGCTATGGAGTAGGTCACTTGCGTTATTGCCTTAATATCGGAGGAAGCGAAATCTCCGCGCTTGCGATGTATAATGCTGGAGCGGGAAGGGTCACGTCTACCGGCACGCCGTATGTAACGTTAAATTATATAAGCCGTATCATAGAAAACAGAAGAAAGATAGAAAGCCGTTTTCATTTGCGTCTGATTAGGGAAGAAGAAGCCAGATTGGCAGAAAAATCCCAGAGTACTCTTGGCGGTTTATTCGGACATTCGCTGTAATAGAAACTATTATTCTGTCAGAATTTCTAATACTTCTTCTGGTGTTGCAGAATTAAGGATCTGCTCACGTTTATCCGCGCTTTTAAACAAAAGACTTACTTCTGCCAAAAACTGCAGGTGAGGTCCTGTTTTTTCTACAGGAGAGAGCGTCATAATAAAGATTCTGCAGGGCACTTTATCCAGAGAATCAAAATCGACCGGTTTTTCCGAAATGCCTATACAAGCAACCAAATCCTGTATGGTAGCGGTTTTTCCGTGAGGGATAGCGATTCCGTGCTTCATCCCTGTGGACATTTTTTCTTCTCTGTCCAACACTGCCGCTAATGCCGCTTCTCTGTCCTGAATCTTTCCTGTTTTATAAAGAATATCAAGCAGCTCGTTGATTATTTCTTTTTTGGTGGAACCTTTCAGGTGAAGGTCTATGGTATCTGCGCTGATTACTGTCTTGAGGTTCATAGTATTATTTTACCCCCTAAAATCTTAAAAGTCAATAAAAAATATTTTTCGTTAATTGGGCGTCGTAAAGGCAATATTTTTTCTATTTTGACAAAATCTTTAAATGTGTCAAAATGCTGTTTTCTTAAATTCAAATGCTTTTACTGTATTGTATTCTTTTTTCTATCTGGTCTGTTTCATTGTTTATTTCTTCCCATTGTTTTGTCAGTAATAGTCCTGCTTTTTCCATTATGCGCGCAGAGCCGGTATTTTCTTTAACGCATTCACCGCTGACAATACTTGCGTTTAATTTATCAAACATAAAATCTACACCGCATTTTAGAGCTTCTGTCATAATACCCTTGTTCCAATAATCAGGCAATAATGAATAACCAAAGTCGTATTCGCGTTTTTCAAGATCGCCTGTTCCCCATCCTATCCATCCAATTGATTCTCCGCTGTCCTTTAAAACAACAGCTAAATTATAAGCAAAACGCGGTATACGATTATTATGCTCAATTGAATCTTGAACCCATTGTTTATAACCGTTTTCTCCAAGAAACCATTTTTGGTAATTTGTTATTTTTTCTTGGATACTCATATCATAGAATAATTTTAAATCCTCTGTTTTTAAGTCTCTTAAAATTAATCTTTCTGTCTCCAAATAAAACATATTTGTTCCTTAATCGATACATGTATTAGAAAGTTTAACTTCTAGTTTTTCAAGCTCTTTAATATCAAGCAGATATTCCTGTTCAGATTCTATTTTTTCTGTTAATTTTAATTTTTCTCTGTACTTTTCATATTCAAAAATAGCTTTTTGCAGCGCTTTTTCATTTGATATTTTTCCAGCGGATTGCAAAAGCTCCTTACGGTTAAGTTCGAGCACTTTATTTAGTTCTTGTTCCCAATCACGCATATAGATAATGCGTTCGCTTTCTGCTTCGTGTTGAGCATAATCAAGAAATAAATTGACAATATAACGGAGTTCTTTTAATTCCCCTTCTTTTAAATAGTTTTTTGCGATAGTAACATCTTGTTTGGTAATCCTGCCATCAGGTGAGTTTTGCCAAACAGTCAATCCCATATTGGACTCGTTTGAGTTTGCTCTGGAATGAATAACTTCGGCAGCGGTTTGCCCTGTAATAGCAAAGTGTACTTTATTCTGTACTTTGGCAAAAAAAAGTATCGTATCTTCATAGTCACGATTATAATCAGCAGAAAGGGTGTATATATCCTTTAATTGTTGATAAAGCATACGTTCGCTTGTACGAATATCTTTTATACGTTCCAGTAATTCCCGAAAATATGCTTTATCAAATTTATTGCCGTTTTTTAAGCGGTCATCATCAAGCGCATAACCCTTAATAATATATTCACGTAGTACAGATGTAGCCCAAATACGAAAAGCAGTTGCCTGCTTTGAATTAACGCGGTAACCTACAGCTATAATCATATCCAGGTTGTAAAAGGATGTTTCTCTAGATATTTCACGGTTTCCTTCAATTTGAACTTGTGCAAATTTTGCACAAGTTGCCGTATCTTTAAGTTCACCCTCGGCATATATATTTCCGATATGCTTTGTTATTACGCTTCTATCTACTTCGAACAGTTCTGCCATAGATTTTTGTGTAAGCCAGAAGGTTTCTTCGCGCAGGAGTGCGTTTACCTGCACTTTTCCAGAGGAATCTTTATATAAAAATAACTGTCCTTGATCGACCATATAGTAATCTACGCTATCGGTTAACGTTTGTCAAGTAAATCCAAATGATAATATGTATTGTATTATTGCCTTTTGATTATTATCCTTAAACAACTTTATTTTTGCTTCTTTTGTTAATAATCCTGTGAATTTATTGTTTTATCTACTGCAGAAATGACATCATTAAATTCTCCGTATAACAGATTCACAGAAATCTCATCCAAAAGTTCGTTTATTTTACGTGTCCATGTTCTTTCTCTTAAATCGTTTAGCGCTGTTTTTGCATCTTTCTTTTTTAGGTTTTCTGATGCTGTTTTTATCAATGACAGTTTTTCTTTGAGAAAAGTAATATCTTCATTAGAAATATTCTCAACTTCGTCTATTTTTTTTGCTTTTTCTTTTTCTATTATTAACTTAAGCGCATTTAAAAACGGCGGAGTATCAGTTAAAATTTCTGTTACCCTTTTATCGTTTCCGGCATGCTCCAATTTGAGCGCGGCGGCGGACAGTTCCTTTTCTCCGATATTTAAAAGAACGCTCTTCATGCTATGAACAGTTACAGTAAATAAGTCAACTTCTGCATCATCAGGATCATTTATTTTAGGCAGTATATCTTCTAATACCGCAATAGCTCTTTCTACATCTCTAATAACCGATTTTAGCAGTTCATTGCTAATAAGCGTTTTTTGATTTTTTTCTAAAACAAGCTGTTTTTCCATTTTTTGCCGCGCTGCTTCGATTACCTCCGGCGGCTGTTTGTCGCGTATCAGGCGGTTAAGCGAAAAATTTAATTCGCGTATATCTATTGGTTTGCTTATATATGCATCAAAACCGTTTTCCAAAAAAACTGCAGATGAACCTGTTACAGCATTGGCTGTCAGCGCGACAATTGGATTTGTATAGCCTGACTCACGGATTATTTTTGCAGCTTCCAGCCCGTTCATTTTTGGCATCATATGATCCATGAATATTATATCGTAAACGCTTCCGCTTTTTATTTTATCTATAGCTTCAAAACCGCTGGCGGCAGTTTCGATTTTTATGCCGTAAGGCAGCATCATGCCTTTTGCTACATATAGATTAGATTTAACGTCATCTACTATTAAAACACTGCCGTAAGGCATATATTCATGAACAATTTGCGCTCTGTTTAGTTTTAACATGTTTTTAAAACGGCTCCTGCGCAATTTTTCGGCTATTTCGTTTCCGCAGACAGTATTGCCGATTCTTTCCTGCGGAAGACGCACAGTAAATACCGAACCTTTACCAACTTCGCTTTCGACAATAATCTCGCCGTTCATTGCATCAACCAGACGTTTCGAAATATGCATGCCCAGTCCGGTGCCGACAATTGTGCGGTTTGTATCTAAATTAAAGCGCGTATACTCCTCAAATAGTTTATCTATCTGTTCTTTTGTCATTCCCTGTCCTGTATCGCTAATGCGAAGGACAAGTATAAACTTATTGCCAGATGATTCTTCTGAGGCTTCTGCGCTGACAGATAGTTCTACATTTCCTTTAACCGTATATTTAAAAGCATTAGAAAGTATATTGTTTAAAACCTGTTTGATTCGGAGTTCATCGCCGAGAATATCAAGCGGAGTGTTTTCGCTGATTTTAAGATCAAATTCGATAGGCTTGCTGTCATACCGCAAAAGATTTAACTGTACTGTATCGTATATAATGCTTGGAATATCATATTGAGCAGAAACTAATTCCAGTTTGCCGGCTTCGATTTTTGACAAGCCAAGTATATCATTAATAATATTCAGCAGTAAGTTTCCGGAACTATATACCATACTAAATGCTTCTTCTGTGTCAGGTGAGTTGGTTGTTTTCTGAAGCTGAATTTCGGATGTTCCGAGAATTGCATTCATAGGAGTACGTATTTCATGGCTTATATGTGATAGAAAATCGCTTTTTGCCTTGTTAGCAGTTTCGGCTTCTGCCCGCTGTTTTTCCGCCTCAAAAATCAGATTTTTCATGGGCGTTATATCAATAATTGTACCCGCAGTATGTAATGGGTTGCCGTCTTTATCCCTGGTAGTCTTGCCTGTAGCTTGAATATATACACACTCGCCGGTTTTTTTAATTACCCGGTATTCAACATTGTACGGCGTTTGATCTGTCTTATCCATTATGTGACTTACGGCAGCATCGGGAACCCATTTTAAATCATCAGGGTGCATAACATTAAATAAACTGCTAATAAGATCAGGAAGTTCGTTTTTATCCTTGTATCCTAATAAATGCCTAAACTCATCCGGCCAGATTACTTTATTTGAAGGGTTTGCCGGATCGTCCTTATTAACATCCATTTCCCACATGTATACATTTCCTGCTTCCATTGCCATATTTAACATAGCAAGCGTTTTTTGCTCTTCCATTGCTTTATCTCTTCCTGCAAGAAGCCGCAGGAGAATTGCGCTAAGTCCGATTGACAAAGACAGCCCGAGTGCGATTAAAAACCATAATATAAATTGAAGGCTTGCGACATAATGATATATCGGAGTTGCAACGCCTAAATACCAGCCGTTTTTTAAACGGCGGACATTATGTATTTTAGTGTTTCCGTCACGGCTGCGGAATCTGTGCTCGGAGACACTGCCGGTACGTTCCAGTTCGTCAGCTATGCCTGAGATACCGGTTGCATGAGCGTCACGTAAAGGCACTCCTATGAATTCTGGGAAAGGGAATGCGATAATGGTAAGATTTTCATCCATCAGCATCCATGTCAGTAAACTGTCGCTGCGCATTTCGTATGAAAATTCATAAATCCTTGACAATAAAACATTTAACCCGACAATCGCAATACAATTACCGCTGCTGTCGTATAAACTGCGGGCGTAGGCAAGAGCAACTTCGCCTGTTACAAGATCAACGTACGGCGGTGTTACAACTATTTTTCCGTTGGCTGCGTTAGCGAGTAAGTACCAATCCCGATCTTCTAAAAAAATAAGCCCTGCGGCTTCTAATGCCAGCCAGTCTGTTTCGGGCGAGATCGCGCTGAATACGTTTCTTTCGATTTGACCGGGAATATTAAAATATACAAAGACACTGAGAAATCCCGGTATACCCTTTCTTACACCGTATTCGGTAATACCGGAAATATATGTCTTCATTTCGTCGAAATCTGCGCCCTGTAAAAGTCTCATATATATCGATTCGCTGACAATGCCTGCCATTGTTTCGAGTTCTTCTAAGTCAGCCTGCAATTGAGATTCTATACCGAGAAATAAGGCTTCTGCTTCGGCTTCCAGATGTCCGCGTTCCATTTGCAGCCCGAACAGAAAGCTGGCGAACACCATAAGCCCAAATGCGAGAAAGACAGCCAGCACCTGTAAATATGCCAGCCGGGACTTAAACGCCCTGCGTTTGAAAAAATCAATTATCGGCATATGATCGCTCTTTTCATGTGTTTCTAATATAATAGCACAGATATGGAGAAAAATGTTCCAAGATTTTTAATTTATCGGTTTTTTTTAACGGGGAGGTTATGTTTCATTCGGCGCCGGAGACTATGCGGTGTTTGCAAAAGGTCTATCCTGCGTATGGAAGGTTTCCAATTTAGGTAATGACATTTATCATATTTGTGTTGCTTGCGGCTCTCTGCAGCGGGGTTTTTTACTGCTTCTTTACACCCAGCCTGACAAGCAGTTCTGTGCGGTTTTGCACTTTAAATTTACGGTATAAATTCTGGGCATGAAATTTGACTCCGGAAACGGTCAATTCTAACTTATAAGCTATCTGCTTTATAGAAAGTGATGTTAAAAGTAAATCTAAAATTTCTTTTTCCCTTGGAGACAGATCGTAGTTATCAGGATCTGCAAACGATACGGTGTCTCCTTTTTTAAGGATTCTTCTCCAGACCATAAAAACAGAAACACCCAAGGCTAGTACCAAAAAGATTATTATAAGCAAAACGGGCAGTAGATTCACAGAAGGATATTCCCATTTTTCTCCTTTTCCGAAAACACCGTTTCCGTTTGGCGTACCAAAATAACTAAGATTATCTTTTTCACCAGCTGTATTGTTTCTATACCGTAAAATTATATCGTAATGAGCGCTAACAGAAACGGCATGACCATAGCTTAAATGCTCGCTATAACCTTCTATGGCAGTATTCCGGAATCCAACGGGGGCATTTGCTCCGCTGATGATACCGCCTGTTTTTTTGAAAGTACCATAACCTTGAGTATGAAAACCCCCGCCGTTTACTTGAGCGGTATTATTCATTATTATTCCGCCTTCCATAGTAAAAATACCAAAACCTGCGATTAACACTCCGCCGCCGCTTGCCGCATAAGATTGTACATTATTTACATTTCCCCTGATAATTCCGCCTTTCATTATAAATTCCGCTTGTCTGTCAGCATTATCTTCGGTTGTGCTTAAAGCTTTGTTGTAAGTCCGGATAAATACTCCCGCGCCGTTTTGATGATGGCTGGATGTCAGCGCTCGACCGTTATTATAATTATTTTGTAACGTAACTTTGTCCAGCATTATAAGTTTAGAATCTAATCCGTTAACTGCAATTAAAGGAGCATGAGCTTTAATCGACACATCATTCAAATAACCGCCGTCTATGATAAGTTCGTACGCCATATCGGGATCGCCTAAAGTTAAACTTGAGTTTTCTCCTGTTATCCATATAACAGGATACTCGATTAAGCTAGCGCTTCTTTTTAAAGTTCTGTCGCCGCCGCTTGCTATTAGACTTATATGTACTCCGTCAGGAATTATTAAAGGTGTGTCTAATACAATATCTGCAAGAAGAGCGATTGGAACAGGGTACTCGATTGAAGCACTTGTTGCTGTGCTACCAGAAGCAACGGCTGCGATTATTTCATGCAGTGCTGCAGAATCGGCTGCAATAACCTGACGACTGCCAATCGTATAGCTATCCGTTTGCGCAGGCAGACAAATAGGCAGTATAAAAAAAATAAACAAAATATATTTTTTCATTGCTTCCCATTCAATCCTTTTTACTGTTTTATTTTTACAATTAATTCTGTCCTGCTCTGCACGTTCATTTTTTGATACAAATTCCTTACATGAAAAGTAACACCATTATATGTTAAGTTTAAAACAGAAGCTATCTGCTTCATCGAAAGTTTTGTTAACAGTAATGTACATATTTCTTTTTCTCGCGGAGACAAATTAAAACTGTCAAAATTAATTTGCGGTAAAGGGTTGTTGTTAAGTATTTTTTCTATTTGTTTTTTTAATATTATTCGTATAACAAAAAAGATAGAAACGCTTAACGCAAGAGCTATCGGGATAATTACAAAAAGCCTGCGCTGCATTACCTTATCAGGGTTATCCCAATTTTCGCCTTCGCCAAAGACGCCGTTTCCTCTTGGTACGCCTGTATAACTTAAATTATCGTTTTCATATACGGTATCGTTTCTAAACTGCGCTACAGGATTAAAAATTGCAACATAAACTGCATGACCGAAATATTTTAATGACGCATCAGTTTTATAGGCAATGTTACTGTAACCTGCAGGAGCTTTAGAGCCATAAATAATACCGCCTGTCTTTTTAAACGATCCTCTGCTGCCTACAGTAACACCGCCGCCTGTACGTGTGGCAGTATTATTCATTATTACGCCGCCTTCCATTGTAAAAATACCAAAACCAATTACTAAAACGCCGCCGCCGCTTGAAACAGCAGGATTTACCTCATTTGTATTTCCGCGGATTGTTCCGCCTCTCATTATAAACTCTGTCTGCCTTTCGTTATTATCATCTACTGTCCTGACAATTACTCCTGCACCGTTTTGATAGTAGTTTGTTGATAAAACATCAGCAATGTTGTAATTATTCTGAAGCATAACGCCGTCATACATTATCAATTTTGCATCTTGTCCGTTTAC
>WQXI01000033.1 GCA_009784935.1 Treponema sp.
ATATTTCATTTAACACAGAAATATTACGGCAAATTGATGAAGTTGCAAAACTAGAAGCAAGAACTCGTTCCGAATTAATCAGAGAAGCTGCAAGGATATATATTGAGCGGAAAAAAAAGTGGGAGAGTATTTTTGCTTACGGAGAGGGTTTAGCTTCAAAATACGGTTTTACAGAAGATGATGTTAATGAAGAAATAAAAAAATACAGAAAAGAAAAAAAGATGCCGGTAAAATGAAGATAGTGCTGGACGCAAACATTTTTATTTCTTCTTTTTTTTGGGGCGGAAATCCCAGGCTCTTGCTGGAAAGAGTCATTAAAAAACAAGATGATTTGTATATATCTAAAGAAATACTTGACGAAATAGAAGAAGTAATAGGCAGACCTAAATTTCACGCAGGAAAAGATGAAATTGAATATTTTATTAAGTCTATAGAAGAAATCGCAAACAAAGTTGTCATAAAAAATAAAATTAAAAACGGAAGCAGAGATAAAACAGACAATAAATATATAGAATGCGCTTTAACCGCCGGGGTTGATTATATAGTTTCTGGTGATATTCATTTACTGGAATTAAAAAAATACGGAAAAATTAAGATCATTAGCGCAAAAGAATATATAGAAATATTACAATAACCGCCAAAAAACTGTAGTCCGTTATTTTAAACTCAATCTACCCGTTTAGCTTATCCAGCGCTCTTAGCCCTGCGTTTCCTTACCCGCGCTTATACTTCGGCACCGCGGCCAACCTGACCATATCCTTGGATTGGATTTGCGAGAGCAATAATTGGTCTGCAATATTGGCTAGACCATTAACAGGATCGTCATGCGGGACACTAACTATATATTTGGCACCAAACATCGTATAATCATACAGGTCAGCTTGATTTGCCACCGTTAGGACTATTTGTATTTCCTTTAGATTATCCTTTAAGGCTTCTCTGATACTACTATGAATATAAGTATCATTCCAGCTATCTTTTATATTATCCCTTGCCGTTCTGAATTGTCCATCGGAAACGCCTGCACCTTTAACAATCCGAATTCCGTCCACTTGATTGTTTGGGTCTAAACCCGGCTCACTGCAGGTAACAAAGCCTACTAACAAAATAGCGATTGCAACTAGAGATAATGACTGTTTAACTTTCATAAAAAACTCCTTTTGTTTTTTCAAATGTATTTCTCCGCAAGAGGGATTCTATCACGAGAACCTCACAGCGGCACAGCGTTCACAAAGGGTATGAATGAAGATTTGTTTCGCAAACCAAGCTTCATTAACCGGCGCTTTCGCCATACGAACAGCTTCTTTCGCTGATTGCTGGATTGCTTGGACAACAAGAGTGGTGTTTATTACCTCTATTATTACATTACTAATAGTAAGGTCGGTCATTGCTATTATGTAAGAGCTCTCAGCCATTAAATGTTTGTTGCCATCAACTGCTTTAATGCCGTAATTAAGACTATCAGCTTTTTCTAGTGTTATGGTAAGGCCTCTGGCCAATATAGCATTGATTTTTTCTTTAAAAGTGGCATCTTCCCCGGCTTTAGTATTTAAATGCCCCACCACAAGATTAAGCTTGGTTGCAATAGCATTCTTTTCTTCATTGGTAAGTTCGTTCGGGATAGAATAGGTTAGCTTATCCACATTACTAAGGTGTGGATATGGGTCTCCCCCGCCCGGCTCACCGCAGGCAGTAAGCAAAAGAGCAAATACTGAGATAAGTACCAAGCTGATTTTTGTTCTGTTTTTCATATGAAACTCCTTTTTTTATTAATTAATGTACATCTTGCCCACCCAAAACACAGGTACAATTATAGCTTTATGGGCTAATAATACTAGTATATTAGGTTAATAATATTAGATTGTCAAGTATCAATATTACTATACCATTAAATACCAATATCATTGAACCATTCAAAAAAAGGAGAATCACTATAAAAACTGAACCAATTCGGGAATATTTGTCTTTCAATATCAAGGCGAGAAGGGAAGCTTTAAATATAAGTCAGGAAAGATTGGCGGAATTGGCGGATGTTTCTATTCAAATGATTAAGGGAATAGAGGGGCAGAGGACTTGGGTAAGCGATAAAATGCTTACAAACCTGGCAAGGGTTCTTGAAGTTTCATCTTTTCAGCTGCTTATTCCGGCAAGTGAAGCAGCTCTGTCTAATGATTCAATAGTAATTTCCAGTATAATTAGTAATTTAAAGAAAAATATTCAAGATGATATAAACAGCCGTTTTGATCAATTTATTAATAAATAGGGTTATTTGCTTACACTTTTCTCAAGATAGTAAAAACTGCATAAAAATCTGCAGATTCTTCTCTGTGACCTTTGTGTCTTCGTGCCGCCGTGTGAACCTCTTTATAAACTATTTGTTCTTTATCTCAAATCGTTTAATTTATCCAGCGCTCTCTGCACACGCTGTTCCGAACACTCCGCTCCCAGCAAACGAATCGAGCCAAACAACGGCGGACTTACACGGCTTCCTGTAATGGCAGTACGCAAAGGCATCATTAAGTCCCCAAGTTTGACTTCGCGTTTTTCCGCTTCGGCTTTTATTAAATTTTCGGCTTCTTCGTCGCTTGGCGCTTCGGCTAACTGGCGTACAATTTCTTTGCCAATTTGTAAAAGCGAAATCGCCTGAGCAAGGTCGCATTTTTTGGGAATAAACTCTTCTGCCGCAGGAACCTCGGGTTCATTAAACAGGTAAGCAATTTTTTCCGGCACCTCACTAAGAAAGATTATTCTCTCTTTGACTAAGAAAATAGCTTTTACGAATAAATCAAATTGCTCTTCTATCTTCTTCTCTTCACTCTTATTCTCTCCGTGCCTCTGTGCCTCCGTGTGAACCTCTTCTTTCTTCCCGCCAAAAATCCCTGCCTCAATCGCATACGGCATACAAAGTTTGGCAAGTTCTTCGTCGCTCATCATTCTGATATACTGCCCGTTGTACCACTCAAGTTTTTTATAATCAAAAATGGCAGGCGCTTTATTTAATTTATCCAAGCTAAAACGCTGCGCAAGTTCTTCTATTGTATATAAATCTTTTCCTTCTTCGTAGGATGCGCCTAAAAGCGCAACATAATTTAAAAGCGCGGCAGGAAGATACCCCTGCTTGCGGAACTCATCGATACTTGTCGCGCCGTGACGCTTGGAAAGTTTTTTTCCGTCCTGTCCCATAACCATCGGCAAGTGACAAAACTCAGGCGGTGTCCAGCCAAACGCGCGGTACATAATTACATGAAGCGGTGTCGAAGCCAGCCACTCCTGCGCTCTAAGCACATGAGTTATTTCCATTAAATGATCATCAACGACATTAGCAAGATGATATGTAGGAAAGCCGTCAGATTTTAAAAGCACAGGGTCGGGATTAACATCATCGTTCTTCCATTCGATATCGCCAAGAAGGTGGTCGTGAAACTGCGTTGACTCGCCCAACGGGATTTTCAGCCTGACAGTACATTGTTCGCCGGCAGCTGCTCTCTTAGCCGCTTCGCCCGATTCGATACTGCGGCAAAAGCGGTCGTAGCCTGACTCCGAAGAGCGGGCGGCTTCCCTTTGTTTGCGGACATCTTCGATCCTTTCTGCGGAGCAAAAACAATAATAAGCCTGCCCTTTATCCAAAAGTTCCTGCGCGTATTTTTTATAATGAGCTGTGCGTTCAGATTGAACATACGGAGCAAACGGTCCGCCGTTGTTTGGTCCTTCGTCCCACTTAAGGCCGAGCCAGTCGAAAGTATCATAAAGATTTTGAACAAAGCTGTCCTCAGAGCGGGTTCTGTCGGTGTCTTCCAGCCGTAAGATAAATTTTCCGCTGCCGCCGCCAGCCGGAGATTTGGCAAAGAGATAATTAAAAAGAGCTGTCCTAATTCCGCCAATATGCTGAAGCCCTGTAGGAGAAGGCGCATAACGGTCTCGTATTTTCATGTATTCTATAGTATCATAATATCAAACATAAGTCCGCTGATTTACGCAGATTGACGCGGATTAGATTTCTTTTTTTTATTAATCCGCGATAATCCGCGGACCATTTTATGGTACTTAGGAGACGTTATGGCAAAGGAAAAAACAACAAAGAGCAAAAAGGAAAAACTATCGGATAAGCTTTTCTTAAAGCAAAAGAACTGCTGGGAAGAAATCGATAAAAAGACAGAAAAAGAAATTGAAGACTTTGCCTCATCATACAAACAGTTTTTGGATATGGGAAAAACCGAACGTGAATGCACCGAAGTTATCTGCGATTTGCTAAATAAAAACGGCTTTGTAAATATTGAATCATTAAAAGGCAAAAAGATTTCGTCAGGCATGAAGATTTATCAAAATATCCGCGGTAAATCCGTCATTGCCGCCGTCGCCGGAAAAAAACCCGCGGCAGAAGGCTGTAATATTCTCGGCGCTCATATAGATTCTCCCCGCCTTGATCTAAAGCAAAAACCGCTTTACGAAGATTCGGACTTGGCTCTTTTTGACACGCACTACTACGGCGGCATAAAGAAATATCAGTGGACAGCGATACCGCTTTCTATGCACGGCGTATTTATAAACGAGAACGGAAAAAAGACAACCATAAAAATCGGCGAAGAACCCGGCGACCCTGTGTTTACAGTTACAGATCTTTTGCCTCACCTTGCACGAGAACAGATGGAAAAAAAAGCTTCGGCTGCGGTAGATGGCGAAGACCTTGATATCCTTGCGGGTTCACGCCCATACAATGATAAAGACGAAAAGGAAAAAGTAAAATTATATTTGCTTGACCTCTTAAATAAAAAATACGGTATAACAGAAAAAGATTTTACAAGCGCAGAGATCGAATTTGTTCCCGCTTTTAAAGCCAGCGATGTCGGTCTCGACCGCAGTTTAATCGGCGCTTACGGGCACGATGACCGCTGCTGCGCATGGCCTGCGCTTCAGGCTTTGCTGACAGTTGCGCGCGAAAAATCGGCTCCGGAAAAACCGATAGTGTGCTACCTGTCGGACAAAGAAGAAACAGGCTCCGCAGGAAACACAGGAGCGCGCGCGCTAAACTTTGAAAACTTTCTTGCTCTTTTATGCGGCGGCTCTTTTCAAGACATGCGTCAATGTTTTACAAAATGTTCAATGCTTTCTGCTGATGTCAATGCAGCTTTTGATCCGACATATGCGGGAGTATTCGACAAAAAGAATGCCCCGTACATCGGAAAGGGAATCGTGTTAGAAAAATACACAGGCTCCGGCGGCAAATACGGCGCATCCGACGCCAACGCAGAATATTGCGCCAAAGTGCAGGCGATAATGAATAAAAATAAAATCCAGTGGCAATGCGGCGAACTTGGCAAGGTAGACAAAGGCGGCGGCGGAACAATCGCACTGTATGCCGCAAATTTAGGAATGGATGTTCTTGACTGCGGCGTGCCTGTACTGTCTATGCACTCACCATTCGAGGTAATCAGCAAGATCGATCTGTACGTAACTTATAAAGGATACACCGCGTTTTTGCGCGATCTTTAGATCGCAAGATGCGTAAGGGAAGAAAAGTAAAAAAATCCTAAAAAATTACTTTTTTTCTATTGGCAAAAAACAACTGGTGAATTATACTATGATTTCCAGAAAAAATATTTATGGCAGTTTACAAATGTAAGGAGAAAATAAAATGAATGAATTTTTAACAAATACTTTTCAATTTTGGGCAATAAATGAAATATCTTTGTACAGAAATTTTCTGATGATCATAATCGGGATTCTTTTTTATCTTAGAAACAGAAGCAATGCATTAAGAATATACAGTAATTACTACAGGGAAAAACGCAGCAAATTTACTTGGCTGGAAAACTGGATAAAAGAGCACAAAACCGACCCGGCAAAAGTACGTGCTACCGAGAATACCGTTTATACTATTATACTTGCTGCTGCATTGTTTGTTGGAATTTCTATTATTGGCGGTATAGTTCTTGATTTTATTATACAAAAAGGCACTGAAATTTTCCTTGCGGCAAGCAACCTTGTTGCCAACGAATTGGAATATATGCTTTACATGAGTATCGGGTCTGTTCTTGCAATATTGATTGCTATGATTATAAGCCAGCGTGTTTGGAAAAGCCGGTTCAAAGACGTAAGAGATGGAGGTGCTTTGGAATGTCCTACATGTGAATGCCCTCATTCATGGGTTATGCTTTATAAATTAAATGTTATAGATAATATAATATTAGAAAAAACAACAACGACTACCACAAAGACACAATCGGCAGATTCATTTGGCGGCGGATTTATTGGCGGATTGGCTGCAAATGCCTCCAGCGAAAGTTCAACTGTAAAATCAACTTTTACTATCTTTGAAGGCAGAGTAATAAGTGATTATAAGTGTAATAACTGCGGGCACACACAGCGTGATGAATATAACAGTAAATGGTTTGGAAAAAAAAACCGTCCCGATGAAACAGAGCATTTCTTTGATCCTCCAAAAGAACCATGGGAACCAGCCAGTGAAGGTTATTCAAAAATATTGCATATCATTTTACTTGTTGCAATGCTCGGTTATGCAGGTTATTGCGTAAAAAGTATTATTGACGATCGGAATGCAATAATCACCGATGCAACTTTGCAACACTTTGAAGAACCCGATTCTTCGATAAACGCAACAGTTTCATCTCGTTATCTGAAAGTATCGGTTCGCTCAGAAATTGACAGACAAAGCCAAAAAATTGCAGAAATACAAGCAGGAGAATTTTTTACAATTATTGAGGTATTAGGAAAAAATACACTTGTAAATTACAGGAACCATCAAGGTTATGTTGCTTCGCAAGCAGTTAAGCCGCTGCAGAACCATCCCATTGGCAGAGTTTTAAGAGATGTACAAGTTAACTTTGTTCGTCCGCCCGACCCTGATATAACAACTATGCGAATACCAAAAGGAAGAAGAGTAACATTACTGGGTCAAGTAAATGATGATAATGTTATGGTTGAATATAGGAAAATGAGGTTTTGGATTTCTGCCAGAGATCTTCAATGGTAGAAAAAAAATTAATCGTTCAACCCCTGACACTACAAAGCTTGCGTCCAAAACAGCGAATTTTAGCGAAAATGAAACAAACATTTAGCGGCATAATGGAAGAATCTCTGAAAAAACATCTCTACGTACTTCTTGTTTTTTTCAAATGTATTTCTCTGCGAGCTCCGCGAGCTCTGCGAGAGGGATTCTATCACGAGAACCTCACAGCGGCACGGGGAGCACAAAGGGTATGAAGAAAGATTAGCTTTGCAAACCAAGCTTCATTAGCCGGCACGGTCTACGCTTCTAAGTCAGCAGTTGGATCCCCGTTATTTGCTCTGGCTGCATTTTTAAGAGCCGCCCTCAAATCACTTGCCTTTTTCAATACATTGGAATTGATATAAATTTTATTCCCGCCAACAGTTGTTTTATAGTTGGCATAAGCTGGAGCACTTTCCACGACTATTGTGCCTACTCGACTAAATACAGCTTTAAATAAAGCACTAAACGACAGATACTCCGCCTCAAGTGCACTTTTTATATTCCCAAGCTCTGTCCTGGTCATATATCCCTGCACTTTCACGCCATAAAGCACGTCAAACATAACTTGAATTGTCTCGTCAATATTTTCCGGATCTTCGGGTTCTACTCCCCCGCCGGGCTCACCGCAGGCAGTAATAGCAAATCCGATAAGTGCCGCAAGAGCGATAATAGCGAGTAAATTCAATGCTTTTCTCATAAAAACTCCTTATTTATGGTGTTGTGAACCTTATACAACCACATAATTTGGTGGTATTCTTAAAATAAACCACATTTTATAACAGTTGTCAAGTAAACAACCACCATTTTTAAGTAATCTATAGATATGGGTTTTAGAGAAAATTTGAGAGAAGCCATAGATTACTCTGGGTTAGAACAAAAAGAGTTGGCTTATAAGGCAAAAATAAGTCTTAGGAACATTGAAAATTACCTAAGAGAAAATGCTTCTATGCCTGTAGCAGATAAAGCGGTAAGTATTGCTCAAGTACTTGGTGTTACTGTTGAATATCTTGTTACTGGAAAAAATTCCCCTGCGGAGACTTTATCATCAGTAAACCCCGAAATAAAAACTCTAATTCAGAATATAAAAAAACTGCCAAAAAACGATCAAGCTATTGTCATAGAGAATGCTCTTAACCTATCCAAAATTTTATCTCAGCAAAAATAAATATATGGGGACAAATGCGCTCTTTGTGATCTCTGCGCCTCTGTGTTACTCTGTGGTTAAATTCCTCTTCATCCTAATACCTAAACACCCGCAGCATTTTAATCAGTTCTAAAAATTCTTTGCGGGACATTTCTTCGCCGCCGAGGCTCATTAAATAATCAGAAGGAACCTGACAGTCGACACAGGCAACTCCATGGTCAAACAGCAGTTTTGCAAAACTTAAAAAAGCGGCTTTGGATGCATTTGGCGCTTTGGCAAACATTGATTCGCCGCAGAAGATTCTGCCCAGCAATATGCCGTAACAGCCGCCGACAAGTTCGCCGTCTAACCAAGCTTCGGCAGAATGAGCCCAGCCAAGCCTGTGCAGTTCGGTATATGCTTCTATAATATCGTTTGTAACCCATGTGCCAGACGAAAGCAGTTTGGGAAATAATTTAAATTTTGCAAATAACTTGTACAAAAATTTAGCAACTTTGTTTCTCCTTGGACGCTTTGTATCTGCGCAGCCTCTTATTACTCCGTTAAAATCTTCGTCATATGTAATTTTATAAACATTCTTTTTTAATATTTTTTTCATGGAATCAGAAACATGCAGTTTATCAGGAAAGATTACACAGCGCGGATCCGGCGACTGCCAGAGAACAGGATTTTTGGGACCGTACCACGGAAAAATACCCTGCTCATAAGCGGAAAGTAAAAGCCCGGGAGAAAGGTTTCCGCCGATAGAAATTATATTGCCCTTCCATTCATTAGAAGGAGGAAATTGAAAATGCTTTGAAGCGTCAAGATAAGGAAACGAAGGATCAGGACCCGGCTTCATGTACATCCATACAGTAATCGTCTTTGCCTTCGGTCATGCGATAATCAACAACAGCGCTGCCGCCTTCGCTCAAACTGCCAAAAAGAACTTCGTCAACAAAGAAACTTTTAATTTTATCTTCTATAAGCCTGCCGGCGTTCCGCGCGCCAAACTCTTTACTGTAACCTTCTTCTGCCAGTTTATCCACGCAGGTTCCCGTAACAGTGAGGGTCACTTTCTTTTCTGCAAGCTGTACGGTAAAGGCGTCAAGTTCTTTTCGTACAATGTTTACCATTATGTCGCGCGACAGATGTCCAAAGCGGACAACTGCATCCAGTCTGTTGCGAAACTCCGGCGTAAAAAGTTTTTCTACGGCGTTGTCTACAGCGCTGTCATCCTGAATCCTGTCACCAAAACCAATTAATCCCTTGCCTATTTCCCTTGCGCCTGCATTGCTTGTCATGATCAAAACTACGTTTCTAAAATCCGCTTTTCTTCCTTGATTATCAGTAAGAGTAGCATAATCCATTATCTGGAGAAGTATATTAAAAATATCACTGTGCGCTTTTTCGATTTCATCTAAGAGAACAACCGCATGCGGCTGTTTTCTGACTGCGTCTGTCAGCTGACCTCCGTCATCATAACCAACATAACCGGGCGATGAACCTATAAGGCGCGACACTGTATATTTTTCCTGATACTCGCTCATGTCAAAACGAATCATTGCCACGCCGAGAATTTCTGCAAGCTGACGCGCCAGTTCAGTTTTACCGACACCTGTCGGACCTGCAAAAAGAAAGTTTGCGACCGGTTTGCCTTCTGCCCTAAATCCTGCTCTCGAACGTTTTACTGCTTTTACAACAGAGGCAATCGCATCGTCCTGTCCAAACACCCGCTGTTTAAGCCTGACTTCGAGCTCTTTGAGTTTATCTTTTTCGCTTTCGCCAACAGACCTCTGCGGAACACGGGCGATTTTAGAAACAATCGCTTCTATTACAGGGAGACTGATTTCGATCTTTTCGGTCTGTCCGTCCTGAACAGTTTTATAAGCTTCTATCCTTGCGAATGCGCCGGCTTCGTCAATAACATCGATAGCTTTGTCCGGCAGACGGCGTTCTGTAATAAACTGCGCAGAAAGACGCACCGCTGTTTCTACGACTTCATCGCTGTATGAAACCTGATGATAGTCTTCGTAACGGGATTTAACACCCTTTAAAATATCAATTGCCGTTTCCTGCGAAGGCTCGTTAATATCAATCTTCTGAAACCTTCTGGAAAGCGCGCGGTCTTTTTCGAAAAACTTGTTGTACTCCTCATGCGTTGTCGAACCGATACATCGGAGTTTGCCGGACGTAAGAGCGGGTTTTAATAAATTAGAAGCGTCCATAGCTCCGCCGGAAACAGCTCCCGCTCCGACAAGCGTATGAATCTCATCGATAAAGAGAATAGTCTTTTCTTTTTTTAGAATGTCTTCTATAACACGTTTTATTCTTTCTTCAAAATCACCGCGGTATTTAGTTCCCGCCAAAAGAGATCCCATATCAAGCGAAAAAACGCTAAACTCTTTTAGGATCGGCGGAACATCGCCTTTAACAATTCTTTGGGCGAGTCCTTCTGTTATTGCAGTCTTTCCTACCCCGGAGTCTCCGACGTGAATCGGATTATTTTTTAATCTGCGGCAAAGCACCTGCACTGTGCGATCGAGTTCTTCTTCTCTTCCTATTACAGGTTCAAGCTTATTGTCCTTTGCCAGAGCTGTAAGATCTATCGCATAGCGTTCCAGCGCAGTTTTCTTTTTGTCTTTTTTCTGAGCTTCCGGATCAGCTTCGATCTCGGTATTAAAATTATGGGACAGCATTTGTAAAAGCGTCAGCCGTTTTATTCCGGCTTTTCTTAAATAATACGCGCTGTAACAGCGTTCTTCGTCGTAGAGCGAAACAAGAATATCCGCAACATCGATCATTTCTTTATGCGAAGACTGGCTCTGTATCACGGCTCTTTCGATTACGCTGTGAAAACCTACGGTCTTTGTGGGTTCAACTACAGAAGTAATCGGCAGCTTCTGTTCAAAGTAAGTTTCCATTCCATGCTTAAGCTGTTCTAAGTCAGCTCCGCACGAAAAAAGCACTCCCTGAACTTCATCAAAAGCAAGAGCGGCATATAAAATGTGCTCCGGCGTCAAATATTCGTGACTGCGGAGTTTAGCTTCGTTATATGCAGCGTCAATTATTGCCTGCACATGCCCCGAAATTCTCATATTATCTCCATTATATACGAATTACGCAGGTTCTACTATACATCGAAGCGGGAACTCATTTGCGTTTGCCGCTGCATGCACTTGTTCGGTCTTTGTAACGGCAATATCCCAGGTATAGACCCCAACGATTCCCTTTCCCTTATTATGAACATCCAGCATTATTATATTTGCGTCATCTATGCTTTTATGAAAAATAACCATTAAAACTTCTACTACAAATTCCATGGTAGTATAGTGGTCATTAAGAAGAATAACTTTAAATTGCTCCGGCTCTTTAAACTTTTCATTTGTCAAAGAAGCCGGTCTATCCTTGACTTTTGGTTCCATACTATTATTCTACAGAAACAAACCCTGCTCTGCAACCTAAAGCCCCCGTTGCTATGAAGTTAAGTATGGTTTATCCTAAACATACCAGTATGTCAAACTTAAAAGCGCTTATTGTACAAAGCGACAGAACTTTGCTCCTTGATGTTCACTGCGAAGGCGCAGAAGAAGCAAGACAGGCAATTATGCCGTTTGCCGAGCTGGAAAAATCACCGGAGCATATTCATACATACCGGATTACTCCCCTTTCTCTCTGGAATGCCGCAAGCGCAGGGCTTATGCCTCAAGATGTCGTAAAAACACTCAAAAAATTCAGCCGTTACGAAATACCGGAAGGAATCACAGAAGGGTTCTCTTTGCTTATGTCGCGGTACGGTAAAATAAGAATGATCGCTTCTGATAACGATAGACTATTTTTAAAGATCGAAGACGAGGCTATCCGTCTGGAAATAAACGGAACAAAAGCTCTGGAGAAATATCTGAGCCATGCGCATGACGGCTTTTTCCTTGAGCTTATAGACAGAGGAACTGTAAAGCGCGAATTGATTCGAATCGGCTGGCCTGTTCAGGACGAAGCGCCGCTAATTAAAGGCGAAGATCTAGAAATTAAACTGCGCGAAACATGCCTTTCCGGGAGACCCTTTTCGCTCAGAGATTACCAGATGACAGCGGCGCGCTCTGTAATCGGAACAGGCGATCAGGGAAGCGGATACGGTGTTGTCGTTCTGCCCTGCGGTTCCGGAAAAACAATTGCAGGCATGCTTATTATGTCCATGCTAAAAACTAACACCCTTATATTAACAACGAATGTCGCGGCTGTTCATCAATGGATCGAAGAATTACTGGACAAAACAGAATTAACAAGCGAACAAATCGCGGAGTACACAGGAGACTCTAAATCGGTTGCCCCTGTAACTGTTGCAACATACCAGATAATTTCGTGGAGACCCAATAAAGAGGGAGAGTTTCCGCACTTTAAACTTTTTAGAGAAAGAGCGTGGGGACTTGTAATCTACGATGAAGTTCATCTGCTTCCGGCTCCGGTGTTTCGCGTAACGGCAGAGCTGCAGGCGATTAGGCGGCTTGGGCTGACGGCTACTTTAATCCGCGAGGACGGAGAAGAAGACGCTGTCTTTAGTCTTGTCGGCCCCAAACGTTATGATGTCCCGTGGAAAGATTTAGAAAATCAAGGGTGGATCGCAGAAGCCCTCTGTACCGAAATCAGGCTTGATATGCCCCATGATTTAAAGATACCGTATGCCTCGGCTTCTAAAAGAGAAAAATACCGGATAGCCGCAGAAAATCCGGCAAAAGAAAACGTTGTTTTACAATTGATCGAAAATCACCCGGAAGATCAAATTTTAGTAATCGGGCAGTATTTAACCCAGCTCGATTCGCTTGCAAAAATTCTTAACGCGCCGCTAATCACAGGGAAAACCCCAAATGCAGAAAGAGAACGGATTTATACCAGCTTTAAAAAGGGAGAAGTGCGCGTTATCGTTGTTTCTAAGGTTGCAAACTTTGCAATTGATTTGCCCGACGCAAGTATGGCGGTTCAGGTTTCCGGATCATTCGGGTCACGGCAGGAAGAAGCCCAAAGGCTCGGCAGAATATTAAGGCCAAAGAGCAGCAAGCGGGGTTTGCACAATGCGCTGTTCTATTCGCTTGTTTCTAATCATACGTCAGAAGAAGAGTTTGCCGCCAACCGTCAAAAATTTTTGGTTGAGCAAGGCTACAGGTATTCCATTCAGCGGTGGAATCCGGAGCAGGGTGCCGCAAATGAATAGCAGTTTACGTTCGGTATCTTTTTGGAAATCCGCATTAATCACAATGCCAGATAATTCTTTTTACGAACTTTTAAGAAGCGTATTCGGCAAAATTAAAACTCCGTTTAACAAACAGCAGTTATTAAATAATTTAGAAACTTTTTTAAAGCGCGAAGATATTCAAAAAGCGATTTCTGTTTATATCGATACAACAGACGCAAAAATAATCGCGGCAATTACTCTTTTTGGCGAGCCTTCTTTAGATCAGCTGGAACGGTTTTTCTTTGATGACTTTAACCTTCCTCAGCTTCAGGACATAATTGTAAATCTAGAAGAACGTTTTATTCTGTACCGCTTTGCAGAAGAAAAAAAAATCCGTCTTGCTTTAAATCCTGTATTAATGCCGGCGCTGCTTCCTTTTATGGAAAACACATCTCTCCTTTTTGAGTATGACAGCGAAAAAAACGCAGCCAATTCGTACTTTGATGATCTTACATTTGCCGCGCTTTATTCGTTTATCTGTAAGCATGAATCTTTTTACCGTTCAGAAGGTGTTTTGCGCAGACGTATCATAGAAGAAGGAAAATCTCTTTTTCCCGGCATTGATTTGTCAAATACATTCGGCGCTCTTATGATATTGGGACTTTTCTATACCGAAGGAGAACAGCTGATTCCCGATAAAAAATATTTAAACGATTTTACAGCTCTTACACTGCTTGAGAGAAAAGCGTATTTCGCCGCGGCAGTAACAATATACAGCCAGTTAACGCCGCCTTTCGAAATTCTTCCGCCGTTATTCCGCGCTAAAATAAAAGAAATTGTTAACCTGATTAACTGTATAATAAATTTTTACAAACAGGGCTCTCAACCGTCAGGTAAAACACTAAGAAAAATAGCGGAGATTTTAAAAGCGCGGACATATACCGCTGTAAATATTGATTTACTTTTGGAGACGCTGGAAAAAACCGGATTAAGCGGGTACGAAGCGCCAAAAATTAAAAGCGAGAACGAAAAAGAAACGCCTGTGATTGCGATAACGGGCTCTGCAGTATTAGTATATCCCGAAATTGATTTTAACGATGCAATCAAACTTGCTTCTATGTTAAATATATCAGAAAAAAGCACCGTCATACGTTTTGAACTTGACAAAGAATCGGTAATCCGCGCTTTTGATAATAACATCAGTGCCGATGAAATAATCGAATTACTTAATAAATTATCAAACGGAAAAACCGGCGACTCTCTTATATGGAATATAAAAGATTGGGAAAAACGCCACAAAGATGTTTCGTTAAAAAAAGGAGTTGTCCTGCAATTGGCAGAAGAACACCGCTATCTGATCGAAACTAAACCATTTATTTCGTTAATAACAGAAACTCTGGCTCCAGGAGTTTATTTGCTCAACGATAATTCTTTAGAAAAAACGGCAGAGGCGCTTAAAAAAGCCGGAATAGATATTATAGGCAGACGTAAAGAAAAAAATGAAGCTTCGGCTATGAACGGCTATTATTTTCCGCCGCTTCCATCTGCGCCGCTAATTGTTTTTGATATCCAAGAAACAGAAACTAACAGCAAAATTATTAATAACAAAAACCAATCGGCAGAATTGCATACAAAACTGCATGAAACACTGGAAAAAATGACACTTAACGAAACAGAAAAAAGCGTACTTACAGCAAGAATCGCAAGGCGGCTTGTGCTCTGCAAAGATCAATTAAAAGACGCCGACATCCGCTACGAAAAACTGGAAGCCCGCCACATGGATTACACAGGCAAACAGAACATTGCAAAGCATGCAATTTCTCAGCAGTCGCCTGTAGAAGTAATCTATAAAATTAAAGGGAAAGAAAAAATCGTCTACGGAGTCCCAAAGTCACTGGAAAAAGACGAGAACGAACTTCTCCTTGTTATAGACGCCGAAAAAATACCCCTCGCAAAAATCAGCCTTTTACGCAGGATTAAAAAATCTATTTTTGAGGTTTAAGCCCTATCAACCGAACCTGTTAACCATAAGCGGCGGCTGATGTGTAGCGTCTAATGTATCGCGCCACAAACTGCTTTCCGGGTTAACCATGTTACGGTGAGAAATAACCATTTTAATCGGCAGATGAACAAACCTGTTATTTACAAGCCCGATTATAATTTTAGTTTTTCCTGCCATTGCGGCGTGCGCTGCGGCATTACCAAGACGTTCACAGTAAATAGAATCATCGGGGTTAGCTGGTGACGAACGAATCGCATAACTCGGATCAATATACTTTAAGTTAATTTCGATTCCTTTCTCTTCAAAGTGTTTGATTATCCTGCTTCTAAGATATACCCCAACGTCTGCCATTTTAACATTGCCGCCCGCATCAAACTTTTTATCGGTAATAAGCTGATCTTGCATTGCGCCTTCTGCAACAACAATAACCGCATGGTTTCGTTTTTTTAACCTGTTTTCCAAGTGGGTTAAAAATCCGTTATAGCCTTCCAGATTAAAAGGTACTTCTGGTATTAAAACAAAGTTTACTTCGTGGCTTGCAAGAGCAGTATGCGCCGCAATAAAACCGGAATCCCTTCCCATTACTTTTACAAGACCAATGCCGTTAATTGCAGATGATGCTTCCATATGAGCGGCAGATACAACTTCTACTGCCTTTGCGACTGCAGTGTTAAAACCAAATGAACGATCTAAAAGAGCAAAGTCATTATCTACAGTTTTTGGAATACCGATTAACGCTATCTTTAAGTTTCTTTTTTCTACTTCTTCTGCGATATCCATTGTACCGCGCTGAGTTCCGTCTCCCCCGATTGTAAAAAGCATATTTAAATTGAGCTTTTGCATTGCGTCAACAATCTTTACTACTTCTTTTCCGCCGCCGCGCGCGCTGCCCAAAAAAGTGCCGCCCAATTTATGAATATCATCTACGACTTCGGGGTTAAGTTCTTTTACGCTAAAACCTGATTCCGGCAAAAAGCCCCTGTATCCGTATTGAATGCCGGAAATCCTTGTCACGCCGTAGCGTGTCCAAAGACATCGAACAATCGCGCGGATAACATCGTTAATCCCAGGGCAAAGACCGCCGCAGGTAACGATCCCGGCGTGAACGTGAGCGGGCGTAAAATATATATGCTCGCGCGGACCAGAGCGTTCTAAAATATCCTTTCTTTCTACAGATTTTTGAGGTCCCGGCACTATGAACGAGCTTAAACGTACAAATCTGTCGTCTGTCACATAATTAGCGGCTTTATCTCCTTGAGTTTTTGACATCTCTATCGGCGATTGAACCGACGCTTTTCCAAGCTCTTCGATGGTAAAATCAAAATTACTCATAAATTAACTCCTTTCCCTCTATTATAATACTATTACTTGAGTTTTGTAAGGGCACATAGTATACTAATGTTATGAAATTCACTCCACCAATCATGGGCAAATTAAGTCCAAATAGGCTAGTTTTAATCATTGCGGGAATACTGCTGCTTATTATACTAAGTACAAGTATTTTTATTGTAGATCAGGCGGAACGGGCAGTAATAACCCGGTTCGGCAAGTGGACTGTAACAAGAGGTCCGGGTCTTCATTTTAAACTGCCTTTCGGCATTGATCGAAACTATACAGTAAATGTTACCAGAGTTCAAACACAGGAATTCGGTTTTCGCACAAGAGGCAATCAAGCAGCCGAATCCGCTATGCTTACAGGCGACCTTAACATCGTAGACGTTCAATGGATTATTCAATACCTTATAACCGATCCAAAAGCATGGACATTTCAGGTAAATGATCCGGTAAGAACGATTAGAGACGTTTCAAGGTCCGCCGTTAACATGCTTGTAGGCGACCGCGCGATTATGGATATTATGAGCACCGAACGCAGTTCTATAGAAGAAGCGGCGCTTGTTTTTATGAACGATGCATTCCGCGGATACGGTATCGGCATTAATGTTATTGCGGTAAAACTTCAGAATGTTACTCCGCCTGCCGGCGTACAGGAAGCATTCGAAGACGTAAACAGAGCAATGCAGGACTTAGAACGCCTTGATAACGAAGGCCAGCAAAAATATAACGAAGAAATACCCAAAGCCAGAGGCGAAGCATTACAAATGGTTCAGAGAGCAGAAGGATACCGTGCGAACCGCATTAACAGAGCGAATGGTGATGTCGCGAGGTTTAATTCTGTATACGCAGAGTTTAGCCGCTCCCCTGAGATTACAAGACAGCGTTTGTATTACGAAATGATAGAAGAGGTGTTTAAAGACGAAAAAGACATGACGCTTATTGACCGCAATCTGCGCAATTTTATACCTCTTATGAACATGGGAGGCAACTAAAATGAAAAAAATATTTACAACACTTATAATAATTTTTGTAATCTTAATCAGTATCATGATTGCAGGTCCCCTGTTTGTAATTAACGAAGGAGAACAGGCAGTTATTGTACAATTAGGAAAAATAACCAAGGTTGTTACAGAAGCCGGCTTGCATGTAAAAGTTCCCTTTATTGACGAAGTAGTCCGGTACCCAAAAAAGATCATGACTATGGACGGCACAGGTCCTACCAGAACTATGCCGACAAGAGAAAGACAGCAAATCCTTGTAGATATAACAGCCCGTTGGCGTATTGCAGATCCTCAAAAATTTTATGAATCTGTCAGTGATGTTCCCGGCGCTATATCAAGACTTTCAGAAATTATTGATTCTGAGGTACGCACCGTAATAGCCGAAAACCCTCTGATCGAATCAGTACGAAACTCCAACATGATACTGGAACGTTCCTCTGGGGATGATTCACTCGATCTCGGCGACGGCGAAGAAGATATGGTGATTTCTGCGACAAGAGAAATGACCGAAGAACCTATCGTGCGCGGAAGAAGACAGCTTGCAGGAATAATTCTCGAACGCTCACGGCGCATGGCTCCGGAGTTTGGTATTGAGCTAATCGATGTTGTAATACGCCAGATCAGTTATTCGCCAGAGATTACTTCGAGCGTTTACGAACGTATGAAGAGAGAACGCAATCAGGTAGCAATGCGTTACCGTTCTATAGGTGAAGGCAGAAAAGCCGAATGGGAAGGAAAAATGGATAGAGAAAAAGATACCATTCTTTCCGCCGCTTATAATGAGTCTCAGACAATTATGGGGAACGCTGACGCGGAAGCCGCAAGGATTTACACCGCCGCATATAACGCTCCCGGCAGAAGGGAATTTTATCAGTTCTGGCGGGCGATAGAATCGTATCGTGTAACCATGCCAAAGTTTGATAAAACGCTTACTACCGATATGGAATACTTCCGTTATCTCTACAGCCCGCGGTAATGTAAAACAGGAAAGCAAATGGAACAGCGTATCCATGTTTGTAATGTCGAAAACAGTCCGGCTGTCTGCTTTGATACCGGACTGGAGCCGCGCTCCTTTGCAAGAACAAAAATATCAGAAAGTTTAACAGAAGAAGGCTATGTCGTTAAAAGCGACGGCTCTTTCGAAACATGGAAGCCTGCCGGCGTTAACGAGACAAACGGAAAGATAAGAGTCTACGGACCTTTGTTCACAGGCAAAAGATTCGATTTAATTTTAAAAGAAGCGGACTCATCTCAATCGACATCACAGCAATCAAAATTGCAGCAATCAGAATTGCAGCGATCAGAATCGCAGCAAGCCGCGCTTACCGCGCTTTCAAGCTGGATAAGGGCAAAGATGTTCCTCGGCGAAAAGCGCTCTGCTTTAAACCCCGGCGCATCTTTTATCGGCGCTGACGGCAGCGTCTTCTTTGCTCCCGAACATCTATCCAACCGCTGTCTCTACATAGAAGGAACTCAACTTGATCATTACAACTGCCCTGATTTAACAGGAATGGACACTGCCGCTTTTTGCGCCGGTATAATACTGTACAAAATACTAACAGGCTCTCACCCTTACCCATCTTCAGAAATTTTTCAGGACATGAGAGAAGGAGTCTTTTTGCCGTTAAACCTTGCAGCTCCTGATTTAGACGACAAGTTATCTTTGCTTATTCAGTCTGCGCTGCTTTTACCTGTCGAAAAAAAACGCACTGTCAAAAACAGTATGGACATACTGTTAGGGTTTCTCGAAGTACTGACAACCCTTAAACAAAGCGCCGGCTCATCGGCAGCAAGCAGTCCAATCGCATTCAAAACAATAACCCCAGAAGCCGCAAGCCGCATAGAGAAAGAAAAAAAGGTATATCTTTTAAAGCAAAAAATCGTTGTAAATACAAAACGTTTTGTTTCGAGAAACAGATACGCTCTTGGGGGAGTCCTTTTTGGACTGCTCTTTGTGATTTATATTACAGCTACTACAATGCAAAGTCATGCCAATCGCCCAACAACAAAAGGACTTAATGCCGAAGAAGTTGTCTCAGGATACTACGAAGCATTCAGCTCTTTAAATCATCCGTTTATGCAGGCGTGTATTAACGGAGCGGACAAGAGCGACCTTCATGCCGCCGCAGGACTTTTTGCAATAGTGAGAACAAGGCAAGCGTACGAAAGAACCGAGGCTATGCCCATTATTCAAGCGAGAGTATGGAAAGAACTTGGAGGCGAACTTCCCGCTCCCAATGTTTTCGGCGTTACAGATTTAAAAATCGAAAATATCGGCGGCAATGCGGACGAAGGTTCAATGATTTTCCGTGTTGATTATAACTTATGGTCTCCTGACGAATCGCATGCAAGAATCCGCGATGACATTCTTACGCTAAGGCTTGACAGGTACAACAACTGGCGCATTGTAGAAATCATCAGAAGAGAACGATAGCGCGGTTTTATTAAATTATAGTTTCCCTTCCAGCCACTCATTAATTATCCATCTCGAAAGCGATCCTTCGCCCGGCAGTCCCGGTAAATTATCCGGAGTAAACCAGTTTGCGTCTTCGATTTCTCTTCCGTCAGGTTTAAGTTCACCGCAGGCATACTGCGCTTTAAAACCTACCATTAATGAATTAGGAAACGGCCAAGCCTGCGATTTTATATATTCGATATTTTTGACTTCGATATTTACTTCTTCGCGGATCTCTCTAACGACTGTTTCTTCGAGAGTTTCCCCGGCTTCGTTGAATCCGGAGATATGACTGTAAATACCTTCTTTAAATGATTTGTTGTGAGCAAGAAGAATTCTGTTTTTACTGTCGGTTATTAAAACAATAACGGCAGGGCAAATCCTTGGAAACTCATGCCGGCCGCAAACTGGACAATGACGCTGCGCATAATTTGGTACATCGCGGTTTTCTGCGCCGCAGGTTCCGCAGAAACGGGAGTCCCGCCTCCACTGCGCGATATGAAAGGCGCGTATAATTTTTTTGTATTCGGCGCGATCCCAAAGCTGACGAACCGGTATGCTCTTCCAATTTACAGGCAGTTCATCTTCAGTAATATAAACAGCGGTAATTATATTTTCTTCATCAATTGCAGGAACTTCGAATATATCCGGATTCTTAAATTCTTCGGTTAGCTTGACAGGAAGCCCGGCGTCAATCTGCGAGTCTAAAATATTATCCGGCATTATTAATGAATTGCCCGCAAAGAAAAAAGCCCGTTTATCCAAACTCTGCTCCTTATTAATAATAGCCAAATAATCCTTGTTTTTCAATTCCAGTTAACGTATTATATATATACATGAATAGTATAAAATATTTAGAAATGCTTCCTTTAAGCAGTATCACAAAACATGTAAAAGGACAGCCGAATGACGGAGTCGCTTTTACTGGTTACCCGAGAGTTCACCCTTCCGATAAAAGCAAACTAATACTATTAAAAGACCCGCTGGGCAACGAACCAAAAGTACTTGAGTTTAACCTAGAAGATATTCTATTTGTAGAAGAAACTCCCTCTGCTGTAACAGAAGCGGGCGAAGGTGTTCCACTTGTTAAACTCTGGATACAGCGGGGTTCTGTCGGAGTTATTCTTGAACCTTTCGAGGTAAAATGACAAAAGCTCTGTTTTTTAGCGAAGACGCACACTGTGAACTCTGCCCCAATAATTGTCAAATAAAAAGCGGCACATTCGGCGCATGCGGAGTGCGCGGCAACAAGGGCGGAAAAGGCATTATACCCTTTTATGGATTTATCACTGCATTAGCTTTAGACCCTATCGAAAAAAAACCGCTCTACCATTTTAAACCAGGAACAAAAATATTATCACTTGGTTTTGCAGGCTGTAATCTCCGCTGCCCCTTTTGCCAGAACTGGCGGATTTCGCAAAACACAGAAGCATGCGATCAGAGCAGAGGCAGATGGATGAAGCCGCAGGAAATTATTTCTGCAGCAAAAGAAGCAAAAAGCCCGTCAATTGCCTATACATATTCCGAACCTTTGGTACATGCAGAATATGTTATTGATTGTATGAAACTTGCAAGAGAAAACGAAATCGCAAATGTGCTTGTTACAAACGGCTGTATTAATAAAAAAGCGGCAGAACAAATTTTGGATTTAACCGATGCCGCAAATGTCGATTTAAAATGCTTTAATAAAGATACCTACCAAAAAGTTTTAAACGGAGGAGTCCCCGGCACTAACCCGCTTGAAGCTGTAAAAGAGTTTATTAAACTCTGCTATAAAAAAAACGTACATTTAGAGATCACTACTTTGATAGTGCCGGATTTGAATGACTCATCAGAAGAATTAAACGCAATTGCCGATTTTATTGCCTCTATCAATAAAGGCATCCCTTGGCACATTACAGCTTATCATCCCGATTACCGCTGGAACGCTCCGCCGACAAACCCTGATTTTATAAGAAACACAGCCAAAGAAGCTCAAAAAAAATTAAAAAATGTCCACACAGGTAATATTTAATTACTTGACACGACTACTATACTATGTTTAAGTGGTTATATTATGCGTTCTTTCGAAGTAGTATCTCCTTTTAAACCTGCAGGCGACCAAGGCGAAGCGATTGCCGCTCTTTCTGACGGTATCAAAGCCGGAAACAAATACCAGACATTGCAGGGCGTTACAGGCTCAGGCAAAACTTTTACCATGGCAAAAATAATCGAGGCTGTGCAAATGCCTACGCTTGTTGTAAGCCACAACAAAACACTTGCCGCCCAGCTCTACCGTGAGTTTAAAAGTTTTTTCCCCCACAACGCAGTCGAATATTTTGTTTCCTACTACGACTATTATCAGCCGGAAGCATATGTCGCAAGCCGAGATTTATACATCGAAAAAGACGCTTCTATAAACGCCGAGATCGAACGCATGCGTCTTTCAGCGGCGCGAAGCATGATGGAACGCGAAGATGTAATTATAATTGCAACTGTCTCCTGCATTTACGGCATGGTCACCCCTGATGTATACAAAAAAATGACCGCTACTTTTTCTAAAAATGAAACCATCGACGTCGATTCACTTATACGCCGCTTTGTCGAGCTTCAATATGAACGCAATGACGCCGTTCTCGAAAGAGGGCGTTTCCGCCGCCGCGGCGAAACACTGGAAATCTTCCCCGCTTACATGGAAGAAGCCTACCGTGTCGATTTAGACTGGGACAGGGTCGAACGTATCCGCAGATTTAATCCCGTCTCCGGCGAATATTTAGAAGAAATTGATCGGGCGCTAATTTATCCGGCAAAACAATTCGTAATGCCTGCAGAAACAATTCAAAACACATTGGGGACTATAAGGGATGAGCTGGAAAAGCAGCTTGAGTTTTTTAAAAGCAGCGGCAAATTAATGGAAGCAGATCGCCTAAAAACCCGTGTTGAATATGACATAGAAATGCTGACCGAGATGGGCTACTGCCCCGGAATAGAAAACTACTCCGCTCTTTTAGCAAACCGAAAACCCGGCGAATCCCCTGATACACTTGTCGATTATTTTCCAAAAAGACATTTAACTTTTATCGATGAGAGTCATGTTACACTGCCGCAGCTTGGCGCAATGTACGCAGGCGACCGCAGCCGCAAGCAAAGCCTTGTAGATTACGGCTTTCGGCTTCCCTGCGCTCTTGATAACCGCCCGCTTCGTTACGATGAATTTGTCGAACGGCTTGATAAAGCAGTTTTTGTTTCTGCCACGCCCGGCAAAACAGAGATAGAACAATCAGCAAATGTAGTTCAGCAGTTAATCCGTCCTACAGGTCTTTTAGATCCATTAATCGAAGTCCGCCAAAGCGAAGGCCAGATGGAAGACATCTACGGCGAAGTATTAAAACGCATTAAAGCTGGAGAACGTTCGCTTATATTAACACTTACAAAAAAGATGGCAGAGGATCTAACCGACTATCTAACCGGACTTGGACTAAAGGTGCGTTACATCCACAGCGAAGTAGAAACAATCGAGTGCGTAGAAATTCTAACCCAGCTTAGGCAGGGTGATTTTGATATTCTTGTTGGAATCAATCTTTTGCGCGAAGGCATAGACCTGCCAGAAGTTTCTTTTATTGCGATTTTAGATGCCGACAAAATTGGCTTTCTGCGTTCGCTTACAAGTCTTATACAGATAATCGGGCGCGCCGCGCGAAACGCCGCAGGCAAAGTAATAATGTACGCAGACAAAATGAGCGACGCCATGGAAAAGGCAATTGCCGAGACCAACCGCCGCCGCGAAGTTCAAATGGCATACAACCAAAAACACGGCATTACCCCGGAAACAGTAAAAAAAGCAATTGCAGATATTTTAACCCGCCATACCGAAGAAGCGGAAGCTGCTGCTGCAGAAAACATAGAAGTGCTAAAGAAATCGTTTAATATATTAATACCGGCACAGCGAAAACAACTCATAAAAATTCTAGAAACAGAAATGCTCGAACATGCCAAAAACATGGAATTTGAACAAGCGGCGGTAATTAGAGACGAGATAGCTGCTTTAAAATCCTAAAAATTAAGCTTCTAGTATTAACAATGTCTTAGGATCAAGCTTCATCGCCATAGACTTGGAAATAATCGAATCTCTGTCCTTGGAAATAGATAGTTCGACATGATCGGATTTGGGCTGCAGAACAATCACAACATCCATACTGCCGGCAAAATTGCCCAATACAACCGGAATATTTTCTTTGTCGTATTCGTTTTCATTGCCGACAGAACAGCTGTACCAAACAGATACGCCGAGCTCTGTAGCAAAAGTTTTAACAGCTTCCATATTTTCTTTATCTGTGCGGGAAAAATCAAACCCGTCGATTATGATGGAGTCCGCTTTAAATCCGCCCTCTATTGTCATTGCCCTAAGGCTTTTTATAATTTGTTCTATCGTGATTCCGTCTTGGTTAAAGTTCATAAGAACGCGGTTTTTAACAAGATCATTTTTTATTTCGTCGGCATTCTCAAGGTTCTTTTTTTGGATAAACTCAGAAAAAATATCTTCGTACCAGACAAGTATATGCTGAGTCTGCTGGCTAAAAGAAACATGGATTACTTTTTTCCCCTGAAGCAGTTTATCAAGGGCAATCTGTACCAACACCGAAGTTTTTCCGACTCCGCGGGGCGAAGCAATGACGCCGATCTCGCCGGGTTTTAATCCGCCGTTAATGGATTGTTCAAAAATGCGGATTGGGCTGCGTTGTATAAGTTCGCTCAGTACCATTTTATTTCTCCTTTCTCTTTCTAGCGTCTGCTTCTTTGATCAGTTCTTCTGATACACTCTGCGGAACTTTTGCGTATTTTTCAAACTCCATTGTAAACTCTGCTTTGCCCTGTGTGAGTGAACGCAATGTTGTGGAATAACCAAACATTTCGCTCAGCGGAACTTCGGCCTCAACGCGGGAGAAAGTCCCGTCTTCTACTGATGATGCAATTATACCACGTCTTTGGTTAATTGAGCCAAAAATATTTCCCTGGAACTCAGTTGGACCTTCTACCGACACTTTCATAACCGGCTCAAGTATACACGGCTTTGCTTTGCTGTATGCTTCGCGGAAAGCGCCAATTGCGGCTTGCTGGAACGCGATGTCAGATGAATCTACGGGGTGGCTCTGACCGTCATTAATTAAACAGCGAATGTTTACGATTGGGAATCCGATCAGGCTGCCTTTTTTAATCGCTTCTTTAAAGCCCTTATCGCAGCTCGGCACATATTCGGAAGGAATCGCGCCGCCCTTAATCATATCGACAAATTCGTAATCGCCGTCGGCGTACGGTTCCATGTAACCTGCCACACGTCCAAACTGACCGGAACCG
>WQXI01000034.1 GCA_009784935.1 Treponema sp.
ATTATTAGCGGTCATATTGTCTCCTTGATTAATATTTTTTGGTTAAAACATTATATCATTCGGAGGCGTATGACCTCTACTTTATTTTTGGGGTAACTGTCAGGTTATTACCAACATATTACATATAATAATATAATTGGTTTAATACTATATTTAATATACATTGTATTTTCTTTAATTATTAGATTCATTATTAAAAATAATATGAATAATATAATTAGAATATCATTTTTTGGAATAAGACCTCCAGCAGATGTAATATTTAAAAATAAATTATTAACAATTATTTTATCACCATTTTCTAATATTATATTTTTAATAGTATTATTAATAATCTTACTAATAATGATAATAGTACTATAAAAATTATATAATACATCCCAATATTGTTTAACAAGATTGTTAGTATACGACGCTGGAACGGCTGGGGGGTATGGTAGGCTAAGTCATTCCACATCGAACCTATAGTTAGCGATCGTTCCTATCCCAGCTCCTAATATGTACCTGCGATTTAATGATACATATTATGGCTATAAAATAATAGTATACAACCGGATTAATAAATGTAATTTTAATATTTATATGTAGTTGACAAAATAGAAATATTTGAGTATAATTATTAGAAAAATAGGAGGCAATAATAATGAGAAAAATAGTGTTTATAGTGATATTTTCTGTTTGTATAATAGGATGTAATAAAAATACACAAAATATTACATTTAGTCAAAATGAAATAATATTTTGGAAATATAATGAATCATTGACATTTGATATGTTAAATAAAAACTTGGAAGATGTCCTAAAATATTTTGAATCATATGTTATTATTCCATTAGATGTATTTGAATATTATTTTTGGGATGAAAATATTCTAAGTATGAAATACGAAATATATGAAAATTATAGAGAAAATATTAGAGAATTATATATGGATAGTGATAAAGGATCAATATTTTTTTCAATAATAGTTAATAACAAAATTGTATTTAATGGATTAAATCGAATAATGCCGATACCAGCGCAAATGCAGGCATATGATGGTTTAGGAATTCCATTTATTAATAGTCATATTTCTAATAATAAAAAAAATGTATACTTTAGTATTACTTATTTTGATTTCTTTCATCGTTCAATTTATGATTATTTTAATGAAAGCAATAGAATTAATAGACTTGGAGTTCATATGGATTTAGATGCATTATTTGTTAAAGAAATATATGATTATTTCTATAATAATGACAAAATAATTAATGGCAAATTTAATATAAGTAATTTAGTTTATTATGATATATTAGAATATAAGTTTTAAATATATTATTTAATTTTGGAGGTCAATAATGATAGATGGAATCAACCATATCACAATTTCTGTAAGAAATATAGAGGCAGCTTTTTTATTTTATAAAAATATATTGGGTTTAAAACCTGTAATGAAGTCAAGCAGAAGCGCTTATTTTCTTGCAGGAAAAACATGGATTGCGCTGGACCAAAAAGACCAATTTATATCATCTGAGAATTATTCTCATATTTGTTTTAATGTAAAAAAAAGAAAATATAAAACTTTTATAGAAAGTATAAAGAAAAATAAAATAAATGAATGGCAAAAAAATGAAACAGAAGGAGATTCATTGTATATATTAGATGACAGCGGAAATAAATTAGAAATACATTTTTCTGCATTAAAAGATAGGGTAAAATACGGCAAAAAACATTTTGGAAGCGATGTACAATGGTACATATAGGATAATTAAATATATTATATGTTTACAATGCTTGACATAATTCAATTTTTTATGTATTATTATTAAATTAGTATAAAAAAAGGAGAATTTGTATGAAAAAACTGAGGCAATGTTTATATATTGCTGTTTTAATAATATTTGCAATTTTAATTGCAGCTTGTATGCCAAAAACAGCATCGCAGGAACAATCAGGCGCTTTTAATGGTTTAATAATTGCTCAGGTACACAACGGCGAATCTCTAAATAATATAATAAGAGAATTACATGTGACAATAGAAATGAATATTATTTTTTCTGTTACAGGTACTTATAGCAATGGAGGCTTTACTTTCCAGCTTCCGGAAGCGGTCGATTCCGCACTGCTAAGTAAAATGTCAAATTTTCCGGAGCATTATAATATAAGCGATAGGAATGCAAATTTCCTTACGTTTAGCGAAATATTTGGTACCGACAATAACGGCTCTCGTATAGCAAAATTCAGGCTAAGATTGAATGATACTGAGTATGAATCAGTTTATGTTTCTTTTTATTATGTAGATAGAGATGTAACAATAGACGGAATGATCTTAAAAAAGGGCTGGAATAAAGTTCAAACAACTGAATATTGGGAATCAGGAAGTATTGAACAGTCAAACGCTCCTATTGATGATAATTTAAAATGGGTATTTGATCCAATGGAAAGCAGTTCTATCGATGAAACTGCTTACAACCAGGCAATGCAGGGAAGTATTCGTGTTATGACAGTAACAAATGATACTATCAGCAAGTTACAATCTTACATGGAATATACCGATGATAACAGGGGTATTTGGCTTATGTTTACCGCAGATAGATATTATGAAGATTTCTGGTTTATAGAAATAAGTTATTTTGACGATCCATCTTCTTTATATGTACCGCGCATATTATACAAATGTCAAATAATGCCTGATCTTCCGTTTTTAGTAATGTTATCGGCATTGGGCGGGATTCCTCAGCGGGGAGTATCTTATATTGACGAAAGCGGTATACGGCGTTATTTTTATATAAGTGAAGACGGTGTCGATGGCGGGTATAATCTTATAGAATTTACCCCGCAGTCGTTTGGGTAGCGGAGCAAATTTAATCCTCCAAAGCCTTGATTTTTCGTAAAAACCCCCTTACAATACAGGCATAATTGTTATGTGAGTTTTTTGGGGGAGGGGGAAATGAGAAAAGCTCTAACGGTTGTTTTGATATTTCTAAACGGCGCTTTGTTTGCGAACGACTATAGGTGGGATTTGGTCAGCGCGTTTTCCAGAAATAATTATACCGCGGCAGAACAAATTATTAATCAAAATATTAACTCTGCATCTGATCAAGATAAAAGGCTCATTGTTAATTATGCAATTTCATATTCGTACGGCGAGACTACTTTAAGAACGCTTCAGTTGCTGCAAAGGCATAATGTAAGTCCAAGCGCTTTTGATTTATATACAGCAATTAACAGGAATCAGCCTGACGCTGTTATACAATTTATTTTAAGTCAGGGTGTGCAGGCAAACGGCGAAATATTATTGCTGGCAATGGAAAAACAAAGATTTAATTTTGCAAGGCATTTTATTAACGCGGGAGCGGATGTTAATTATCATTATCCGCTTGCAAGGCAGGACTCTGACGGTATGACGTCTCTTTTGTACGCTTCGCTTCATAATAATTTTGAACTTGTACAAATGCTTGTTGATCGCGGCGCGAATATTAATATAAGAAACAAAGAAGGCAGTTCTGCATTGACAATTGCGCAGATGAACGGAAACAATCAAATTAGTAATTATTTACTTGAACAGGGAGCATTACAGCATAATTCCGGACCAAGACCTAATCAACCTAACCAGCAAAATCAAGCTAATCAATCAGATCAACAGGGCGGGGGAGTAGGCGCTATGATGGACGGCAGCGGCGCCGCGGCGATTGAGTTTAGACCGGGAAATTACAGGCTTACGGGCAGTAACAGAGATTTAAGATTTTCTGGAAATTTAAATTTTGGAAGCGTAAGATATGTTTTAAACAACAGAGTCAGTAACGGAAGTTATCAGATAAGCGGAGGAAACCTTACGATGATTGTGGATGGGCGAACATTTGTGTACAAACTTGATTCTAATATGTCTTTTTCCGGTTATGGAGAAGTTTGGCAAAGAACGGGGGACTAGGACAACCTACGGTTGCTTAACCTTCGGTTATTTTACCTGCGGTTGTTTTACCTTCGGTTGTTTGTCCCCGGCTCTTTTTACCTTATTAGCTTTTAGCCCTTTAAATCGATCAATGACGCTGTATTAGAATTAACAAAAGCGCTCTTTCCGCCTGCCGCATAAGGATTGTTCCGCAGTGTTTTAATTTCTTGCCTGAGCTCCAGCATGCGCTTGGATAAAAGTTCCTTGTTCTTTGTAGAACGGATAACAGCTTCGCTTTTTAATTTTTCCAGAGATGCTTTAAGGCTTGGTACTTCTTCGTTACTCGATACCGGTGAATCAGTATGTTTGACCGAATAATACATTTCTTCCAGCGGATCAATAACTTTCTGAATCGAGAAAATATCTGCGACTATTTTTTCTTCTATTTCTACATAAGTCAAAAGATCTTCTGCGCTGCCCGATTCGATAACGCCCTGCTGTTTGTCAAGCAATTCGAGATATGATTTAAAACGATCCCTTTGCTGTGATAAAAGTGTTTTAAAACGTTTTAAAACCGCTACTCTTTGGGCGAGTTCTGCCGAATCAATTTCGCTTGTTACTGTACCAACCTCATCTGTCATAACTGCCATATTTCCTCCCTTCATTTTCCGGTTATCCGGCTATGTTTAAACCTACTGCCTCGCGATTTGGCTTTTCGCTTGGACTTTGATTCGCAATGGCGCTCCATGTGTTTCTTAAATCAGAAAGCATGTCCTTTACCGTCAGCATTCTGCTTATATCATGATTTATATTGGCTTCTACAAGTTCTCTGTTAAACCATGTATACAGAGAAAAAAGGCTTCCTGCAATGTCGCCGCCCTGTTCAAAATCTAACGAAACAATAAGCTCTGTTATGATTTCTTCGGCTTTCATTACTGCTTTGTTAATATGTTCAATTCTGCCGGGGTCTTTTTTTTCGGTATTATTTAATTCGAGCAGTTCTGCAGCTCTTGTCAGTTGTTTTATCGCTTCGTCATAGAGCATGACAATTAACTGCCCTTGTCCGGCAGTTTTTATTCTGGTTTCTTTGTATGTGGAAGAAGCGTTTTTGTACGACATTAGTCCCCTCAACAGATTATCGGCAGATTAATAATTAACTTTAATATTATTCTGTTTTAATCGCAAGTATATTTCTTTCTTCGTCTAAAAAGGGTACGGCATAAGGAATAGCCTCCCATTCTGTTTTAGATTGAAAAACAGCCATTTCGGCTTCTATTTTTTGGTATTTTCCCTTATATGCAGCAATAATTCCGCCTTTTTTGCATACTTTAAACAGCGTTTTAAGCAATTTTGGCTCCATTGGCTTAAAAGCTCTAAAAGTGATCAGATCAAAAGGAGCGCATTGTACATTTTCCAGTTCACTTTCTTCTATAGTTATATTAGAAAGAGGCAATACAGCCTTTGTATTGAATAAAAAACCGGTTCTGCGTTTCATGCGTTCGATAAGTGTAAAATCGCATTGATTTAAAGCAATAGCCAAAGGGATACCGGGGAGTCCGGCGCCTGAGCCTGCATCTGCGATTCGAATTTTATCTGGAAGCGGTTCGCACTGAGATACAGAGGCACAGAGGTTAAGAAAACGGGAGATTATCCCTAAAGGAGCAAGCGAATCGAGGATATGCTTGATGATTAATTCCTCGATGTTGTCTGTTCCCACAAGTCCGTAGGCGGGATTAAATGTTTCGATTTCTTTTATGTACCGATTAAGAGCAGAGATAATCTCTTCTCTTCGCGGAGATATTAGGTTATCAATATTAATATTTTCTTTACAGAGAATATTAATTCCCTGTATTAAGAGTTCTTCAGAGTTCATCTAAAGTATTTCCTCTGCGTGAGGTCTTCTTTCATAAAGCTTTAAATAAAGTGCACGAGATTTTTCTCTTCGATAAATCCGTTGGTTCGCGCCAGCACATATGTGCCAAAGGCATTAAGCATAACATCGATAAATGTTCCGATTGCTATTAGATAAAAAGCAATGGGTTTCATTATTAAGTACGCCGCTTTGTGTTCGCCGCCGCCGTAAATTAAGCAAAGAGCCGCAAGCGCCATAAACGCGCCTTCGCCGGGATGACGCGCGAGAACAAACGAAATTAAAAAGGCGTAAAAGCCGATAGTAAATAAATCGAGCGTACCTATTCTTAAATACGAATACGATTTTATAATTACAATGAATGCAGCCGCCGCAACCATTGCGCTGCCGCACCTGCAGAATGTCGCAAAAAGAGAAAGCGAAAGCGCGCTGGAGCGCCGCCTTATGCCGAAGTTTTCTTTTGAATATCGCTGAAGAACCGGAATTGAAAAATTAATGTCTCCCGAAAAAAATGCTGCAATAGCGGAACCTAAAAAACCGTAAAGAATCCGCCAAGGATTTACTTTTGGCTTTAACAGGTATAAAAACAGCGGTAAAATACCGAAGCACAGAATAATACTGAATACACCCAATAAGATTATTAAGTCTCTAAAAACTTTTGCCTGTAATAGTTCGCCGAACTGAACTGCCCAAAACGCTGCAAGAACTATCAGCATAAATCCGAGGATTTCGGAAAAGAAAGAAGCAATATGATAAAAAATACGGGAAAGCGAATCGACAAGCGAAATAACAGGTTTGGAATAGTTTCTGTCATAATTTAAACCCATACCAAGGAAGAACGCAAATACGCAAACCGGAAACAAGTAAATTCCGCTTCCTGTAAGAACGCTTAGCATATTAGAAGGGAACAGTTCCAGTACATTGTTTCCCGGATTAAGCCCTATCGCTTCCATTTGTTCGAAAGTTTCTATTGGGATTCTTTCCGGCGAAAAAATAGAAGTTACAATTATACCTGTAAAAATTACGAAGAACGAAGCTGCGACAATTAAAACAAAGTTTTTTAGAACCATCGGCCAGAACTGATCGTCCATGCGGAGTTCATAAACCGCAACTGTAAGAGAAAAAACCAAAACAGGGATAACCGCGTACCGTCCAATGCCAAGAGCCAGTTTCTGCAGCCATTCGAGAGCACCAAAAACAGTTTCGGTATTGGGCAAAAAAAAGCCAATCCCCATTCCTAATACGCAGCCAACTAATAATTTAACCCATACTTTCATAATGTTAATATTAGCGTATTTGCGCGGAAATACCTAGAGCCTTATAATGCGGGCATTTGTAAGCATTTCCGGCGGTTGAGGAGTTGCAGACCCTGCAGACCCGTCTATAATCAGGAAGTCATTTTCCAGACGGCAGCCGCCAAGCAGCGGGTGGTAAAGACCCGGTTCTATTGTAAAGGTCATCCCAGGAGAGAAAACCCATTCGTTTTCGCTTGAATTTCCCAAGGATGGGTATTCGTGAGCCTCAAGCCCAATGCCGTGCCCGAGGCGGTGGGGCATTTTCTTTTTGGATCTGGAAAAAAGCGTATCAACTGCCGCCGCAATGTCTTTTGCCCGTACTTCGTTATGTGCCATGGAAACTGCAAGTTTTGACGCTTTTTCTACAAGGTTTACAAGTTTTTCCTGCTTGGGATCCAAATTGCGGGCAAAAGTGAGAGTCACATCTGTGCAGTACCCTCCCAGCTTTACCCCAAAGTCAAGAATAGAAAGCCCGTCTGTGCCGAAGGGCGCGTTTGTCCATGCAGGAAAAGCGTGAATCGCATAGCTGCGCTCAGGTCCTGCCGCAAGGGTTTCAAAGCTGGTTCCTTCGCAGCCGGATTTGCGCGATTCAAGTTCGATAAATAAAGCGGCGTCTGCTTCTGTTTTTATTTTTCCCGAGATTACGTTTTTTTCTATAGAATCGATTAGTTCATTGGTAATGTTCGCAGCTTTGCGGATCATTGCAATTTCTTCTTCGTCTTTTACGGCGCGCATTTTTCTTATTTCTGCCGCAATGCCGTTCTCTCTGCATAAAATATCGTAGTCTGTAAGTTCGCCGACATAATCCAAAAAGACAGGGTAGGGTGTTACAGGAGGGATTTCTATTTTTGAACCTGCAGGGATACCCAGCTTTTGCGCAATAGCGGCTATCGCTTTGGCAGGCTTGCGGTCAAAGTCATTGTAGGAAGCAATCATCACGCCAGAATGCAAAGCGTATAGTTTTGCGAGATTAACGTCCCATGCGGCAAGGATAGCCTTGCCCTGCGATAGAAAAAGTAAAGCGTCGCCCGGATGGCCTGTAATCCAGCGGATATTTTGATCCCGTCTTGCTTCGCAGTCTTCCAGCATTACAAGGGCAATATTCTCGTCAGCCATCCATTTGTAAATTTTTTCCAGCCGGGCAGTGTAATTGCTTTCCATTTAAGCCTAGCGTTTTTCCTTTACTTTTTCTTTTTCCTTTGTAATTTTGGCTTCGAGCTTATCGATCATTTTATCGATAGCTTTGGTAAGTTCAAAGTCTTCTTCCGAAACATGAACAGAAACGCCCCAGCGGAAATTAACGGTTGCGTCAGCGTTAAAATCTTTTTCTTTCTTTATAGAAATTATAAGATCTACGATCATGTTTTCTGCATTTCTAAGTCTTTCTATTTTTTTATTAAGGTAATCTTTAGCGTCGTCGTGCAGTGAAAAATGTACTGCTTTGATATCCAAGTTCATTTTGTACCTCCCGGTATTTTACGGTTATAAGAGGAACCCATATCAAGTTCCTTTCTATATTTTGCCACGGTTCGGCGTGCTAACGCAATTCCTTTTTTGCCTAAAATGTCAGAAATTTCCTGATCCGAAAGAAGGCGGTTTTCTTGGGTAATTATTTCTTTTATTATCTCTTTTACGCTTTCCTTTGAGAATTTAGAGCCGCTTGACCCCGCTCCGCTTATAGAATTGGTAAAAAAATACCTTATTTCGAAGATTCCCCACTCAGTTTGAATATATTTGCCGTTTGCGGTTCGGGAAACTGTCGTTTCGTGCACGTTTAATTCTTTTGCGATATCTCCAAGCGTTAAAGGAGCGAGGTATTTTGGACCGTTCATAAAAAAGGACCTCTGAAACTCAAGTATTGCATTGGCAACCCGGATTAGAGTCTGGCTTCGCTGGCTCAGATGGTTTATAAACAGGCGCGCTTCCCTGATATTTTCGCGGGCAAATTCTCTGGCAGATGCATTGTCACTTTCGCCGAATTTTTCAAAATTTGGATTAATGCCGAGAACAGGAAAAGCTTCGTCATTAAGATTGATTGTTAATTCGTTATTATCCCTTACAACTTTTATATCCGGAACAACATACCTAACCTCTGACATAGAAGCAAATGCCCGTCCCGGAAAAGGAGAAAGAGTTTTTATAAATTCGCATAGCTGACGGGTGTCGTTCTCGTTAAGACCGATCTTCTTTGCAAGAACACTGTATTTTTCCCGTTCAACAAGTTCTAAGTTTTCTAACACCTTACTAATCTCGTAATTTTCTGCCGGAGCGTCAAGTGAATTTTCGATCTGAACCATAAGCGACTCACGGTAATCGCTGGTGCATGTTCCCTGCGGCTCAAGCCCCCGAACCAGCTCTATCGCTTCGTTAAGACGCGGCTGCTCTAAAGGAAAAAGAGTCTGCGGCTTTTCTTTATGAAAGCCGTCTTCATTAAGATTTTGAATAAGGGTTTCTGCAATTGCTTTTATTTCTTCATCGATGATGGCAGGTTCAAGCTGCAATTGGCGCAAAAGATGTTCCTGTAGTGTTTCGGGTCTTGTTAATACGCCTTCTAAAAACCGCTGATGGTCTTCTGATGCTTTAGCGCCCCTTCTTCCCGGATCAGAGGTGGTTTCGAAAAGCTCGTATTTTTGGTTGTGCCGTTCGTTTATTTCTTCCAGAGGAACAGTGCTTTTATCTTCGATTAATTCGAGCGCAGGGTTTTTTTCGAGTTCTTGTTCGATTTTTCCGCGCAGTTCTGCAATTGGCATTTCCATCAATTTAATGGATTGAAGCATTTGAGGATTCATTTTTTGGTGCTGCTGCTGTGACGCAGACGTACGCATTACCTGCATAAGAAGATTATAGTAGAAATGTTAATAATCCGCTACAATGTTTAATATGAGCTGCAAACAAAGACTTAATACAATCGGAATCGAAGTTCCGTCGGTAATACTGCCAAAAACCGCTTCGGGCGCGTGGCCTGTTATTGCGTGCGATCAGTTTACACAGGATCGGGATTACTGGGAAAAGGCAAAAACTGCCGCAGAAGGCGCGCCTTCGACCTTGAACATGATAATCCCCGAAGTATTTCTATCTGACGAAAATATCTCGCAAAGAATATCTGATATTCATTTAACAATGAAAAAATATCTTAGCGACGGTACATTAGAAAAGCCAAGGCTGGGTTTTATTTATACCGAAAGAGATACGCCTTACCAAAAAAAACGCCGCGGGCTTATTGCCGCTGTCGATCTTGAACAGTATGACTGGCAGCCAAATGCGCGTCCTTTGATTCGCAGTACAGAAGGCACTGTGGCAGAACGTCTGCCTCCGAGAATGGATATCCGCAGAGGCGCTCCGCTTGAGCTCCCCCATGTCTTGCTGTTGATTGATGACGATAGCGCTGAAGGCAACGACAGTGACTGCTTGCTTCCGCGCCTTGGAGAATTTGCACAGAAAAAATCTCCTGTTTACGATACGCAGTTAATGATGGATTCCGGCAGTGTAAAAGGCTGGTTTATAGATTCTGAAAATGAAATATCTTTTATTACAGAAAAGCTCGAAGAACTTTTTCGCCGTTCGGTTACCCGCTATAACTGCGAAAAGCCGTTTTTGTTTGCGGTTGGCGACGGTAATCATTCGCTTGCTGCAGCCAAAGGAATTTGGGAAGAAATAAAAGCCGCTTATAAGGGCGAAGGGCTGCCGGAGCACCCATGCCGTTATGCGCTTGCCGAGATAGAAAACATTTATGATCCGGCAATTCAATTTGAACCTATTCACCGCCTTGTTTTTGATATTGATTATGACGGGATAGTTTCGCTGTTATCTGCGCTGCCCGGTTTTTCCTGTCAATCGTTTAAGAGCGCAGAAGAGCTTGCAGAAGCAGTCCGACAGCCTTTTGACGGCAATCTTTTTGGGGTGATTTGCGGCGGCAGATATGCGCTTGTAAGCACAAATTTGGGAGGAATCGCCACTGCGTCTCTCCAGCCGCTTCTTGACGAGTATGCAAAGAACGATCCGCTTTTAATCGAGTATATTCATGATGAGGCAGAGGTGCTTCGCCTCGCCGTAGGCAAAAATGCCGGAATTCTGCTTCCGCCGGTTCAAAAATCGGGTCTTTTTGATACTGTTGCCCGTTTGGGACCTCTGCCGCGAAAAAGCTTTTCTATGGGGCATTCTGCCGAAAAACGGTTCTACTTTGAATGCAGGCAGTTAATATAAATTGCTTTTTTGACAGAATTGCCTTATAATGTTCTTTGTTAATAAGAGGATATAATTAATGAAACGAAAAGCGCTGTTTTTTATATTTTTTGCCGTTTCCATGAGTTTTATTTATGCTCAGAGGATTCCGGTTGTCGGGGTAGCCGCTGTTGAGACTGCCGGCGGCGGAGTTACTGCTGCGGATGCAACGAATCTTACAAACAGAATTGTTGCCGAGTTTAACACTTGGGGTACGATTACTGTTGTACAGGGCGATTCCGGGGCAGAGTTTGTTGTCAGGGCTTCGATTTCCAGACAAGGAAACAATTTTGTTTTATCGGCAAGGACATTTGACGCAAACAACCGCGTTCTTAATGAATACAATGAACAAGCGCGCACTTTAAACGAAATTTCTATTTCTAATTTCTGCGCAAAGGCGGCAGAAAGAGTGCCGCTTCCAAATTATCTTTTGGGAACATGGCAGTCTACCTTGAATATGCCGGATGGTCCTGTTGTCTGTATTATCGAGTTTAGAGCAGATCGAAGCGTCAGGGTAGAAAGATATGATACGTGGGAGCATAAACAGCAGAATGCTCTGCGTTATGAAGGATACGGAACAGGCACTTATACATACATGGGTTTTGCGAACAGGGTTTTAAGTATCGGAGGACAGCAGGTGCGCGTTGACGCGACAGTCGGCGTCAGCTTAACTCTAGAAGAAACACTGCCGGCGCAGACTTCGGTTCAGCAGACGGGCTTGCATTTGGTTTTTAACGCAAACCGCACATCATTTGATATTATAAACGGTATACTGCCCTGCGGAAGAAATTTTGACGGACCGTCTGTTTACCGTTCCGAAATATTGGGATTTTCTCAGTTTGTGAAAATCAGATAGGATGTAAGGAAGATATTTATGATTATGAAAAATAAATTATTTATATGTTTATCGTTTGCCGCGCTTTTTGTTTTAATGTCTGCAGGTTTAACTGCACAGCAGAGAGTTGATGTTGCAGGAACAGATGTCGGAGCCGCTCCCATGTGGGAAGCGCCTATCGGCGATACGGTAAGAGGTATACCGCACCTGCAGGCAGGTTCTGTTGTGCTTGTCGGAGAAGCGGGAAGGGTAAGATCATTCTTTATGAGCAGTACACCCTTGTGGAATTTTGACGCAAGAGGAACAGCTGTTCCGCATATCGCAAGATCGTACGAAGCCGCTACATATATCTGCAACACCGAAGGTGTTTTTATGGCGATTAACCGCGTAGGCCGTGAGTTGTGGCGGTTAAATCTCGGTAAGCCGATTACTTATCCTCCTGTTGTCGGATGGGACGGCAGAGTTTTTATTTCTCTCGATTCTACAATGACTTGCCGTACAGCTTCCGGCAATTCGCTTTGGACAATAGATTTAGAAAGCCCGATCGCGTTTGCTCCTGTTTTGGACAGAACCGGAAGCGCCGCTACAGTTTTACAGAACATGGATTTTGTTAAGGTTCATCAGTTTAGCAGTGTAGAACGAATCAGGCTCGACAGGCTTCCTGTAATGATTGTTTCTTTAGACGAAGGCGCAAGGCAGAGTTATATTTTATTTTACCAAGCCGGCGAAATGGAAAAAATTTATTTTAACGACAGCGCAAGAAGGGGAAGCAAACTTTCAAGGCAGAGCCTAAGAGCATTACCCGGACCTCCTGTCGCGTCAGAAAGCAACGGCGCTCAGTTTGTTGTAACGCTTAGAGACGGCAGAGTTCTTTGTTTAAATGCGCAGGGCGAAACGCTTTGGACAAGGAATACTCACGAAGCTGCAGAAGAAAGAGGACCTGCTAACCTGACAATTGGCCAGGCGCACATGATATATGACGAACGCGGTATTTATTCGGTAACGATTAGAGGAATAAGTTCGTTTACGCCGGAAGGAAGACGAAGATTTGTTCATAGGCTTCAGACTGTCAGCTCTGGAGTTCCTGCGTTATGTGACGAGGGGCTTCTTTGGGCATGCGGAACGGATAATATTATCCGCGTTTATAAGGTAGATATTAGACGGCGGACAATTCCCCGTAACAGATATTACGGTTTTGAGCCGGAAGGCGATTACGGAATGGGCAGTCCGCCTCCTTCGCCATGGACAGGGCAGAACAGCCGTTATCATGATATTGAACAAGACAGGGTGTATAACGAAATTTTTGCAGCTATCAGAAGCGGACAGCTTGGAACAAATGAACCCGCATATGTCGCGTATATAATGGAAATGGTTGGGTTCTTCCTTAACAATCCGCATTATTCGCCTGTCCGTCCGGCAGTAAAACCGACTCAGCGTGTAAGGCTTATAAACCTGCTTGGTTATGTCGGCTCGCGCGAAACGATTCCTTTCCTTTGGAATATTTTTGACAGGGATCCGGAACCGTCTGTAAGAAGCGCGTGCGCCGAAGCAATAGGAAGAATCGGCGTTGATCCTACAGGAAGGTCTTTTCATTCATATAACTTTTTGCTTTCTCCAAATAATCCAAATGTAGATCCTCAGCTTGTATTGGCAGCTTCGTCATCCATCGCAAGTCTTTGCCGCTTTTCGGGACCGCCGCTTGCGCCGGAAGGAATACGCGTTCTTAGATATTTTTCTAATCTGCCTTCTATTCCTAACCGCGTAAAAGAACAGATACGTAATGAGCTTGACGGTTTGTACAGAGAAGGTTTGGATCAGGTTATTCAATAAAAATGCTGACTTAACGGCTTTGTAAACGCTGTGCTGCCGCAAAATCCGCGGCAGCTCTTTCTGTGTCGCCTTTGCTCTGATACGCATTGCCTCTGTTACGGTAGGCGGTCGCATAACCAGGGTTAATTCTTATCGCTTCGGAAAAATCTCTTATTGCTCTGTCATCGTCATCTTTTCTGTACCAAGCGCTGCCGCGTCTATTCCATATTACAGCGTTTAAAGGTTCCAGCCTTATTATGTTATCGCAGTCTTCTATGACTCTGTCAAAATTTCCTGTTTGATAAAATGCATGAGAGCGGTTAATTAATGCGTCTATGTAATTACGGTTTATCGAAAGCGCGCGCGTAAAATCTTCTATTGCTGTGTTAAACTCGCCGGTATTTCTTGATAAAGCAAGCTCTATTCTCGCAAAACCGCGGTAATTGTAATATTCTGCCTTGGTGCCGTCAAGTCTTATCGCGCGCGAAAAATCCTCTATCGCGCGGTTGTAGTCTCTTTTTCTCATATATGCGTTTCCGCGCGATACAAAACTTGCGGGAAAATCACTGTTGCGGTTAATCGAAGCTGTGTATTCGGTTATTGCCCTGTCGTAATCGGCGTTTTTGTAAAATTGTTCGCCGGAAAAAAAAGAAATTAAATACGGGTCTGCGCCCATCTGTTTTAAAATTTCTATGTCAGGGTTTTCAAAATTTACCGGGTTTATTTCGGAAGTATTAACCCTGCCTCGGATATGTCTTAAGCCGGATGATGATACAGCTGACGTTTGATGTGAAACGCGCGGCTGTGTATTTGCGCTTCCGTAAATAATCTGTTGTTCTTCTTTTTCTTCGTCATCGTTTTCGGTTTCGGGCTCCAGCTCGGGTTCAATAACTATTTGTGTTTCTGTTTTGCTTCTAGCTCCAGCTTTACCGCTTCCTGCGCAAGTAAAAATTATAAAGCACAATGTTAATAATATGCTTACGCAAAGAATTATTAATAAAGTAAAAAATGTCTGTTTAGTCAACAGAACCCTCGGCGTCTTCTGTTACCCGAGGCGCTGCCGGCTCTTCATAACGGTAGATCAACCTGACATTCTCTATTGTAGAACGGTGTCTAAGCCTTAAAATTAATATTTGTTCTTCCGGATAATATATCCAGCCTGACGAATCGTAAATTTCAAACTGAGGATCAGATCTCCACGCCATGCCATGGATTTGTATGCCAAGGAAAGGTCTTACTCCGCGAATAATAATGTGATGTGTCATATTAACAGGGAAAGTGACAGCAAGGTTAATACTGCTTCCTGCGTCAACTGCCCTTATGTTAGGTGAAACTGTCCATGCCCAATGCCCGGAGTTAGTAAGCCACGCTGCTCTTGGGTAATAGTCCGAAGGTTTTAATATATTATGAAGCCTGCCTGCGCTGCCTGTAGAAACAGCGGACAAAATAAGCGAACGTCCTATCGCTGTCCACTCTGCGTTCTGCGTTGTTTCTGCCCAGTAAACTAAAGCTTTACCGAGACGCGCGCTGTAATCAGAAATATTTCCTTCTGAGCTGGAAGCGTAAACAGCATCTTGTTCCGGGTCTCTGCTTAAGTTTTCTGAAATATTTATAAGTAACTGATCTGTTAAATGTTCGATTGGATTATTTGCTTCCGGGCGCCAGCGCCTTAAATCATAAAAGATTTCAAGTAGACCAGGGCTGTAATCAGAAATCAGCATATCCGGTCTTGCGTTAATTATAAGTTCGATTACTTCGTTGGCAAGAACCATATTGCTTCTTGTAAACAAATAATCAAGTAAGTGTTCTTCTTTTAGAATATCAAGCGACCTTGCTCTTATCAGTCTTGTAATTTGGTTCATTTTTTCGTTCTCTGTCGCCGCAAACGAACGGTAAGCGTTTGACATTCCTCCGACATAACCGGAAGACCTGTGGCTGTGACGCTGGCTGTTTCTAAAATCACGCGGCACATTTAATGACGCAGCCGAAAAGTTTCCTCTCTGTAAAGCCTGAGCAAGGTATGCGATAATATCGTCTTCGGTCTGAAGTAAAGAAGGCTGTTGATTCCATTGCGTAAAGTTTGAATCCTGCCAGCTTCTCATAACATTCGCGTAATTTTGTTCCTGCGCGATTACATAGTCCGAAGGATCAAACGCTCTTTGCCTGCCTCTTGATCTATACGAAATAAATGAATTGTCTCTGGATAAAATGATAGTGCCGTTTTCCAGCTCCTGCCCCAAACTGCTAAATACATAACGTGAGCCGCTGTACATAATTCCAAGCTGTCCGGAATCCTGAATTAAAGATGAACGCCTTGGTATTATAGGAATTATTACTTCTGATATATTTCCGGCAAATTCCGCGCTGATCTGAAGCTCGGTTCCTCTTACTGTATCCAGCGAATTGAATGTAATGATTGTTCCGCCGGGCAAGGTGAACCGCGCTAAATTATCTGTAAAGTTTATAAACTCGGGGTTTACTGCCGTATTAACGCCGTTATTGGAAAGCATTAGTCCTTTGCCGCGTTCTTCTTTTAAGGTAAATTCAAGCCCGCCGTAAAAAACCTTTATTCCGCCTGTGATTGAGCGGGTTTCTTCGGCAGAACTATCGTCTGCGAATCTGCCCCTTATAGTCATCCCTCCGGATGGAAGCGAAAATGTTCCCTGATTGGAAAATTGCAGTACTACCAAAATGCAGAAAACTATGCAATAAAGGACAGCAAGACCGAATATTTTTGACGCTAAAGGTTTTTTCATTTGCGTTCTAACCCCTTGTAAAACTAAACCCGGCGGCCTCTTTTTTTGTAACTTGCCGGTTTATTAATTATTGTATAGTATATAATAGCATGAAAAATATGTTCATTGGAAGCCGTTTAAGACGGCTGATTTTATTTTTAGTTTTTTCTCTTGGTTTTTCCATTGCGGCGGCAGGTCAGCAAAGTGACCCGGAGGCAATTTTAACCGAAGTTGCCGGGCATTTGGGGCGCAGAGAATTTACAGCCGCTTTGGCGCTGTTTAACAATCTTCCGCAGGATTATCAGCAAAGAACCGAAATTCGCATTATGCGGGCTTCTATTTATAATGCCGCAGGAAGGCCTGCAGAAGCCAAACAGATAGCAAACGCTATTATCTCTTCTGACAGGAATAACACCGATGCTCTTATGGTTCTGGCGGATTCTGCGGCGATAGAAAACAGAGAACGCGAAAGAAGACAGTTTTTGGAAAGGGTTATCGTTATTAACGCTAACCATACAAGAGCTTTAAATGATTTAGCAAATATTAGTCTCGGGAACCAAAACCTGAGGGTTGCCGCAGGTTATTTTGACAGAGCATTAGCCGCAGAACCTGACAATGCAGAAGCTCTTGTCGGCCGCGCTTCTGTTTTTAGGTATTCAAGAGATCCGCGAAGCGCCGAAAGGCTCTTAAACAGGGCAATTACTTTATACCCCGAATGGGCGAGTCCATTGCAGGAAAGGGCAAGGCTTTACAGGGGTTCCGGTTTTCATAACGATGCTCTTTCTGATTTTAGCGCGGCTCTCGCTTTAGAACCAAATAACTACTGGATTATTGTTGATTATGCGCAGACCCTAATGGAAGTGAACCGCAAGCCGGAAGCTCTTGAACATTTTAACCGCGCTATAAGAGTATCTCCCGATAATTTTATGGCATATGTTTATTCTGCCGCTTTAAAAGATGAAATAGGCGATTATGCCGGCGCAGAACAAGACTATTTAATTTTGGCGAGGCTTAAGCCGGATTATTATTTTGCGTTCGAAGCTCTTGGTGTAATAAGAATGAGAAATAAACAATGGGCGCTTGCAAGAGATTCTTTTTTAGAAGCTTACAGACAAGCTCCGAGAGAATACAGTTATGCAATATTGGCAGCTCTTAATTGGATGAGAGCAGGCAGACAGGCTGACCCGCGTCAGTTTCTTGCGCAGGTTCTGCGGACAGCTCCCAGAGATTCGCTGGACCATGCAATGCTGAGACTGCTTCACGATTTAGCCGGTGATTCTAATATTACTGTATTAATAGATAACGAAAGAAACCTGTATACAAAATCTAGAATGCTTTACTATCTTGCTTCCTATTATGATATCAGGGGAAACAGAAATTTAGCGGATAGGTATTTTTTGTCGGCGCAGGAAATAGCGATTCCGGGAACTATGGAAGCAAGCCTAATTAATATGATGATAGAAGAACGGGGTCTTGCCATCAGGGAATCCAGATGAGCGGCAGTACAACTACATTAACTCTCAACAACAGGGAATTTAAATTAATCGGTACAGCTCATGTTTCGCAAAAAAGCATAGAAGAAGTAAAAAATATTATTCAAGAAGAAAAGCCGGATATTGTCTGTGTAGAACTTGATCAGGTCCGGTACAATTCTATGACCCAGCAGGATAGCTGGGAAAAACTTAATCTTTCTAAAGTTTTTAAAGAAGGAAAAGGTTTTTTATTAATCGCAAATTTAGTTCTCGCGAGTTTTCAGCGCCGGCTCGGCAACGAACTGGGTGTTAAACCAGGCGAAGAAATGAAAACCGCTATAGAAACCGCAAAGGAATTGGGTTTGCCGTATAGTCTTTGCGACAGGGAAGTGCATACAACGCTTCGCAGAGCATGGGCAAGGTGCGGTTTGTGGAGCAAGTGTAAACTCCTCGCGTCGCTTCTTGCTTCTGCTTTTACAAACGAAAAACTCAATGAACAGGAAATAGAAAATCTAAAAGATAAAAATGAACTTGACGGCATGATGAACGAACTTGCAGATTATCTGCCTGGCGTAAAAGCTGTTTTAATTGACGAAAGAGACAGGTATCTTGCTTCTAAAATTTGGACTTCTATAATGCCGCCGTCTGCAAATGCAGAGAACGGAAAGCCGCAGAAAATTGCCGCAGTAGTCGGAGCCGGACATATGAACGGTATGATTGCTTATTTAAAAAAGCTTGCTGCCGGCGAAGAAACAGCGGATGTAAGCGAATTGGATATAATTCCTCTGCCGGGATTCTTTTCTAAAGCGGTAAAATTTATTATTCCTGCGGTTATAATCGCGCTTTTTGCAGTTGGTTTTATTACCAAGGGCTCCGAAATCGGACTTGAGATGATATCGCAATGGATATTATGGAACGGCTCGCTTGCCGCAATCGGCGCAATTATAGCGCTTGGACATCCGCTTGCGATTTTAGTTTCGTTCCTTGGAGCGCCTATTACGACTCTAACGCCTTTTATCGGCGTCGGTATTTTATCAGGTCTTGTTCAGATAACGATCAGTAAACCTCGTGTTTCTGATGTTCAGGATATAACAGGAGATACAGCCAGTTTAAAAGGCTGGTACCGCAACAGAATCACAAAAGCGCTTTTGGTCTTTTTTCTTTCCAGTCTTGGAAGCTCGATAGCTACATTTATTTTAATTCCGTTAATGGGAAGAATGCTCGCCGGATAGGCTGTGTCCCTCTGCATCTTTGACAACTCCCCGTTAGATTGCACTGGGTACAGGGAATTCTTTCTCTAATTCCTCTTTCGTTATCCTTCCACATATATCTAGTGCCGTTACAAGTGCCGCAATTCCCTGTACCTTTGCAGGAATAACATGAATATAAACTCCAGCATGATACAAGAGCGCAAACGAGACATAAAAGTATTATTCCAATAACAATTAATTTTAGTTTTTCTTTGTTCATAGGAGTATTCTAAAACATGATTTGCGGTTTTACAAGCTGTATTTTACAGAATTCTTATACAAGATCCAGTTTGAATCTCCCGGTATTTACATTATAGGTAAGGTTTTTATATTTTATATAAAAATCATTTTCTTCTTTTGTCAGAGTCATTTTTTTAGGCAGATTAACGAGTTTTGACAATTCTTCTGCGTTATTAATATTTTTTACTTCTATGAGATGATTAATTGAATCTGCGGTATTATAAATTAATTGTTCATTCGCTTTTCTTTTTTCTGTATTAATAACACTGAGAATTATTTTTGTAATAAGAAAAACAAAACACCCGGCTAAAAGCAGAACAAAAAGAACTACCAATACCGCAAATGAACTAAAGAAATCCAGCATACTTTATAGTATTATATACTTGCTGTTTTGTACAGATTGAATTTGCAAGTTTTAGTAATAATAGCATATATTTTAAATGAGGTTGTTTTATGGAAAGTTTCTATAAAGAGCGTTTTAATTCTGCCAGCGTGTCCATAGCAAGTTTAAAATCAAAATCTTCTATCTGGCGGATTAATTCTTCGCTTCCTGGTATCTGCAGTAATCCTGCGGTGAAAGAAAGGCTTTCAAAGTTATTTCCCTTTAAATTGGACTCTAGATCTTCGAGCATTTTTAACGCTGCCGCTTTATCGATCGCAAGATTCGCCTGCAAATCCGCAGGGCGCTGCGCTTCCTTGACTAACGGAGTTAATTCGGTTATTGCTGTATTTAGTTCCTTTTCCAGTGCTTCCAACTGCTTTAAAGTAATAGCATTCTCACCGTTCTTAAGTGATTTTTCTATTTCGCTTGTAATCTGGTGCAAAAGAGTTCTGCCAAGCTGTCCGGCATTACTTTTTAAAGTATGTACAAGCCTGTGCGCCAGTTTTATATCATCAGAATCTATTGCATTTTTTATTTGTGTATATTTGTCATGGTTATTTCTTACAAATATATTTATTAGTTTTTGTGTGAGTTCATTATCAGCCTGCGCCCGATAAAGTATGTCATCTTTTTTCCAGTTTAGGGGTGTAAAAAACCGCATTAAGCACCGCCATAGTTCCTGTGAAGTAAACGGCTTGCCAACATAATCTAACATACCGCTTGTTTTGTATATCTCACGGTCATCAGACATTATATTAGCTGTTAATGCTACAATTGGAATATTCTCATCAAGTTCAAGGATTTTTGCCGCAGCTTCAAGCCCATCCATAACAGGCATATGTATATCCATAAAAATTATGTCAAATTGTTTCTCGCTGCTTTGTTTGTTTTGCAATTTTTCCATGCGGCTGCGTACTAAATCCACGCCGATTTTTCCGTTTTCTGCAACAACAGTCTTTAACCCTACTCTTGCAAGATGTTCGCAGATGACCTGCTGATTCATAACATTATCTTCGCATAACAGAACTTCGCCTTTAAAAATTGGTTTTTCAAGTTGATCAAACATTACTTTTTCTGCGAATTCAGCGTCTTTAACATTTACTGTATCAAACGTAAGTTCAAAATCAAATTTACTGCCGACTCCCGGCGTGCTTTCTACAGTTATTTTACCGCCCATAGCTTCTACTATTTTTTTTGTTATAGAAAGCCCAAGTCCTGTGCCGCCGAACTTACGGGTAGTACTGGCTTCTGCCTGCGTGAACGGATCAAATATGCGGGAGATTTGTTCGCTTGTCATGCCGATACCGCTGTCTTTGATCTCAAAACCCATTGTAATAGTTTTTTCGGTTTTGCCGGTTATTTGAACGATAAGTTTTACAGTACCTACATTTGTAAACTTTACAGCATTAGATAAGAGGTTTACCAGAACCTGCCGCAGACGCACGGGATCGCCAAGTGGCCGGACATTAATGCTAGGTTCGGCATAAAAATAGAGCAAAAGATTTTTTTCGATAGCTTTTGGCATTATTAAACTGCGGCAGCTTGCCAATAAATCCTGCATATCAAAAGGAATGTTATCCATTTCCATTTTACCGGATTCGATTTTAGAAATATCCAAAATGTCATTAATTATCAGTAAAAGCCCTTTTGCGTTTTCATTAATTTTATCTAAATAATTTTTTGTGACAGGCGATATATTATTGTCAATTGCGAGTTCCGAAAACCCAATAATGCTGTTCATCGGTGTGCGGATTTCGTGGCTCATGTTTGCAAGGAATGTGCTTTTTTGCCGGCTTGCTTGATATGCTTTTTTCCATGTAATAGTAATAATAATTATTATAGTGCAAAGAACTATCCCCAAAACGATGCTTATAGATATCGAAAACATTGTCATTGTATTCATGTCAGCATAAAATTCATTTATACCTGATATTATACCTACATACCAGCCGTTTTCCAGTATTTGGCAGAATACAATTGATTTTTCTTTTCTGTAATTAAGCAGTCGGCGCGCTGAAATATCAATGCCGTTTTTAAATTCATTCATAAGGCCGCCAAGCTCACTGTTTATTTCTGATAAATATTGGAACACAAAATCCTGATTAGGGTGAGCAAGCACTCTAAGATTTTCATCTAAAATAAATCCATAACCGCCTTTGGGAAGATTTTTATCAAGAAGATAATCTGTTATAACATGAGTTGCAACTTCCATTGCAATCACGGCAATTAAATTATTATTACGGTCGTAAATGCCCCGCGCATACGCAAATGTGTGCAGCCCTCCCGGAGCCGCATCAACATAAAGCACAAACTTGATATTGCCGCCGCCTTCTGCGCCTGCTCTGAACCATGGTCTCCCTGACGGATCGTAACCTTCCGGCGCGGTAAAATCTCCGCCGTCATGAAACACTCCAATCTGCGGAAAATAACCAAAAACAGAACTAAAATCAATGACAGAAAGTTTCGGCCTGTTTTCGGGGTCGGAGCATTCGTCTAAATAATTAAAAATTTCGTTTATACTATCGCCGCGCAAAACCATTTCTTGTATATTGTCGGATATAAACTTCAGCGTAACTTCCAGCCCTTTAAGCGGCATTAATACTCTGGACTGCGCTTCGTTCATTTTTTCGTTCATCAGTTTGTGCAGGTTATCTTGATAAATTCCTCTCATATATGTGAAATTAACAATATTAAGCACAATAAAAATAATCACAAAAAACATTACCAGCAGATAAACAGTGCGCGGATTATGTATTATTTTCGAAATTAGCATACAATGATTATACAATAATCAAAAAAAAATACAAGCAAGGAATTAGGCAGGGAAATATTTATTTTTTCCTTTCCCGTATCGTAACTTTTACAGTATCTCCCGGCTGTTTACCGATTTTTGCACGAATATCTTTACGAATACCGATAATATAGCAAATTGAACCGTCAGGGTTTTTCACACCCATATTTACAATGCTGCCTTGGTAATCCTCGTTGTCAAAAGTGGCGTGAACCGCAAGCCGTCCTTTGCCAAATTCTTTTTTTATGTCGATTGGAACTGCCACGTATGCAGCGTCTTGAGCTGGGTCTTTTTGGATAACGGCTTTGAAGGTGTGGGTTTTGGACATGTTATTTTTATTCATGCCAAAGCTAGATTAGCATTCCGCTCTATACCCTCAATCAGCGAATCAATATCTTCTGTAATTGCAAGTCCACCCATTGTGTGCAGAGCGCCGTAACATGAAACAATGTAGCTAATAATATCGTATTTTTTAAACAGAGTGATGGCTTCCTTTCCTGTCAATTTTTTTGCGGATTTGTATTCTTCTATGCAATAGGCTATGAAGGGTATCAATACCTCTGGTATTGAACCCTTCGATGACTGCGCTCGTTCGGTCATGCCCGAGCAAGCTCGGTCGCGACACTCACTTCGCTTGTCATTAGAATCAGCATTATCGCTCATTTAACTATGCTCCTGGAAATTCAATTTTTCCTATTTCAAGTTCCTCGTTCAGCAGGTTTGCCAGAGTTAACTGGCTTAAATGCCACAACTTTGTGTCTTCTATTTCTAGTTTACTGTATAAAAAAGAGGAATACAATAACTCAAAAGCTTCTTGCTCGGTTACATTACGGCTTTTCATTATTTCTCTTACAACAAGGGGGATTAGCATTTCCAATGTTGCTTTGAATTGGGTGTCAGTCATTGTCGACCTCCAAAAAACCTGTGTATTTTAAGAAAGAAATAGATCGTTCTGTTGCAAAAGTCATTTGGTCGAACAATTCCCGAACTTTTAATCTAGCGATTGTTTCCTGTTTTGATAATTCCCCTGTCTCAAAGGCGATTAATGTACGGTAAATTGTATCGTTCGCCACAGGGCCGTAGATAATATCGTATTTCTTTCCTTGCCAGATACTTCGGCGATTGGCTATAACAAAGTCAAACCATTCTTCACTGGCGGTTTCAAAACGCAGTATATCAAGTTCTTTTTGCATAACTTCA
>WQXI01000035.1 GCA_009784935.1 Treponema sp.
AAAATATAATTTTTTTTTAAAAATGGGTGGGGGGGGGGGGGGGGGGGGGTAACATATATCCTCCTATTCTGCTTCTTCGGGATATGAATTCTGCGTTTGTTTTATGTTTGGCAGAATTTCAAAAAATATTTCTATCAGTTCGGGATCAAATTTAGAGCCCGCAAGTTTGCGCAGTTCCATTAATACATCGTTTTCGTTCCATGGTTCTTTATAAACGCGCCTTGAACAAAGCGCGTCGTATACATCGGCGATGGCGACTATTCTGCCGCCGAGGGGAATTTCTTCGCCTTTTTTGCCGAGGGGTTTGCCGTTTTCGTCGGCTTTTTCAACCGCGCCGGTGTTAGGGTCTATCCAACCGGGGTAACCTGTGCCGTCCCAATTTTCGTGGTGCGTTAGGGCAATTTCTTTGGCGAGTACGTCTACAGGAGAACTTTCGTCATGAAAAAGACTCGCGCCGTAAACAGTATGATTCTGCATTATCTGGTATTCTTCCGGCGTAAAGCGTGATGGTTTTTTTAGGATAGAATCAGAAATAGCGACCTTGCCGACATCGTGAAGCATAGAGCTTATTTTAAGCGTGTCGCGGTATTTATCTCTTTCTTCTACAGATACTTTATGATGGTATGCCCAACGGTCATAAATCTCTACGGCATAGCCTGCAACGCGGTTAACATGCGTGCCGGTTTCTTTTGGATCACGAAGCTCGGACATTTTTATCATACGCAGAATCATTGCTCTTGTAATATACGCTCTTTGTAAAACCATGCTTGCGTTTGTCGCAAAGTGCGTAAGCAAAAGTTCGTCATCGGATGTAAACGGAACAATGCTGCCGGAATTATCTTTGGAGTTTAAAACCTGAATAACGCCCATCAGCCTTTTATCTGTAGCAACAAGCGGAATCGTTAAGCTGGAAACTGTTTTGTACCCTGTAATTACGTCAAAAGACGAATTAAAAGAATAAGTAGCTTCTGACGGAATATTGTACATATCAGGTATGTTAATCAATGTCTTTTTTAAGGCGCAGTAGCCGGAAATTGATTTTTCATTAATAGGGACAGAAAATATCGAATAGATCATTTTTTGGCCTGACGGAAGATTCTTCTGGATTGTATCATTCTGGGAGTACTTAATAGAAAGTTTTTCCAGTCCTTCTTCGTCAGGTTCTGTCGGAACTGTTATATAAATGGAGCCTGCGTCGGCGTTTACGACTTTTCTTGCTTCGAACAGTATTCTCTCCAGCAGTAAATCATAATCCTGAATCTGATTTATTTCTGAGTCTAGGCGAATAATATTCTTAAAATCCGCTTCTTCCTTCATATTAAAAAGGCGGTCCCTTGGACAGCCTTCCCCCCTTGCTTAAATTGCTATTCACTAATATTTTATAATAAAGAGGGAAAATGTACAATGGGAGTAATTAAAACAGCTTTAGAAATCGCTCTGGAAAAGACAGAAACCGTTAAAAGCGATAAATCCAGCATAAGTCAGTTCGAAGCCAAACAGAGAGGCAAAAAAACAGCAAATGCCTTTTTAGCGGGAGAAGCTGAAATAACCGAAGAAATAAAGAAAACGCCCGCAGGAGAAAAAGACAGTTTTAGACAGGGTATATTTGATGTGCTTATTACCCAAATAGTCCTGCCGGAAGCGGAAGACGATAAAAAGATAGAAAAGCTGGGCAAGGGGCTTTCTGCAGTAATAAACAACAATGAATTTTCTGCTATGTTTAAGCAGTTAACTCAGATTTTTTCTCAGTATTTAAGCGAATTATCGCAATACCAGCAAATGATACGTCAGCAATATGCTCCTAAGCTCCGTCAAAAAGAAGAAGAACTTGCGCGAAGGCTGGGAAGGGAAGTCCGAATAGACCCCTTAAATGATCCGGAATTTATTGCTTTTTATAATCAGCACATAAGCGCCCTTAAGGGCAACTACGAACCTGTGGTGGAGCAGGCAAAAGAAGAAGCCCGCCGGATGTTTAATTCAGTTAATAAATGAGAGTTATATAGCTCTGGTTCCGCCGGTTCTTAATCCGGCTTCGTATAATTTACCGCAGGATATAAACATAGGATGTTTGGTTCCTGCAAGGATAATATCAGATTCTTCTGCCATCTCAATCATATCCCGGCCGGGTACTTTCCCGCGGACAAAGATAATGGCATGAATATCCAAAAGTTCTGCAGTTCTTATAACTTGCGGGTTTACAAGACCGGTGAGAAGCAATACACGGTCTTTAACAAAAGCCATTACATCGCTCATTAGATCCGCTCCGCAGGCAGAGGCTACCTCGCGTTCCGCTTTTTCTTCGCCGATAAAAAATTGGCCTTCCAATAATGTAACTGCTTCTGATACCTTCATTGTTCCCCCCGTTTGAATTTCAAGGTTTCCCTCTGGACAATATCTAATTATTATACTATTTTGAGTATAATGTAAAGCCCAATACGGAGGATTATATGGCAGAAAAAATCATGCACAAAAAAGACGCAAAAAAGGCTCCTCAGAAGACCCTCAAGGAAAAGCGTGAGCAAAAGAAGGCAAAAAAGAAAGGCAAAGAAAGCTAAATCCTTAACTTATCTGTTTTTGAGTTGTTTTGGAATTATAATGAAACGCTTAAATAAGGTAATATTCTGTCTGTTAACTGCCATTCTGGCATTTGGCTTTTTTGGCTGTTCCGGCGGCAGGAGCGGGTCTGCTTCTTACGAATTCGCCTCTTTTCGCCGCGGTAATATTGAACGTACGGTGTCTTCCAGCGGAACCATAAACCCTATTGCAACTGTCAGAGTCTTGCCCAGAATGAGCGGCAAGGTAGAAGCGGTTCACGTTGATTATAACGATGTTGTTAAAAGGGGCGATATCCTCGCCCAGCTTAACACCGATGTTCTTCGACTTCAGAGAGCCCAGCAAAATGCGGCTGTTCAAAAAGCGCGCGCAAATTATGAATTACAGCTAATCAATTACCGCAGTCAGGAAATCCTAGCAGAAAGGGGTTTTATCTCCGAGTACGAATTAAGGGTATCAAGAACATCTTTGGATAACCAAAGAGCGGATCTTTCGGTTGCTGAGACCGCTTTAAGGGTTTTGGAAACAGAAATAAATCAATATGCTTTTATAACATCTCCAATAGATGGGATCGTATTGGATAGAAATATTAATGTAGGCGACACCGTCGTAGATTCTTCTAATAGTAATTCTTCCAGTATTTTTACAATTGCAGAGAATCTAACCGAAATGCAGATAGAAGCCTCGGTCGGCGAGCTTGATGTCGCTTCTATTCATAGGGGACAGAATGTGCGCTTTACGCTGGAAAGCCTGCCCGGACGCAGGTTTACCGGCACTGTAGAAAATATTAGGATGGTGCCTGTTGTTTCTAATAATGTTGTTTCGTATACCGTTATAATAAATACACAAAACCGAGAAGGCTCTCTTTTGCCTGGAATGACATGCGCTGTAGATTTTATTGTTGAACGCGCCGAAAACGTTATTATGGTTCCCAATGCCGCTTTGCGGTATCAGCCGACATCCTTGTCTATCGATCAGATTAACGAAATGGTTTTTAATGCTAGCCTATTAAATATGAACGAAGACCAAAGGAACGCCGCAGTAGAAGCAAGGTCTCAGCAGGCTTCCCAGTCATCTCAATCATCGAGGCAAAATTCAAATCAGGGAATTACTCAAATAATGATGGGACCTCAAACCGGCGCCCAGCGCGGCATGGGAGGCGGCAGGCAGCAGTCCGGATCTCAGAACAATAATACATCTGCGCGCAGAAGCGCTCCCGCTGTTGTTATGCGCAATCTTTGGTTTATCGCAGATGACGGAAAACTTCAGGTTATGCAGGTGCGCACAGGAATCAGCGACGGCTCTTTTACAGAGATAATAACAGATGATGATATAGGAGACATTCAGATTATTCTCAGAGAGAGGATATAGTGAGCGCTGTTATAGAAATGCGCGCGATAAAACGCGAGTACTGCATGGATTCTAACAAGAAAAAAACAGCGTCTGTAATTGTCCGGGCTCTGCGCGGCGTAGATTTTTTTGCAAACGAAGGCGAGTTTGTTTCTGTTATGGGACCGTCAGGTTCCGGTAAATCAACTTTAATGAATATTCTAGGCTGTCTTGACAAACCAACAAGCGGAACATATTTTCTTGACGGCGAAGAAACATCCAAATCAGACTCCAATACTTTTGCATATATACGAAACCGTAAGATTGGTTTTATTTTTCAATCTTTTAATCTGCTTTCCCGCACAACGGCTCTTGAGAATGTAGAACTGCCTCTATTTTACCGCCGCGAAAAATTTAATAAAGAAAGAGCAAAAGAAGTTCTTGACGAAGTTGGACTTTCGCAGCGCATGGATCACTATCCTTCCCAGCTTTCCGGCGGTCAGCAGCAGAGAGTGGCAATTGCAAGAGCTATGGTAAATGATCCGGCTTTTTTGCTTGCGGATGAACCAACGGGAAATTTAGACAGCGAAATGACATTAGAAATTATGGCTCTTTTTCAGCAGTTAAACGATAAAGGCAAAACAGTTATTATGGTAACTCACGAGCCGGAACTCGCCGAGTATACAAAAAGAATTATTACTTTGCGTGACGGATTGCTTGTTTCTGACGAACAAGTAAAACAAAGGCGCTTATGAATATTTTACAGCTTGTGCATACTTGTATTCGTTCTATTCTGCGCAATCGCATGCGAAGTCTTCTTACATCCCTCGGCGTCATTATCGGAGTAGGTTCTGTAATTATAATGGTTGCGCTCGGCGAAGGTTCTCAGCGCGCGATAGAAGCGCAGATTACCGCTATGGGAACAAATTTACTGCAGGTAATGCCAAGGCGGCAGGCAAACCGCAGCGGTCAGCAGGTAATGATGCGTTCCAGCGCGTTTACAAAAAGAGATATTCAAAAACTGCGCGACGAATCAAGTTTTGCCGCCGCGATTTCGGGCGTTATTCAGTCTAACGCAAATGTTTTTGGCAGAGAAGGAAACGCTTCTGTGTCGATTAACGGAGTAGAACCGGATTTTTTAATTGCAAGAAACTGGAAAATAGAACAAGGTTATTTTTTTGACGAAGAAGATTTGATTTTAAGAAGCAGGGCAGCGGTTCTTGGACGCACTACTGCAAAAAATTTATTCGGAGAGCCGGAATACGCTCTTGGAGAACAGATCAGAATTGGCACTAATTACTTTAATGTTATAGGAATACTGCAAAGCAAGGGAGCGAGTTTTGGCGGAAACGACCAGGATGATGTTGTAATGCTTCCTTTGGATACGGCAATGACACGCCTTAGTAACTCGCGCAATATAAACAGTATTGTAATAAGCGTTGCCGGAAAAGAATATATGGAAGCTGCGCAAAAAGAAACTGATCTTATTCTGCGCGAATCACGCAATATAATAGACGGCGCTCAGTCAGATTTTGATATTGTGAATCAGGCGGATATAATTGATATGGCGTCTGCAACTTCGAGAACGCTGACAACATTGCTCGCCGCAATTGCAGGGGTTTCACTTTTGGTCGGAGGAATCGGCATTATGAATATTATGCTTGTTTCTGTAACAGAGCGTACCCGCGAAATCGGTATTCGTATGGCAGTAGGTGCGAGAAAAATCGATATACTTTTTCAGTTTTTAACAGAATCTGTAATAATCAGTCTTCTCGGCGGAATCCTAGGAATCGGATTAGCTTTTCTTGTCTGTAATCTAATGTCCGCGGCAGGGATTCCTACTGCGATTAATCCGCTTGTTGTAACAGCCGCGGCTCTTTTTGCAGCATTTATCGGTATTATTTTTGGATATTATCCGGCGCTTAAAGCAGCGAGGTTATATCCTATTGACGCTTTAAGGTATGAATAAGATTTAAATGTGAGGAATAAAAGTGAAGTATTTAATTATTTTTATGTTAATTGGCGCTAATGCCTTTGCGCAGACTGTAACTCTCGAAGAAACGCGTCTTTTGGCGCTGGCAAACTCACGTTCTCTTGCAAGGTATGAACTTGCGATACGCAGCAGTATCCTCGACGAAAGAAACCAATTATTTTCGATGCTGCCTCAGGTTTCTGCGGATGTAAGAGCGTCTTCGTCATATTTTAGGGATTGGGAATTTGTAAATCCATCCGATACATTTTCTTTGGGAGCGTCTTTTTCTGTTACTCAGATAATTTTTCAGGGCGGAAAAAGTTTTATCCAAATGGCGATAAGTTCTATCGCTGTAGAAAGTATAAGAAAAGACGCGTTAGCGGAATATTTTAATGTATTGGATACTGCGGATAATGCATTTTATGCTGTGCTGGAAGCCATGGCTTCTTTTGAGGCAGAAGAAGCTTCTTTGCAGGCTGCCGTTTTGGGGCTTTCTATAGCGGAGATTCGTTTTGCAAACGGGATAATTAACAGCGGAGATTTACTTAGAGCTTTAAACGACAAGGAATCGCGCGAAAATTCCCTTAATCAAGCGCGGCGTAATTTAAGTTTAAGTATAACAAGGTTTAGATCTATTACAGGTATTACCGGACAGTTTGAACTTGTATCTCCGGCTTTTGACGCTTATGAGAATGCGATTAATGTGTTTGCTGATATTTCTGACGAACAGGCGGATTTATTAAACGATGAATTATGGAATATTATGACAGTTTCAAACCCTTCGCTTGCAAAAGCGTCATTGAATAATCAAAGAGCCGAAAAAAACTATTCGCTTACTTTACGCGATTATTCGCCTGTAATAAGCGCAACAGTATTTTCGTCAGATTTTAATTTTATTCCCGGCAGTAATTCTACGTCTCATGGCGGTGTTACAATTAGGGGTTCTATACCGGTAGATTTTTGGGTTATGAATAACAGGATAGAAAGAAGCAGAATAGCGCGCGACATGGCGGCAATTGATTTGATTAATGCGCACAGCTCCATGGAACATGAGCTAAGAAGCGCGCTTTTTAGTCTTTTTTTGAATGCGCAGACTATATCGTCTTCGCGGCGTTCGCTTGAATATACAGAAAAACATTTTGAATTTGTAATGGAACGCTACCGGCTTTCGCTTGGCTCCGTATCAGAATTAAGCGAAGCGACAACGCTCCTTATTACAGGCAGAAATAATTATAACAGAGCAAGATTCAGCTTTTTACAGAGTCTATCGAGACTGCGTTCGTTATGCGCAATAGACAGCGAAGAAGAGTTATTGGCTATTCTGCTATCTCTTTAAGCCGTTTTATTATATCGATATGCTGTGTGCAGGCTTTTTCGCAAAGACCGCATTCTGTGCATTTTGCAGCTCCTGATCTTTCTATATTCCAGTGCCATTTTAATCTGTCGCCGATAGGATCTTGAGAATCTTTGTTTAACAGTTTTTGATTGTAGGTGTCCATGTAATACGGAACAGGAATTCCCTGCGGGCATTTATCGCAGTAAGCGCAGCCTGTACAAATGCCTTCGAACGAAGCGCCTGCTTTAGATTTTGTTTCTTCTAATTCTTTTAGAGTCCGCGGTTTATATTCTTTCATTGCTTCGAGAGAATCATTGAGATGTTCGATTGTGTCAAAACCAACGAGGGTATTTGTAATTTCCGGGTGATCCCACAAAATACGAAGAGCCGCTGCCGCTGTGTTTTCGCCCGGGCGGCAGATAAATTTAAAAAGATCAGGGTGGCGCGGAATTACGCCTCCGCCGAGAGGGTTCATAACAACAGCGCCGAGTTTTTTTTCTTTTATCGCGTCAAAAGCTTCCTGCCTTGTATTAAAATTGTAAGCGGAATAACCGAACAATACGCCTTCGATAATGTCGTCCATCAGGAGCTCTTTTATTTCGTTTTTAATTAAATGGCTGGAAATACAAATATGTTTTATTAGTTTTTCTTCTTTTAATTTTTTAAAGGTATTGATAATACCGTCTTTTTTTCTGTTTTCCCATTGATTAAGGGTAGTAATGCACCAGATATGATAAAAGTCGATAGAATCGATATTAAGGCGTTTTAACTGCCCTTCTATTTCGGTGCGGATTCCCGCTTCTGTGCTTTCGAATGTTTTTGTCGCGCAAAAATAGGGGAGTCCCTGTTTGCGCATTTCTGCAAAAGCCTTGCCGTAGACAGTTTCGCTTCTGGTTTCGAAATAGCCGGGAGCGGTATCAAAATAATTTATGCCGCCCTTTGCCGCTGCAATCATTAGACGAACGCATTCATCGTGGTCGTCAACATTTTTAAAACGCATTCCGCCGAAACCGAGCAGAGAAATCTTTTTGCCTGTTTTTCCATATTCCCTATAAATCATACCTGCCTCCGTTTATTTGTGCTGAGGGGTTTAATACCCCAAGAACTCGCTGCGCGAGGGAAATTCATGGCGCTTATTAAAGGTATTAAATCCCGAATGCAAATACCTCTTAAGAACAACATACCCTGTCCCTTCAGGGCGGGGTTGTTGATTGCTTTTGATGATTATACCATGTTATAGAAAAAATCCAAGAGGTTTAATGGCTGGATTTTACGGCTAAGTCTTCTCGCAGTGTACGCTGGGAAGAAACACCAAAAACTCACACAAAGGCACGGAGACACAGAGAAGCACGGAGTCTGCTGGAAGCTTCGCTGCAAGACCTGTGCGAGGCTCCTTCCAATTATCAAAAACATCATTTAATTCAAAAATTGATTACTTCAAAAAAAATTAAGATTAAAAATATAAAAACTATATTTATTATTATTCCTAGCAGTAATAAAATCCATGCAAAGGCTTCTATAAAATAAGCTCGGATAGTGCCGCGGATTGCGGTTTTTTGAGGCGATGTTATTTCTTTAGGAAGAAGGTTAAAAAGAGCAAGATCCCTTGTTACGCGTAATCTTCTTGCAAGCAATGTAAGGCGGCGGTAAAAAACAGTAAATATAAAACCGGGCGGAAAAACAGAAAGAGCCGGAACAAAAATCGAGGCAAAAGCTGTAATTACTGTCAGCCGGAACGCCGGACGGTTTAAAAACGAAGCTGCTATATAAACAAGGATAAGCGCGCCTATTACAAGTGAAGCCGGAGTAAAACTATTCCAGTATTCATTGCGTGTTCTGGAAGCGCGCACAACTTCAAAAGCGAGTTTATCATCAGGACAGTTATAAAAAATAATCATTAGAGGGTGTTCTTTAGAAGAAACAAAATTCAATCTGTTATTTTTAATTTTCAGCTCTCCGCCGATAAATACTTTTGTTCCTTCTGTCAGAGTAGAAGTTTGATTCCAGCGAATCTGCTCGGGAGCTTCCGGCAGTCCTTCTCCTTCATGCTTGGGCAGCAAATAACAAATAGTTTTTTCGATAGAAACCGGCATTGTTAAGTCATCTCCCCTTATCCAAAGCGTATGACCGTCAGTAATAGATTCAATGTTTCCGGTAAAACGAAATAAACCTTTTTTTTCGTTCATCTGCGTGTATTGAGAATAATTTAAAAGCTGGCTCAGACGTATTTCGTTAAAACGGCTCCTGAATTTTTTCCATTTATAACGGTTAAAAAAACCGCCGGTAAGAGGGACAATAACATACCAAAAAATAACTATAAGGAGGATTACTGGATAAATTGAAAGTCCCATGCTATTATCTCTCCATGCCGCTGTGCTGCCGCATTGCAGTGCTTAATTAATTCCGCTAGACACACGGCCCGGAGGGACGCATGAATAAAAATATAATTCAACTTGTTGTAGGACCTATCGCCACAAATTGCTGGATATATCCGATGGATAACGGTGATGCGGCAATAATCGATCCCGGTGGTGAAGCCGAAGTGATTATTTCTGCTCTGGAAAAACACTCGCTTTCACCTAAATACATTTTACTCTCACATGGTCATTTTGACCATATCTTTGCGGTGCCGGAATTGGTTGACTTTTATAAAGACAAAATACAGATCGCAATTCATCGTCTTGACGGCGGATATTTGGGAGCTGACGCTTATAAAACCCACTGTTTAAGTGTGAAATCGGCGATGGGGAGCACTGACATAATCGACGCTTATTGGAAGGATTTACCGCCTGCGGATATTTTGCTTGAAGAAGGCAGTACAATTGGTTCGCTGACGGTTCTTCATCTTCCCGGTCACACTCCCGGCGGCGCCGCTTTTTGGGACAAGAAGGAAGGCGTACTTTTTACAGGGGACACGCTTTTTAGACGCGGTTATGGGCGCACTGACTTTCCCGGAGGCAATGAACAGCAATTATTTGAAAGCCTAAAACGCCTGTTTGAAATGGATCCAAAGATTAAGGTTTATCCTGGTCATGGCGAAACCACGAGTATTGGTAATGAAAGATAGCTCCTTGACTAAACCTTCAATTTCCTGTAATCTGTATAAAACAGACTAATTAAAGGGGTTTTAAATGAAAGTTGCGATTAATGGTTTTGGGCGCATTGGACGCCTCGTTTTTCAATCACTGGTAGGGCAGAATCTGCTGGGAAAAGACAAAATTGACGTTGTAGCGGTTGTTGATATCGTTACAGACGCTAAATATTTTGCTTATCAGCTTAAATACGACTCAACTCAAGGTCAAATGAAGGCTGATATTCAGACAAAAAGAAGCTCTGGCGCTTCCGAAGATGACATTTTGGTCGTTAACGGCAACGAAATTCAGTGCGTTATGGCAGAAAGAGAACTTAAAAACCTGCCTTGGGGCAAATTAGGCGTAGAATATGTTCTGGAATGCACCGGATTGTTCTGCGACGACAAAGCTTTTGACCATTTAGAAGCTGGAGCCAAGAAAGTTATCATTTCTGCTCCTGCAAAAGGCAAAGACAAAACAATTAACACCTTTGTAATGGGTGTAAACCATGAAAAATATAACGCAAGCACAGACCATGTTATTTCTAATGCTTCATGTACCACAAACTGTCTTGCTCCTATCGTTCATGTACTCTTAAAAGAAGGTTATGGTATCGAAAACGGTCTTATGACCACAATCCACGCTTATACAGCAACACAAAAAACCGTAGACGGACCTTCAAAAAAAGATTGGAGAGGCGGACGTGCGGCTGCTATCAATATTATTCCTTCTACTACTGGCGCTGCAAAGGCTGTCGGCGAAGTTCTCCCGGAAACCAAGGGTAAACTTACCGGAATGAGCTTCCGTGTACCTACACCTACAGGTTCAGTTGTAGACTTAGTTTTCCGCACAGCGAAAGACACATCGATAGAAGAAATCAACGCAGCTTTCAAGAAAGCTTCGGAAAGTTATCTTAAGGGTGTTTTACAGTTCCAGGAAGACGAAATTGTTTCTACAGATATCGTTCACAGCCCGTTTACATCGATTTATGACAGCTTGGCAACATTACAGAATAATCTCCCCGGCGAAAAGAGATTCTTTAAAGTCGTATCATGGTATGACAACGAATGGGGTTATTCGAACAAAGTTATCGATTTACTCAAATATATCGACAGCAAGAAATAAGTCGAGAAGAGGAATAACCACAGAGTACACGGAGTTTCACGGAGTTATTTTGAAGGCTTCGTCTTTTCCTCCGTGTTACTCCGTGACCTCCGTGGTTTAGTATTCTTGTGAATTAAGTTTTTAGGAGAATGATGTGATAAAAACTGTTAAAGCTGTAGACCTTAAAGGTAAGCGCGTTATCATGCGCGTTGATTTTAATGTACCCATGAAAGAAGGGGTAGTGCAGGATGATACACGTATCACTGCCGCGCTTCCTACTATTCAATATATTTTAGAGCAGGGTGTTAAATCTTTAACGCTTATGTCTCACTTGGGCGATCCTTCTAAAGATGCCAAAAAAGCAAAAGAAAAAGCCGAAAAAGACAATAAAACATTCGATGAAGATACATATATTAAAGGCAAACACCGCATGGCTCCTGTTGCAGCTTACCTGCAGACAAAGTTAGGCAAACCTGTAGTATTCGCAGGCGAGGATGGCTGTTACGGCAAAAAAGCTTTTATCGAAGGCCAGGCGGACGGCAGCGTAATCATGCTGGAAAATACACGTTTCCATAAAGAAGAAACTGCAAAAGAAGCTGCGGATTTAGACAAGCTTGCAAAAGAACTTGCGACTTACGGCGATGTTTTTGTAAACGACGCGTTTGGAACAGCTCATCGCGATCACGCTTCTACAGCTTCTATCGCAAAGTTTGTGCCGGTAGCGGTTGCGGGCTTTTTAATGGAAAAAGAAGTTGATTATCTCGAACCTATCGTAACAAACCCGACAAAACCGTTAGTTGCAATTATCGGCGGCGCGAAAGTTTCTTCTAAGATAGCAGTTTTAGAAAGTTTGCTTAAAAACGCAAGCGCGCTTATAATTGGCGGCGGAATGGCGTATACTTTTCTTAAGGCACAAGGTTATAAAGTCGGCAAGTCGTTAGTAGAAGACGACCAGATTGATACTGCAAAAAAAATACTTGCGGCAGCACAAAGCGCAAATGCGCAAATTGTTCTCCCGTTGGATCATTTGGGAGCAGCTTCGTTTGACGCCGCCGCAGCCCCTGTAGCGGTTGACGGTTTTGATCTTCCCGATAATTTAATGGGACTGGATGTAGGTCCAAAAACTGTAGAAAAGTACAAAGAAGTTTTGGCAACAGCAAAAACAATTGTATGGAACGGACCTGTCGGCGTATTTGAGTTTGACGCTTTTGCAAAAGGCACAGAGGAAGTCGCAAAACTTGTTGCAGAAGCAACCGGTAAAGGCGTAACTACTGTGGTGGGCGGCGGCGACTCTGTTGCGGCAGTTAACAAGTTTGGTCTAGCGTCAAAGATGAGCCATGTTAGTACAGGCGGCGGCGCTTCGTTGGAGCTATTGGAAGGCAAGAAACTACCCGGCATCGAGGTATGCAGGGGTTAGGAATGGACAGCGAAGACAGAAAAATTTTGCAACATATGAGTGATACGCTTGATCAGGTTTTGGTTGTTATGAAGAAGCCTGAAAATATATTTATTAAAATCGTTGAATTAATATCAACAATAGTAGGTGTACTTACTGTTATTACTATTATTGATATTATACGTAAATGGTTTTTTGGAGGTTAATATGTTTTTTGAATTACTTGTTAGTGTAGCGATACTTTTTTTAAGTATTTCTATATTTATGATTGCACGTTATTTAAGGAAATTATCATGAGTAGAAATTATTATATTGCAGGCAATTGGAAAATGCATCTGACACGTAACGATGCAGCGCAGTTAGCCCAGGAACTGGTTTCACAGTTAAGAGACAGTACGCACAAGTATCTTGTTGCGCCTTCTTTTACATTACTCGAAACAGTATCGGCTTATATCGAAGGCACTAATATCCGCCTTGGCGCGCAGAATTGCGCAAGCGAAGAGAATGGAGCGCACACCGGCGAAGTTTCTGTTATTCAGCTTAAAGATCTCGGCGTACAGACTATTATTCTTGGTCATAGCGAAAGACGTCATGTTTACAAAGAAGATGATGCTCTTATAAATAAAAAAGTTAAGCTTGCTCTTAAACATGGATTCGAAGTTATCCTTTGCATAGGCGAACTTTTAGAAGAACGTGAAGCCGGTAAAGTAGAAGAAGTCTGCGAAAGACAAACTGTAAATGGATTAGAAGGCGTTAATGCTTCTGACCTTGGGAATGTTGTTATTGCATACGAACCTGTTTGGGCAATCGGCACCGGAAAGACAGCAACTCCGCAGGACGCAGAAGCGGTTCACGCTTTTGTACGCAAAGTAATTACCCGCCTCTACGGAGATGACGCGGCATCAAAGATTATTATTCAGTACGGCGGATCTGTTAAACCTGATAATGCCGCGCAGCTTATGGCGATGGAAAACATTGACGGCGCATTGGTCGGAGGCGCTTCGTTAAAAACTGACTCCTTTATTCCAATAGCGAAGTTTAAAGCATGAGTATTTTTTGCCTGTTGTGGGTCCCGTTGTTTTATTTTCTCCGCCGTGTATTTATGGATGATAGTAATTCAACGGGAAGCGTATGGGCGCTGCTTTTAGGCAGTATAGCGGCGATTCTGCAGTTTTTCCTTGGCGATCTTATTAGCAGTCCGGGGGGATTTGGAATTAGCCGTTGGCTTTATGGTTTTGTAGACCTTATCGCTCTTCCGGTAATTATTCCAATGTTAGTTTGTCTTTTAATGTATCTCTTCCGAGGTTTTTCCGGTGACGCTGATTTTGCAAATTTTGCGCTGCTTTGGTTGATTCCGGTTGGAGCGTTACGCGCATTAGGCTGGAGTTCGTTCAGTAATCCATTACTGCTTATTGCAGTGCCGCTTCTTTGGACAGCTCTTGCAGCGGGTATTTCGTACTTTATAAATATACTTACTAACGCGTCAGGTCCGCCTGCAGCGATTTTATCTGTGTTTTGCATGATTTTACTGCCAATTACTGCAGCTTTAACTTACTGGGCTTTCTTTTCGCAGTTTACATTACTTGGATTTGTATTATTAGCAGTTACACACATTCCGGTAGTACTGTCATTTACGCTTAATAGGTAGTTAGGTGCAAGTATAGTAATGAGAATATAGGATTATATAATTAATATTGTATTAATCATATATTGACAAAATTGCATAAATTATAGATAATAAAAGCATGATTATTAAAAAAATTACAGTAATAATATTTTTTATTTTTCTCTTAAATGGGTATATTGTATATGCAAGAGGTATTGCAGAAGAAAATCCAAATGAAATATCAAATTATTATCAAGAACAAATTAATAATAAAATAATAAACCCTATATCTGTATTACGTGATTTAAATTTAATTATTTATAATAATATAATTGAATATATATCAGAAAATGAATCCATTGAAAATTATTATTTTAAATTTACTATATTGTCAACTGAAATTGGAGATACAATAGCAGTATATGATATTTATTATTATGAAATATTTCTTATTAAATACAATAGTTTTAGAGGTGATCCTACAGGAAAATGTTTTTCAATTGAGTTTAATTTAAATAATGAATTTATCAGAAGATATTATTGGAGATAATAAAAATTGTTAATCGGGCTGCGAAAAACTAAAAGTCGTCGCACTAAAGTCGCGCCTTTGCGCAGTTTTATCTCCACCACAGTTTGACGGCACACAAACTTGACGGTTTGCTACAAAGTGCCGCCAACCCGTCATATACAACCAGAACGTTAAGTGAAATATCACAATTAAAAATATTGGAAAATATTTAGTTTTATATATATTGACATAAATATATATTTGTACTATTATCTTGAATAATAATTTATGGATATAATATTTATTTTATCTTTTATCTTAATTCTTCTCGCAATTGTATTTTGGATTTTAAAAATATTATTAAAAGATTCTATTTCAAATCAATTAAATAAATTAGATAAAAATGAATATATTAAAATTAATGATAATATAATTATTTCAATATATGGAATATTTTTAATAAATGAATATAAACAAAAAGATCTAAAAAATGATAATTATATTAATATTGTTTATAGAGAAAATAAAAAGCTTAATCGAAAGATAAAGAAATATTTATCTGAATATTCAGAAATAATATTTCATCAAATTATTGTTAATAATACAGAAAATGTAATAAAAAATAATAATCAAGTAATTTTGGTAATAAAATTGAATGAATTATTTATGAATATAATTACAAAAAAAGATAGAATCATTTTTACATATAATCAAATATATGAAATTAAAAATAGAATAAAAAAAATAAATAAAATAATATCACAAAAAAATATTTGTCCATACTGTGGAGGAAAATTAATTAAAAAGAAGATTGGTTCTGATTTAATAATATATACTGGAACAAATGATTTATTTATTTGTTCAAATTCTCCAAAATGTAAATATAGTCGAACTTATAATCGAATAGATAATCCATATGAATAAGATAATTTTAAAAAATTACTGTACTTCATATGACAAATGATTTACGTTTAGAAGTTGCTTTTGTAACTTATAATGCCTGAGAGCAGCTCGGCTTATGGTTTCGTTTAATCGCAGTTTTGTGAAATACCAACCTAAAATAATTTGGAAGTATTGACAAATATATATAAATCAATTAATATTACAATATGTCTTTGAAAAATACAGTTTATTCTATAATATTACTAATTTTCCTTTTGTTGTTTATCGCAAATTGCGGTATAAAGGAACGTAATAATAAAAATATTTCTGAAAATATATTATATAACCAAGAAATAAATATAAATAATGAATTATATGAAACAATTAATTTTATAGAAAATATTAACCATCTTTTTAATAAAGAAATCATAATAAATGATAATTGGGCTGGACAAAGTTTTACATTAATACAAGAAAATGATGTGTATTATATCAATAGGAAAATATTCGGTTCTGGAGTTCCATACATAGGAACAATAGTATATAATGTTAATTTTAACAGCGAATATAAAATAACATTTTCAGAAATATATAAAATATCTGAAAATTTAAGAGATACATATTTAAAAAATGAAATATTTGAAATAATAATTAATGAAAAAGTAGAAATATATTTAAATGGAATTAAATTAGATGTTAATCGTATAATATAAAAATACGGTTGGTACTTCGCATAATCGCAGTTAGGCGAAATAATTTTTGAGGTTTTTTGGAATATAAAGCATAATACTTGACAAAATAAATAATTCTTAGTAAATAATATATATAAACATAAAAAAGGAGCAATTAATGAAAAAGGGAATAAAAACGGTTTTAATAACAATAATTGCAATTTTCGTATTAATAATCGGGATTGGGTTATTTTATTATTTCCCAATGTTTTTTATGACACCTGCCGAAACTGGTCAAATTCCAAGTACGAACATTTATGTTATAAAGGATTTTGGAAATAATGTGTTTTTAGTAAATACAGGCAATGGATATATAATGTTTGATACAGGATTAAATGCAAAAAATATAGAAAATGCAATAAAAGAGGCAAATATAAATTTAAATGATATAAAATGGATTTTTCTCAGTCATTCTGACGGAGATCATTTATCAGCATTAACATTATTTAAAAATGCAGAAATTTATATGAGTGTTAATGAATTACCATTATTAAATGGAACAATGAAAAGAAGCATTTTGGGCGGAAATAGTTTACCTATTGGGATAAATATTGACAGGATTATTCCATTACGACATGTACAAGAGTTAATTTTTAATGAAACAAGAGTAAAATGTATATTGGCTCAAGGGCATACAAATGGTTCAATGTTATATTTGGTTGATGATCAGTATTTATTTACTGGAGACGCATTTAAATTAAAAAATGGAAACATAAGTGTTCATCCATATACAATGGATAAAAATCTTAGTAAAAGGACAATTGAGGAACTTAAAGAAACAATAAATAATGCTCATATTGTTTTAACATCCCATTATGGAATTCATTATAATAATAGAAATTAAATATTATTGTAATATTCAAAATAAAAATTACTTCACATACACACAATTAGCGCAAAAACACCGTTCGAGCTGTCCCCTCAGCGGTATTTTGGTAGTATCCGGCTGGAATACTTATATATAGGCGGCGCAGGGGCTGGATCAGAAAAACATTTTTGCAGTTCTGAGATGGAGGAGACCGAACGAAGTGAGAGGCTCCGTAGGCGTGTTCCTGCAAAGTTTTTCTGGGCAGCAGCGTGCGCGCGCCTATGCAGAATAAATGAGTATGCATAGGTGTTAGTTTTTTGCTGGAAACTTCGTTGCAGGAGCGCATATCAGCCTTGTTAAAATGGATTAATCGTTAATGATTATCCTGCGCCAAACAAAGTTCATAATACCTTCCTTTCTGAGAAATGAGTTCTTCGTGAGTTCCGCTTTCTGTTATTTCACCGTCTGCAATAAACATTATACGCGTGCAGTTTCTTATCGTAGAAAGACGGTGCGCGATTATAAAAGAAGTGCGTCCTTTCATCAGTGTTTTAATGCCTTCCTGTACGAGCTGTTCTGTGCCGGTATCGATACTGCTTGTTGCTTCGTCAAGGATTAAAATGCGAGGATTAGAAATAAGCGTGCGGGTAAATGCTAAAAGCTGCCGTTCTCCTGCAGAAATTCCTCCGCCTCGTTCTGAAATATGGGTATCATAACCTTGCGGGAGTTTTTCAATAAAATGATTTGCGCCTATTAGCTGTGCCGCTGAGCGGATTTCTTCGTCAGTTGCGTCTAGCTTTCCGTAACGTATGTTATCTGATATAGAACCTGTAAAAAGAAAGTTATCCTGCAGCATAATACCCATCTGACTGCGGAGCGATTTAATCGTTACCTTCATTATATCCTGTCCGTCAATTAAAACCTGCCCTTCTTCTATATTATAAAAACGCGAAAGAAGATTTACTATTGTGGTTTTTCCTGCGCCGGTTGGACCTACAATCGCAATACTTTGTCCCGGATGTCCGTCAAAACTGACATTATTAAGTACTTTACGAACTCCGTCATAGCTAAAACTTACATTTTTAAACTCGATATGACCGCGGATAAAAGGGAACTCAGCGGCGTCAGGAATATCTGTGATTGTTACGGGTTCTGCTATTGTATCAAAAATTCTGTCGAGATATGCCATTGCTGTAATAAATGTATTGTAAATATTGGCAAGATTTATTATCGGCTGCCAAAAACGCCAAGCGTAGTTTCCCATAACAAGAAGCATTCCAAAACTTGCCATTGGGTTCATCCAGTAAGCGCCCATAATAAAAACAAAAGACCAAACAACTTGAGCGATTGTTTCTGTAGAAAACCAAACCGTATTGGAAATATATATTGCCTTCATCCATGCATGGTTGCGGTCTTCTGTAAGATCGTTCATTATCCCGATATTTTTATTCTGCCTGTCAAAAGCTTGAGTTACCCTGACTCCATCTATGGACTCCTGAACATACGCGTTTAAGTTTGCTCCCTTGTTAGATACCGCCTGCCAAGCCCTGCGCTGTGCGGGTTTAATAGTCCAGATAAAAAGCGCTAAAAGCGGAAGCCCGACAACAGTAACCGTCGCAAGATGAGGGTCTACCTGATACATAAAGAAAATTATAAAAAATATGTTTAGTACTTCGATAACAAAGTTAATAACACCGTTGCTTAATGCGTCTGATACGCTGTTTACATAAGGCACAACTCGAACGAATATTTTGCCATGGGGGCGTCCGTCAAAAAAGTTAAACGATAATTTTTGCAGATGTGCGACAAGATCTTCTCTTATATCATGAATAATACCCGCTCCGGCTTTTGCAACGAGTATATTTCTGATTGCGCCTAACGCAACGCTCATTATTATCGAAGCCGTAAGGAATGTCGCCATAAGCAATAACTGCCTTATGTCTTTATTTGGAACCGCTTCGTCTAAGGCAGTTTTTATAAATAGAGGCCCTGTTAGTGAAGCTATAGAAGCTAAAATACTAAATACAAGAGAAAATTTTAAATGACCCTGCGCTTTAACCAAATAACTTAAAACACGTTTTACGTTAAAGAGGCTTACCTTTTCGTCAAGATATTCATCAACATCGTAGCGGTTTCTTTCTACAGCGGTTTTTTGCTTTCGTTTTTTCCAGAAGAACATCAGTTGTCCTCCTTGTTATACTGAAGCGACCATATATGATGATAAAATCCTTTATTTGCTAATAGTTCGTCATGCGTTCCGCGTTCGATAATCTTTCCCTTATCCATAACAAGAATTAAATCTGCGCCTCTAAAAGAAGAAATCCTCTGAGCTATAATTATTTTTGTACATGGAAAATCAAGATTATTTAATTCGTTCTGAATAAATTGTTCTGTTTCGCTGTCTACGGCAGAAGTTGTATCATCAAGTATTAAAACAGCGGGTTTGACAGCAAGAGCGCGCGCTAAAGCAATTCTTTGTTTTTGTCCGCCGCTTAAACCAACGCCTCTTTCACCGACTAGAGTCTCGTATTTATCGCTTTTTTCATTTATAAATGTATCAGCGTCTGCCTGAACAGCGCGTTTTTTAATTTCTTCTTCATTAATATTAGGACAGCCGTAAGAAATATTTCCTTTTACTGTGTCAGAAAATAAAAATACATCCTGCATTGCAAGCCCAAAATGCTGCCTTAAAGAAGACATTTTGTATTGTTTTATATCGACACCATCGAGAAGAGTTTCGCCGGAATCCGGTTCATAAAAACGCATTAATATATTTACTAGAGAAGTTTTTCCGGAACCTGTACTGCCTAGGATACCGATAGCAGATCCTGCGCCGATTTTAAAACTTATATCCTGTAAAACCTGTGTTCCGTTTATCGATAAATTGACATTTTTAAATTCAATTTCTCCCTTTGGTCTTTCTGCAAGTTCAACGGCGTTTTCGCTGTCGCCGATTCCCTTGGGAGCTTCTATTACTTCGCGGATCATTTCTCCAGAAGCAGTGTATCGTTCAAGGTCTGCAAGGAGAGGACCCAGCATCATCATTGGCATAGAAAGCGCCCATGTAAGCGAAGAAAACGCCATATACTGTCCCGGTGTCATCCATTCCTGAATTAAAAAATATCCGCCTACTATTAACATAATTACCATAAGAAACTGACTTGCGGTTTCTAAAAAAGGCTGGTATCTTGCAGTAATTAAAGCGTTCTCGCAGGATATATCACGAAAATCCGCATTATGTTTTTCTATTTTTTCTTTTTCATATTCTTCACGCGCGAATGCCCGGACTACGCGGTTACCATCAATATTTTCTGTTACTGCCGTTCCTAAAGAAGTAAGTTTTTGGCGCAAGAGCGCAAAACGAGGACGCAGCCGCATTTTAAATCTATGGCTTGCAAAAAGTATAAAAGGAGTTACCGCGACAAGACAGAGCGCAAGTCTCCAGTTTAAAATAATGTAAAAAGTAAAAGTCGAAATAAAAAGCGCGATAGCTCCTATAAACTGATAAGAAACCCACGCTACAGTATGTCTAAGGCGATCGAGGTCTTGTGTCATACGTGTCATAAGGTTACCTGTCGGGAAAAGTCCCAGAAACCTATAATCCTGCCATTGGACAGTTTCGTACATATCGCGGCGGATTCGCGTCATTACATCTGTGCTTGCGATTTCCATTAATATTATCATTAAATAGTTAAGACTGAGCCGCACAAGCTGAACAATCATCATAATTATTAAAAGCGGAATAAGCGGTTCTGTATTGCCGGGAATTATAACTTCGTCAATTATTTTTAAACCCAGCATTGGATTTATTACGCGCATTGCTGATGTTACGAGGGTAAGAAAAATGCCGCCTGTAAAGACGGCTCTTTTTCCTTTCATATAATTCCAGACCCAGATTATCTGTTCCATATTTGTAGGATATTATGAATGTTTTGTTGAAAAATGGCAATAGCTGCTGATAATAAGCTTGCAGCGTTCCGTGCAGGCAAGGCTGTGCCACTAGCCGTAAAAACTTTGGCGAAGAACCCGTTTACGAGCCTCTCACTGCGCTCGGTCTCTACAACGGAGAACGCCAAAAATGTTTTTCCAGCCAGCGCCGCCGCCTTCCCTGCACAAATTTGAGAACCTCTTCCCCTGCGAGCACTTATATTCCCAGCGAGCCCTGCGTGAGATCTTCTTCGTATTAATCTGCGAAAATCTGCGGACACTTTTTTCCCTCTTCGAGTTTTCCTCTGTGCCTTGGCGAGAGTAAAATTAATATATTGCTAAAATGGGTTTTTCTGTTTATATTATAGAAAAGGATTTGTCGGCATGGCAAAATACTCGTATTTCTTAATTATTATTATAACTTTTTCCTGCTCCAGCATTAATCTTAATGAAGATCCCAATTTAATAACTGATAAAAATGGAGTAAAACCGATCGAAATAGAAATGCCGTTTTTCTCTGTATTGCGTACATGGAAAGAAGGAAAACTGGCTACGATTGACGGTTGGGGAAGATATGCAGAAATATCATTTATAAACGAAAGAAGAGCAAGATTAACGCCTCTTGTTAATTTTCCCAGAGCCCAGCAGGATATTTGGACACTAACAACATATCCGGAAGCAAGTGTAATAACTAGTACAAGCGGTAAAGCTGCTTTTATTGCTGATATTAATAATGGTATAACCAAATCGCACATTCCGATGTTAACATGGGTTCATCGCGATCCGCGGTTAATATTAATTGATCCCGAGGAGGGTCTTGTTGCTCATCAGTATATTTTAAATAGAAATGATAATGATGTAGGCGTTAGTAATTACGTATATAATTATAAAACAGATACATTTGTTTATAAGACCCCTGATTTAAATTCTCAAAACCAGCATGAACATGCAGTTTTTATGAGCAACAATATTGATGAAAAGTTTATTTTAAGTTATATAAAAACTTATGAAAATGGACGGCTTGTATACGATTATTTTTTTTATGACTGGAGAAACGGAGAAAGGGTCAAGAATGAACTTACAGAAACATTAAAACAAAATTTTTCCTATGTATATACTAATAATGTAATTAATTTAAACGGACGGTTTTTATTTGCTTATAATAGTGAGGATCGGAGAAATCAAAAATTAATAAAAATCAGCTGGGACGAAAATTATTCTAATGTACAAGTAAAAGACTTATCAAATTTACTAAATGAAATTTACAGGTTAAGATATAATATTAATTGTTTAAACATTATTATTTCTCAATGCGGATCATGGGTAACAGCGCAAGTAACAGATTACTCTGAACGTTCTAATGATTATAATAATCGTTTTATAACAACACGTATTTTTTTTCATATGGATGATAAATATCCCAACGGCATGAGCATTCCAATATTCTCTAATGATAACGAACGAATTGAGAATACTAGAAATTATGACGGAGCATTTGTACAGCATCCTATATACGGAATGTGTTATGCTCAGAACTGGCGCAGAAACGGAAGAAATTATCTTAGGCTTTATAAAATGGACACTGTATTAACTGTAATCAACAGCGGCTCTCAGTCTTTACCTTTTAACTATGATGATTCTAAGGAATATTTAATTACTCGTGTTTATTCCTACGTGAAAGAATTTATCACAGGATGGATGTTTGAAGAAGATGATACAGATATAGAAACAAATAAAGCTATTGATTTTTATATAAATTTTATTGAATCAGAAATGAATAAAATATCAAAATCTGAATCTGACTATCAATTAGTAAAAATAGAATTATATAGACGTTCGGCTATCTTTGTAATCCCAGATAGAAAGGCAAGAGTATTAATATACAAAAATACAGCCAATGAAGATAAAAATATTTATTATTATGAAATTGATTTTTATATAATAGAACGTGCGCATAATCCGGAAGATTTTACAAGATATAAAATAATAATATGTAATCAATATTTTAATTTTTCTGAAAGTAATAATGATGTGCAAAGCTCTCATTTTTGGGAGTTTTATAGATTAATAGGAGAAGGTGAAACAGCAATTAATTTCTTTAAAAACGAAATGGAAAAGCACAGAAGATAAAAAA
>WQXI01000036.1 GCA_009784935.1 Treponema sp.
AAAAGAAGGAGGTTTATCCAAAAAAACAACTTGCTAAATGTGCGTAATTGGGTAGGGAGCTGCCAAGGGTAAGAATTCATTGCAATTTGATAAATCCCCTTGACAAAATACATAGGAGTACACGGAGTTTCACGGAGAAGATAAAATCTCGTTCTCCTCCGTGTCTTCCTCTGCTATCGTTTATCCAATCTTGTGTACTGCAAGTGAGGCTGTACGCACTTGTACGCCGGGCGTATGATTCTGCCGCCCGCGATGATTTCTTCCAGACGGTGAGCGCACCAGCCTGCAATACGGCTTGCTGCAAAAATCGGAGTATTTAAATCTTCCGGGATACCAAGCATTCTGTATACAAAGCCCGAATAAAAATCTACGTTTGTGCAGATATCTTTATCAGAACCTTTTACTTTCTTAAAGACTGTCGGAACAAGCTGTTCGATAAGACAGTGCAGATTAAATTCTTTTATCATGCCTTTTTCTTCTGCAAGAGATTTTGCTTTATCGCGTAAGAGGCTTGCCCGCGGGTCTGTAATTGTATAAACAGCATGGCCCTGACCGTAAATCAATTTAGTGCCGTCGTATGCCTGACCTTTTAGAATTTTTTCCAGATAAGCGGAGACTTCTTCTTCGCTTTCCCAGTTTTTTACATTCTTCTTAATATCATCCATCATTTCGATTACTTTTGCGTTTGCTCCGCCGTGTTTGTAGCCCTTAAGCGAACCGATACCTGCGGCAATAGCAGAGAATGTATCAGTATCAGAAGACGTAACAACATGAACAGTAAATGTCGAGTTGTTTCCGCCGCCGTGTTCTGCGTGGAGAACGAGAGCAAGGTCTAAAAGCTGAGCTTCGTATTGAGTGTACTTCTTATCAGGCCGTATCAACGAAAGCAATGTTTCTGCCGCTGAGAGAGTAGGGTCAACCTGATGAATGATCAAACTTTCGCGGTCAAAGTTATGTTTCTTTGACATGTAAGAGTAGGCGGCGATACTTGGGAATCGCGCGATAAGTTCTACGCACTGGCGCAGAACGTTTTCGGGATCTTGGCCTTCGGGGTTTTCATCATAGGGATACAATGCAAGAACAGAAGATGCCAATTTATTCATAATGTCGCGCGAAGGCGCTCTTAAAATTACGTCTTCTATAAAATTTTTGGGAAGCGCTCTGTTTTCGCCGATTAACTTATTAAAATCTTCCAGCTGACTTTTGTTGGGCTGTTTTCCAAAGAGAAGAAGGTAAACAGTTTCTTCAAAACAAAACCGGTTTTGGCTTGCAGCTTCGGCGGCAATTTCTACAACATCAATTCCTCTGTAAATGAGTTTGCCGGGAACGGCGACTTTTTTTCCGCCGCTGACATCGTAACCGTATACATCGCCTACGCGTGTAAGGCCTACAAGTACGCCGGTACCGTCATCATTGCGCAAGCCGCGTTTAACGCCGAATTTTGCGAATAGTTCCGAATCGATATAATCGTTACCGGAGATTTCCTTTAGGTGCTCTTTCAAATCCATAATAGTTCACTCCTTTCCATTCTATTGTTTGCTGTCCTCATTTCGTATCTCGACACGGCGGATTTTTCCGCTTATGGTTTTTGGAAGCTCAGTTACAAACTCCACGATTCTTGGGTATTTGTAAGGCGCTGTTGTTTTTTTAACATGGTTCTGTAATTCTACCTTAAGTTCTTCTGATGGTGTATAGCCCTTTGCAAGTACAACAGTAGCCTTAACAGCCGTGCCTCTTTCTTCGTCAGGTACGCCTGTTACCGCGCATTCCAGCACTGCAGGGTATTCCAACAGCGCGCTTTCAACCTCAAAGGGTCCGATACGGTAGCCCGAACTTTTTATTACATCATCGTTGCGTCCGACAAACCAATAGTAGCCGTCTTCGTCTTTCCACGCGACATCCCCTGTATAGTATATATTGTTGTTCCATACAGATGAAGTAAGCGCTTCGTCACGGTAGTATCCGCCGAACATTCCGCAGGGCTGACGCTTGTCTGTTCTTAACGCAATCTGACCTTCATCGCCCATGCTGCAGGGAGTTCCGTCTTCGAGCAATAATTCGATGTCGTAGCCGGGCGCTGGTTTGCCCATAGAACCCGGTTTTGGTTCGAGCCAAGGCCATGTACAAAGAGAGACTGTAAGTTCTGTCTGCCCGTAACATTCGCGCAGTTTAATGCCGGTACCTTCCAAAAACTTGTCAAAGATTTCGGGGTTAAGCGGTTCGCCTGCGACACAGCAATGTTTAAGAGCGGAAAAATCGTACTTCTTTAAATCTTCTTTAATAAAGAATCTGTAAATTGTCGGCGGCGCGCAAAAACTTGTCAGTTTATACTTGCTGATTATTTCCAGCATTGCCGTCGGTACAAAGCGGTCGTAGTCATAAACAAAAATGCCCGCTTCGCAAAGCCATTGACCGTAGATACAACCCCACGCGGCTTTTGCCCAGCCGGTGTCGGCAACTGTAAAATGCAATCCTTCCGGTATAACTTGGTGCCAGTATTTTGCTGTTGCGATGTGTCCCAGCGGGTAAACAAAATCGTGCCGCACCATTTTGGGCATTCCGGTAGTGCCGGATGTAAAATACAACAGCATGATATCTTTGTTCGCGCTTGCGTTTGCAGGTCTTTTAAAATCTGTTGACGCTTTTTCCATCAGGGGACTAAAGTCTACCCATTCAAGCAAGGGCTCCGGCATTGGAAATCCTGACTGCGCTTCTGCAGATGCTCCAAAGACTCCAGCGGCTCCGTCTGTTACGCTGCCTGTAAAAGGATTCGTACTGTAAGAGGTTTTTGTTTTATTTGCAAGATTCTCTTTTACAATCTTTGCAGGATCATCATTTTTATTGCTGTGAACCGAACGGACAAATGCTTTGTATTTTAAATGCATCATGCCGTAGGACTCGCCGCTTTGTCCCATTATTGATTCCGCTTCGTCTATGCGCTGCATAAGATCATAATCATCAACGCAGATAATCGCTTTAATGTCCGCGGCATTACATCTGTACACAATGTCCTTTGTGGTAAGCAGGTGAGTTGCGGGGATAGCAATCGCGCCGATTTTATGCAGCGCTAATAAAACCGGCCAAAACTCCCAGCGGCGTTTTAAGACGAGCATAACTGGATCGCCTTTTCCGATTCCGGCATTACTCAGTATATTGGCTGCTTTGCAGGAAAGGTCTTTCATCTGAGCAAAAGTAAAAGCGGCATCCGCTCCCTTTTCGTCGCACCATTGCAGAGCGCGTTCATTAGGTTTTTCCTGCGCAAGCACATCAATAACATCGTATGCAAAATTAAAATTATCCGGAACATTCACGGAATAATTATTATAAAAATCCTCGTAGGATTCGAATTCTGTTCTTGTCAAATATTTGGCAAGCAATGACATAAAATTTCTCCTATATTAGTGTGACGAACTCGTCACCAGTATGGCGGTATCTGCCGTTTCAATGGCAGATACAAACAATTAGAATACAATCGCTAAAAAGCGGGCTGCCTTTCCGCCAAGCGCCTTCATACCATGAGGCTCTGTCGAATTATAATAGATGCAGTCGCCGGGGTTAAGTTCAATATCATGGCCGCTGATCGATATCAGCAGCCGCCCCTCCAGTACATAATTTAATTCTTGACCCGGGTGAGTATTTATGCTTATAGGTTTGTTTTCGGTTTCTGCGGAAGCTTCTACAATAAACGGCTCAGCTTTTTTGTTATGAAAATTATACGCAAGATTCCAGTAGCCGTACATTGGGCGGCGGCTTACTTCCGGGGCTTCCCCTGCGCGCGTTACGCAGTAAGTTTTTAGCTTGGAAGCCTTGCCGCTTATTAACTCCGACAAGTCTACTTTAAAACGCGAGGCTATTTCTACAAGAGCGCCGACCGAAAAATCTTTTTCTCCTGATTCCCATGCTTTATATGCAGCCGGATCAAAGCCCAGCTCCTTTGCAAGCGATTCAGCGGATATTTCCTCGATCTCTCTTAGAACCTTTACACGAGACGCGATTTCTTTAACATCTTCTTTCATCAATTTCCCCCATAGAACGGGCAGCGAAAACCACAGGCGGTCTGCGGGTAAAAAACCCGTTTTCCACTACGCCGGGGATTTGATTTAATTCTGTTTCCATAAAAGAAGGGTCTATGCGATTGCTTATCACATCCGTTTTAAAACAGATGTCCAGAATTATATTTCCATGTTCAGTAATAACTGGTCCGGCTTTTCGTACTGCCTCTCTTAGTATAACATTTGCTCCAAGTTTTTCAAGTGCTTTTGTTACCTGAACTCTGCCTGCCGGGACAACTTCTACCGGGACAGGAAAGCCGTATCCTAGATTCTCAACGAGTTTTGACGTATCGACTATTATTGCGTAATCCGAAGAGGCGTATGCAGCTAACTTTTCTATCAATAGAGCGCCGCCGCCGCCTTTGATGAGGCGGTTTTGCGGGTCTACCTCGTCAGCGCCGTCTATTGTTAAATCCAGCCCTGCCGCAAGCTCACGCGAATTAAGCGTGTAAAAGGGAATACGAAGTCTTTCACATTCTATCTCAGTCTGAAAACTCGTAGCAAAAGCGGATATATCTTTTAGAGTCCCGTCAGCCATAAGTTCTCCAACTCTGCGAACCGCGAAAACCGCCGTCGAGCCTGTTCCAAGACCCAGCTTCATGCCGCTTTTTACCAAACGGTCTACTGCAGTTTTACCTAATGCTTCTTTTAAGCCGGCTGTGTTTTGTTCCATGTATTTGCTCCCATACTATTTACCTGTAATAAAACTTTCTCAGGAATCTCATTGCCTGTGAACCGCGCATACTGAAGGCACGCCTGCCTGATAACCATATCGTATCCGTTAATAGTTCTGCAGCCTGCTGTCATTGCCCGTTTTAAAAACGGCGTAACAGCCGGCGTGTATATCAAATCCATTACCGCTTCTTTTCCTGTAAACGAATATAGTTCCAGCGGATCAGCGGCTTCGTACCCGTCCATTCCAACAGAAGTAGTCTGAATAATTATGTCACAGTACTTGGATAAGGTCTCTATTCCCTGATTATCAAGACCTCCCCATTTAAAGTTATACTGCGAAGCCAGCGTTCTTGCTTTGTGCACAGTGCGGTTTAAAATGAGCGCTTTTCCGCCCAGTCTGTGAATCTCTGACGCTACCGCGCGCGCAGCTCCTCCCGCTCCAACAATTGTAATTTTTTTATACTTTAAATTTTTTACTCCTAAAAAAACTAAAAGTGATGCCGAAAAACCTGTGCAGTCTGTATTGTCTCCGACCCAGCCTTCCGGAGAAAGATACATTGTGTTTGACGCGCCTATAGACTGAACAATCGGCGGCATCTTTGTAAGTTCCGAAAGCACTGCTTCTTTGTAAGGGACAGTAACAGAAAGCCCTTGTACATCCAGGTTTTCCGCCAGTTTTAAAATGTCGGTAATTGAATCTGCGGGAAACGGAACATAAACAGCGTCTGTGTTTTCTAGTTTGTATATAGTATTAAAAAACCATGGGCTTACGCTTGCTTTTAACGGATAGCCGATAATGCCGTATATTTTGGTGTTATTGGTTATTTTACGAAAGCGGTACATCTCTGACAACTCGCGTACATCCAAATGCCCGGGCGCGCCTACAGTTGTGTTTTCAGATAACGCGCTTGAGTATGTAAGAAATGAGCCGAATTTTTCCGCGAGGATTCGGGTATATATGCCGGCATGCCCCATACAGATAAGTATTTTATCTTGATTTGTAAAATTTTTAGAAGCTTCGTACATTTGCAGAACTTGGTTTGCAGAGTTTACCGCAACCGCTATTTTTATTATTTCTTCTCCGGAGCGCTGCATTGATTTTATTTTTGCGGATATATCTGTTGTGACGCCGTTTAAATCGTGGAACGAACGGATTATCCTTGTTCCAAAAGTACGCGCCGCTTCTTCTAAACTTGGAACATCAAAATCATCTTCGATATCGATATATGCAAAATTAAATCTGCTGTCGGCGTTTGCGTATGCAAGTCCGTTTGCAAGGAGTCTTACCCTCGCGCCTTCGCCGCCTGTAAAAAATCCGCCGTCAATGTCACGCCTGATTGTCAGAATTACAGGGATTCCTGCAAGTTCCGGAAACTGCCTGATATAAAGACGTTCGTCAGGGTCGAGGCAGTCAACGCGAAGTTCCGCTATGTCTGTAAAATTCCTGTGTTTATTTAAAATTTATAAATTTCTTTGAATGGTTTTTGCGGTTAAGCACAAACAGATTTTTGCCAAAACAGTACCTTCTTTTTTAAAAATCCGGGCGGTAAATATAAATTGCCGTTACAACGCCTGTGTTGGCAGAATTATTAAAATTTACCCTCATCATTAGCGGCCAGTCTCTTCCGGCTAACTGTACAAGCACATGGTTTCCTCTGTCTGACGCGCTGTTTCCTAGAACACGCAAAACGGCTGACTTTCTGTCTCCGTTAGAAACCCCATGAGTCGAAGCCAGTTTTACCTGCCATATCCGATCCCTAAAAATATAGAAATCCGCGCCGTTATACTGAAACACAACATCATCCTGCCAAGCTTCGCTGCCTCTTTCGGTAATTACAGATCTCGGCGTTCCAAAGCGTTCGATTAGGTCTGCCATCATCATGCCGACAAACGAAAGCTGCTCGTCATTGCTGAGTCCCGCATAAACCGGCTGGTTCTGCGCCCATAATTGAGTACTCAGTAATAATAGAAGAAACAATATAGAAACGCCCATCAGCTTTTTCATAGATTAATTTTAGCAGAAAAATCACTGCCATTCAATGAAAATCCAGATGTCGCTGTTAATCCGTAAAATACCCTCTGCGCTTATAAATACATTAATGCCCTGTCTGACCGGAAAAACCGGTGTTTCTCCTTTTTCAAAAACAAGCGGCTTTGCAAAGGGAGAAGAGCCGTACCAAGTACCCCCCGGCACCGGAACCGCTTTTTCAACCGTTGGCTGCGGAACAAGGCGGCGCCTGTCAAAGTTACCTGCGGCGGTTCTTTCGGCAACAGAGCGCCAATCGACAACCCAAGGGTCTTCGCGCACTGCGATATCCAGCGTTTCGGTAAAAAGCTCCCTAAAGCGCAGCCAGTCAAAATTGGCGGGAAGCCGGGAAAAGTTCTGGTCATTGGCGGTTATAAGCTCCCAGTAAAAGACAGTATCCGCTCCGGCTTCCCATGTTAATATTAGGCGGTTCCCTGATACATCATAAGGGAAAAGCGCTCCTGCCGGCTTAAATAGCCCGGGGATGAGGTTATGTTCCGGCCAAAAGGGCCAAGCAGTCACCGGATTTGTAAAAACAATAGGAATATCGATTTCTAAGCCGCTTTTCGGCGGAATGTCCGATATTTGGGTATTCCCGTTTGAGTCTACCCATTCTACGCGCCAATGCGGCTCGCCAAGCAGTAAAACCCATGTTTGCGGAGCTTTTGGCAGTTCCAGAATGTAGGTAGAAGGAAACCGCTCCTGGCAGCCTGCAAACGAGATTGTCGCAAGCGAGCCCGCCGCAAGCAAAAAAATAACAAGCAAAGATATATTAAATGTTTTCATATATATACATGGCGCGAGCCTGCGCGGCGCATTAAAGAATTATGAAAAGTTTGCATTTTTTTTTTAAATATATCATAATTAAAGAAATGGCAGAAATGGACATTAGTAATTATATCGAGAATCTCCAACAGGTGCTTTTAGCCCGCAAGGATTGGCTGGAAAGGGTAGAATTACTAAAATTAAAGGACGAACTCAGGGTTTTCCAGAGCGCGTTCACTTCATTATATAACATTTTTCTCAAAAAGAAGTCGATTGACGAGGATCCTTACAAACAGGAGACCAAAATCAGCGAGATCGAAGTGCCGGAAACAGGCGCTTTTCAGGAAAATAGGCGAATAGAGCAGCTTTCTATAAGACTTTCTAATTTTGACAGCCAATTGGACTTTTTGGTTAACTTTTATCAATTAGGCGTTGATTTCTTAAATCTTGACAGAATTAAACGAATTGTAGGGCTTATCAGATACATCGACTGGGTCAGTTTTTCACCGGATTCCCAGTCTCTTATGACAAAAGCAGTGGCAGAAATGACCAATCATTCAAAAGTCGGCGTGGATTCGCTTACATTGAGTATTATCGGTGAGAGCCTCACCAAATTGTCAAAAATAACGGGCGCGGCGATGAATACGCTGAAAGAGCTCAACATCTACTACAGGGAGAGCTATAAACTGACTGTCCGTCAGAAAATAACCAAGACTATGTCTGCAGGTGAGGCATCGCCGGAAAATATCAGGAAAAAAATGCCTTCTGTAATGCCCGGCTCTCCATTCTATAGAGAATTAATCGAAGAAATCATCAAAGAAGACTATTCCGACAACGGCGTTGATCTGAGAGATAACATTTTAAACAACCTCATGGTCAAAGAAGAAAAGCAAAAGGTAGTAAAACAGGTAGTAAATTACAAAAATATCCTTTTAGAGGGCATAATTGTAATAGGCGGCTCTTCAAATTCGTTTACAGAAATCCTTTCTAAGCTTTCTGATAACCAAACAGTGATGGAAAGCCGGAAAAAAGGCTTTTTTGAAGCGATAAAAGAGCTTATTAGGCAGATAACCAACGCCGAACCTGAGGAAGTTATCTATAATATCGAAAAAATGGACGATACCAAGGGTGTTCCCATAAAAGAAAAGTTGAATTTTCATCAATTTATGGACGATTTAGAGAAAAAGAACAAAATTTTAATCAGTTTTGTCCGTGGACCTGCCTACCAAAAGCTGTCTGCAATGACAGAAGAAGCAATAATCGGTTATCTTGATAAAAATATCAGGGAAGTAATGGCCTTGCATAAAACTCTTGGTTCTCTGGATGAGTACTTTAAGGCAAATGTAATTGCTTCTGACAGGGAAAAAATTAAAGGGATCAAGCCCGAGTTATCGGCATTAAAGAATAGCTATGTAAAAGCCAACCAATTATTGTATGAATATAACGCCCAAAAAGAACAAGCGGAGCAGATGAAGAAACTTGGGGTCAATCCTTCTCAGGTCGAAGTAGCTGCTCCTACCTCAGCTTCAACCTAAAAAGCCTTGATTTTTTCATTTTTTTAACTCAAATTATTGCCGATAATAGAACAAACGGGTAATAATTTGTCAAATTATTTTAAGCCGGTACTGGCTTTTGTTACATCCATTCTCATTTTTGCCGGATTTACATATCTGGTGGATGTCGAATTATTAAATTTTATCCAAACAAGATTCTATAACCCTTCTGTTGTTAATTCATATGTCAAAGAAAACACTGTAGATGCAGAACTCGTTCTTGACTACATCGTAGAACTGCAGGACAAGTTTTCCCAGACACTGACAGAACCCGCTGTACGCAGCAGCTTTTTGTATAACCAAAGCGCAAGTGATATTTTTGAACGCTCAAGGATATTTGGAGTGCTTTTAGAATCGACGGGGGGGCTTCAGTCTGTTCAATTTATTGATCTTGGCGGAACAAGAATTCACTTTTCGACTTCGGCGCGGGATATCATAAGTCAAAGCGCAAGTTCGACTTCTTTTAGAAACTACAATGAAGACCCAAATGCCCTGCCGTATGATATTGTAAGCGTCATTGACGGCGGAAGCGCCAAGTACACAATGGACGATAAAAGCGAAAGAATAATCTTTTCGTTTCCTTTTCATGATTCAATGGATGTTTACCGCGGAACTGCGCTTTTTAATATTTCTGTCCGCACATTAGCCGAAAAATTAATCGCAGAAGGCCGTCTTAATGTAAGCGACAATGTTTCTATTATTAGAGAGCCGTCAGGTATTCTTTTAGGAAGCCCCGAGACTTCTAAACTTGATATAAGCGAAAAAGTTGCGCAAATCTGGAACGAAGGCACACAAGGTCGTGTTGTTCTTGATACCGGAGATTCCGGGGCGCAGTATTCATTAATTTCTTTTAGATCCAATAATGGGATATTCTTTGGGCGGTTAATAAACGATTATTTATTTTCGATCTCAGAGCCGATGAAGCTCATTTTAAATCTTTCGATATTTCTTACATTCTTTTTAACATTATTTTTTGTTTTAAATTTAAAACCCAATCCTGCTACTGTTGTCAGGAATCGTTTAAAACGCCTTAGAGATAATCTCTTTGAACAGCTGTATGTAAACAAGACAAATCAAGAAAGAATAAAATGGATACTGGAACTTGAACAAAGACGCGACGGTATCCGGCAGGAACTCAAGTATAACATGAAGCTTAACAGCCGCATGGAAGAACAGGTAGACAGCATTATTGATAAGTCATGGGATGAACTGCTGGCTGTTCTAAAATCCGGAAGCGTTCAGGATATACCGCTTGCTCAGATTAAAGCAAAAGCAGCAAAGAGCGAAAAAGCTGATGATATAGACGATATCGAAGAAATCGAAGAAGCCGAAGCAATCGAAGAAGCGGAAGAGATAGAAGAAGTCGAAGCCGAGGCAGAAGCCTTTGAAGAAATCGAAGAAGTTGAAGAAATCGGTGAAATTAGTGAAGCAGACGAAATTGAAGAGATCGAAGAAATAGATGAAATCGGCGAAATCGAAGACTTAGAAGATATAGAAGAAATTGAAGAGATCGGTGAAGCAGAAGCAGTTCCCGCGCCTGTGTTTAAAGGCAAAGGTAAAGGACTTCTTGGACTTGCAGATAAAAAAGCTGCCTCAAAAGGAATCGCCCCAAAATCCGGCAAAGGTTTATTGGGAAGAGCAAGCAGCAAGGCAGAAAAAAAATCCGCAAAGAAAGGGCTTCTATCGCTGGCTAGCGAAGCGAAGCCGAGTGTCGAACCTGTCCGCAAGGGATTATTGGCTCTGGCGAGCGAAATTGAATTTAGCCGTGATTATCCTGTAAATGTTAGTGAGTCCCCGGACTTACCTGATGAATTAGATATAGTTTCTCCGTTCTCTTCTATGTTCTCTTCTTTAGATGAGTCTTTGGATACATCAGACGATGACTCGCAGAACGGATTTACCTCATTAGAGCACGAGGATTAACAGTCGCTCCGTTTCTATAAACTGTAAAATGAAGATGAGAGCCTGTACTCTGACCTGTATTTCCTACATCACCGATACGTTCTCCGGCTGCAACATAAGCGCCTGTTCTTGTACGGATTACGCTTAAGTGACCGTAAAGTGTGCGGTAACCGGCATTGTGGTTAACTATTACATAGTTTCCAAGTACGCGATCAAATCCAACTGTGCTGACACGTCCTGCCATTGCCGCGCGGACCGGAGTGCCTACGCTTCCCCTGATATCGATACCATTATGGAACTGACGAACGCTTCTGTTAAAAGGGTTCCTTCTCCATCCGTAGCCGGAAGTTATAGTGCCGCTGACCGGCCAAAGGAACAGATCGCCGTTAATTTCCTGCAATCTTTCCCACGATAATCTTGCTCCGGGGATAAATAAATCTGTTCCAACTATTACATTGTCAGAAAAAAGCTCATTAGCAGTTTGAATCGCTTCCATGTCCGCTTTATATCTTTCTGCAATCGCTTCCAAGGTTTCGCCGCTTCTTACTGTATGAAAAATGCCGTCTTGATTGGGGATTCTTAGAGCTCTTCCTACCTGAAGAAGCCTTGTATTTGAAATTTTATTTGCCGAAATTATCGTATCTTGGTTTAAGCCGAAACTTATAGCAAGACTGCTTATGTTTTCGCCCCTTTGAATCGTATGGGAGTTATAGAGCAAAATACGGTTTTTTAGGAGATTGTCCGTTTCCAGTACGGATTCCATTACAGATTCCATAGAAGCAGGGGTCAGCATTATCCCCATTTCCGCTTCTGTAAGGACATCTTCCATAATATATCCGCCGCCGATACCGTGTGAATCCGCGGGGCTTCTTTGCAGATCTATATATTGAGCCGGATTTATCGTAAAAAAGAGACAAAGAACAGCTGCCAGTCTAAAGATGTTCCTGCTTTGACCGCCGAATGGTTCATTCTTATTAAGTGACATCATACTCTAATTTTAATCTATTTTGCCCTGTCATGCAATATCGCTGTCAACAGTATCGCTTTCTAATATCTTAAGTAAATCCCGAATCTCTGCCGCCTGCTCATATTCTTCCTCGGCAATGGCTTGTTCCAGCTGTTCCCTCAGGTTGCCCGCAACCAGGTTGCCTGCAACTAGGTTTCCTGCGGCTAGACTGCCTGCTGTTAAACCGCCAATCGGCTGATAGCGGTCTTCGGCAGCTTCTTCAATCTCGTCAATAAAAAAGGCAAGGGGAACGCCGGTTTGCTCTATAATAGAAGAAGCAAGATAAATTGGGCATTTTTTTCGGGTAGAAATGGCAAAAGCGTCGGATGGGCGGCTGTCCAGTATCAGGGGTTTTTCCTTTGTGTATTCGCCGCCTGTAATCACAAGACGGGCGTGGAAAACATCGTCGCGCAGTTCGTAAACTTCGACCTTTTTAATGGATAAATTGACATTAGAAAGCATATTTAAAAAAAGATCGTGGGTATGAGGCCTTGATAGGCTCATCCCCTCCTTGCCCATTAAAATTGACTGCATTTCCAGAGTGCCGATAAAAACAGGCACAGCAATATCAATATCTTTTGGTTTTAAAAGGAGGGCGTTTCCGTGCGAAGTTTTGAGAATTGACCATATTTCGCTGATAACCATTGATTTCACTATAAGCCCTTTCTTAGCTAATTAATTTAATAAAGTTGTCCAAAAGGACACCGTCATTGTCGTTTAAATGCGAACTAAAGAGATCTTTTGCTTCGTTTATAAGAGCTCTGCCTTTTTCTTCGGCTTCCGGAAACACGCCTGCATTATTTAGCGTATCAATTAAATCATCTACTTCTGGGGCTGCGTTTCCTTCGTTTTTTGCCGCATGAAAATAATAAAAAATTATATCTCGTTTTTCGGGATATTTGTGCATATATAATAGAACAGGCAGCCCCTTTTTTCCTTCTACTACATCGTCGCCGCGCTTTTTGCCGGGGATTCCTGTCGTTAAATTTTTAACATCATCGAGTATCTGAAACCCAACGCCCATTTTATTTGCGGCATTGCCGAGTAATTGCGTTGTTTCGGCGGAAACTCCTGCTGTAATCGCGCCAAGTTCTGTTGCAAGGCAGGCGAGGCTTCCTGTTTTCATTGCGCACATTTGGTAATAATCTTCTATCTGCGGAATGATAGAAACATTTCTGTGCCAGTTTATATCCATTGCCTGCCCTAAATGAAGTTTTCTCATGCATTCTGTCCAGTATCTATATAAAAGTTCTTTGTTTTTAAAAGAGCAGGTTTCTATGCAGTTTGCAGCTAAAAAGTAAAAGAACGAAGCTGAATTTATTGCTGTATCGATACCGTATAATTTGTGAACAGCTGGTTTGCCGCGTCTTTCGTCAGAGTCGTCTTCGATGTCGTCATGAATCAGGCTTGCGTTATGCGAAAACTCTATAATAGGCGAAAGCGGAATTGCCGCATCGCCGCCGCCGAGGTTTTTGCAGATTAGCGTCATTAATAAAGGCCGCCAGCGTTTGCCGCCGCGAAAGACAAGTTCTCTAAGCGGGGCAAGCAAAGAACGCAGGGAGTCTGAATCGCCGGTTTTTGCAATGCCTGCAAATACCTGTTCTATCCATGCAGAATCCGGGTTCTCGGGAAGCCAGCGCTCAAGCTCTGCTTCGATTTTTTTTAATTGTTCTGTATACTCTTGATCCATAAGCTATTATAATCGAATAAATGGCAGATTACAAGAAACCTGATTACTGGCAGCTAAAAGCCCGAAGCGAGGGGTATCCAGCCCGCTCTGTGTATAAGCTCAAGGAAATAGATGAAAAATTTAAGCTGTTTAATGCCCGTTCAGGTCTGCGCGTACTGGATATAGGCGCTGCTCCCGGAAGCTGGAGTCTTTTTACACTGCGCAGGTTCGCGGGAAAAAAAATTGGTAAACTTGAAACAAGTTTACTTAAAGCAAGCTTCCTTGCAGCAGTCGATCTCTCGCCCCTTTCGCGTGAATTTGACAAAGGTTTATTTGACGGCGCTAACTTCTTTTTTATTCAAGGTGATGTTACCGCTGCAGAAACCCAAAGCGCGCTTTTAGAAAAGGGTCCCTATAATCTTATTATGAGTGACGCCGCTCCTGCTACCACAGGCAATAATATGATAGATTCCGCGCGCTCTTTAGATATAGCCGAAATCGTTCTCGCCTTTGCAGAAACAGAAAATGCACTTGCGGCAGGCGGCAATCTTTTGATTAAAATCTTTCAGGGCAGCGGCACTGACGCGCTTTTAAAACGTATGAGGACTCTTTTTACAACCGCCAAAAGTTTTAAACCGCAAGCTTGCCGCGGCGAATCGGTGGAGACATACTTTGTAGGTCTGGGAAAGAAGACATAACTATAAATCAAGGAAAAGTATTAAATCTAATTTACTTGCTAGCGGAGGAGCGCTTTCCCCTTCGGCTAGAATGGCAGGATTGGATAAATTACTTTATAGCTCGTCCAGCACTTCTTAGTGATTAGCATTGTAAAAAAATTATTTGTTTCATCTCATTTTGCTCAGTGCTGGATTTGTTCACATATCTGCCAAAAAAGCAGCCATAGACGCCTCAGGGAGCAAGCGCTCCCCCGCTAATAATAAAAAATTGTATAACCCTCCGTGTTCTGCTAGAAGCTACGCTGCAAGGACCTGTGCCGCCGTTCCTCTGTGTGAGATAAATCCGATAATTTCCCTGCGAGCTCTGCGAGAGGTCTTCTTTATATGATCTCTGTCACAGTTTAGCAAATAATTTCTCGTTTTCTCTCGTTTTCTAATGCGCCACGAATGCTCGCGCCATATAAAGGTAAAACTTTCTTTTTTGAAAGTTTAATCTTTATTTTCTTAGGAGTTAGTAATTATGAAAACTAACAGAAAGTTCAAGGATAGTGTTTTCACTTCCTTGTTTTCAGATCCCGATCTGCTCAGAGAGTTGTATTGCGCATTGGAGAATGTTTATCTTTCTCCAGAAACACCGGTTTCAATTAACACACTAGAGAATGTGTTGTATATGGATTTATGTAACGATATCTCTTTTGAGATAGGAGATAAGCTGGTCGTTCTAATCGAACATCAAAGCACTATTAACCCCAATATGGCGCTGAGGCTTTTTCTCTATATCAGCAAGATATTAGAAAAGATAACCAGAGGCAGAGCATTGTATTCCGATAGGAAAATATCTATTCCCCGCCCTGAGTTCTTTGTGCTCTATAACGGGAAAGAGCCTTTTCCTGACAATAAAACACTAAAACTGTCGGATTTGTTCAGAAAACCTGAGGATTTAGGTCTTCCTGAGCCTCTTTATCCTATGTTAGAACTTGAAGTTAAAGTTATAAACATAACTGAAGGTAAGAACATAGAAATACAGAATCGCTGCAGTAAACTATCTGAGTACAGTAAGTTCATAGCATTGATTCACAAATATCTTGAAGAGTACGGTGATCTTGAAGACGCGACAAAAGAGGCTATTAATTACTGTCACAGGCATGATATACTTGTAGAGTTCTTAGAAAAACATGGGTCAGGAGTTTTAGGAATGATTTTAACTGAATGGAACACAGAAGACGCTATTGCTTTTGCCCGGGAAGAGGGTATTGAAAGAGGTCGAGAGGAAACTCGTGAACAAGTTTTTCAACTGATGGAGCGGGGCTTCTCTATCGATGAAATTAAGCAACAGTTAACTAAGACTACCAACAGCGGTAATCAATAAAAATCTAATCAAGGTAAATATTCTCTAACATAGACCGCTGCTTTTTAGCAGAGGTTTTTTTTGTAAACTTCTGGCAGGCACAAAGAATTATTAAGCTGCTAATCCGGCAGTAATCGAGAAAAAAAAGATGTCAAAAGTTCTTTATATTCTGCTTCTATTATTCTTTCCGCAGAAAGAAACGCACGGTTTTCTGCTGTTGCCGCAGTTGAATGTCCTTCACGGTTATTTAAACTAAAAGGCAGTAAAATCGCTCCTGTACTGCTATCAGTCAAATTTGCGTTTAATTCCATTAGAACAAATCTATTTGGATCATTTGGAAAATTTATTTGCGAAAGTCTTACATTTACTCTGAGTGTATAACGTGAATTATTTGCGCTGATTCTAAAGCCAAATCCGGTAAGAACTTTGGCAAAAGCGCTTTGAATTCGGCTCTCTCTGTCATCATTAACGGTGATATTAATTGGGATTGCTCTAATAATGTTTTGCGCTTCAAGCCGGTATTCATTGCCTCTTGTCAGTCTTTGCAAATGTGCAGGATCACCAAGTAACGAAAGCAGGTTTGCATAGCTGGCATTAATATCTGCGATAACTGCAGCAAAATTATATCTAGCGACTGCTTCCAGCGTTAGTCTTTGCTCAGATGGTATATTAATTAAATTATTAATTATTACTTGATTGGAATGCAGCATTTGCGAATAAATCTGGATTGCATTTCTCTTATTCATAAAAGCTATTGCATAATAAGTTCTGCTGCCATCAAACCAGACTTCGCCTATTTCTGCTCCTATGAGATTTTCCATGCTAGCAGTTGTAATAATATTACTGTTAATTGCCGTAGTTTCTGACCATCTGGCTGCAGCGCCGCTTTGCACGGTTTCTTGATAAATTACAGAAACCGCTTCTTCAACAAAGATACTCTGTCCAAAAAACGAAATTAAATTGCCTAATGCGTTTCTTTCTGCTGTTTGCCTGTCAGACCCTAAACCTACTGCAGCAACATTAGCTTGCCTGTCATATCTTCTGTAAGGATCACGAACCCAATCAGGCTGTCTTCTGTTATTCTGCTGAGCATTAGAAATTTCGCAAACTGAGAATATTAATAAAAAGCAAATGGCTATTTTAAACATATTGCGCCTTTTAACCAGGGTTATTCAATAAATAAGAATTTACCACGGAGTACTGCAACTAAAGTTGCTTGGAGTTTCACGGAGGAAAGAGTGTTTTCGTACCAATAACTCCGTGTTCCTCCGTGTCCTCTGTGGTTATTATTCTTTTTAACTGCTTCTAATAAAATTAATTAATCTCGATCAGCTACTCCAAGTTCCCTTGCGTACTCTCTGTCAAAAGCGGCATTCATTCTGCTTTCTGCATTAAAGGAAGCCATTGCGGGAACAGCAAGTCTTGCTGCAGCTTGAGCTTGATTAATTTCTCTAACCACATTAGTCCTGTTAAGGTACATCACAACATAATACGTTCCGTCTATCCACGCTTCATCATTAATGACTGCGCCTTGTAATCTTGATCTGGAAAGCGCTACGGTGATATTTTCCTGAAACGCTAATCTGTCATTAGGCGCTACTTCGCTTGACGCAACATAGTCTCTTACCATATCCTGCATCATGCTGTCCATTGCTCTGGAAATTTCTGCTCTCGCTCTTGTTTCGGCTACTGTTCTAGATTGATTTTGCGTTGCAAGTTTTGCGCTTCCAATACCAATTAGAACATTTTCCGGCGCATTTCTTCTGGCATTTCTTACTATGTCAGGAAGACCATCCCTCTGCGAAGATGTATTTCCTCCCTGCGGCGAACTTGCGCAGGATGAAAATAATACCAACGCTGTTAATGCAGTTACAATGATGTAATGTAATTTTCTCATTTAATTCTCCTTTTATTTTTTACTTCTATACAGAAGCAATTTTCATTTATCGGTAAATCGCGATTACAAAACCGGCATACTCTTATTTTTTCTCGATATACCCTAATGCTTCTCGCATACTATTAGCCTTAAAATGCTCAATTACAGAAATACCACCAATTAATTCTTTTGTAACACCTGATAAGCCTTTATTTGCAGTAATTATACTAAGTATTTTTCCTGAAATTTCTTCTACATGTGCGACAGCATTAATTAAACTTGTTTCACCTTCTGCATTATAATATGCAATTTTACCACTATCTTTATGTCTAAAAACAGAATATATATTTGCATTTCCTATAAGAATATAAAATTTTCCACCAATAAATTCTCTTATAGTATCCCCAGACTGCATAAAATTAAAAGAATTCCGATTTATAATTTCGTTTCCACGTATATCTGGCGGTTGATTTGAATTAAGTAAACTATTTTTTTTATTATTTTTTAGGAAATCCAGTGTACTTATGATACTTTGGATTTCAACTTGCAATTCCTTAAAACGATTAGAATTTGTTTTTATTGTACTTTTTAATAATGGCACAGAAATATATGGATTATTAAAATCATTCATTTTAAATACCAAATTTATTTCCGATATTTTTTCTGAAGCATTGCTCCCACCAACTAAAGCACCTGAAGCGGCGCCTAAACCACCAAGTAAATTTGTTCTGGTAGATGCACGAGAAGCATAACTACCTGTTCCTCCAGCACCTAAAAGACCACCAACTAATAAACCAGCCAGCCCACCTATAACAGCTCCTGCTCCTATCCCACCAGCAGTATTTTTTTTAGTATCACCGATTTTAATTTTATACTCAATTACTTCATTAATACTAAATATTTTAGCAGAATATGAAGATGGATCAATTCCAATATAGCCATTTTCATTAATTGCTATAGGTGTGTCTACAACATTTTGAAATATTTTTGCCCCATTTAATTTATCATCCATAATTTTTCTCCTTATATTTTCATTCCTTTACTTCTTCTTTGATTCATTTTGGGTTTCTTTATTTTTAATAATTTTAACTCTTGCATTATGTTTTCTTATTTTCTTTTCAATATCGCGTTTTTTATGATCCGCTCTTCCATCATCACGCCATTTTTCATATAAAAGGACATCATTTATTCGATTTAAATCTTCTTGAGAAATATCATGTGATGTTAATTCTGTTTTTATATAACTTTTTTTCATATGATATCCTCCAAATATTATTTTATGCAATTTTTAATTAACGAAACTAATCCAATTAATCCAGATAAAGTTAAAATAACTGGATGTAAAAAACCAAGACATCGTTGAAACTTTTTAACTCTATAACGACTACGAATACTTTCATGTTCAGGGCTATCATATAAACATTTGAAAGAATCACATATTATCATATCATTACCTTGAATTAATGATTCAGTAGACAAACAACGCCAGCCAGTAGGAAGATTCGTATTAGGTGATATTAAACCATGAATATTTCTTCGTACTGGTTCTTCGAGGATATATAACTCATTTTCACACGCTAAACGCAAATCCTCAAATAATCCATGCCACCAGATACTAATAATTTTCAACGCTTTTTCTCCTCAAATAATTTTTTCATTAACGCATGTTTCGTACTCGGTTTAAATTATTTCTATAAATTGTATTATTTGGCTCAATTCGAAATGCAGCTTCATAATCTGTTTGCGCTAGACGATATTGTCTTAAATTTTCATATGCAATACCACGATCGTTATATGCAAGGGCATTATTAGAATTAAGCTGAATCACCATGGTAAAATCTGCAATAGCTAAATTAAAATCTCTTCGGCCACTATAAAGTGATCCGCGATTGTGATACGCTTGCCAAAAATTAGGATCAAGTTGTATTACTTTTGTATAATCATCAATAGCTCTTGATCTATATTGCCTTGCAATATTTTGTTGCGTTTCAAGATTACCCAATCCGGCATACGACCATGCACGTCTAAAAAAGGCAAGTGTAAAATTAGGATTAAGCTGGATTGCCTGATTAAGATTTATAATTGCTTGGTCATAATTGCGTTCATTGCTGTTCCTGAGACCTTGCTCAAAAAAAACTTGTGCTCTTCGGAGATTTTCTGCTTCTCGTTCACGTATTCTTTTCTCCAAATCCTCTGTCTCAATCCTCATATAACCAGAAGAACTTAAATTACGAGAAGAAATCCCATTTACCGAAACAATTACAATTGTCAAAGTAGGCGTTAAATCTTCGGCTCTAATATTAGGAAAACTGATAATTCCACCAAGACTTAATGGCGGTGTTATTTGTGTATTATTTTGATTAAATCTGATTTGTTCGGTATTCAAATTAATACTGTTGGTTCCCAATCTTTTTCCATTTTCATTAATGAGCGCAACTTCTACCCTGCAATTGAATGCTTGCCTTCCTCCAAAAAGAACAGTACCGGATGTTCGCGGAGATATATCAGTTAACGGCCAGTTAGAAAATCCCCAAGTACTTCGTCTTCCTGTTCTTTCTAGTCCCTCTAGTAATGCATTTATTGCGTCAAAACCGGATTTAGAATGATCGAGGGCTATTCTCATTCCTAAAGTCACAGTGCGTCTAGAAAAATCTGTTTCTCCTATTTGTATCAAATTAGGATCAAACAAAATCTCAAAAGGCGGATGATCGTTAAAAAATTGTGTTGCTTCTTTAAATGCTTCCAACCATCGATCGCGGGCTTGGATATCATTCAATATTCTTTGACTGATTGTTCCTCCGCTTATGGTAGTAGAAATATTGCTAAGCCGTGAAAGAGCTTCAACCTGAGATGGATCAAAAGAAACAGCCTGTACATAATTAAATAAAGCCTGAATATCTGAGCCGTCAGACTGTGCTGTAATACCTCTTGCAAGCCCTGCCTGAGACTGAACTGTAGAGATATTTCCTGCCAACAGGGTCTGTCTTCCTTGAGCGGTAAGCCTGACGCCCATCTGTTCAAGAAGTTCTGCAGTCGCTTCATTCAATAGTAAGGCTCTTCCTTCAAAGAGCTGCATTAGGGTTCCTTCTTTCATTGACGAAGCCCTGCGTATTCCGGTACTCGCTTCTGTAATAGAAAGCTGTAAAGAAAACCTGTTTCCCGCAAGCCTTTGGACAGTTCCAAAAAGAAAAAATTGAGTATTTGTTAAATTTCCGATTCTGACAAAATCATTATCAGAGAATCTCCCGCTTGCAGCCAAATTCTGTTCGGATATTATTCTATTTAAATTTTGACGGTCAATTAAATTGATTGCAGAAAATCTATTAATATTGGTATTTAATAACCCTTGAATATGCAAAGGCAAATAGCTTGGCACATCTCCTTGTATCTCCGGAGCAAGAACGGCGAGCCGAATATTACTGCCGCCGTTTCCTGTATACATAGGAGCCGAAGAACCTGTTTCCATCCGTCCGACAGCTCCGCGGGCAGAGATACCTAGTTCATCAGAGGAAGATGAATCTTTTTGAACATCAGTAGAGACACAAGTATTTAACGATAAAGCTATTATAATTGAAGGAATAATGTATTTTAGATTCTTCATTTTTACTCCTTTGTGATATTTTTATTAAGAAACTCAAAAAAACCATAAAAACATCTAACACTTAATTATGCGCACATATCATTATACACGTAATTATGTATTTTTCAAGACTTCAGTGACATAATTATGTTAAATTTTTTGATATGTCCGTTTTTAAGAACAGGCTTCAGTCTGAAATTGAGTATATTGGCCTCAATCGAAAGGAATTTGCCGCAAAAGCGAACATAAAAATACGGGCTTTAGACGCTTATTTGGGGCCTCAGCAATCCATGCCCCCAGCCGATACGGCAGTAAAAATAGCCTCTGCCTTAGGTGTCTCTGTCGAATATCTGGTTACCGGCAAGGAGTACCGTCAATCTACAGATATTTCAAAATACCTTCAATATAAGGACATTCTCGATGATATAGCTGTTTTGCCAGCAGAAACCCTTAACCCCATAAAAAAAGTTATAAAAGCATTTGCAGACATCGAAAGAAAAAAGGAATAACATAGCGGTTTTTTCTCTTTCTCCGCATGCTTTGTGTCACCGTGCGAGGCTCTTTTCAAACAAATATTTGCCAAAACCTCACGCAGAGTACACAGAGAAAAGATGAGCATGCAGGGGAATTATCAAATTTACTCACACAGAGGCACAGCGTTCACAAAGATCACGGAGGATCTTGCAGCGAAGCTACCTTGAAACTTCGCTCTTACGAGCTCGTTGGAAGTCCCAGCAAGAACTCTAGGTTAAGACTAGATTTCATTCTTTAACCTTCTTGTATTCTCTGTGCCTTTGTGCCTCAGTGTGAACCTCTTAGCCGTATGATCTTTTCTATCTCAAATTTGCGGTGCCAAACTGTCACCGCAAATTATGGCTTTAAACTTGAGATCACAATTTGTGATCTCAAGTAGTAAACATGGCGATAGGCGTTATACTCCTTATGTTTTTACCGAACAGGGAGAATAGGGTTTTAACTCTCTGTGTATTTATGCCTGCTGGAAGCTTCGCTGCAAGACCTGTGTGAACCTCTTAGCCGTATGATCTTTATCACAGTTTAGTAAATAATTCTCAAAAATTTGCGTTTATTTAAAGCGCCACGCACGCCCACGCCATGTAATATATGTAAGAATTTTTCTTATGATTTGTACAAAAAAATATTTTTTGTACATTAAATTTTTGGATTCCACTAAGAGAGGCGAAGAAATGAAAGAAAGCAATGAAGTACCAATTCAAGACCTAATTTACGAGATACGAGGGCAAAAAGTAATGCTCGACAGTGATCTGGCTAAATTGTACGGCGTTGAATTAAAACGCCTAAATGAAAGTGTAAAACGCAATTCTAAGAGATTCCCATTGGAATTTATGTTTAAATTAACAGAGCAGGAATGGGATAATTTAAGGTCGCAAATTGCGACCTTTAGCAAAGATATAAGGAAATATAAACCCTATGCCTTTACAGAACACGGTATTTTAATGCTTTCTAGCGTATTAAATTCTGATAAAGCGATAGAAATTAACATTCAAATAATGAAAATATTTGTACAAATGCGTTATTTTGTCATTTCCCAAAGCGGTACAAGCGAGCAAATTGCCGAACTTCGCAAGTTGCTTATGCTTTACATCGATAAGAATGACGCACGGGTTAATGACATTATTATTGCTTTAAATAATCTCATTGAAAAGCCAAAAGAGACAAGGAGAAT
>WQXI01000037.1 GCA_009784935.1 Treponema sp.
GCTGGAAGGGGTAATCGGATAAATCGCGATTACTTCGCTAAGCGCGTGCGCAATGTGCGCCGCCGCAGTGTTACCTTCGATTGTGACATAATTCTTGTTTGACATTTTCTTCCTCTGCTTTTTGGATAGTTATAGGGATTTTAGCATAGATTTAGGGGTGTTACAAGGGTAAAAACTGTACCGAACGCCTTATTTGCTTCCTCATTAGGTCTTTCCTCCTCAGCAAAACAAAACGCCCGGTACATTAAAAACAAAATTAACGCTTCATCTATATTGAAGGTAAATGCAAATATTGAACAATAATACGGTATCGAATTTTTACAAGTTATTTTAAGCTCAAAATATAGGCGGATTTTTCAAATTTATGTACAAAAACCCAATACAGTATCGGGTTTTTACTTGCTTTTAATAAAATACTACCATATAGTATTAGAATGGCTGTCCCATTAAACGAAAAGTGCTCTCTTGCATCCCTGCCCGAGATATGCGCTTCGAGACAGACATTAATAGCAAAAATGCAAAAGGCTTCGGCAAGACGGTTTATCTATATAGGCGCTCCTGCCGGCAGCGGAAAAACAGTAACGGCGCTTTTATGGGCGGCAAATAACGAACCTTCTAAACCGCTTTGGATTGGTTTAGACGCCTACGATAATATACCATCTGTATTTTACAAACTTCTTTCTTCTGTTATATGCTCTACTCAGCCCGAAAATGCAAATATGCATGCAATTTTATCTGATACAGCTTTTTCGTCATCACCTGTCGAATATACTGTGCGTCTCCTTGCAGAATTAATCCCTGTCGAAAAACAATATACGCTGACTCTCGACGATCTTCACTTGATAACCAGCACAGAAATTCTAAAATCCCTGCCTGCCGTTTTAAAAAGACTGCCTCATTCCTTTACAGTTTTATTTCTTTCTCGTAATGAGGTGCCAAAAGAATTAAACGAACTCTTTAAGGATGAAAATACAGTATTCTTCGATATAACAGATCTTCGCTTTACTAACACAGAATTAAGGCAATACTACAAAAGCCTTGGATGGGCTCTAACAGAAGAAGAAACAAAATTTATTTTGATGGCTTCTGACGGCCTTGCAATAAATGTAAACGCCATTGCAAAATACGGGCATATTGAATCAGAAAACAGGGGATTTGTATTCGAAAAATATCTGCAGCAGAATTTATGGGAAACTTGGGATAAAGAATTAAGGGATTTTATGTTAAAGACTTCGGTTGTTGACGAAGTAACAGCAGAACTTGCAAAAATTTTAACAGGGCAAAAAGACGCGCCTGACTTACTGCATAAATTATGCATTAACAATACATTTATCTCGCAGACAGGAAAAGAAATGTTCCGTTATCACCATCTGTTTTTGGCTTTTCTGCGGAATACGGCAAAAGAAAATAAAATAGATCTGTCTGCGGCAAACAAAGCCGCGGCGCAGTATTACCTAAAAGAAAAACAGTATCTTATGGCAAGGCGTTATGCTGTGCAGTCAGGCGATGAAGAAACAATTCTTCTTGTGATTTATGAATTTAATCAATATACAAATCCAATACTCGATGAATATGTAGCATTCGCAAAATTATATAACCGCGATATACTGCCGGAAGCGCTCTGTGAACGATATCCGTTTTTGTATACATCCCAGCTGGAAGCCGCATGGGTTTCGGGCGACAGTAAAGCGGCAGAATACTATTGGGACAAACTAAGAAAACACCTTCCGTCAATTGCGGTTAAGTTTCCGCAGTTATTGGAAACAGTGATTCTGGAAACTGCCGTTGACTACCGCAAACCTTTTAAAAAACTAATGGCGGATTTTTCTCTTCTGCCGCCGATCAAAAAACCGCATGACAAGTATCAAGTTTCGACATTATCACTGCAGCTGCCGTTTACTCACCGCAGTATCAGGGATTTTTCTGAACTTGCAGATAGAGGCATAGCGGCAAAACTGGATCGCACTTTTGGTTTGTTAGTAAAAGAAAACTATAAAGTTGTGCGCCCCAGCCTTTTGTCAGGCATTGCTTTGGAACAAAATGATATTAACGAAGCGCTTACGCAGGCTTTACAGGCAAAAGAAGCAACTGCCGATATAAAAGATCCGGAACTTGTTTTTTGCGCTTATAACCACCTTAGCGCCGTTTACTCCGCAATGGGAAAAGAAGTTCTATTAAAAGAGACTCTTGCCGAGACAGAAAAATTTCTGGAAGAATCAGGCGCAAGATTTTTAGAACGGAATTTTTCGGCATTAAAAACAAAAATGCGCCTCTTAGACGCTGATAAAAACACAGCGCAAAGATGGCTGGAAAATTATTATGTAATAGAAGAAGAACAGGTTCCCTTGTATAAAATCTACCAGTATTTTACAACCCTGCGCGCGTACATTGTTTTAAGCATGGGCAGTGAGGCAGAGATTTTAATAGACCGGATTATTCAATTTGCAATCGAATACCGCCGCCCGCTGGATATTGCCGAAGCAAAAACGATAAAAGCCTGCCTCTACTGGGAAACAGGAAGCCGCGCAGAAGCAGCTGCAGAGCTGGAAGAAGTATTGACAGAATTGCAAGGCAGAAAATTTATCCGTGTAATAGCGGATGAAGGCGCGGCAATTGTGCCGGTATTAAAACGGGTATCAGCGGCAGTCAGCGCAGAAGACTATGCGGGACCTCTGGACAGGGGATACGTTGCGGAGACTCTGCTCGAAGCGCACAACGTTGCCAAGCAATATAAAGGCATTACTGCCAATTTTAAAAAGAGCGGAAAACCGGTTAAATTGTCAAAACAGCAAAAAAATATGCTTTTGTATCTTTCAAAAGGATACAAAAATCAGGAAATTGCAAAATTGACAGGACTGGCTGTCCCTACGGTAAAAGGACACCTCACCCAGGCTTATGAAAAACTGGGTGTGCATAATTTTATGGATGCGCTGTTAAAAGCCCGTGAATTAGGATTAATGTAAAACCTAGACAGGATTGCTGTTTTCCAGCATTTTTTCGATCCTTTTAATTAATTCGTCTCCGTCATAAGGCTTTGTAATCAGGTCTGCCGCTCCGATTCTGGAAGCATACAGTTTTTCCCTCACTCCATCCAGAGAGGTTAAAAAAGCAATGGGGACATTTCTTAAAAGGCTTATACCCTTGATTTTATTATATGTTTCCCAGCCGTCCATTTCCGGCATAAGAACGTCCAGCAGGATGAGGTTTGGAACAAGTCCCTTGGATAAAAGAACTAAAGCATCTTTCCCGGATTTTGCGGTAACAACCTCGTACTTTCCCTTTAGTATGTTTTCGGCAATAACAAGATGAACTTCGTTATCGTCTACTATGAGGAGTTTTTTCATTTTTTCGTTCGTTTCCACAGCAAATAATCCTCCCATGTATATTCTAACACATATAGATAAAAAAGCAATGTATTCCGTAAAAATCCCACTAGTCACTATTCATTTTTTAAGCTATGATTTAAAAATGAAATACAAATTTGGGTTAATTTTGGCAGTTTTTGCTGTTATGGTTTTTTTAGGCTGTGATAACAGCTCCGGTTCTTCCAAAGAAGAAGTAAATTTTGATAAAGACGCCTCATATGCTCTGGGTCTTTATTTTAGTATGGATATTCGGGGAACTCTCGAACCCGATGGAATTTATCCGAATATAGACGAATTCTTAAAGGGAATGAGAGACGGCTTAAAAGACAGAAACCAGCGGTTCGAAATAACCGAAGCATGGGAAAAAATTGGCATGGCATTTGAAGCTCTGCAGGAAGAAAAACTCGCAGAAGCGGAAATTAGAAACGCCGGTGCCAGACAGGAAGAAATAGCTTTTCTTTCGGCAAATGCGGGAAAACCCGGAATAACTATGACACCCAGCGGGCTTCAATATGAAATAGTATCCGAAGGAAGAGGTCCAAAGCCTGCATTAACCGATTTTGTCAGGGTTCATTATGAGGGTAGATTTATCGACAATACGATGTTTGATAACACATATGAGCACCAGCGGCCTGCAATATTTTCACTGGATATGGTCATTGACGGCTGGTCAGAAGGATTGCAGTTAATGAATGTAGGCAGTACATACAGATTTTATATACCTTCAGAAATAGGTTATGGTCCGCAAGGTCATAGAAACATACCTCCGTACGCGACATTAATATTCGTTGTAGAACTTCTGGGTATTTTAACAGAAGCAGAAGCGGAAGAAGAAAACCGCAGACTTGCAGAAATGATGGGCTTCCCATTCTAAAGGTTTAAGGAGTAAATAATGAAAAAGACAGCTATTTTTCTTTGTTTTGTATTATCTTTGACAGCGTTACATGCAAGGGCGATTCAGGAAGATTACAAAACCGCCGAAGAAAAAACACGCACGAGTTATGCCTTTGGCATGATAATTGCGCGTAATTTTGATTTGGGCTCGTTAAACGTTGATTTTGATTATAGCGCTTTAGCTGAAGGAATCAAAGATTATATTAATGATACCTCTGATGTGCATTTCAGCGAACAGGAAGCGATGGAAATTGTAGAAACTGCACTGCAAAGAGCGTGGGATAGATCATCACAGGAGAACCGCGCTTTAGGAGAGGCTTTTCTCGCTTCTAACAGCCAGCGTCAGGGAGTACATGTAACAGCCAGCGGTCTCCAATACGAAATAATTAATCAGACAACCGGAGAAAAACCAACCATTAATTCTGAAGTAAGGGTAAACTATACTGGCACATATATTGACGGCAGAATATTTGAAAGTTCCAGAGACGAAGCAGGTACGAATATTCCAATGGAGTTTTTAATCGAAGGTCTGTCAGAAGGCATAATGCTTATGAGTCCCGGCAGTATATACAGATTCTTTATACCTTCAAATCTGGCTTATGGACGAGAAGGTCTCCATGGAGTTCCGCCGAACTCGACTGTTATTTTTTCTATAGAATTATTAGAAATTATTAACGAGAACTAACAGGTATTGTAATTCTAAAGACCGAACCTTCGCCGGCATAGCTTTCCGCTTCGGCTTTCCCGTTATGAAGCAAAGCTATATGCCTGACGATGGCAAGTCCAAGGCCAGTTCCCCTCGCATATTCAGTTTGAATCGTTCTGCTTCTCGCCCTGTCCACGCGGTAAAATCTTTCAAATATTTTTTCTAAATGTTCGGCAGGTATCCCCGCTCCTTTGTCTTTAACTTCAAAGATTAATTCATCGTTTTCTATAAATGCGCTCACCCACAGCTTTGATTTGGGCGGCGAATATTTTATTCCGTTGTCAATTAAGTTTATTAACGCAAGTATCATTAAAGAGCCGTAAAGAGTTGCCGTTAGTTCTTCGCCGCATTTTACGTTAATTTCTATCAGTTTTTTCTTTGCCTGAGGCTCCAGAGAAGAAACAGAATCATTAACAATCGAAGCTATTTTTATTTCTTCCATACTGCGTGTGTTAATGCCTGTGTTTTCGAGCTCGGCGAGCATTAAAAGATCGTTTGTAAGGTTTTCCATTGTTGTTGTGTTTTTGCGGATGATATCGACAAAATGAAGATTCTGTTTATCTTTTACAGAATCAAGCAATGTCTCAGAAAATCCCTTGATAAGCTGAATCGGCGTGCGAAGCTCGTGAGAAACATTCGCGATAAAATCCTTGCGTATTCTTTCGAGCTTTGCAAGCCTTGTAATATTTAAAAGTACAATTACAACGCCTGTGTTATTTCCGAGCGGAGACGCAAAAACCTGAAAACGCTGCTCTTCTCCCTTATGAAACGTCAGTTCTGTTTCTAAAGAAGCGTTTGCCTTGATCGCTTTCTTTGCGGTTTCTACAAGTTCTGTGCTGCGTGTCGCCTCCAGCAAAGTAATGTCATTTTTTAAATTCTCAAGTCCAAAGAGTTCCCTTGCTTTTGGATTTGCCAAATGCAGCTTAAGATCATTGTCTGCCGCAAAGACAGCTTCGGGCATTGCGTTTAAAATAACTTGCAGACGGCTGCTCTCCGACTGCGCGTTTTTGATATGTTCATTCATCTCATCCGCAATTTCCCGCACTTCCCGCTCTTGGTTTTTTAAACCCGCCGAAAGCAAATCGCAGTATTTATGTACGGCAGCCGCAACTGCGATTAAGAAAAAAAATAAAAAAGTAACCTGTATAACAGGCGTTTTTATAAACAAAAAAATTGCCGCAAGTAAAAGCGAAAAACCAAGAGCGGACAGACTCAAAACAAGCTTATTTCTTTTTAATAAAATCATTCGGATAACCGAAACCTGTAACCGATTCCGCGGATAGTTTCGATCATGTCCCCCGCTTTACCGAGCTTTTTTCTTAAACCAAGTATCTGCACGTCAACAGATCGGTCTGTAACAGGATAATCGGGACCGTGAATCGCGTTAATTATTTGATTGCGGGAAAAAACAATTTCCGGATTTGATAAAAAATGTTTTAACAGAGCAAACTCTGTTGCAAAGAGATCCAGTTTTTGGTTACCGTTAAAAGCCTGATGTCTTGCGGTATCCAGCTTTAATTCTCCCTGCTGCCATGTTGTAGCTGAGGATACAGAGCCGCCTTCTTCGTTACGGCGCAGCCCTGCTCTTATCCTTGCAATTAAAACTTTTGGACTGTACGGCTTAACAACATAATCATCCGCTCCCAGTTCCAGCCCCGTAACAATATCTGTTTCTTCGCCCTTTGCCGTTGTCATAATGACGGGGATATTTTTACATTGTTCTATCTCTTTAATTTTTCTTAATACTCTTAAACCGTCAATGCCGGGCAGCATAATATCCAAAAGTATGCAATTAACCTTTTTAGATTTTAATGCCTTAAGCCCGTCTTCTCCTGTTTTTACCTGTAAAAGTTTCCAGCCTTCTTTGGACATCGCATGAGAGAGTAATTCCTGAATATCAGAGTCGTCTTCGATGATCAGAATTACATCTTTACTCATTCAACTCCTCATGCTTTCCTTCTACCATGTAAATAACCGCTTCGCAGATATTAGTAATATGATCTCCAAGGCGTTCAAGCTGGTTAGAAGTCTGAAGAACCTGAAGCGCGCTCTTTATAAGCTCAGGATTTTTCTTCATTACCTTTAAGATTTTTTCTGTAAGTTCTTTGTGCTCTTCGTCTATCTTGTCATCCATAGAAGCCGCTTTGCGCGCCGCTTTGGAATCCTGCTCCATATAAGAAGAAATTGCCGCGCGGAGCATTTTTTGGCCTGTTTCTGCCATTTTTTCTAAATGTTCCTGCGCTCTAAAAGGTGAGTCACCGCTCTTTGATAATTTTTTTGCGGCACGTGCAAGGTGCGTTGCATGATCGCCAACCCTTTCTATATTACTGGTAAGCTTAAATATCGTTACCATCTCGCGCAGATCTCTTGCGACAGGCTGCTGTGTAGCGATGACAATAGCGGTGTCATCTTCTATCCTTAACTGCATTGCGTCAATCTGTGAGTCATTAGCGCGGACTTCTTTTGCAAGATCAGAATCGCGTCTTTTTAAAGCGGTAAGCGCTTTGCCAAGATTTTCTTCTACCTTGGTAGCCATTGCCAAAATATCCTGCCGTAAACGGCTAAGTTCTTCTGAGAAAAATTTTCGTGGTTCCATATTCCCCCCTATTAACCAAATCTACCAGAAATATAATCTTCTGTCCGCTTATCCCGCGGGTTTGTAAAAACTTCTCTGGTATCATTATACTCTATTATTTCGCCCAATAGGAAGAATGCTGTTTTATTGCTGACCCGGGAAGCCTGATGCATAGCATGTGTAACAAGAATTATAGTAAATTCCTGTTTTAATTCTCCGATTAATTCTTCTATACGTCCTGTTGCAATCGGGTCAAGAGCGGATGTAGGCTCATCCATTAAAATAATCTCCGGCTCCATGGCGATACTTCTTGCGATACAAAGCCTCTGCTGCTGCCCGCCCGAAAGCGCCTGAGCAGGTTTTTTTAACCGGTCTTTTACTTCTCCCCAGAGAGCCGCCTTTTTTAACGATGTTTCTACGATATCCGAGAGCGCTCTTTTGTCTTTTACGCCCTGCATTCTTTTTCCGTAAGCGACATTATCAAAAATCGACATATTAAAAGGATTGGGTTTCTGAAAAACCATCCCTACACGGCTGCGAAGCTCCGTTACGTCTATATCATTGTGAATATCCTGTCCGTCCATCAGCACCTGACCTGTGATTCGGCACGAAGGGATCAAGTCGTTCATACGGTTAAGTATTCTGATAAACGTCGATTTACCGCAGCCCGAAGGTCCGATAAGAGCGGCAACATCGCCTCTTTTTATCGCAAGGTTGATATTTACAAGCGCCTGAAAATCACCGTAAAAGAGATCGAGGCCGCTAACTTCTATTTTATATTCATTGTTTTCGTTTCTATTATCGATCATAATAACCTCATTTTAACGCAGTTCCATAACTGCGCATTTAAATCGAATATGAAATGTAATTTCATAATGCTTCTCCAAGTTTTTTGCCAAAATTATATGTTAATATTTTTGTCGCAGTGTTTATAATGACCACAAGTATAACAAGAACAGCGGCAGTCGCGAACGCAATGCCAAAATCTTCGGGACGCACGGCTTCGTTTGTAAGATAATACAAGTGTATGGTCAGTGTTCTGCCTGATTCAAATATACTGCGCGGCATATTTTTAGAAAGCCCGACAGTGAGCAGTACAGGCGCAGACTCGCCGACAACACGGCCGATTGCGAGAATAACAGAAGTTAAAATACCGGGCAGAGCCGACGGCAGAACAACATGAACTGTCGTCTGAAACTTTGTCGCGCCAAGCGCAAGAGAGCCTTCTCTAAAAGAGTCCGGAATCGACTTAAGCGATTCTTCTGTTGTGCGGATAATAACGGGAAGTATCATAATACTAAGCGTAAAAGCGCCCGCAATGATTGACTGGCCAAAACTTAAAAAACGGCAGAATACTAAAAGCCCGAATAAACCGTAAATGATAGAAGGAATTCCGGCTAGAGTCTCTATCGCAAGACGCAGGATTCTTATAAACGGCGAGTTACCTGAGTATTCATTAAGGAAAATAGCGGTCGCCAAACCTACGGGAAGAGCGACAGCGATAGAAACAAGGACAACATAAAGCGTTGTTACAATCATCGGGAAAATACCTGTTTCCGCGCTTGTAAGAAAAGACCAGTTTAAGTATCCGGCCCGCGAACGGAAAATATAAATTAATACATAGAACAAAGCAATGATGACACCGCCCGCCGCAGCCGCCATTATGCCGTACATTAAATTGTCTAATAATTTTCTCTTAGCTAATTGTTTCATAGGGGGCGCGCTGCTCAGGCTAAAGCCTTCGCGCATTCTCCATCCTTGTAATTTTTTCGTGCGCCACGCCGCGCAACATTTTTTATCCACACCGCAACGCGGTGCTTTAAAGGGCGTGCTCCATCCTTCTTCGATACCAAAGAATCAAACTGTTAAGTATCAATATTATTGCGAACAATGTCACGCCGATCGAAAATAACATCTCGCTGTGTCTGCCTGACGCATAGCCCATTTCCATCGCAATAGTCGAAGTAAGAGTTCTCACGCTCGACAGCAGATTAATTGTAAGATGAGGCGAATTACCCGCTACAAGAATAACTGCCATAGTCTCCCCTACTGCGCGCGAAATGCCGAGAATGACCCCCGCAATAACTCCAGAGTTTGCGTGAGGCAGAACAACTCTCCATGTTGTCTGCATTTTGCTCGCTCCAAGAGAAAGACTCGCTTCTCTTACTGACAATGGAACCGCGCGCAGCGAAGTTTCTGCGATTGTTATAACGGTCGGCAGTATCATTAATGCCAGTACAATTATGGCGGAAAGTAATGTATTGCCCGATGGTATATTAAATGCGGAGCGCACAAACGGAACAATTACCATTAAACCGAAAAATCCGTAAACGACAGAAGGAATCCCCGCAAGCAGTTCGACGCCTGCGCGCATAATAGCGGCAAATTTAGGTTTGAGGAACTCTGCCATAAAGAGCGCGCAAAAAAGAGCAATCGGAACACCGAGCAGAACAGCGCCGAAACCTGCGGCTAAAGTTCCAACTATCATCGGAAGAATACCATAAACTTTGTCTCTGCTCGGGCGCCATTCAAGTCCGCTTAAAAAACCAAATAAACCATAAGGCGGCTCGGGGAGAATAATATGTATTCTTTTTTGCATCGAGGCAATAATAGCCGACTGAGGCCAGCTTACAGTGCTTACATAATTTTCGGGATGCGTAACATTAATTTCGTTGTTATGCGTAAAAGAAAGAATTTTTTGCGGATCTTTTTCATTATGGTTAATATTAATTTCTAAAGTTTCATTATTAAAACGCACCGATATAAAATCATAACTTTTTGGGATATTAATAAATGTGCTGTGGTCTTTATAAACAACACCGTTTACAGTTAACTCATCAATGTTTTGCGCGACAAGCCGTATATCAGAACTTGTATAAGTAAAGAACGGCATTGAACCCTGCGCAAAAACAAACAATAGTATAGCCCCCAGCGCCAAAACGGAGAAGAGGGCTACAATACTGACCAGATGTTTAAAAAAGACATCCGAAAATTTTCGATTCATAAATTCCTGTTGTCTAATATTACCGAACGGTAATCCAGCCTCTGCTTACGATTGCTTGACCCGCAGGACTTAACATCCAATCGACAAAAGCATTTGCTTCGGGGTGTACATTGTTTCCGGTTAAAACGATAAACGGTCTTGCAATTTGATAAGCGCCGCTCTTTACATTGTCGTTAGTCGGAGCAACTCCGCTTACAGAAATTGCTTTGATTGTTTCGTCGACAGAACCAAGCGAAATATATCCGATAGAGTCTGCATTCTGAACAATACCCGCTTTGATCGCGCCTGTGCTTGTTGATTCGTTTGCTCCGGCAACTAATCTGCCCTGGAATCCTACGAGTTCTTCAAAGGCGCCTCTGGTGCCCGAGCCTTCTTCGCGGCTGATAACTGCGATTCTGCCGCTCTTTGATCCGCCCGAAATCGCATTCCAGTTTGTTGCCACACCTGTATAAATATCTCTAATCTGTTCGAGAGAAAGATTGTTTACAGGACTGTTATTATTCATGATAACCGCGATACCGTCGATAGCTACAGTTATAGCGTTTAAGCCTTGTCCCTGTTCTGCAGGTGTAAGGTCACGGCTTGACATACCAATCTGATAAAGCACTCCCGCGTTTCTGATACCGTCTCCGGAACCTGTACCGTTAATATTAACTTTGATATGCGGAAAAAGCTTTTGATATTCTTCTGCAAACAGTTCCATTAATGGAGTTACAGAAGTCGAACCGCCTACTTCGATTGTGTAAGGCGCGGCGGACCCTGACTGATTGTCAGAATTCCTGGTGCAAGCACCCATCAGAGCAATAACAATAATAATCATTGCGATAAACTTAATTTTCATATAATACTCCTTAAGTAAAAACTTAAGAAAAGGGTGATTTTATAGTGTTAAAGGAAAATGAATGAATTGTTAAAATTTGGTTAAATAGGAGCTGTCTAATAATTAAGAATTTAACCACAGAGTACATTCTCTATGGTTTCAATTCTTCTCGAACAGCCCCTATTCAATATTAAGCTTATCTTACTGGAATCCAGCTTCTGCGGACTACAGCCTGACCTGCAGCACTGAGCATCCACTGAACAAAAGATCTTGTTTCTGCATGGATATTGTTCCCTGTAAGAACAATAAAAGGACGCGCGATTCTGTATGTGCCGTTTACGACGTTTTCTGCTGTCGGAGCTACTCCGCCTACAGAAACAGCCTTGATTGTATCATTAATCGAACCAAGCGAAATATAACCGATAGCGTCACGGTTCTGAGCAATATTTGCTAAAATTGCGCCGGTACTTGTTAACTGGTTAGAATTAGCGACCAATCTGCCCTGAAAACCCGCTATTTCTTCAAAAGCGCCTCTGGTTCCCGAGCCTTCTTCACGGCTTACTACTGCAATACGTGCGTTTCTTCCGCCAACACGATTCCAGTTGGTGATTTCGCCTGTATAAATACCGCGAATCTGTTCGACTGTAAGGTTAGAAACAGAATTCTGCCTGTTTACAATAACTGCGATACCGTCGATAGCAACGATTTCTACTCTCAAGCCTCTGCCTTGTTCGGCAGGTGTAAGTTCACGGCTTGACATACCAATCTGATAAACAGAACCTGCATTAGTGATTCCATCGCCCGAACCTGTGCCGTTAATGTTAACTCTGACATTGGGTCTTGTGTTGGCATATTCTGCCGCAAACATTTCCATGAGAGGTGTTACAGAAGTTGAACCGCCAACTTCTATTGTGTAGGGTGCCTGCGCAAAAGCGCCTGTTAAGACAGCTGCTGCCATTAACACTGCAATAAGTTTCATTTTCATAATTTACTCCTCAGTAATTGAATTACAAAAATCCTATAATTGCAGCGTTAATCTAAAATGAATGAATTGCTAAAAATCGGTTAAATTAACCGTTCAATGTGTAGATGAAACTTCGCAGAACTTCGTGGTTCTTCTTTCTCTAATTTAGCGGTTCAATGTGGGTAGTTACTTCCATGTCAAATTTTTCCTTAATTATGTTTTCGATTTCGCTTGCAATTTTATGTCCGTTTTCTATTGACATATTATTATCAAGTTTTATATGCATGGTTAATTCTTTCTGCGAAATATAGTTGTGCAGATGTAAATGATGAATCTGCAGATCATTGCTGTATATTTTTTTTACTTCTGCGTTGATCTTATCGATTAAGTCCTTTTCGGGCTCTTCGCCAAGCAATTTGGTGATTGACTCATTCATTATTTGAAAAGCGGCATAGAAAATAGCCAATGCGCAGAAAATACCAAGAACGCTGTCCATCCACCACAATCCGGTTGTAAACTTTGTGATTATAATACCAATTAATACAACAACCGAAGACAATGAGTCCGAACGGTGATGCCAGCCGTCAGCCTTAACAATTACATTGTCTGTTTTACGCCCAATGTAAAACGCGCATTGAGCAAGCAGCTCCTTTATAACAATTGATACGGCAGTAACAACAATTGCAAGCGTTCCGAAAACAACGCTTTCCCTGTACTGAAATCTTTCTATAGAATTAATCAAAAAATCGTAAGCAATTATTCCTAAAATAAACGCAATAAAAATAGAAGAAATCTGCTCCCAGCGTCCATGCCCAAAGGGATGTTCTTTATCGGGCTTTCTTGATGACAGTCTTGCAGAAAAAATTACAAATATAGAAGTAAGCGAATCAGAGAGCGTATGCCACGCATCGGCTATCAAAGCAATAGAACCTGTAATAAGTCCTGCCCAAAATTTTATTCCGAATAAAACTGCATTAACTATTACAGACAAAACACCTTCAAACACCTGTGCTTTTAATTTATCCATAAATAACCTCCATAGTTACGCTTATTTAAACACTTCTCTTAAACTGCGGTTCATCTTATCCAAATCAAAAACATCGGGAACAAACTCAAGTCCCAATTGGTGCTTTGCCGTTTGTTTTTCTGAATTATTGCCCGCTTCCAGAAAACCAAGCAGCCTTCTAAAATGACGGGGTCCGTCGATCTGCTCAGGCGGAGCCGCGCCTTCACCTGCAATAAAACGGGTTACTTCATTTTTGGCAGGCTGATACGACGACATAATAATTACTTTAACATTCCATTTTGATCCGTATTCGTATATTAGTTCTTTCTTGCCTCTAAAGTCAATGTCTCCGAGTTTAACTTTATTATGCAGATATTCTTTGGTATTATTCGGCGTTTCGCAGTAAAATTTAAAATTGCCGCTGCCGTTCCAGTTCATACTTATATGAATCAGCTGATGAAGTTCTTCCATTGCGCAGTCATGAGAAATAATCGCGCGTCTCCATACATCAAGTCCTGATATACTAATCTGAATCATCCGCCACAACTGTCCGTTTGACTGTTCCGAAACTTTACCGCCATGGATTAGCGTAAGGTTACTTCTTCTAAAATTATCCATCGCAGTATTAATAAGCTCCTTAATGTCGGAGTAAGTGTCTATCATGCTATCCAGCGAATTGTCCATTGCGGTAATGTCCGTATCTCCGGGAGATTCGTCAAACGCAAGATCTTCTAGCAGCGCTGCCGCATGACCTTGTATCTGAGACAATACAATAAAGGTATGACGCGGAAGCCAGACAATTTCGATCTCACCCTTCTGTAATTTAGCAGATAATTCAATAACAGCGGTATGAAGCTCCGCCACGCGCTGACGAATAGGACCTGCGCCTTGATCCAAGAACAATGAATAGCTCTTGTAGTAATCATCCATACTGTCAGAAATATAATCTGCGAGAATATCCCATTCTGCTTCTTCCAAATGAACTACAGGCGGAACAAGACGGTTAATTACATTGTCAATATCTTTTTCATTCCTGTAAAACGCGTCTCTTATATAGGAAAGTATTACAAATTCAGAAATAGGTATATTCTTTTGATACAATAATTCTTCTATAAATGTTCTGTCAGGCGGAACCGTATAATTCTGAAGATTCTTGCTGTCGGGAATTTCCTTGCCTGCAAACCAGAACCTGCTTTCTATGCCATAGGGCACTATATCTACGCGATTAGTTTTTTCGTATAGAAATTCTTCGAGCGAATAAGCGGGAACATCTCTCATGCGCTTACCGCCAAACCAAAACGCGAATGCAATCTGCTCTTCTGTACCAGCTCCGGGACCCAATAAAGCAAAGCTGTCTTCAAAGCCATTCTCTGCAGCCTCAAGCCATTCATCCAAATCGGCGCGGGACCAGGTATCCTTTGCGGCTTTTTCCATTTCAAACTTGCATTCCTTCCAGTCAATCGTACGCACTACAAAACGATCTCCGGGAACAAATCCGCTCTCACGGTAAATAACACGCATATCCAAAGTATGAATCGAAACTTCCGGCGGGTCTTCGTAAAGATCGGCATTGTAAGCTTCTTCGTTTTTTGGGTTATCCCTTGCAATATACTGGGGAGCAAATTCTTCGCCGTAAATACAGTAATAAGGATACAGGTCTTCCGGCGGCGCTTCTGTCGTTGTAACCGGAACTGCTTCGCCTTTCCAATAAAATTTATAGCGGTGCGGCAGAGTCAGCGGATTGGCGAATGGAACACATCGATGACCGGGAATCAATATGCCGTTTAAAAGCTCAAGGCGAGAAGGCGTAATAACAAAGACTCCCTGCTCAAAGCAATTTCGGCGGGAAACCCAGTAACGATTATTCTGTTTAAAGGCTATTTTCCGGGCGTCAAGATAAGCGCCTATTTCTGCAACCAGCTTTTTATCGGGTTTTTGCCCCGAGGCTTGTACATAGATGGTCACATCTTCCAATGTAAACGGCTCTGATACGTTTTCGAGAAATTCATACAGCGCTTCTTCTTGTTCCAAATCCATTGTATTTATGATAAAATGTTTTTAACCAGTAAATCAATGGAGGTTTAATGAAACTTCGTTGCCGAGCGGGAACCCTCGCTGTTTTACAGCTCGGCGGTATGTTCATTTTCGATTTACTGCACAGCCATTCGGCTGTATTATTAGGAGGTTATAATGAAATACGGTTATTTTGATCCTGAGAAACGAGAATATGTGATAGACAAACCCGATACGCCTGCCCCTTGGGCAAATTACCTTGGGTCTCCCGCTTACGGCGCAATCATTTCCAATAATGCGGGCGGCTACAGCTTTGTAAAGAGCGGAGCTGCAGGGCGCTTAATTCGCTATCGTTTTAACGAGCAGGACAGACCGGGCCGCTATATCTATCTGCGTGATGATGAAAACGGCGATTATTGGTCAGCTTCATGGCAGCCTGTAGGTAAACCCTTAGACCAGTATAAATCGATCTGCCGTCACGGCACAGGCTACACTCAGATCGAAGCCGATTACAAAGACATACATTCCGAAGCTTTGTACTATGTACCCCACGGCTCAGACTACGAAGTATGGCGGGTTAAAGTTTCTAACAAAGGCTCAAAAGCCCGAAAAATTTCTGTTTTTGGTTTTGTTGAATTTACATGCGAAAGTTTTTATGAACAGGATCAGGTTAACCTTCAGTATACCCAGTTTATAACACGCACGTATTTTAAAGATAAATTTGTTCTGCAGACAATTAACGAAAACTGTCTCAACGCCGTCAACGAAAGCCGCGTAGAAACGCGCTTCTTTGGTCTGGCAGGCGCAAAGGTGACAAGTTTCTGCGGCGACCGCGCGGCGTTCCTCGGCAGTTACCGTGATTACGGAAACCCTGTCTCTGTAGAAAAAGGCAAACTTGACGGCACATTAAACTACAATTTAAATCCATGCGGCGCTCTGCATACTGCGCTTGAACTCGCTCCCGGCAAAGAGATTGAACTTGTTTTCCTTCTTGGACAAAAACGCGAAACACAGGCAAACGAACTTGTCGCCCGTTACGGAGACTCAAAAATCCCGGACAGCGAAATCGCTGAACTTAAAGCCTACTGGCACAAAAAACTTGACAACTTAAAAGTACAGACACCGGATGATAACTTTAATAACATGATTAACACATGGAACGCCTATCAGTGTTTTATTACATTTGTCTGGTCGCGCGCCGCCTCCTTGGTTTACTCAGGGCTTCGCAACGGTTACGGCTACCGCGACACTGTTCAGGATATTCAAGGAATCATTCACCTTGATCCCGAAATGGCTCTGGATAAAATTAAGTTTATGATCTCCGCGCAGGTTAACCACGGCGGCGCGCTCCCGCTTGTAAAGTACACACACAACCCGGGACACGAAGACAAACCGGAAGACCCATCATATGGTCAATCAACAGGACATCCGTCTTACCGCGCCGATGATGCGTTATGGCTTTTCCCAACTGTATGGAAGTACATTGCCGAAACAGGCAACACTGCCCTGCTTGACGAAGTAATCCCCTACGCCGATGAAGGCAGCGATACACTCTTTAATCACTTGATAAGAGCTATCGAATTTTCTCTTAACCACTTGGGTATACACGGACTGCCTGCGGGGCTTCATGCCGACTGGAACGACTGTCTGCGTCTCGGCGCAAACGGTGTTTCTGTGTTTGTCGCGCTGCAGCTCTATTATGCATTTGAGATTACAATTCGTTTTGCAAAGTTCAAAAAAGATTCTGCAGTAGAAGCAAGAATGGAAGATCTCAAAGCGCGCTTTGGAAAAGTTATCGAAGAACGCTGCTGGAACAAAGACCGCTTTGTGCGCGGCATTACAGAAGACGACTTTGTTGTCGGCAAACCCGGCGACCCCGAAGCGAACATGTGGCTTAACCCGCAAAGCTGGGCAGTAATCTCCGGCTTCGCCGATGAAACACGAAGCAAAGCGATACTCGATCTTGTACACAAAGAATTAAACACAAAGTACGGTGCGCGTCTTATGGCTCCCTCTTATGTCAAACATGCATTCGAAGGTGCGCTTGCTCTTTTATTTAATCCGTCAACAAAAGAAAACGGCGGTATCTTTTTACAATCGCAGGGCTGGATAATTTTAGCCGAAGCTTTGTTAGGAAGAGGCGGTCGCGCAGTCGAGTATTATCTGGAAAGCTGTCCTGCCGCGCAGAATGACATTGCAGAGATTCGATTAATGGAACCGTATGTGTATTCGCAGTTTACAGAAAGCTCCGAAAGTCCGTTCGAAGGCCGAAGTCATGTTCATTGGCTTACTGGTACTGCAAGTACAGTTATGGTCGGCAGCGTAGAAGGTATCCTTGGGTTAAGGCCTGACATTGACGGCTTGCGTTTAGCGCCTGCGATTCCTTCAAGCTGGAAATCCTTTACAATGGAAAAAGTTTTTAGAGGCTGTAAGCTTAATATAAAAGTGAACAACCCCGACGGAAAAGAATCCGGCTGCAAGAAACTTACGGTTAACGGCACAGCAATGGAAGGAAATTACATTCCCGCTTCGGTGTTAAAGTCCGAGAACGAGATAATTTTAGAAATTTAACCACAAACCACACGAACTTGCTGTCCGATATTTTCCTATTGTTCGTGTTGGTTCGTGTTGGTTCGTGTTGGTTCGTGGTAAAAATTCTTAGGAGAAAACTATGGTATATAAAGAGTTTGGGAAAACCGGAAAGAAAGTTTCTGCTTTAGGGTTCGGCGCAATGCGCTTGCCCATGAAAGAAGTTAACGGCAAAAAAATCGTAGACGAAGATTTAGCCGTTCCGCTAATGCAGCAGGCGTTTGATATGGGCGTAAACTATGTTGATACTGCTCCTTTGTACTGCGAGACACTAAGCGAAGACGCAGTCGGTAAAGCGCTTAAAGGTTACCGTGATAAAGTTTATCTGTCCACAAAAAATCCGATCGAAGACAACAGCGGCGACAACTGGATGAAACGGCTGGAAAAATCTTTGAAGAAGCTCGAAACAGATTACATCGACTTCTATCATTTTTGGGGAATCTCGCTTCAAAGCTTTAAAGGCTGGCAGGAATGCGGCAAAAACAAAGAGTTTGGTCCATTAGAAGCAGCTATAAAAGCAAAAGAACAGGGACTTATCAAACACATTTCTTTTTCTTATCATGACTCGGCGGAAAATTATAAACCAATAATTGACTCGGGCATTTTTGAGTCTACGCTAGTCCAATATAACATGCTCGATCGTTCCAACGAAGAAAACATCGCTTACGCAAAATCCAAAGGTTTGGGCATTGTGGTAATGGGTCCTGTCGGCGGCGGAAGACTCGGCGCGCCAAGCGAACAGATTCAGGGGCTTTTAGAAAATGCAAACGGCACCCGCGCTGCCAGTACCGCAGAAATGGCATTGCGTTTTGTTCTTGCCAACGAAAATGTAGACATCGCTCTCTCAGGCATGGAAAACATGAACATGGTAAACGAAAACTTTAAGATTGCTTCGATGTCAGGTCATCTTACAGATACAGAACTTCATCATATCAAAAAAATGATGGAAGAAAATAAAAATCATGCAAAGCTCTATTGCACAGGCTGTAATTACTGCAAACCATGTCCGTAGAGTATTGATATTCCGTACTTGTTCGAAATAATGAACCGTTACAAAGTTTACGGCTTAAAGGATCATGCAAAGAGCGCATACTTCGAAATGATGAACGGATGGAGCTGGATTAAGAGCGCAGATGCGTCAAAGTGTATTGCATGCGGCGTATGCGAAGAAAAGTGCCCGCAGAAACTGCCGATTATTAATCAGCTTGCAGAAACGCATGCAACGCTTGCGCCGGCTGCGTCATAGTCACGGTTTCTTGGGCAGCCTAACCAAGTGGGCGTTGGTGTTAAAATAGGATAACAGTCTTTCTTTCATTATCGCGCCATGGTGCTTTGTCGGCGTGTACTGCCAGTTTGATATCATGCTTGGAGTTGCGTCTGTATGAAAACACCAGCCTGCCCAATGAAGCTCGTATGCGTCTATCCAATCGAGCATAATTCTTAACCAGTTTGGACGTTCCGATGCTCCCCATTCGCCGTCAGGATCAATTCCAATTTCTCCTATAATGATGGGATGATCATTGTAAATGCGCAAAACTCTAAAATTATGATTACTGCCATCCCATTCTTTCCATGGATAAATATGCGAATCATAAATTATACCATTGCCGCCGGGAGTATCTTCCAGCGCATAATTTACTATTCCGCTTAGATCATACGCCCAGTCAAGGCCGCCTGCGATAATAATATTGTTTGCGCCTGCCGCGCGGATTTCTTCGAGGATCTTCTGGTGTCCGGGCGTAGTGTAGGTCAATTTCTTTTCTTCATCTGTTATGACACCGCCGTTTCTCCATACATCCCATGTTATACTGTGAGGTTCATTATAGAGATTGAATAAGACCGCAGGATTGTTTGCGTATTTTTTTGCTATATCGATCCAGAACTCAAGCGAGTTTTCGTCAGGCATATAGTGCTGTCCGATGTTTTGTCCCCAAACACCTGCGTTTGACCAATGAAGATCGAGTATTATATATTTACCAAAACTCAAAGCAAGCTGAATAATATCATCTATTGTCTGCTGATATTGAACACCGTTATCGGGCGGTCTTGGCGTACTCCAATTTGAAACTTTACCAAACCAATAATCCTGCGATAATGGCAGACGCACTGCATTACAATTCCAGTTTGCAAAAACTTCGTATACCGAGGCAATTACATTATCACCTCTTGAGTTCCATTCAAGACTGCAAATATTTACGCCGACAAGCCTGACTTCATCGCCGTTTTCGTTATATACCTTGTTTCCATTTACATGAAGCGTAAGACTCGGCGCGCTGAGATTTGCAACTGCAGGGCTGGCTGTACCATTTCCTTCGTTTGAAGCGCAGCCGTAAAGCAAGAATAAAATTGTGAATAATAAAAATATATTTTTTATTGTTTTCACTATTTTTATCATTATCACATCGTTACAACTATCTTATGCACCTTGCCGTCGCCGAACACAGGCAGTACTGCGTTTTTCAACGCTTCTCCGCTGAGCGCATTGCCGTCAACTGTTATCGATTTTATTCCCTTCTCTGCGCCGGCGCTGTTGTCTACGGTGATGTGATAATCTGCGCCCCGGAAAAAACGAGTAACAGAAAAACCTTTCATACTCGAAGGAATACACGGGTCTATTAATAAACCGTCAAAGACAGGGCGCACGCCAAGGATGTACTGCGAAATACTTACAAATGTCCACGCCGCTGTTCCTGTAAGCCATGAATTTTTTGCTTCTCCATGTCGGACAGCGTCTTTGCCCGCGACCATCTGCGCGTACACATACGGTTCCATGCGGCGAAGGTCGCTGTCGTCTTCGCGGTAAGCGGGGCAAATCTTTGCGTAAGTTTCAAACGCGCGGGTACCCCTGCCCATTCTTGTCTCCGCTATCGTAACCCACGGATTGTTATGACAAAAGATACCAGCGTTTTCTTTATAACCGGGCGGATACGATGAAACTTCGCCCAACTCCAAATGATATTCCTTGTATGCAGGCTGCAATAAAACAATTCCGTACTTGGAATCTAAATGTTCTTTTACAGAATCCAGCGCCTTAATCGCGCGTCCGTCTTCTGCGCCGATACCTGCCATTACAGCAAAACCATTTGACTCGATATATATTTTTCCGTCTTCACATTCTTTACTTCCGATTTTTTTGCCGTAAGCGTCATAGGCGCGAAGGAACCAATTGCCGTCCCAGCCGTGCTGATTAATCGCGTCGGTCATTGTGGCGATTGCTTTTTCTGCATACTGCGCTTCATCGATACGATCTGTTCGTTTGCAAATCTCGACATAGTCAGGACCGACAAACGCAAAAATCCCCGCAATCAAAACTGATTCCGCTACGCCGCTTTCAAAGTTTGCGGTTGTCTGAAAAGACTCGCCCGGTGTTTTGGAAAAGCAGTTTAAGTTTAAACAATCGTTCCAGTCGGCGCGGCCTATTAACGGCAGCCCGTGCGGACCCTTGTTGTTCACGGTAAAATCAAATGAACGTTTTAAGTGAATAAAAAGCGTGTCCGCAAGTTTTTCATCGTTATCAAACGGAACTTTTTCATCCAGAATACTGTAGTCACCGGTTTCTTTAATGTACGCGGCAACACCGCAGATAAGCCACAAGGGGTCGTCGTTAAAACCGGAGCCGATTTCATTATTGCCGCGCTTTGTTAAAGGCTGATACTGATGATACGCGCTGCCATCGGGGAATTGTGTTGCGGCGATGTCCAAAATACGCGCACGTGCTCTCTCCGGTACAAGGTGAACAAAGCCAAGCAAGTCCTGGTTTGAATCGCGGAAACCCATACCGCGCCCGATCCCTGATTCAAAATAAGATGCGCTGCGGGACATATTAAAAGTTACCATACACTGGTACTGATTCCAAACGCCAGCCATGCGTTCCATTTTTTTGTCTTCTTCTCTTGAAGAAGC
>WQXI01000038.1 GCA_009784935.1 Treponema sp.
ATTGCTTAGGGAAAGGAATCCTTGTGGATTTCATCAAAAAACATAGTTCGGAGATTCATAGTATGTTGTACGGTGAATACAGAATAGAAGACGAGATTGCGGTTGTCAAAAGAGAAACTTGGGGTGAGGCGTGGGAAGAATGCAGCAACGAAACTGCGAAGAAGCTTTTAGAAAAAGGCTCTTCTCATGAGTTTGTAAACGAAATCACCGGGCTTGATCTAGAAACCATTAGGGAGCTCTCCTCTGCTTCTTAACTATTGTATTTAATTGTAATTTAAGAGCCTGCATTTGCAGGCTCTTTTTTATACCTCTGTGTAACTCCGTGTCTTTGTGCCTTTGTGTGAGTTCTTCTCCGTGATCTGCTAGGACTTCCAACGAGCTCGCAAGAGCGAAGTTTCTAGGAAGCTACGCTGCAAGGACCTGTGCCGCTGTGTGAGGGATTTTGAAAATAAATTTTTATTGAACAAATTAAAGATTGACAGCCTTACGCTGTGCATTGCAACTACGTTGCGGCGTAATTGTCAAAGTACCCTTGAATTAAAACGGCAGGCGTTCCTTTGTCGCCGGAACCGCTTACAAGATCGCAGAGGCTTCCCAGAAGATCTGTAATCTGCCGCGGTGTAGTTCCTTCCGATTCCATCTTGCCCATTTGGTCAATGCCTGCTTTTGCTTTAATTGCTTTTTCGATTGCTTCGCGCGCTTCTTCTTTAGAAAGATTGGCAAAGTTATTGTCTGCAAGAAATTTTAATTTGAGCTCGTTCGGCGTGCCTGTTAAACCGGATGAAAACGCCGGAGCGACAACAGGGTCTGCGAGTTCCCATATACCGCCGACCGGGTCTTTAAATCCGCCGTCGCCGTATACAAGTACTTCTACAGTTTTTCCGCTTATCTCTCTAAGAGCTTCCTGCATTTTTTTAACAAAATCATCGCAGTCGCGGGGGAATAATTTTACCCGCTCTTCTGTCGCCTTGTTAGAACCAAGAAGACCGTAAAGATTATTATATCCGCTCGGAGCGCCGCCTGCGCCGTTAGCGCCGGGCAATGTAACAGGTTTTGTTAAAAGATCATCAAGACCTATAACTTTTTTTGCTCCTGCGGTTAGAAGCGCGCGTTTGGTTCTGGCTCTTGTATGAATATCAGCGGCTATGATCATATCTGTATGTTCTAAAATACGCTTTGGATCTGCGCATAATATTATTTCGATATTAGAATTAAGCGATTTATAATAGGCGACATAATCAATGCCTGTAAATCTGTGTTTGACTTCGTTTCCAAAGAGACGGCGGTAATCGGCTTCGCTTAAGCAGTCAGAATACGGGTTAAGTTTTTTATCATCGACATCATCCCAGGTAATCAGCTGGTTGCCGACTTCGTCTGCGGGATAACTTAAAAGAACTGTAACTTTTTGCGATCCTTGCGCTATACCCTTTAAAAGCATAGCAAAGCGGTTTCTGCTTAAGATCGGAAAAACGACGCCGACGTGTCCATTGTTAAAATGCGATTTTACATCTGCGGCAATCTGCTCTACTGTGGCATAGTTGCCCTGCGAACGCGCTACTACAGCTTCGGTTACGCCGATTATATCGCCGTCATTAATGCGTATATTTTCGTGCTTTATTGCGTCTTTTACAGACTGACAAAGAACTGCAACCAGATCATCCGATTCACGGATTATCGGCGTTCGCAGACCAAGCGCTCTTGTTCCTATAACTCTCATTTATTTACCGTTTTGTTTTTGCAACATCGCAGATACGGCGCGCCATTTTTTCGAGTGAAACTTGTTCTGTGACGTGACCTAACTCATACGCTACGCGGGGCATTCCGTAAACAATCGAGCTGCCTTCATCCTGACCAAGCGTAATGCCGCCTTCTTTGTAAATTGTTCCCAACTGCTGCGCGCCGTCGCGTCCCATACCTGTCATAATTACTCCAAGTACATGGTTTGTGTATGACATTGCGACAGAAGCAAAAAGTACGTCAGCGGAAGGCCTGTGCCCCGAAACCAGCGGAGCGTCAGAAAGACGAGCAACCGCGCCGGTTCCTTTTTTTTCAATCTCAAGGTGTTTATTACCCTGCGCGATTAATATTCTGCCGGGCATTATAACATCACCGTCTTCAACTTCTTTTACATTAAGCGGACAAATACGATCAAGGCTCTTTGCGAACTCGTTTGTAAATCCTGCAGGCATATGCTGAACAACAACAATTGGAATCTTTAAATCCGCGTCAAGATTTGCGAAAACTACGCGCAGAGCGTCAGGACCGCCGGTGCTTATGCCGATGGCAATTATTTCTGTGTTGCCGGGATAATGCGCTCTTACAGGCGGAGCTGCGGGAGCAATCATCGGTTCTGCGGCAAGCTTAAAGTGAACAGCTATATCCGAGGTCTTTGCAGCAGGTGTCTTTGGCTGATACTCAGAAGGCATTAAAACTTTTTTGCCTTTAGATCTGCGGTACGCGCCGCCGTAACCTAAGAGTTTTCCTACAACTGCGTCTTTTACAATATGAATATCTTCTGAGATTGAACCCGAAGGTTTTTGAACAAAGTCACTTGCGCCAAGAGAGAGCGCTTCCATTGTAATTTCTGCGCCTTTTGCCGCGATAGAAGAAAGAATAACTACAGGGATTTCGATCCCGCGTTTTTTTCGTTCTCTTAAAAATTCTATGCCGTTCATTTCCGGCATTTCGAGGTCTAAGACAATAACGTCAGGATCGACGCGCGGAATTTTCTGAAGCGCAAATTGGCCGTTCATTGCTTTTTCGGCAACTACAAGACCCGGAGTGTCTTCGATCATATGACTGATAAGATTGCGCATTAACGCTGAGTCATCTACAACTAGTACTGATATTTCATCTGCCACAGGCTCTCCTAAACATTTTTACAATAAAGAGTCGCCCATTCGGTTTTTAAGAATTCAAACTTTGTGTTCATTCCAAACAGTGATTCTGAGTGCCCGATAAACAAGAATGATTTGGATGCCATAGCGTCCCAAAATCGATTCATTACTTCGGTCTGGGCAATTTCGTCAAAGTAAATAATGACGTTTCGGCAGAAAACGATATCAAAATTTCTTTGTCCTGATTCGTTTTTAAGGTTATGATAGTCAAACTTTACCTTTGACTGGATAGTAGGATTAATTTTATAACCGCCGTCTACCTTGTCAAAGTATTTTTTTAGATAATCATCAGGGATTCCAACGATTCTGCTTTCCGGATAAAACCCTTCTTTGGCTGTCATAAGGCACTTAAGGGATATATCGCTGGCAAGGATATCGAAATTCCATGTTTTAGGAAGAATATCGCTTAACATCATTGCGATAGTGTACGGTTCTTCTCCCGTAGAACAGCCGGCGCTCCAAAGCCTTATGGTACCGGGAACCTTTTTAATGTTGTTAATAAGTTCAGGAATAACATATTTTTCCAGCGCGTCAAATTGAGCTTGGTTTCGGAAGAAGCGGGTCAAGTTTGTTGTAATAGAATCCAAGAAGCCTTTTAGCTCTTCTTTATCCGCTTTAATTTTTTCCAGATAGGCTTTTACATCTGTAAGACCTTTTTCGCGCAGCCGTTCTTTTAACCGGCTTTCCAGTATGGAACGATCGGTTGGTGTGAATGTTATACCGCTTTCTGCATAAATAAGAGCACGATATAGTTCGAAATTGGCATCGTTGAGAAACGAAGTATCAGCCATAACTACATTCTATGAGACTATTGAAAGGCTGTCAATTGGTATTATAATGATATTAGTCATTATATGAAGAAATTACCACTAATTAAGCTGGAGCTCTGTAACCCGATTATATATCAAAAAGACCTTACACAGGCTGAAGGGGGAGAGATGCTGCTTTGTTTTGAAGTAAATCCAGCCCAAGGCAGTAGTATTGAACCAAAAAAAGAGCTGTTTCTTGGTAATCTGGTGTTTTCCGGGGCTAAAGCTCCTGATTCTCTCTGTGATCTTGGTGCCTCTGTGCCTTTGTGTGATGTTTTGCCAAAAATTTCCGAAGTTTCCAAAGTAATTCTGCCTATAGGGCACTACCTTTTCGTACAAAGCCGAGGAAATACCCCATTAAAACAGGAAGAATGGCTGGATTTGGCTATCGAACAGCAAAAAGATGGTCTTTGGGAACGGAATAAACTTGCAAATTTGCTGTATATACGGTTTTTGTATGAGGATGAAGCACATGTAACTCAAGTTTTTAGGCCGATTGAGAACTAAATTGGCATTTAAAGCCTTACAGCTTCTACCATGTAGCGAATATCATGTCCGTTTTCTGCGACACGTCTCATTTCTATCACAAAAATGATGGATGTATTGTTAGGATCGATAATAACTCTTTTGATATTGTACTGTTCAATTCCCGCACGGTTAAAATTTGGAGTGCCTACAGTGTAAGTCTTGATTATCTGATTGGTTCTTGTATTTCGAGCTTCAAGATTGATATGGAACCGTGAGCTTACATTCTGCCTGCTGCCGGTTATTGTAGGGACTAATACTGCTTTGTATGTTATACCGGTATGAAAGTTGCGAAAACTGATCTCATCTCTGCGCGGATCGGGGGTCATATCCAGAGAAATATACAAAGGAAGTCCCTGATTGCGGAAGTTAATATTATGTCTGCTTATAAGGCTCGAATTATTAGATACCAGCTTTTGTAAAACGCCAGAACCATCCTGCCCCGCTCTAATTGGCGTTGATTCTCTTAAATTGTGCCTTCCGTTTTGAACAAATCTATTAGTGCCTACATCTACAATATATAAATCAGCCCAAGGATGAAGGGTTCGCATTTCTACCCCATGCTGTCCAAACATATAAGTTCTGCCGTCGGGAGAAAAGCCAAAATCTACAAAAACTGCCGTATCTCCAGCCCAGAGAGAGCACATGCCTGCAATGAGTAAAATGAGGATAACAATTATGGTTTTCTTCAATAACATAGAGTTCCCCTTAATTCTTATTATCGGTATTAGTTTTTCCGCCTTGAGGAAAATAGTTTGTTGGGGTACTGTTAATTATATGACGCTTTCCGAGAGAAATACCTTTTTTAAGGCTGGAATTGTTTTTTGCGCTGTCTGTACCCTGTTTATTCTGGCGGCTTCGTTTTTTATTTATAATGGAGCAGGTTATAGCCTTATTGATGGTATAGAAGAAGAAATACGCCGTCCTTATTCATTTTTTCTTGCCAGCAATTATTATGCTGTGCATACTTCTATAGCTGTGTCTGTATTCTTTTCGCTTTTTAGCATTATTTTCATTTTAGCGTTTTTTGAAAGAACTTCCGCTCCGGAAATCCTGTATATTGCTATGTTTACAATCGCCTTTGCTTTTGAAGCAATCAGGCTTTTTTTGCCCCTTAATTTCATCCTTAATTATCCTTCGTTTTATGTGCGCATAGCGTCAAAGATTCTGTTGTTTATTAGGTACTTTGGCATTTTTTCGCTGTTTGCCGCGAGTTTATGCGCCGCAGGGCTTGAGGTACAAAAAACCAGAAACATTATTTTTATTATTATTATTGCCGCTTTGGTTATAACAATGGGTGTTCCTATTGATGTCTTAAATTGGGATACAAGTTTAAATATGGTAAACGGTTATTCTTCGCTTTTTAAAATGATAGAACTTATTGCTTTTTTTACAACAATGATTAGTTTTTTAATAGCCGCAAAAGTCCGCGGTTCTGCAGAATATAAATATATCGCGATCGGCGTTTTATTTGCTGTTGCGGGCAGAGGTATTCTTTTATCAACAGATAATTGGATTGGACCTCTCCCCGGTATTGTACTATTGTCTGTTGGGACATGGTTTATCTGCTCTAAACTGCATAAAATTCACCTGTGGCTGTAGTATATTCCCTTTTTTGCCGAAATTCAGATAAGCATGTCTATTGTAAAGAAGTTGTTATGTACAATCGCCATCATTTCTCTTGTTTTTGTTATTTTTTCGCAGGTTCATGCAATTTCCGGCGAAGGCTCTCTTAGGGTTTTAATCAGGGAAGGATCTCAGGAAACGTCAGGAGAAATATCCAATGCTTCATTAAGGGATCTATCCAGAAGTCCATCGAGAGATGTCAATGGTGTCACTAGAGAAGTATCTAATGTTTCTTTTATAGACAATAATTATGTTTTTAGAAACGCGCCGCTTTTTCCTCAAATGCTTTTTACAGATACAATTAACAGCTGGAGATATGCCGAAAACTTGCTGCCTTACTGGGTTAATTCAAGAGAAGAATACGAAAGTAATAAAAGAACAACCGAGAATCAGATTTCTATACTTTTAAATAATGACATTCTGGCATATTACGGGCATCCGGCTTCGAGGAATATGGGTATTCTTGGCAGGTATACCATCGAAGAGCTTGATTCGTTATTGTCTGAACTTGCCGCCGAATATGAACTTGTGAGCGAAGGACGAAAGATACAAAAAGCATTTTATCTGATTTACGGAACTGTATGGCCTAGGGGTGATATAGGAATAATAAAGCATGATGTTTTAATGGAATATATTGAATACGGAATTACAAATAATATTTTAATTTTTATCGATCATCAAATAGGACGCTTTGATCCTTTGGATTCGTTAAAGGTAATGCTGCCTTATCTTCATTATCCGAATATTCATCTTGCGCTGGACCCCGAATGGCGCACTCTAAGACCTATGGTAGAAATCGGACATTTAACGGCAGCCGAAGTTAACACCGCACAGCAAATAATAGAAGACTATCTTATCGCTAATAACCTTCCCGGCGAACGCATGCTTGTTATTCACCAGTTTAATCATGTAATGATAAAAGACCGCGCGGATGTAAGATCAGATTTTAATAGAGTAAGGCTTGTGCACTGCGCAGACGGTTTTGGCAATCCGCATTTAAAACGCCATACATACGCTTATAACGCGCTGGCTGCAAATATGCCTATCAAAGCTTTTAAACTTTTTTATAATTTGGGAATCCCCGGCGCGGGTTATGACGAACCCTTAATGACACCAAAAGAAGTGTACGAACTCAATCCGCGTCCGCGTATTATTATGTACCAGTAGCAGCTTTAAATTTTTACTTTACAAATAACTTATAAAACAAAAGCAAAAACTTATATCCGATATACGGGAAGATTCTAAAAAATTTAAAAGGATTCTGGAAACAGAAACCGATACATTCCAATCCCGAATTAAACGCTGCGCGCGAAGGGTGTTTTTTCTTTTCGGCAAAAACGTCAAATATATCACTGCACCACAGTCTCATACCTTCGCCCAAAACAGTGTTGTTTTTACAAATCCAGCGTTCTTTGCCGCGGATACCTTTACCGGCAAGCAGTAATGAAGGGGAAGATTTTCTTATAGCCTTAATAATTGTAGCTTCTTCGTAGCGTTTAAAATAACCCGGGAAGCGCCCAACAATACGAAGCCTCGGAAAAGTCTGCCTTATATTTTGTTCTGTTTTAAGAAGAACCTTTCTTCTCCCGCCCAATAAATAGCAGGTAAATTCCCTGTTTTCCAGAATGGTAAGCATACTTACGATAAAATCGAACGGCATGTAGCGGTATGCTTTTTTTCCTGTTAAAAATTTAATGCCGCCTATAATGCTTTTGGAGATAGGGATAACTAAGGATGCTCTTGTTATATAGTAGCGGTATTCGCCGCTTCTTCTTGCGCGCAAAAGATCCCATAAAGAGAGAAGGACTATATTATGCTCTTTTTTTTCTTTGAGGAGCTCATATACTACAGAACTAAGCTGTTCCGGCGCGACAATATCAACCGGAACTTTGAGCAGTTCTACACGCTGCCGGTTTTCTTCTGTTTTAGTTCCCACGAATTTTTCTCCAATAAAATTATACGAATCGCAGCCGTACAATAAATAGCGGCTGTTTCTGTCCGTAAAATTGTGTCCCCAATCGTTAATGGCAGAAAATTGTTTTCCTGAAAGAGGGATACCTCTTTATCAGAAAATCCCCCTTCCGGACCGATAACTAAAACAATAGTTTTGGGATCATTATTAAGATACCCATGAAGGCTTTTCTGTTCAAGCCCCCTTACAGGTACATGATGAAATAAAATTCCTGTGGTTTTAGCTAAATTGATCTTTTCCCAGTAAACAAAAAGTTCGCTTAAAGAAAGCGGCTTATGAAGCGCCGTCGCTGTTTTTGAACCGCTCTGCTGTCTTGCCTCTTTTATGATTTTTTCCCAGCGGGTAAATTTATGGCTTTCTGCGTTAACCTTTGCTATCGAATACTCGGATATAAACGGAACAATTTCTGCAATTCCGCTTTCTGCCGCCTGCCGTACGATTAGATCCATCTTGTCGCCTTTGGGCATAGCTTGAAACAGAATTATTTGCGGGGAAGAACTCGCACTGTCCTTCTCTGAGTTCTCTGTGTCCTCTGTGAGATCTTCGGGAGCTATGCATTTGCCAATTAAGGTGTTTTTACTTTTATCAATCGAAAGTATTCGAATCAAGACTTCTGTGTTGTCAGGTAAAAGCGCGGGGAAAATTTCTCCTACGGCAAGGCGGCGGACATGAATGAGATAGCGGTAATCATCACCTTTAAGCCGGACAGTGTTCTCCTTGTCGGGGACGCTCTCCGGCTTATTTGACAGTATGAATTGCTTCAATCCTTTGATCCAATTTTACGGCAGTTATGAAGCCAGAACTAAACTATTCTGTTCTTCTTCGTCCTGCAGCGCGCGCAGCGTTCTTGATTCCTGCATTAGGTTATTGTATGTGCCGCTTCGCAGTATATTAATCGCTTCCTGAAGCTGAATATCATATTCCAAATCATAAACAGGAGCTAAAGTTGTTCTGTTTAATTCGTTTCTGATAAGTCTTCTTAAAAGCGGAAGGTTAAGTTTATAGTCGCGTTCCAGTGTCCGCGCGAATGTATCTATCTGCGCGGAAGTTGCCTGCGGATTCTGCGCCGCAAAAGCCGGAATCCTGTTTGCGTTTATAAGTTCGTTAAGTCTTTCGGCGTCTTCTTCTGTGACTTCCGGAAAACTAATTTCTCTGTCCGGCGGAATGCCGACTTTGTCGATGTTTGCGTCGCTCGGCGTAAAGTAACGCGCAGTTGTAATTTTAAAGCCAATGCCGCTGAACGGTATAACCTGCTGAACAGATCCCTTGCCAAATGTGTTTTCTCCTACAAGATAAGCTCTGCCTCGGTCTTTAAGCGCGCCCGCTACAATTTCGGATGCAGAAGCGGAACCCCTGTTTATAAGGACAATGACAGGAATATCAGCCGGAACAAGAATATTTCTGTTTGCGTTAAAGTCGCGGTTTTCGGTTCTTATTCTGGATCTGATACGAACAACAAGTCCGCCTTCCAGAAAAAAGTTTGCGACTTCTATAGCGGCATCAAGGCGTCCGCCGTAATTATTTCTTAAGTCAAGAATAAGGCTCTTATAACCGCTTTCCTGAAACTCTAGAATCGCCTGATTTGTTCTTTGAGCTGAGAAAGGAGTAAAGGTAATAAGCCTTAAATAACCAATATCGCCGATCATTGCATGTTTAACAGTTGGTATTTCTATAATAGCTCTTGTTATTGTTAAGGGAAATTCCATTCTTTCGCCGCGTCTTATAACAAGCCTTACGCTTTCTCCCGGCGTTCCTCTTAACATGCCAAGTACTTCGTCCATGCTGATTGTTTCTGTCGCTATACCGTTAATCTCTGTAATAAAATCGCCGGGGCTTATTCCCGCGCGCCAGCCCGGGGTGTCTTCTATAGGAGAGACAACTTCTACCCACATTGGTTTACCGTCTGGTCTTGCCGTTACAGCTTTTGTAATATTAAGCCCGACACCGCCGAATCTGCCTTCTGTGGTGTCGCCCATATCTTTCATATCAGATTCTGTCAAAAAGGAAGAATAAGGGTCTTCTAAAGCGCTGAACATTCCGTTCATGGCGCCTTCGAACAGAACTTTTGGGTCTACTTCTTCTACATAACTGCGCAGGATATAGTCAAAAACCTGCTGCATTATATTGGTATAATTCCGAACCTGAGCTTGGGTATATGCCGGGGCGTTATTGGACTCAGCGGCTCCCTGCGCCGAAACTCCGGGTATTAAAGCAAATGTGAATAATGCGCAAAACATGGCTGTTGCAGCAATCCATACCCATGTAAAGGGTGATTTATTAGGTTTTACTTCCATGATAAACTCCTAGTATAATTATGATACAAATATGATAAAAAGGGTAGTGCAATGGCAAAGAGAATAAAATTCGGAAAAAAAATTACAGCTATAGTCATAATAGGCTTGGTTTTTCTCGCAATAACCGGCTTTCATTTACTGGGTGTTTTTCAGTTTTTGGAATACAAATCCTATGATATGAGGGTCAGGTTCTGGGCTGATACATCTTATAGCCGTGTTTCGGATGACATTATAGTTATCCTTTTGGATGACCCAAGCCTTGAATGGGCAGAAAGGGAAAGAAACTGGGGCTGGCCGTGGCCGCGTCAGGCTTATGCGGAAATCGTTGATTATTTAAATCTAAGCGGCGCTAAATCAGTCGCTTTTGATATTATTTTTTCTGAGCCTTCTGTATACAGAAACGCAAGACAAGACGAAATAATCGACAGCGCGGTCAGAATGATGGAAGAAGCCGAAGCTGATACAACGCCGTCTGATCGCTCTGCTAGGCAGGCGCGGGCGGACTCAGCGCGAACTGACTCGCCGAGGAGTGACGGAGAAAGATCCGCTGCTTCATTGGCAAGAAGAAACGCTATAGAAGCATTGCGCAGTTTGAGCGCAAGAGAAGATGACGCTTCGTTTATCGATGCGTCAAATGATTACGGCAAAGTGATTCAGGCTGTAATGTTCAGCAGTCAATCAGGAAAAACAACTAACTGGCCGCGCGGATTGAGTTCTCCGTTTTTTAAACTGGAAAATTTTGATAATTTACTTCCAACTTATAGCGTCGGCGAAGAAGAAAAAGGCTTATTTCCTATAATGGGGTTAAGCGAATCTGCCGGCGCTTTAGGCAGTGTTACAGGGATTCCTGACTCTGACGGAATAATCCGCCGGTTAAGACCATTTACACTATTTGACGGAAACGCGGTTCCGGGGCTTTCTGCCGCTTCGCTTATTGTTTCTGGAAAAAACCCGCTAATAACTTTTAACGATAAAACAAGTGTTATTGAATGGGAAGAAATTTCTATTCCTGTAAATAAAAACGGAAAAGCGCTGCTTCGTTACCGCGGTCTTTTGGACAGGTACAGTCCTATAATGGCAATGTTTGTTTTAGCAAGCGCTGAAGCATACGCAAAAGGCGAAGAACCTGTTTTTGCGCCGGAGTTTTTTAAAGACGCGCATGTATTTGTCGGCGTCTATGGACAGGGATTTTTTGATATATTCAGCACTCCGATTTCTTCTGTTTATCCGGGAGTTGGCTGTCACATAACTATGCTTGATAATATGCTGCAAAATGATTTTATCCGCGAAAGCAGCCGGAGCGCGGATCTTTTGATTCTTTTGGCAGTAATAATTATTATTGTATTTCTTACAATGTTTTCTCACCGCATATCTTTATCTGTAGGCGGCGTTACGATTATTATTGCGGCAATTATTATCGGCGCTTTTGCGGCTTATCAGTTTGGCGGTCTTTGGATACCGATGATTACTTATTTTGCAGGCGCGCTTGCTTCCTTTGTTACTGTAACGCTTTATAACTATGCGACAGAAGGCAGCCAAAAACGTTTTATTAAATCTGCATTCTCGCAGTATCTGTCACCTAAGGTTGTTGATCAGCTTATACTCGATCCTTCCAAATTAAAACTCGGCGGCGAAAAAAGAGAATTAACCGCTGTCTTTACAGATATACGCGCTTTTTCTACATTCTCAGAAGCATTGGGCGATCCGGCAAAACTTGTAGAACTTCTTAATTTTTATTTGACAAAAATGAGCGATATTATTCTTGACAATGAAGGAACAATTGACAAATATATCGGGGATGCAATTGTCGGCTTCTTCGGCGCGCCTGTACAAATGAAGAATCATGCTGTGCTCGCATGCCGTTCTGCTGTAATGATGAAAAAGGCGGAGCTGGAATTAAACAAAGAAGCGATAGAAAAAGGCCTTGTAAATGATAAAGTAATGGAAGCATTGCTGGCAAAAGGAAAGATAAAAAGCCTTAATGACCCATGCCCTGTATATACGCGCCTTGGCATTAACTCAGGGGATATGGTTGCAGGCAACATGGGCACTCCAAACAAGATGAACTATACGATTATGGGAAACGCGGTTAACCTTGCCGCACGTCTGGAAGGAGTTAATGATCAGTATGACACAGGCGGAATCCTGATCAGCGAATATACAAAAGAGAGCCTTATAGCTAACGGAGCGGACAGTGAATTTATCATGAGACCGTTAAGCAGGGTTCGCGTTGTAGGTATTAATACGCCTCTTAGGCTTTATGAACTTTTAGACATCGCCTCTGAAGCTCCGAATGAACTTATCGCGATGGTAAAGGATTGGGAAAAAGCCTTTAATTTATACGAAAACAAGGATTTTGCCGGCGCTCAGGATATTTTTACTGCTATTTACAATAAGAATAATTCTGACAATACGGCAAAAAAATACATTAACAGGTGTGCAAATTACCTGACAAAGCAGCCTGACGAAAAAACATGGGATAACGGCGTGGACAACCTGACTCAGAAGTGATATATATATTATTGAGAGGTAAACAATGAAGAAATTAATTTCTATTATATGTTTGGCATTGATTGTTACCGGAATTGCAGCAGCACAAGTCAGAGCCGGAGGTACTTTGTACGTAGCTACAAGAACTCTGGATCTTAAATCCGGTACCGGGTTTTTTGCCAGCAACCGCGGAAGGCTTAACTACGGCGATCGTGTTACAGTAATCCGCGTAAACGGCAGATTTGTAGAAGTAAGAAGCGCAGCGAACTCTTCGCTGACAGGCTGGACTCCATCAGCAAACTTGTCTGTAAGACAGGTAGTTTCCGGAACTACAAGCACAGCGACAGCAAGCGAAGTAGCTCTTGCAGGTAAAGGCTTTAATCAAGAAGTTGAACAGTCCTACAGAACCCAAAACAGAAACTTGAATTATGCTGATGTTGACAGGGCAGAGGCTTTTAGGCTCAACGAAGCGAATTTTAGGCGGTTTTTAGAAGAAGGCCGTTTGGCTATGGGAGATAACTAATGAAAACAAAATTAAGTATATTAATTATTGCAATAGTTCTTCTCACAGGCGTTATTGTTTCTTGTGAGACTATGATGGCGCTTACAGATATCGGCGCGCAGGTAGCTGCAGCTACAGGTCAAATCGATCAAAATGTCGCAGATGCGATTAGTCAGTCTGCAAGAGCAATCGGTACTGCCGCAGAAGAAATTACTCCGGAACAAGAGTACTATATCGGCAGAGCGGTTGCCGCCAATATTCTCGGCTCTTACAGGCTCTGGACCGGCAATGCCGCTTTAACAACTTATCTAAATAACATTTGCACAGCCATTACCATTAACTCTCCGAGACCGGATGTTTTTAACGGTTACCGTGTGGCTATTTTAGATAGTAACGAAATCAACGCATTTGCGACATCCGGCGGTCATATCTTTTTGACACGCGGTATCATTGCGGCTTCGAGATCAGAAGACGCTCTTGCAAGCGTTATTGCGCACGAAGTTGCCCATATTCAGCTTCAGCACAGTATTAAATCAATTAAGAACAGCCGGATAACACAGGCAATTCTTGTAACAGGGACAGCGGCGGCTGGCGCTTATACAGGAATGGATGTAAATCAGCTGACCAATGTTTTTAATGAATCTGTCGGCGAAATTGTCCTTACGCTTGTTAATAATGGTTATTCACGGGAACAGGAATTTGAAGCTGACAATACAGCGATGGCTTTATTGGCATCTGCAGGATACAGACCATCTGCTTTGGTAGAAATGCTTAGAGCTCTGAGCACTGTTCAGACTTCTGGCTCAGGTTTTGGCAGAACACACCCAACGCCTGCACAGCGCATAACCAATGCAGAACGCACTGTAGCAAGATTTAATGTTGCAGATAACAGCTCTCACAGACAAGCAAGGTTTGTAGCGGCGACAGGAAACAGATAGGCGCTTCGGCGCTTCGACGAGCTCAGGGTCCGGGGCTTTTATGCCTCGTCTGAGTCTGTCGAAGACTACGACTCTCGTGACCTGATAGGCCGCAGTTGAGCTTCTGTTACTTTTTTTGGATCGTTAATGCCCGCAGGCAGTTGTCTGCCTTCTTCGGGCGGTATATCTTCTTCTTCGAATTTTCCATCTGCATCCCACAGTTCGCTTTGGGGTGCAGGTCCGTCTGCAATCGCCAATCCTTCGTTTTCGAGGCGGATTGCAATTAGTTTTGTAACGCCGGATTCTTCCATTGTGACGCCCAGCAGCGTTCCTGCGCCTGTAACGGTTTTTTTATTGTGCGTAATAATTATAAACTGACTCGTGTCGCTGAACTCCCGCAAAAGGTGAACGAAGCGCCCGACATTTTGTTCGTCAAGGGCAGCGTCAATTTCGTCTAGTAAGCAGAATGGGCTTGGTTTTACCATATAGGTTGCAAATAAAAGCGCGACAGCTGTCATTGAACATTCGCCGCCCGATAAAAGGCTTAAGTGCTCCAACTTTTTTCCCGGCGGCTGTGCAAGGATTTCTATGCCCGATTCCAATACATGATTTGGGTCAGACAGACGAAGCTCTGCGCGCCCTCCGCCGAAGAGACGGCGGAACATATTATGAAAGTTTTTCTTGATACGATTATATGTTTCCAAAAATAACTGTGATGATTCCTGACGGATTTCTGATGTAAGGTCTTCCAAATCTTTGCGCGCTTTTTCCAAGTCTGCCATTTGATTAGTGAGAAAATCATAGCGCTGTTTTGTCTCTGTAAATTCTTCCGGCGCCATAAGATTAACAGAACCCAGCTCTTTCATTTTTGCGCGCGAGGAGGCGAGCTTTTCTCTTAACTGAGCAGGAGGCGCTGTAATATTAAAGATACGTTCCTCAAACTCCATTAAGTCCCTTGAGTGGGTTTCTCTAAAGTACTCTTGAATGTTTTTAATTTCCATATCCGACTGAACAAGTTCCAAATGAATTTTTTCCAGCGCTTCCTGCACTTTAGAAAGTTCTGTCATTCGCTTGTTTATTACTTCTCTCTTGCCGGCGACATTATCGTTTCTCAAACGAATGTCTTTTTCCAGTTTTTCCAGTTCTGCCGTAAAGGCTTGTGTCTTTTCTTCTATGCCGGCAATTTCCGCCTGAATGCCCGCTATACGGCTGTCAATTTCTTCCAGTCTTTTTCGGTAGAGCGAAAGTTCGTCACGGATATTTTTTAGTATTTCTTCCTGTCCGGATAATTCGCGCCTTATGAGCCTAGCCTGATCTTCTGCGGATTGAGCGCGGGCATTCATCTGGGCGCGGTTAACTTTTAAGTCTTCCAGCGTTGCGCGGTATTCGTCTATTTTTAGCATAAGAGCGGCATTATCTTCATGCAGTGTTTTTATGCGAAGGCGCCTTTCTTCTATGCCGTCTTTGGCGGTTCTAATCTCTGTATCCAATGCGCGTTTTTTTGTGATGATTCCCTGAGGAGCGAGGAACTCGTCAATAAAAGAAGGGGAAGCTTCGCGGTAGCTGTTAAAAAGTTCTGCAGCTCTGTCCGCGCCCGCAGAGGCTTCTACAAGTCCTTCTAAAAGAACATCTGTAATGCGTCCGATTTCTGCGCTGCCTGTATCGCCGGAAGCGTTTATAAGATCGCGGATTAACGCTTCTCTGCCGCTGAGTAAAGTGCGAAGCCTGCCGAGAGTTTCGTTTAGTTCTTCTTCTGCTTTTTTTCGTTCTGCTGCCGAGTAGCCCGCTTTTTTTAAACCTGCGTCAAGTTCTTCTACAATGTCGTCTGTAATTTTTGCAAGTTCTTTTTCCAGTCCCAAAAGCTGTTTGTCTATATTGACGATGTCTTCTTCTGCGCGGCGGGCTTCCTTTTCGTTCTCGCTTATCCGCCCTGCTGTAAGATGAATATTTTCTTCGAACGAATGTATGTTTTCTTCTATGCTTTCGCATTGCTTGCGAAGATCCTGCACAACAGAATCCTGCCCAGCGGCATCTGTATTTAGTTCTGTGATTTTTTCGATAGATATTTTTTCGCGCTCTTCGTTCTGTCCAATCTTGATTTTATTCTCGCCGCGCTGTTCGTTAAAAAGACGGATTTCGTTTTCGCGCGCGTTCTTTTCCAGAGCAAGACCGTATATATTTTTTTGCAGTTCTACGAGACGAGTCTCCATTGAGTTTACTTCGTCCATGTTTGCTTCTAAGGCTTTGTTTTCGGCTTCCATTTCTGCGCGGATTCTGTCACGGTCGGCAGTTCTGCGTTTTAGTGTTTCGTTTTTTTCGTCTCTATCGTACTTAAACTGTTTTAACCGCAATAGCTGAATATCAAGCTCATAGTTAAATATCTCATCGCGTAAGGTTCGGTATTTTAAGGTTTTTTCTGATTGAGTTTTTAGACTGTCATGAGAGCGTTTAACTTCGTTAAGTATGAGTTCTACCTGACGAACATTTTCTTCGGTTTTGGCAAGGTTGCGTTCCGCTTCTGCGCCGCGTTCTCTAAATCGTGTGATACCTGCCGCTTCTTCAAAAAGGTAGCGCCGTTCCTCCGGCTTTGACGAAAGTATCTGATCGATTTTGCCCTGTTCCATTACAGAATAGGCAGTTTTACCGACACCTGTGTCCCAGAAAAGTTCGCGTATATCTTTTAGACGAACCTGTGCGCCGTTTATAAAATATTCACTTTCTCCGGAACGGTAAAGCCTGCGCTTTATTTCGATTTCTGGCATGTCCATAGGCAATAGCCCTGTTTCGTTCGCTATCGAAAGAGCAACTTCTGCCATGCCAAGCGGTTTTCGGGTTTCTGTACCGCCAAAGATGACATCTTCCATCTTTTCGGCGCGGAGAGACCTCATAGCATGTTCGCCCAAAACCCACTTAACCGCGTCTACAACATTGGACTTTCCGCAGCCGTTGGGACCAAGGAGGGCAGTAATGCCGTCATTAAACTCTATTTCTGTACGGTCTGCAAATGATTTGAAACCGAGAATTGACAAGCGCTTAAGAAACATAGATTTTTGATCTTATCATATATAGAAGAGCTGGGGAATAGGGGCTGCCTTTTACAGTTTTAGAACTGACCTTCTCTCATAAAGCCTTTTTTTAGCCTGTCAAGAAGAGCGTCTACCTGCGCCTTGCTTTTAAAGCCGAAGTTTTCCATTGGTCCCGGATCGAGTTGGTCAAAGCTGATGTTGCCGTTTTCGTATTCGCAGAACATATTGGCTAAATAAACTGTATCTACAAGGTCTTTGCAGTCTTCTGTCGCAGAATCCGGATCGTGGTGATAGCGGATTGCAGAAACAAGTCTTTCCGGGAAGTTCCATTTTTCTGCGATTAGAGCGCCGAGTTCGGCGTGATTTAAACCTGCAGAAAGATCTTCAAAGGTCGAAGATGGCACGTTTTTATCCGAACAGAAACCTTTAATTTTATTAAGCAGATCCCCGTGCACATTGGAGAAAATAATTTTTCCCATATCGTGCAGAATGCCGCCGACATAAACGTCGTCTAAAAGATTGTTATCGTTTTTAAAGTTCTTAACAAGATTGTAAGCATAAAACGCGGTTCTGTATGAATGTTCCCAAAGTTTCTTTTTATCGACAGTATCATCGCCGAGAACTTTTTGCGTTCCGTAGGAATAAAGCAGGTTTTTGATACCTTTGATACCTATCATCTTAACGGCTTCGGAAATATTATCTACTTTTTTAGATAACATATACTGAGCGGAGTTTACAATCTTGAGAAGGTCCGCTGTAAGAGCCGGGTCCATAGAAATCTGCCTTGCGATAGTAGGCATATCAGAAGTCGGGTCGTTAATAAGCTTTTGAACATGCAGAACATTTTCCGGAAACTGCGGCAGACTGTTAATGCTGTCGACAATTTCTGCGGAGAGAACCTTGATGTTTTCTACCATTGTTTGATCAAGCGGAATAGAAATGCTGGCAACTGTATATTTATCCGCAGTTTTAATAATAAAAGCGTCGTCGTCCAGTCCCATTTTTTTGAGCATTAAAACAAGGATAACAAGACCAAGACCTGCGCCTTCGGAATCGTCAAGTATCGAAGAAAAAGCGTCTTCTAAATTATTGTACTGTCTTGAGCGCGCCATCTTGTCCTGAATACGCAGCTGTTCCATCTTTGTCGCTGTAACATTGTTGCGTATTTCGATATGAATTGTATTTCTTCTGATTTGAAGGATTACTTTTATGTATAATCCCTGTTCTTTTTGCAATTTTAAATAATGGGCAATGTTGCTGATTGTTTCTTCTTTAAAGTTTTCCATTCCTGAGGCATAGTCTTTTTCGTCGTTTATATCGAGCCCGCGTTCTGTAAAGTACACTCTTTTTGTATTTGCTTTTTTGGCGTTAACAACAAGTTCCTGAACACAGTAGACGATATAGTCTTTTAGTTTAATCTGATCCATCTGCCGCAGGAAAGCGTCAATTACCTGCTCTATGTAGATTTCAATTTCTTTTGGAAGCGTATAGGTAGTAATCGTTAGAGGAAGTCCGGACTGAATGGCTTTTTTGATCTTTTCCTCATCCACTACCAGTTCGGGGGTTGAATTCATAGCTAATAATCTCCCAATTTTTCCAAATTTTAATAAAATAATATATGTTTTTACAAAGTAAATCAAGTAGTGAACTTTAAAATACCTGTTTTTTAGGCATTAAATAGGTCAAAATGACACACTATTTTTCTTATATAAGTCACATGTATCATTTCTCCCTTTTTTCCATAATTAATATCATCGAAAACATTACAAATGTAATGAAATTTGCACAAAACGGCATAAATAATTGATTATTTAGCTTGGCACGAATTATGCTACCTTACCTGCGTAAGACTTTTCTTTTGGAAAAAGGGGGATATTATGGCAGGTAAAAGAAAGAAGATCGAAGACAATCTAGCGGTTTATTTGAGAGAAATAAACAATGTTCCAATGCTCAGCAGGGATGACGAAATAAGTACTGCTTACAGAGCAGCGGCTGGCAGCATGATAGACAGGGAAAGGCTGGTAAGCGCCAACCTGCGTTTTGTTGTCACAGTAGCAAAGAGGTATCAAGGTCTCGGATTACCCTTAGAAGACTTAATCAGCGAAGGAAATGTCGGCCTTATAAATGCAGTTGACCGGTTTGACGTTTCTAAAGGCTATCATTTTATTTCTTATGCAGTGTGGTGGATACGTCAGGGTATAATGAGCGCATTGTGCGAAAAAGCAAGAGCTATCAGGCTTCCCGTTAACCGCGCCGCAGACCTTGTTAAAATCGAAAAAGCGGAAAAATTTATCGAAAAAAATCAGTCGCAGGAAGAAGAAATCGGCGAAATAGCGGAACTTTTAAATATGGCAAAAGACAGGGTTTCTGAGTTATTGAGTATTTCCAGAGAAATTCTTTCGCTCGATAATCCGGCTTCCAGATACGGTAACCTTCCGTTAAGGGACTTTATCGTTGATAATCAATATTCGTCTCCCGAAAAAGCGGTAGAAGAAAACTTGATGAAAGAAGACATAGAAATTGTTCTTGATACCCTTGATAAAGACGAAGCTGATATTATCAGAAACCATTACGGTCTTGGTATGAGAAAACCGATGTCGTTAAAAGAAATCGGCTGTGTGTATAACTTAAGCAAGGAGAGAATCCGCCAGATCGAAGAAAGGGCTCTATCCAGACTGCGAAATCCTATCCGGGCAGAAAAACTGGAAGCGTATGTTGCATAAAAATGCGGCTCCCAATATTGATAATTATTGAAAAGTAGGCAATAATTACCAGTATTGGGGGGCTTCCATGAAAATTCTATCTTTTAAATTTCCTTTATTTTTGGCTGTTATTTGTTTTATTCTGTCTCTAACAACATGTGAGACAATGTCGTCTGTTGTGCAGGAACCGGTAGTTTCGCTTCATTCGGTAGAATTGGCAAACATTAATTTAAACGGAGTGCGGCTGCTCTGCAAGGTGCAGGTAGAAAATCCCAATGGTTTTGATATTCCTTTTCCTGAGGTAGACTGGAAACTTTTTATTAATAACAATTCGTTTGTAAACGGAACTGTAAGAAACAACCAGCGGATAAGAGCGCGGAATACTACTATTGTAGAAGTTCCGGTAAATCTCGAATATCTCGGTATTTTAAATTCGTTTGCTTCTTTGTTAGGGAGCCGGCAGGTAGGATATAAAACTGAGCTTGGCGTAAGATTTTCGCTGCCTGTTATAAGGGACAAAACTTGGAGATTTGAACACGAGGGCAGTCTTCCGTTGCCGCAGCTTCCGCAGGTAAACAGGCCTTCTATGGCTATAGAAAACGCAAACATAACAAGGGCGATTGTCAATGTTACGATTAATGTTGTAAACCCAAATCCGTTCGAAATTCCGTCGCCCAAAATTGCTTATGATTATCAATTAAACAGAAACTCGTTTATCAAGGGTAATATAGAAAACGAAACACCCCTTGCCGCAAATTCTACAACACCTGTAAGGTTTCAGCTCATTGTAAATTACGCGGATTTATTCAGGAGTTTTGCGGCAATGCGCAACTTGTTCGAAGTTCCCAGTTTGCTTGTTGTAACCTGCGATCTCGGCATTCCGTTTCTCAGAAGCGAACCCCTGCGGTTAGAGGTTTCCGGAACCCTGCCTGTATTGAGGTAAGAGAGATAAGCAGAAGTCTACAGTAAAAATAAAATTACTTTTTGGTGTATACTATAATACCCCATGTAATTTGAGCAATCTTTGTTAAATTTTTTTTGAGAATTCCTCACACAAAGACCACTGAGGTCGCTGAGCTGAAACCCCAAAACTCACACGGGTCTTGCAGCGAAGCTTCTAGCAGACACAACGACGCAAAGAGCACAGAGAATATAAGAAGGTTAAAGAAAGAAATCTAGTCTTAATCTCCAATCTTCTCCGTGTCCCTTTGTGTTCTCCGCGTCTCTGTGTGAGATCTTCGCCATATGACCTTTGTAATACTTTAAAATTTTTTTTGATATATTTCTCCGTTTTTTAATGCGCCACGCACGCCCGCGCCATGTAAGGGTAAAACTTTCTTTTTTGAAGGTTTTATCTTTTTTCGTTGGAGTTAGAAACTATGAAAGCTAACCAAAAGTACAAAGACAGCGTGTTTTCCGCGTTGTTCAATGACCCGGATGTTCTAAGAGAACTCTACTCAGCTATCGAAGGTATCACTATTCCGCCTGATACCCCTATCAGTATTAACACACTCTCTAATGTGTTAATAAAAGGACTCGTTAACGATGTCTCCTTTACTATCGATAACAGGCTAGTCGTATTAATCGAGCACCAGTCAACG
>WQXI01000039.1 GCA_009784935.1 Treponema sp.
AAGGAGTTTTTTTATGAAGAAAAAAAATCTTTTTGGAATGGTTCTGATAGCTGTAATGCTGATGACAGGGTTTGCTTTTTCAAGCTGTGAAACATTTGACGATTTCGCTTATGGTTATAGTCATGGTCGCGGGTGGCTTAATTATGATGAACATCAAGAAGGTGTTAATGGAATTATAAAACGATAAAGGTACAAGTAAATATTTTTTACTCTAGGTAAATTGTGCTTAATAAGATGTTTATATTTTTTTTAATTTTTCTTCTGTTTTTTACCGGATGTGCAATTTGTAATACGGCTGTAAATGAGCCATGGTTAAGGCATTTTAATTGGCAGTATCAAGAAAAATAAAGAGAATATATTTATTCATCTTTGTTGCTTTACTTTTATTATGTTTTTCTGGGAATTGCTCCTGTTACGCAGGCTTTAAAAACATGAAATAAAACGACTTGTATGAGTTTGTTGAAAAATGCCGGTGGGCTTTGTACACAAAGGAAGTGATTTATGATGAACAAGAAAATTTTGACAATCGCACTTTTGTTCATGGTTGTTATCGGTTCTGTCACTCTGTATGCCAATGAACGACCACGTAATGGGGTGTATGGATTGACAGGTACGAACTTGACAATGGAACTTCAAGGTAGTAATATCACCTTTCGTGATGGTACTACTGTATTGGGTAGGGGAACCTTCCGAATAGAAGGAAATCTTTTAATTTATTCTTTAACAAACCCTAGAGCAGCTGGGGATATGTTAATTGTAAGTTCAACCAGATTAGAAGATAATCGTGGTGGTTGGAATTTCTTTAGAAATTAATATAACAGGAGGATTTATGTTTAAAAGAACAGGTTTATTTCTATTGTTCGTATTTATTATAGGTATTGTTAGCACCTTCGCTAACATACAACCCGGTAGTTTTCACCAAATGGGTAATACTGGCCGAATGGAATTTACAGGCACTGCAACTAGAGGTAATGTTGCCTTATATGAAGGTAACACTCTGATTGCTTCTGGAACATATCAAGTAAATGGTGACAGACTTGTTGTTCATTTTAGGGGACACGGGACAGATGAATTTCTTATTGTGAGTCGTACTGAATTGCGAGATAGTATTAATACTTGGCGCAGGATGTAGAGCGTGAAAATGCATGTGTTAGACACTTTTATTTGTCTAAGTTCCAGACGTATTGGTATCTAACACATTCACTTGAGCACCAAGGTATGGAGGAGATAAGAAGAAGATTCTTCATCTAAATCTTCATCATACATCACCCTCGCATTCTTATAAAATACTCTAGCAGATTTTACTAAATATACACGTAGAAAGAAATACCGGAAGTATTGATCCAGCACTTAATGGAAATTGGGTTATGAATAATACTAGTGGTGAAGTGTTACTAATTTTAAGTAATTCCCACAATGCATGGGAAACATCAGGTAATGCATATTTAGGAATTTTGAGTAAGAGTAAGTGCTCTTTATTTTTTAAAAGCTTATATCTTTCTAAATATTTCTATAAATATTTTTACAAGCCACTTCACGGTTTTAGTCCCGGTACATCAAACTCCGGCGGGATTTTTGTGGGCATGCCTTTGGAATCTACAAATGCCCATGTTACTTTGGCAGTAATAATCAAATCTTCGCCGCGCCAAATCTGCTGAGATATAGTACCGCTGACTGCGCCCATTTTTACCGGCTTTGATTTTACTACAAGTGTGTCATCGGTAAAAGCTGGTTTTTTATATTCGATTTCTATTTTGGATATGTAAGTTCCGTAACCGGCTTTAAATGCTTTGTCGTAATCAAAACCAATTTCTTTTAAGAACTCATAACGCGCGTGTTCCAGATAGTTCAGATAATTTGCGTTGTTCACATGATTGTAGCCGTCGCATTCATAAGTTCTTACTTTTATTGTGCATTGTGTTTCCATGTCTCAATTATACTGATATAATTGAATATGTTCAATTATTGCCCCGGGTGCGCTTCTAAAAAAATTACCTTTAAGGAAGGCAAGGTCTTAAACTGCGCTGACTGCGGTTTTATTTATTATCATAATATTGCCGCTGCCAACGGCTGTTTAATAACTGTGCCCGAAAACGACGGCGAAAAACTTGTGTTTCTTGTCCGCGCAAAGGAGCCGGCAGCAGGCAAGCTCGATCTTCCGGGCGGCTTCGTAGATATAGGCGAAGGCGTGATAGAAGGTTTGTACCGTGAGCTAAAAGAAGAGATTGGCTGGACACCTCCTTTCCCCCCTAAATTATTCGCTTCATTCTCAAACGTTTACTTATATAAGGGAATAAACTACAATACATGTGATATGTACTTTACCGTTTCTGTACCCGATCTTAAGCCGCAAGATTTTTGTTTGGAAGAAGCCGAAGTTTCGGGCGTGCGCTTTTTAAAACCCGAAGAAATTGACTATGACCAGCTCGCCTTCCCCTCCACAGTTAAAGCTGTAAAAACATATCTTGGCATCCTTGACTAAATTCTCATTTCTTATCAAATTTACCATATGTATAGAGGAAGCACGGCAGCAAACTTCACAATGCCCGGGGACTACCGTAAAGCGGCAGAACGTCTTTTTCCAAAGGACATTTCTGTAAAAGGCTTTAAACCGGATTTAAAAGCCGTAGGTGAATTTGCCAAGACTCTCGGAATCGGCGTTGAATTTCAGCGCTTGCTTGCGCTTGATAAAAACTCAGGAGAGCTTCGTACATTCCTTGATCATTTTCAGAACAATTTGGATTTATTAATAAAAAAAACTTGGGTAGATAAATCCGACGAAACCCTCAAGGGAAAACTCCAAGACGACATTCCTTCATTTATGGCAATAATCGGACAGGCGGATTTTCTAGACGCAGTCGAAAAATTCAGCGTAATACTTGACGGACTTTCTTATTTGTTTTTTGGAGTGCAGAGCGAAAAAGAGGATTTTGCCGAATATACATTCCGCATAGATGCGCAGATGGGGCTATTTTGGTGGTACGGCAGTAAGCTTGCATTGTTAAGCGAGTTCAGCGATAAAAAAATCAGCCGTGACGACAGGGTTCTTTGGGCAGTTTTGCTTCTTGGTCTTTGCTATCTGACTAATTTTTAATATATAAGGATCTTATTATGAGCGGCTCTGTTACATCAGAATCTACAGATTTTATCAGCGAATTTATAAAAGAAGATTTAGCGTCGGGACGGTTTAGTTATGTTCATACGCGCCTTCCTCCCGAACCAAACGGCTGGCTGCACATAGGGCATGCCAAAGCTTTTTTTATAGACTATAACATGGCGCAAAAGTTCGGCGGAAAGTGCAACCTGCGTTTTGATGATACCAACCCCGAAAAAGAAGACATCTCTTATGTCGAAGCGATTAAGCGTGATACAAAATGGATGGGCATAGACTGGGAAGACCGCGAATATTACGCTTCTGATTATTTTGAATACCTTTACGACATGGCAGTTAAGATTATCAAAAAAGGAAACGCCTATGTTGATGATCTGACAGACGAAGAAATAAGAGAGTACCGGGGTACCGCTGTTGCAGATAAAAATAATATAACCAATACCCCGCCGGGAAGAAACAGCCCTTATAGAGATCGTTCTGTCGAAGAAAATCTTGACCTCTTTGCACGAATGCGCGCGGGCGAATTCCCCGATGGAGCAAAGACACTGCGCGCAAAAATTGATATGACGCACCCAAACCTTGTTATGCGTGATCCTGTAATGTACCGTATCCGCCGCGAACATCACTATCGTGTCGGAGATAATTGGTGCATGTATCCGATGTATGATTTTCAGCACCCGTTATCTGATGCAAAAGAGGGTATTACTCATTCATTATGTTCGCTGGAATACGAAATCCATCGTCCGCTTTATGAATGGTTTATAAAAGAAGCCGAAGTTTTTCCTTCGCGCCAGATTGAGTTTGCACGTTTAAATATGTCTTACACTGTTTTAAGCAAGCGCTGGCTTTTGAGGCTTGTTAAGGAAAAATATGTTTCCGGCTGGGATGATCCAAGAATGCCGACAATCGCGGGACTTCGCAGGCGCGGTTATACGCCAGAAGCGATTCGCAGTTTTGTTTCGCAGATCGGAATTTCCAAGACTGACAGTATGGTAGACATTGCCTTTTTGGAGTATTGTCTTCGCGAAGATTTAAACAAAAGAGCTCTCCGTATTATGGCAGTTTTACGTCCGCTTAAATTAATAATAGAGAATTGGGGCGAGAACGAAACCGAAGAACTCGAAGCTGTGAATAATCCCGAAGATGAAAGCGCGGGAAAACGCAAAGTACCTTTCTCGCGCGAACTTTGGATAGAACGCGATGATTTTGAAGAAGTTCCGCCGCCAAAATATTTTAGGCTCTTCCCCGGAAACTCTGTCCGCCTGCGGTATGCATATGTAGTAACATGCACCGGCTTTGATAAGGACTCTGCTGGGAACATTACCGCAGTGCGATGTACTTATGATCCCGAAACAAAAAGTCATAGCGGTGCAAGTGTTAAAACCGAAGGCGCTAATACCGCAGGTGCGAATACCGAAGGTATTACTGCTCCCGAGACAAAAAAAGTAAAAGGCACAATTCATTGGGTCTCTGCGGCAGCTGCAGTTCCAATCGAAGCGCGCCTCTACGATCACTTATTTAAAACAGAGCGCCCAATGGAAGTTGCTGTTCGTGCTGACGGCAGTCCCGGTGAGTTTGTTGATAATATTAACCCCGACTCGCTGGAAGTACTAAACAATGCATGGGGCGAACCTGCGCTAGCAAATGCCGAGATTGGACAGTCTTTTCAATTTGAACGTCTCGGTTACTTTTCGCGCGACCCGGACACAGTTGACGGCAAATTTGTGTTTAACAGAACCGTCGGCTTGCGTGACACATGGGGCAAGATAGCCAAGAAAGGGTAGCTGTTATTTCCACTTTTCCAATGCTTCGTTCATAAACTCGCGGACATCAATGCCGTAAACATCGCTAAGGACATCGCTGTTTAAGACATCGTCGATTTTTCCATTAGCGGCAATTCTGCTGTTGTTCATTACAATTGCTGTATCGCCAAAGAGACGCGCAAGGTTAAGGTCATGAAACACGCCGATTAGCATTTTATTGTTTTCTTTTACCCATATTTTTAGCAAGTCTAATAGTTCGATTTGGTGTTTGAGATCCAGATGATTGGCAGGCTCGTCGAGTAAAATAATGTCTGGAGTTTGAATGAGAGTTCTTGCGAGAAAAACTCTTTGCAGTGTTCCGCCGGAAAGTTCATCGATCATGCGGTCTTTAATATCCCATATATCGAGCTGTTTCAAAACATCTTCGATTATTTTTATATCCTCGGCGGAAAGGTTTTTTAAAATACCCTGAAGGTAAGCGTAGCGTCCCATCGCCGCAGTTTCGTATACTGTGTACGGAAAAAACACTTGGGCGCTCTGGCTTAAAAGCGCAATTTTTTTTGCTAGCTCCCTGCGTGAAATAATAGAAATATTTTCGCCGTTCATTAAGACAGAACCCCTGTATTCTATTATCCGCGCAATTGATTTTAATAGTGTACTTTTCCCGCACCCATTTGGTCCCAGTACACAAAGACTTTCTCCTTTGTTTATTTGGAAATTAGTATCGAATATTACGTCTTCGCCGCCATACCCGGCGTATAAATATTTTATTTCCAGCATTATTTAGTTTTCCTCTGTGCTCTCCGTGCCTCTGTGTCTCTGTGTGAACCTCTTTTGCGGAAATACACCCACGCAAAGAAAGGCGCGCCGATAAGAGCAGTTATTGCTCCAACAGGAAGTTCCGAATGAGAAATAATTGTTCTTGCAATAAGGTCGGTGACCACCATTAATGAACCGCCTATTATAAATGACATTGGAATTAAGCGATTGTGACGTGAGCCGATAATCCGGCGCGCCGCGTGAGGAGCAATAAGATCTACAAAACCGATAACTCCGCTGAGAGCGACAGAAGCCCCCGTTAGTACAGCGCAAAGCGCAAGCAGTTTTTTTCGTAAAAAAGCCGTTTCTACTCCTGCCGATTTTGCCTGTTCATCGCCAAAACCCAAAAGGTCCATTTCTTTTGTATGAAGAAGAATGCCTGCAGCGCCAACAATAAAAAACGGCAGTAAGAGCCCGACATAGCTCCATCCCCGCATTGCAAAGCTGCCCATCTGCCACAGCACAATACGCCTTATGTCATCCGAAAAAACTGCGCTTAATGTAGTGAGCACTGCGTTTAAAAAGAGCGAGAGAACCATCCCGCATAGGATTATTGTATTGTTTGACATCGATTTATCGATACGGGAAGAAAATGAAGAAACAAAGAAAACTGTTGCAAGCCCAAAAATAAAACCCGTCAGCGGCAGAGAAAAACCGCCGAGAAACGGCAGCGCTATTCCGCTTATTATTATGATCCCTACGCCCAAAGACGCGCCTGACGAAACGCCCAGAATGTACGGTGAAGCAAGCGGGTTTCGCAGAATAGACTGACAGACAGCGCCGCTCATTGCAAGACAGCCGCCGACTAAGAATGCAAGTAAAACACGTGGCAGGCGTAAAAGCCACACAATCGAAATGTTCTGCGGTTCAATATTATCAGAAAGCCCAAATCCAAAAACCTTATGCAGGATAATTAAAAATGTATCGCCCGGATTAATACTTGTACTGCCTAAAGACGCCGCCGCAATAATTACAAACAACGAGATAATTGATCCTATAAGAATATGTTTGTAGTTGTTCATTTTACTTCTCTTATTCTTCTCCGTGCCTCTGCGCCTTTGTGTGAGGTTCTTTCCCGTACACCGCTTCGTTCATTTGTCTCAGCGCTAAAATGATTCGTGACGAAGGCCGCGACGATGAATCATTATCAATTATATAAATCCGGTTGTTTACTACTGCATTGATGTGATTAAAACCCGGCCTCGATTTAATTTCTCCGATTGGATCGTTTATATAATTTACATTGGTAATAATTATATCAGGGTTTCGGGCTATTATTGTTTCCGCGCCGGGCTGAACCAGCCAGTTTTCGCCTTCAAAAATATTGCGTGCGCCGATAACTGTAATCATATCATTAATAAAACTGTCTTTGCCAAATGTCATCATTTCTGGAGCTGCGGATATCTCAAAGTAAACGGTTGGTAAACGCTGCCCGCTGTGTTCCGCCGCTGCTTGCCGCGCCGCTTCCGCTATTTGAGACACCTGCTCTTTCATCAAAGCTATAAGTTTCTCGCCTTCATTCTCTGCATTTAAAAGCTGCGCTATCAACGCAATATCTGTGTAAATATCTTCTATACTTTTACTCATAGAAATATAAACAACAGGGATTCCCATGTCCCGCAGAAGACGGAACGGGTCTTCGCCGCTTCCTGTAGGATTATGTCCGCTTGCAATTATTAAATCCGGTTTTAAATTAATAATCACTTCTGCGTCGGGGTAGAAGAAATCAAGAAGCGGCAGATTAGCAGGTAAACCATTGATATTTGCAGAGTGTCTGTCTACAGCGATTAGTTTATGCGCTTGCCCAAGGTCAACGATTATTTCTGTATTTGACGGCGCCGTAGACACTACCCGTGTAACCGCTCCGCTCATTGCAAGCTTACTCTTGTCCGCCCCGCAGCTTGAAAATAAAATTAAAAAAAACAAAAACAGAAATGTATCCCTAAAAAATTTTACTGGGGTCCTGTCAGGGGCACAAGCACCGCGGCAGGGTACGGCACTTTGCTCCTGACACCCCTCAAGTATTTTATTGGGCATACATTTCTGTATATTATTGGCTTTCATTTAATCTCCATGTTTGTACGTAGGCCAAGAGTAAGCGTAAATCCAGGCATTGGATAATTATATCTGGATTCATAAGAAGTGTTAAGGATATTACGCAGCGCGCCGAATAAAACAAAGTTATCGCCGATTCTTTGGTTAACAGCAGCGTTTAGGAGAAAATGAGGCGGTAAAATATTTGCAGGGTTTGTGTCAATGCGTTCACTCTTGTAATTCCCTGATAACATAACAGAACCTGTCTTCCAGAGAAAGTTTAATGAAAAACCAATTGTATGAACAGGACTGTAAGGAACACGCACATTAGAAGAAAATGTTCTGCCTTCATCAAGCATGTAACTCAAAAGAAAATTGTAATATATCGATGGGACAATTTTTTCTATAAAACCTATAGAGACAGGAATTTCTAAACTAAAACTGTTGTCAAACCCAAAGAAGGCTGCTTCTTCTACATTTTCCGGTCTAAAACTCCATGGCGCATATTCAAACCATTGTATAGAATCTTTAAGCCATTGCGCCCATATAACAGATTCTATTTGCATTGAATCTGTTATTTGCCAGCGGATTCCAATGTCTGCGCCCCATCCATCTTCCGGGCGCAAGTCAGGGTTTCCTGTAGAACCCCAGCCGTCGTCTGCCCAGTAAAGATCCTGAAAATCCGGAAACTTAAAACTTCGATAGTAATTGTTTTTTATTACTAAGCTGTCAGAAACATTAAATAATAATCCGAGCTTTGGAATTACAGCGATGTTGTCCGAACCTTCGCTTGTAAATACCAGTTTGACAGAAGGAATTGCTATTATTTGCTCCGATGGCTTGTATTCTGCTGTTAGATAAATACCGCCGTCATTCCGACTGCGGATATCCATAGTTGTAGAATCAAGATAGACAAAACGGTAATCAATGCCGCTTCTTAATGTAAGAAAATCAGCAGCATACCAATTCCAGCGGTTTATCGCTGTTATACTGTGTTGATCGATACGGGAAAAATCCGGATTTGGATCAAAAATTGTAGGTTGCGTTGAATAATCTCTGCGAAGAAAATGATATGATAACGAAAGTTCTGTTTTAAGGTCATCGATAAATATACGAGGCATGTCCAGCATTAAATTCTGACCCAAAGTAAAATCCAGCTGGTTGTCAGGGCTTCCTGTTAACGACCAAGAATTGGGAATATTTTTATCTCCGTAGTAAATATTCGAAGAAGCAATCAGCTTCATATTTTCCGGAAGCTCCCAAATAAATGAGAGACCAGCGCCTGTGTCCCAGACTTCGTTATTTTCTATATTGGGGTAATAGTTCTGCGCGCGGTTAAAGAAAATATTAGAAGAAAACGAAAATCCTTTGATACCGTATAAAGCGGACAGCGAATAATTTTGCGTATCAAAGAGACTGTCCAATGCTGCAGATGTATTTGACGCTGACAGGGATAAGCGCAGTCCCGGATCATTTTTACGGACGGTGATAATATTGATTACTCCGCCCATAGCGCCGGAGACATTGTTCTTTGAGTCAGAGCCGCCGTAAATTACTTCGATACGTTCGATAGAATTAAGGTCGATTTGGTTAAAGTCAAAACTCCCGTCGTTAGAAGAATTTGCCGGTATTCCGTCTATAAGAAACGCTATTCGTCTGGAATCTAACCCGCGTAAATTTATACCGGTTTTGCTTCCGTATGGACCATATCGGACAATGTTCAATCCGATTGTATCCTCCAAAAGATTGGCAAGATCGTCGGCGCCGCTGTTTTCGATCTCTTCTTTTTCGATGACAGTCATGTGCTGACTGGTTTGAATTGTTCCAATGAGAGTCAAACCTTCGTCATCGACGAATTCATAATCATCGTTGTCTTGGTTTTGACCGTTTATTATTGCCGGCAGTAACAAAAATAAAACCAGCATACTTGTATGCAGGATACTTGTGCATAATCTCATAAATAACTCCCTTTCCGCAGAAAAGAAGCCCGCAAAAAAAGACCGTTAATACAAACGAGAAAATAAATTTGTCAGGTGTAATCGGCTTTTCACTGGCTCTTCCTCGAAGCCTGCCTGACCAAAGCCAAGCATGAAAAAAATACGCTTTCACAAGAAAGCGATGCTTCCGTACGGAAGCAGGTATACCAAAGTTTCCTGACTTATGGGCAATTTTCCTGTCAGTCTTCCCGGTTTCCCAGTGACTTTCTACGACAGAATCTTCCCAATTACAGTTACGGGTTAGCGGAGGAATTAGAGCAAAAGCTCTGCACCCCACTTCCTTTGAAATATACAAGAGAAAAATACAGTGGTTATCAAGAAATGTCAAGTATTAATTCAAAATTTTATGTATCTATCTTTTTTTTATTTTTTGTATTATTATTAAGCTATGATACTTTGCAACCTTGTGGCGGAAACAGGAAAAGCCTTACCTCTTGGTGCTTCGCTGACGCATGAAGGCGTTAATTTTGCTGTCTTTTCCAGAAACGCCACTGCTGTTACGCTAATACTTTTTGAATCTCAGGAGAAGGACAGCCCGTGGGCAGAAATCCCTCTTGATAAAAGAGAACATAAAACCGGAAATATATGGCATTGTTTTATAAGGGGTTTAACAGCCGGAACCTGTTATCTTTACCGCGCAGACGGTCCGTACTTTCCCGAAAAGGGACAGCGTTTTAATCCGCACAAGACTCTTTTGGATCCTTATGCAAAAGCATTAACTGATATCAGTAATTGGGATTACGGTAAATGCGCAGGTTACGATCCTGATAAACCCGGGAGAGACCTTACTTATTCTTACGATGATGATATTGCGCACCAGCCGCGGTGTATTGTAATAGATGACAACTTTGACTGGCAGGGTGACACGCCGATTAATTATCCTCTGCGCTTTAGCGTAATTTATGAAACACATGTAAAAGGTCTTACCGCTAATCCAAACTCTGGAGTAGAACACCCAGGAACATACCGCGGAGTAATCGAAAAAATTCCGTTCTTTAAAGATCTGGGAGTTACAAGTTTGGAGTTTTTGCCTGTTCAGGAATTTAACGAAAACGAAATTATCCGCACATCTCCAAAAACCGGAGAAAAACTTACAAACTACTGGGGTTATTCTACAGCAGCGTTCTTTGCGCCTAAGGGTTCTTACGCCGCGGACAAATCTCTCGGCGGTCAGGTAAATGAGTTTAAAGAAATGGTAAGAGAACTGCACAAAGCAGGGATCGAAGTTATTCTTGATATTGTTTTTAATCACACAGCAGAAGGCAATGAACAAGGGCCGACTTTTTCTTTCCGCGGACTGGATAATTCGATCTATTATATATTGAACGAAAACAAACGCTACTATCAGAATTATTCCGGCTGCGGCAACACAATGAACTGTAATCATCCTGTTGTGCGTACGTTTATTATGGACTGCCTCAGGTACTGGGTAACAGAAATGCATGTTGACGGATTCCGTTTCGACTTGGGTTCGATTCTTGGACGGGATCAAAACGGCAGAATTATGGAAAACCCTCCGACGCTGGAACAAATTGCAGAAGACCCTGTTTTAAACTCAACAAAGATTATTGCAGAAGCATGGGATGCCGGCGGCGCGTATCAAGTTGGATGGTTTCCCGGCGGACGATGGGCAGAATGGAACGATCTTTACCGCGATAATGTGCGCAAGTATTGGAGAGGCGATCCAAAAGAGACGCGCTATCTTGCTACGCGTATCGCAGGAAGCTCAGACCTTTATCTTCGTGACGGACGCAAACCTTTTCATTCAATTAATTTTGTTACAAGCCATGATGGTTTTACGATGAAAGATCTTGTTTCATATAACCATAAGCATAACCTTGATAACGGAGAAGAAAACTGGGACGGCAGTGATAATAATCTCAGTTATAATTACGGAACAGAAGGCGAAACAAAAGATCCGATTGTAAAAGCTCTCCGCGAACGGCAGATAAAAAACTTTATTGCTACGCTTTTAGTATCGCTTGGCACTCCTATGCTTCTTGGCGGTGATGAGTTAGGGCGCACTCAAAACGGAAACAACAACGCCTATTGTCAGGATAACGAAATTTCTTGGTATGACTGGTCTTTGCTGGAAAAAAATCAAGAACTATACCGTTTTGTAAAAGAGATGATAGCTTTCCGTTTAAGTCACCCGGGTTTTATGCGTCCTGAGTTTTACACCGGCAGGGGAGGAGCGTATAAGGCAATTCCTGACATAAGCTGGTTTGACGAAAAGGGACATGTTCCGGACTGGGACGAAATCGGCTACTATCTTGCGCTTCGCCTTCTTGGGAGCAAGGCAGATACGCTGGCGGACAAAGATGACAACGATTTTTATATAATGTTTAATGCGGATATTGATCTTCAAGTCTTTACGCTTGCAGAACCTCCGCATAAAAAACAATGGTACCGTGTTGTAGATACCGGGCTTCCTTCTCCGAATGAGATTTTAACCGCAGGAAACGAAGAACATCTTTCTTCTCAAAAATCATATTCCGTTAAAGCAAGAAGTATAGTAATATTGATATCCAAGGAGTAACGCCATGGATAACAGCAGTTTTATTTTTGGAGTTGATTTAGACGGTGTAGTCGGCGATTTTTACGGGGCAATAAGAAACATTGCCGCAGAGTGGCTGAACAAACCAATCGAGGCTCTTACGCCGGAAGTATCCTTTGGCTTAAAAGAATGGGGCATAGATGAACTGGGCGGCTACAACAACCTTCATCGTTTTGCCGTTACACAGCGGAATATTTTTGGTGATATGAAACCGATTGAACATGCTCCCACTATCCTGCGTAAACTGTCAAATCAGGGCATTCGTATCAGAATAATTACACATCGGCTCTTTTTAAAATTTTCTCATCGTACAACAATTACGCAGACTGTAGACTGGCTTGATAATTATGACATTCCCTATTGGGATATTTGTTTTATGAATGATAAAGGCGCAGTTGGAGCGCATGTATATATTGATGACGCTCCGGAAAATATTATCAATCTTCGCAAGCTGGAATGTAAAACGATTGTATTTAGTAATTCTACTAATCGCGAACTCCCAGGTCCGCGCGCAGCCAACTGGTTCGAAGTAGAAAAAATTGTTATGGAAGCCCGCGAAGAGTGGAAAACAGGCACAAAAGGACTTTTCGGCGTTTAGTGAAAGAAATTGTTCTTACAACTATTAACGCAAAGTGGATTCATCCGTCTCTGGCGCTGCGATTATTAAAAGCAAATCTTGGCTCCGATTTAATTGACTCGTGCGAAATACTTGAGTTTGCCCTTCGCCAGCCGCTGGCAGAAAAACTTGAATCAATTCGCGCGGCAAATCCGCTCATACTCGGCGTCTCTGTATCAATCTGGAACCATCAAGCAACGATCGAATTACTTAAGTCGCTGGAGATTAAGCCAATTGTTGTGCTCGGAGGGCCCGAAGTTTCGTTTTTACCTGAAGACTCGGAAATTTTTCTATATGCCGAATATATTATCCGCGGCGAAGGCGAAACAGCATTTAGATTACTGTGCGAAAAATTACTTGCAGGCGAAAAAGAAGTTAATAAATTTATCAATGCAGAGAATACTGATATATGTAAAATTAAAACAGCATACCATCTTTATACAGATGAAGATATTGCAAAAAAACTTATTTATGTAGAATCATCGCGCGGCTGTGTTTTTAACTGCGAGTTCTGCCTGAGTGCGGTTAAGACAAGCGGCATGCACTGCATTCGGGAGTTTCCGTTAGAACCGTTCTTTGCGGAGATGGACATACTAATTAAAAGAGGAGTGCGAACTTTCAAATTTCTCGACCGCTCCTTCAATATAAATATAAAACGCTCCATTCAAATTATAGAATTCTTTGTGAAAAAAATTAATTCTTTCTTAAAACCCTCTTCTTCCTTGGCGTCCTCCGCGTCTTTGCGCCTTGGCGAGGAATTTTCTTCGAATTATTCTTCTTCTCTATTCACTGTACACTTCGAAATGGTTCCCTCTCTCTTCCCGAGCGAACTTCTAGAAGCGCTTTCTCGTTTTCCGCCGGACACACTGCGGCTGGAAATAGGGATTCAAACATTAAATCGTGAAGCTGCCGCAAGAATAGGAAGGCTTACCGATCCAAAAAAAGAACTGGAAACGCTGCATTATTTAAGCGAAAAAACAAATGCGATAATTCACGCTGATTTAATCGCAGGTCTTCCCGGCGAGGACATCGAATCTTTTGGCAGGGGTTTTGATCAGCTTTGGTCTGCTCTGGGCAATCGCAATGCAGAGATTCAGCTTGGAATACTTAAACTGCTTCCCGGCGCGCCGATAAAACGGCACAGCGAAAAATACGGCATGCAGTATAATCCCCTGCCTCCTTATGAAATTATAGAAACGTCGATGATGAACGTAGACGAGCTAAAACGAATCAAAAATTTTGCGCGTTTTTGGGACATAATTATTGGTAAAAATCTGATAGAATTTAATAAAGACGAACCTGTTTTTGATAAATTTATGAAATTATCCGATGATCTTTTTGCTCATTTTGGCAAGAATTGGGGAATAGACAGGGCAGAATTACTCAAAATTGCCGTAAAAACTTCGATTTAACAGGTTTTAATTGGTTATTTGGCTTTAATTATACTATATTTTATATAGAGGCTCTAAATATGAAAAAACTCATCGTTTTTCTGGTTATTGTGGCATTCTTTGCCGTAATTTCCGGGTGCGATTTAGCTCTTCCCAACGCAGTTCAAATTGTAGGAAATCCAGAACTGCGTTTTTCTGCCAATTTGGACATGGGAGAGCTTTTGGACAGTATGGTCGAAGGGCTTTTTTCATCTCATCCCGGAGTTATTCGCTGTACAAATACACCGGTCAGAACATTTATAATTCGTCAGGATCTTTATAACCAAACGATATTAATTTTTCCGTCGGAGATCATTGACGGTTTAAGCGCTTCTGGCGGAGTATATACAGTTGGAGCTTTTGGAGAAGGACCGATCGAATTAATTCCTGCAGGTTCGCCGATTACATTAGAAGGAATCGATTTTGGCAGCTTTCTCGATGATTTTAAATTTTTGGATGCTAAAGCAAGGCTTTATATTTCCGGCTCCAGTATTGTAGATATTCTTACTATAGAACTGAACATAGACGGCGATTTATCAACTAACAGCGGCCGTTCTCAAAGCGGTCTCAGCGGAACACAATATCCAGGACTCGATCTGCCTGCAGGAATTAATCTTCCGTTTATTTTTGACGGGACTGCAGCGTCTATTAGTTTTAGAGCATACATCGAAGAAGGTAAAATAATTACAAATTCAATGCTTTCCGGCGCAAATGTCAGATTAGAAATTGCAGTTTGGCTTCCTATGAATCTGGAAATTACCGGAGTATCCGGCGCTTCTTTTGAGTTTCCGCCGGATTTTTTTCCGTCAGGAGATCTTTTTGGAAGACAGTCAGCGGCAGACTCAAACCCATTAGCCGAATTTATCGAAGCTCTTAGCATTGATATTAAGATGAACAGCAGTCCGTTTACAGGCGCGGATCTTGTTGTAAAAAGCGGCGCTATAGAAATCGTAAATTCTTTAAGCGGAAACTCGCTGCATTTTCAAATCAGCGAAGCGCATATGGCAGCAATAAACAGCACTTTTCCTTTTACTCCGGTTTTATCAGTTAAATTTGTTCAGGGCGGAAGAATAACGCTGCCAAGGGTTTTTAGAGCGACAGAGTTTGCTTTTAGAGCAAAAGTCAATTACAGGATCGAGTTTTAACGGGTTATAATGAAAAAATTATTTTTATTATTAATTATATGCCTTTCTCTTTTATCAAATCTGCATGCAAATAATAATGATAATATTTTTGGTTTGCCGGAACGCGCGTTAGAGTTTGGCTTTAATTTTAATCTTCTTTTTTCTAATAATTATCTTACAATTGCCGAAGTCTTAAAAAGAACGATAGTTATAAATCTTGATGATTTAAAAAAAGGATTAAAAGTAAATATTGGCGCAGGTTTTACGCCGTTTTATTTTTATCAGAATAAAACAACATGGGGATGGGGAGTTTCTGTAGATATAGACGCGCAAGGATTCCTTGGGCTCTCCGGTAATATGCTTACTCTCAGCGAGGCAAATAAGGACAAGTCCGAAGTCGGCGGAGCAGTATTTGTTTCTGCCGCGATAGATTCGTTTTCTTATATTAACAGCTTTAAGTTTAAATTTAAGCCCGCTGCGTTTTTTACAGCGGCATTTATTAAGCCGGATATTTCTTATACGTTTCTTAATTCGGAAGACGGAACAAGAGTAAATATAGTTTATGATTTGCATGTATATTCCGCTTTTCCGATGAATGATTTTCCTAATAATTTTGTTATAACGGGTTCTCCGGGTTTAGATATAAGTATGGGGCTCGAATACCACTTGTCAAAAGAAATCGGGCTTAGTGAGATACTTCCGTTTTTGGATTTTTCTCTTGGAATAGATTTAATAAATATTCCTATTATCCCTTCTTCTTTGACCGATTATATGCGGATGGAAGGAATGATAGGAAGCAATGATCCGTTTTATGTTATCGGCAATACCGGCGGACTTGGAGATTTTGTAACTTCTCTCGGTAATTCAAATCCGGTTTATTCTTACGGGAAAAAAAGAATCGAACTCAGGCGTCCTTTTAAAGCATTAGTCTGGGCAGTCTGGAAACCGTTTTTTGGAACTAATTTCATTGTTGTAAAACCTGTATTAGGTTTTTCGTATAGTACGCTTCATATCGAACCTCTTTCATTTGAAGGAGGGCTTAATGTCGGCGTTAATTTATTAAACATGCTGGTTTTTAGAGCAGGAATAAATTATGTAGATCGTTTATGGATAAACAGTCTCGATTTTACATTCAGTCTAAAATTGTTCCAGCTGGATGTCGGCGTTGATTTAAGATCGACAGAATTTATAGAAATCTGGAAGACAAGCGGCGTTGGTTTAAGAGTCGGCGTCAGGTTTGGCTGGTAGCGTTATATTATTACCGCAGCTATAATGCCACACAGGAACCGAAAGTTCCGAAGGAAAAGGATTGACTCTGGTAAAATCCGGCAGCCAGTCACTTCCTGTTACAAGCTCCTGACAAAACCCGTCTTCTATACCTAATTTTTTTATCCAGTGCAAAACAGTTTCGTAGTCTTCATTTGATAAATAACGGGAAGGCATTGGGAGTTTTTCGCCGGATTTTGAAAAACGGTTTGGAATAGGCGTGTACTGCGTCATAAGAGAGAGCATAGCTTTATCTTTTATGTTATCTGCAAACCAGCGCAGAACAGAAAGTGTAGAATCAAGATAACCGGGTAAAATTAAATGACGTATAATCACTTTGGATTTATTATTTTTAATTGCGCACATTTTTAAAATCGCTGCCATTGCAATATCCGGATAATCGGGCGCGTTAAAATATCTGCCAGAAACTTCGCTGTCCAGTGTTTTTAGATCGGGTAAATAAATATCAATGTATTCGCTTAAAAGTTCTAAAGCAGTGATACTGTCATAACCGGATGAGTTCCAAAGCGCCGGAATGTTAATGCCTGCCTTCCGCGCAGCTATAAAACCTTCGATAATTGCGGGTACTGAATGGCTTCCCGTTACTATATTAATATTTTCCGCTCCAGTACTCTTTAGCGCTGCGCAAATACCCGCAAACTCATCAGGTAAAACAATTCTTCCCATGCCGTCCTGCGACACCTGATAGTTTTGGCAGAAAGAACAGCCAAGGCTGCAGCCGCTTATAAAAATCGTCCCCGAACCTCCCCAGCCGACAAGCGGCGGCTCTTCTCCCTTATGAATCACCGCTGATCCAATCCGCAGTCCGGCAGGTTCTCCGCAAATACCGATCTCTCCCTTGCTACGGTTAACTCCGCAGTTCCGCGGACAAAGATTACAGCAATCGTATAAATCTGCCATTTCTTAGCATACCATGTTCTGCAACCCATAATCTTAAAAAGTGTCAAAAACAGTAACCTTGTACAAAAGGTATCCCCCACTTGACAAAATCTTTAAATCTGTAAATAATAGGAGAATAAAAAGAGATGGCAATTAATTTTATTGGAACAGGACGGGCTGTACCATCAAAAAAGGTCAGCAATGATGATTTAGCAGCTCGAATCGATACAAGCGATGAATGGATTAGGTCCCATACAGGGATAGGAAGCCGTTATCATGCGGATGAATCTGTCGCTTGCAGTGATTTAGCGATAGAAGCGGCCAAAAACGCCCTTGCTATGGCTGCAGGTTACACCGGTGATGACCCTGCTCAAAGAGATTCTAAAGCTGCCGAATTCGCAGAAACAATTGATGTAATTATTCTGGCTACTGCAACCGCTGACTTTTTCGGCACTCCATCTACAGCTTGTATTGTTCAGGATAAAATAGGCGCAAAAAATGCCGCCGCTATGGATATTACCGCAGGCTGCACCGGCTTTGTGTACGGTCTGGAAACAGCCGCAGGGCTTTTATGCGTTGGTAAAGAAAGAAAACGAGCGCTTGTTATTGGCTCGGAAATATTGAGTAAAATGACAAATTGGGAGGACAGAAATACCTGTGTTCTTTTTGGTGACGGCGCAGGAGCGGCAGTTCTGGAAAAAACCGGCGAATGCTGCGACAACAAGAGCGGTTTAATTAAAACGCTTTTATATGCCGACGGCTCCGGCAGGGATAGCCTTGTTATGCGAAGAGGCGGTTCGCGCAGCCCTTATAAAAAAGGGGAAACTGTAGATTTGGGTATTTGGATAGAAATGAACGGGCAGGAAGTGTACAACTTTGCAGTAGGCGCTATGACCAGTACAATTGAGCAGCTTATTAAAGAATGTAATATTAACATCGATGATATTTCTTGGATTGTTCCTCATCAGGCTAATGCCAGAATTGTAAAAGCAGCCAGAATAAGATTGAAAATTCCGGCAGAAAAGGTTTATATGAATATAGAAGAATATGCGAATACTTCCGCAGCTACGATTCCTATTGCGCTTGACGAGATGAACAGAAGCGGAAAGTTAAAGAAAGGCGATTTAATACTGACTGTAGGATTCGGCGGAGGCCTTACCTACGGCGGCAATATTATTATTTGGTAAATAAAGGAGAATTATCATCGCCGCGTTGCGGCGCTGTTCGATTAAAATAGCCGCTCACGCGGCATAAACAGAGGTTAAAATGAACAAGAAAAATGTTGTATATTTATTTCCCGGGCAGGGAGCCCAGTATACTGGTATGGCGATGGATTTATCGGAATCTGCAGCTGTAAAATCACTTTTTGACACAGCGTCAGAAATTTTCGGAAAAGACGTTAAAGACCTTCTTAATTCTGACGCCGATACATTAAAACGTACCGATGTCGCACAGCCTGCGATTACTGTCGCTAATCTTGCCGCAGCCGCATATCTCGGCGAACAGGGTTACAGTCCTGCCGCCTGCGCCGGCTTCAGTCTTGGCGAATATGCCGCTCTTGCATGCGCGGGAATTATCGATACTGCCGACTGCTTGCGTCTTATTAAAGCAAGGGGCGAAGCAATGCAGAAAACCGCTGACAAAATCCGCGAATCCGCAGGCGGCGACGCCGCAAACGCGCCCGGTATGGCAGCTATTGTTGGTCTAACTCCCGTACAGGTAGAAGAATTAATCGCAAAGTGGACAGGTGAGGGTCTTAAAGATCTTTATGCTGCAAATATAAACTCGGTTAAACAGCTTGTTGTAAGCGGTACTGCCGCTGCATTAAACGAAGCGGAAAACCGTTTTAAAGAAGCGGGCGCAAAACGCGTTATCCGCCTGCAGGTAGCAGGTCCTTTCCATTCGCCGCTTATGGCAGAAGCAGTTGACGCATTTGTTCCGGTATTGGAAAGCGTTTCTTTCAAAGATCCTTCTGTTACAATTTTTTCTAACGTAACCGGCAAAAAGATTTCTTCCGGCGCAGAAGCAAAAAAACTTGCAGTACAGCAGATTACTTGCCCTGTCCGCTGGGTAGATGAACAAGCCGCAGTTGCGGCAGCTGGTGCAGAAGCTTGTCTGGAAGTTGGTCCGGGAAAAGTTCTGCAGGGTCTATGGAAAGATACAGAAAGTCAAATTCCGGTTTTTGCCGCAGGTACGGCAGAAGATATTTCTAAAATTGGAGCGTAATGTGGATTTACAAAATAAAAAAGCTTTGATAACAGGAGCGGGACGGGGGATCGGCAAAGCGATCACCGACTGCTTTCTTAAAGCAGGCGCAGAAGTTTGGGGTCTCGGCACAAAAGAGCCGGAAGATTTAAACGCGCGTGTTGAACATGCAAAAGGAAAACTGCACTGGATATGCGCAGACCTTGGAAAGACAACAGAGGTTGACGCTATTATCGAAACCGCAGTAAAGGAATCGGGCGGCTTTGATATTCTTGTAAACAATGCAGGTATCACAAAAGACAATCTTTCATTCAGAATGTCTATAGAAGAATGGCAAAAAGTAATCGATGTAAACCTCACTGCGGCTTTTTATGTTGCCCGCACAGTAGCGAGAGACATGATCCGCAAACGCACAGGTTCGATTATTAATATGTCCAGCATTATCGGTATACACGGTAACGGCGGGCAGGCAAATTATGCAGCGAGCAAAGCCGGACTAATCGGCATTACCAAAAGCCTTGCCGCAGAAGTTGCAAGCCGCGGAGTGCGCGTTAATGCCATTGCGCCCGGTTTTATCGAAACTGACATGACGGCAGTTTTACCGGAAGAAGCAAAGCAAAAATTAATTGATTTAGTTCCCTTAAAGCGGACAGGAAAAGCGGAAGATATTGCCAACACGGCGCTCTTCTTTGCGTCTGACGCTTCATCGTATATTACCGGGCAGGTCTTGCCCGTAGACGGCGGAATGTTTTTTTAATTAGGAATAAGGAGTGAATAGCATGAAAAAGAAAGTTGTGGTAACAGGGATGGGAATTATCTCTTGTATTGGTAACAGTATCGAAGATTTTTGCGCAGCCCTCAAAGAAGGAAAGAGCGGAATCGGCAAAATTGAATTATTTGATACTACCGGTTTTGACGTAACAATTGCAGGCGAAGTTAAAAACTTTGATCCAAGTTTATGGATAGATAAAAAAGAAGCGCGCAAAATGGCTCGCTTTACGCAATTTGCGGCAGCTGCAACAGCGCAGGCTCTTACAGACGCAGGTCTTATGGGCGA
>WQXI01000040.1 GCA_009784935.1 Treponema sp.
AATTGCGCAATTCATCAGCTTTACAGACGGCGAATGGATCGTCATTACCCCTGACGGCTACTACAACGCTTCACCTAACGGCGATAAATACCTCAATGTTCGTGTTGGGAATAACGTCTATGGCATAGACCAATACCGCCACACTTTTTATCGTCCGCAAATAGTTGAAGCTCGCTTACAGGGCAGGCAAGATCCTGTACAGGTTACTGCTACAATTCAACAAGCAGTTGAACCCCCTGTCGTTACAATACGCAGTCCGCAAAATAACTCAAGGATAAACGCAAGTCAAGTTGAACTTTCAGTATTAATTGAGTCGAATCAACCTATTAGAAATATGAGAATACTTGTTAATGGCAGACTTGTTGGCGGAAACGAAATGCGAGGCGGTATTCGTGGTGTTCGCAGCGGAGATTTGGAAGCAACAGGAATATTTCTTAGTCAGCCGCAAAACAGATTGGAGTTCACGATTAATCTGAATTTAGATCCTGGTAACAATCATATAGAAGTAATCGCAAATAATCCACACGAAGGGCGAGCTAGAGTAGAAGTATTTAGACAGCAGACAGTTGCACAGCAGACGCTTCCTAACTTATGGATATTATCTATCGGTGTTAACAGATATGATACACCTCATCTTGATAACTTAATGTATGCGGCAAATGATGCAAGAGAAATTGTAAGAGTATTTAAAGCTCAGGAAGGAAAAGTATTTAACAGAGTAAACAGTATGTTGATAGCAGATGGCGAAGCTCTATTACCTACAAAAGAGAATATAATAGATGGTTTTGACTATCTAAAAAGAGCAAATCCAAATGATGTTATTCTATTATTTCTTGCGGGGCATGGTTTGAATGATGAATATGGCAACTTCTTTTTTATGCCTTCTGACGCAGTCATTACAAACGAAAATACTATAAGGTCTGTTAATGCTATATCATTCAGAGAAATTCAATCTGTATTAGATGTACCGGGGCAGAAGATTGTATTTATTGACGCATGCCACTCTGCAGGAGCCGGCAGCAGAATGACTCGTATGGTAGATAATAACCGTTTAGTAAGAGATTTAATGATTCAAAGTCAAAGTACGGTTATTTTTACTTCAAGCAGAAGCGATCAAGGTTCTATAGAAAGTTCAGATCTGAGACATGGCATATTTACTTATTCTATTTTACAGGGAATGGGAGGAGCAGCCTATTCAGAAAATGGAGTTATTACAATGAGATCATTAGAAAGATATGTTAATCAAAGGGTTCTTGAACTAACCGAAGGCTTACAACATCCTTTTACGGAAACCCCTGATGGTTTTACAGATTTTATTATTGCAAGGACAAGGTAGGTGCTTGTTGTTTTTGTAAATCTATATAGTATGTTATAATAATATTTTTTTAGAGTTTGCCGGTGAGCTCTGATTCTAAATATTATTTAACTATATGTTCTGTACTAATCTTTAAAGGTTGGAATGCTATTCTCCGAAATGAGAATAAACTAATAAAGGAGTTCATATGAACAAAAGAGCTATTTTAATAGCGTTATTTTTATTACTTGCAGTAAGTGTACTCATTTTTGCTCAGTCTGCTAGTAGTCGTGGTGTAACTGTTTCATTTAGAGGGAACGGTGAATGGATAGTGACAAATAATAACAATCAACGTTATTATGTAAACTGGGTATATGAGAATACTGATGGTACTCAAGGTAGAGGTAGTGTTATTGTAGCAGCTAGAAGTAATGAAAGAGCATTATTGTCAACCAAACCAGTAAGAAGAGTTGTTTCTATAGATACTGGTCCTTCTTCTTGGTAAAATATTTTTATTCACCGGAAATATTTACTAGAAAATGTGTTTGGAGTTATACTAGTTCAGATTTTTAGATCTTTTATTTAAAAAGATTATAAGAGCTAAATCTAGTAGTTTGGCTTATTTGTTTGAGTAAAATATTGATTGACAGTAGAAAAGTTTGTAGGAGTGATTTATATTTATGAGATATTTATTTTTCATTTTCAATTTCATTATTTCCATGTTTACTCTTTTTGCGCAGCAAAGTATTACTTTTTATGATTTCTTTAGGGATGAAAATATTACATTAAGGGTTACATTTGTTGGGTATTGTGAGGAAACATATCATATAGAATTTTTAGAAAGAGGTATGGTGCCTTGGCTGTGTTATACATTTCGCTTTAAGAATTCTTTAAATGGTCCATGGGTTGGGGAAAGAACTTATCAAATGGCTCGTATGCAATACTCAAGAGAGCCGCCAATACAAACAATAATTGATTATGCAAATAATTTTTCTCGATTGAGAGCTGGTTCTGGCTATGCTGCTACCGCTTTTACCCCTTTCTGGATGGCAGGAGGTAATAAAATAGTAGGAGAACATTGTATTCTTATTTTGGAGAGACCACCAGATCGTTTTTCTCATGCTTGGTTAACAAATGATGGGATTCCTATGGCAAAAATATTTTATAGAGTTTATAGAGTTCATCACTGAATAATGACTATGGAAGCACTATACAAATAATAATGGATGATATTATTAGGTCTTTTACAGAAGTAAATGGTGATGTAATTATTTTTGAACGAATGTTTCGTGTGATAAGAACAAGTTCGCCAAATCAAATAGAGGTTGGAATTGCAGTAGGAACACCAAGAAATTTTGAATAGAGATATATAACATATATAAGACAATAAAAAATATATATAAAGGTTAAAAAATGAAATTAATAATGGTTTTATTCATATTAATAGTATGCAGTGTTTTTATAAGTGGACATGAAGAATCTATAGATGAAAATCAACAAATAAATGTGAATAATATTATTATTTTGGACCAGTCTAATGAAACCGAAATTAACTGCTAGACTTCACAAATAATCAATAAAATTACTCTTGTTAACTACATGAAAAGCAATCTCTGGGTAGGATTCTTTTAAGGCACTTGGGCAAGAAACCATTTTTTTATAGTTCCATTTAAACTCGTATGCTGTAAAAACGCTGTAATAATTGATTGGCAAAAAATGCATATACACGAAGATGTTTTTTCAACTGCTGATAAAAAAAAGATAAAAAATATACTATTAATATTATCATAGAATAGTATCATAGGACTTGCTATTGGCGAAACTATATTAGCTGGTAAAAAAAATTCACGAGAAAATTAAAGAAAAAAAAGTGAGTTAACTAATCAATTGCTTTTTCTCGGTGAGATATAAACTCGTCAATATCTTTTACTAAATAAAGAGCTCCAAAAGAATGAAGAATGTCAAAAAAATCTGTAATGTAATTAAAGACATCGTATTTTTTAAAAATCTCGTACGCTGCTTTTCCTGTCTGATTATGCGAAGCTTTATAATTTTCTAAACAAAAAACTTTAAAGTGTAATATTTTTTCCATTTAACACTCCGGTAATTCGAATTTGCCGGTATTCATTTCTTCTTCAAAGAGATGATAAAGCTTTTCTGTACTGTAGTGCCACACTTTTGTTTGTTCATCATCAAGGAGAATATACAGTTTGGAGTTATAAAATAAGGAAAGCGCTTCCTCCTGAGACATTTTTTTCTGTTCAATAATTTTTTTAATTAAAGCAGACACAAAAATGGGCAGCAAAGCTTGAAATTTCTCTTTATTCATTTAAGCCCCCCTCCGCTATTCATGACAATATACACTAAATATCGGCTTTATAAAACAACCTGTATAAAAACGAAAATACACCATATTTTCTTAAAAACACAATATTCCAAGAAAGTCATAACTTTTTCGGAATTTGGCTAAAATAGGGCTTTTTCTCCCCTTTTTTCCCCATTGGGAGTCATGTAAAGTTTAAGATTTCTAGCACAAACTGCAGGGAAGGCAAAGGCGACCTGACAAAACTATCTTTGGAATTCTCTGCGGAGGAGACAGCGCTTCCGAAGGATGCGCAAGGCTCTGTAGCAGATTCCTCCAAAAGTTTTGCTTAGGACGCGCTTTGCTTCCCTGTAATTTTTATCAAAATTCTTCAAAATTTTACTTGACATATTGTACTAGTACACTTATAATTGTACTAGATGAATAGTACAATTAAGTCAGCCAGAAATTTGGCTGGCGAAGAGGCAATTCACTTTTCCCTTGACCCTGTAAACGGCACCCCGATTTACAGGCAGATAATACAGCAGATTGAATATGCCATTTTATCGGGGCGGATGAACAGCGGCGACAAACTGCCTACAATCCGTTCGCTTGCGGTTGACCTAAAAACCAACCCAAACACAATTGCCAAGGCGTACGGCGAGCTGGAAATTCGCGGGGTTTTAGAGACCCAAGTGGGAAGCGGAACATACATTTCTGACAAAAAACCGGTTGTAGAAGGCGCAATAAATAGCGACGACAGCTTAAACCGTAAAATCCGGGAAGTACTAGGGCGTTTTGTTCATGAACTAAATGCTCTTGGGGTGGAGAATAAAGAAATTGTTAAATTAATAGAAGCTTTTTTAAAAGAAGAAGGAGGAAAAGGGTGAACATGCTTAAATCAAAAAAGACGGATCATACTCTTGCAATAATCAGGTTTATAGCGCTGATTATTACGATTGCGGTTATCTCTATCGCTTACGGAATACCGGAAAAATCCAATTTTAAACTGGAAGATTTGGGTGGTATGGGCATTGGGATCGCAGCTTTAATTGTCGTGATGATTTTTGTTTTTTCGATTCGCAAGGCTGATGAATGGCAAAGAGCAATCGTGCTTCGTTTTGGAAAATTCCGTAAAGTTAAAGGTCCCGGCCTTTTCTTTCTTATTCCTGTAATTGACAGGATTGCGCAGATTGTTGATATCCGCATAAGAGTTTCTGATTTTTCTACGCAAAAAACATTAACGAGCGATTCTGTTACCGTTAATGTCGATGCGATTTGTTTCTGGCTTGTGTGGGATCCGCAAAAGGCGGTTTTAGAAGTAGAAAATTATGTTGACGCTGTGGTGCTTTCTTCTAAGACAGCGCTTAGAACTTCGATATCCGGGCACGATCTTTCTACCTTTCTAGAACGCAGCGATATAATAGAAAAACAAATTCAGGAAGAAGTTGACAAAAAAACAACTGAGTGGGGAATAACTGTTTTACATATCGAAATAATCGATATTCAAATCCCCGAGGCTCTGCAGGATTCACTTTCGCGTATTGCGCAGGCTGAGCGCGAAAAGAAAGGACGTATCTTACTTGCAGAGGCAGAAATCGAAATCGCCCGTAAGCTGGAAGAAGCGTCAAAAGTTTATCTTCAGAATGCTCCGGCTCTTAAATTAAAAATACTTTCTATATTGAACGAAGGATTAAAGGCAGGTAATTCGATGATGCTTGTTCCTAATTCGATTGCAGAAGAACTGGAAACAAAAGACATATTTGGTCTTAAGGCTTTAAATGAAATTAATAAAATAAAGAAGACGGAGGTTTAAAATGACAGTAATTAAAGCGGAAAATGTAGTAAAAGATTATGGTGTAGGCGGACAGGTAGTAAACGCCCTGCGCGGAGTAAATCTTGAATTTGCCGGAGGAGAATTCTCTGCCATCGCGGGGCCTTCGGGAAGCGGAAAATCAACATTTTTACATCTTGCAGGATGTCTCGATACATTAACAGACGGAAGCATGATTATTGGCGGTTGTGATACTGCTAACATGCAGCGAAAACAATTGGCGCTGCTTCGCCGTCATAGTATTGGATTTATTTTTCAGGCTTATAACCTGATACCTGTTCTTTCTGTAGAAGAAAACATTTCTTTTCCTCTTACGCTTATGGGCGTAGAAAAAAAAGAAATCAAAGAACGCACTGCAAAAGTTTTAAATGACGTCGGTCTTGACGGCATGCAAAAACGCCGCCCAAAAGAAATGTCCGGCGGTCAGCAGCAGAGAGTCGCTATTGCGCGCGCGCTTGTTAAAAAGCCGGCGCTCATTTTAGCGGACGAACCTACCGCTAACCTTGATTCTAAAATAGGCAGAGAAATCCTTGAGCTTATGCTTGCGTTAAATAAGTCAGAAGGCACTACATTTGTTTTTTCTACCCACGATCAAATGGTAATGGATTATGCGCGCCGCCTTGTTCGTATTCGTGACGGTCAGATTGAATCTGATGAAATCAAGGGTTAAGAGGTTACTATGAATATTATAGGTATATGGGAATTAAAGAAGATGGCTCTGCGCAATCTTGCGCGTCATAAAGTTAAAACAGTTCTTACTTGTTTGGCAATAATGGTAAGCGTTGCTGTATATATCTTTATTAACAGCTGGCTTGGCGGCATGGCAATTGATTCCCGAAGAAATATTGTTAACTTTGAGATCGGAGCTGCAAAACTGCAAACAAAACTTTATTTTGATAAAAAAGACGAAATGCCAAGTTATGAAAACTTTAAAAATTGGGAAGTATACCGCAACGCGCTTGAGCTGGAAGGTTATGTAAGCGCTCCCCGTTATACTTTTTCCGGCACATTGTTTTCATTGTCAGGGTCAGCGCCTATCATGTTTTATGCGGTTGATCCCGATGCAGAACGCGAGGTGCTGCGTTATGTTCCGTATGTTGACTTTGGCAGGTTTGTAGAAAACGGTAATTATGAAATTGCGCTAGGAACCGTTGCTGCAGAAAAATTAAAAGTCGGTATTCCAACTCGTCCCTATCGCAGGGAACTGGAAGATTTAATTTCATTGAGCGCTCAAAATAGTTCTGATGAAGATTTTATCAGATCGCTTTATGATATAGCGCCTGCTTCCAGAGATCCGTTTGCTATGCTTGATACAAGAGCTATTGCCGGAAATGAAAGAATGCTTTTAAAAAGAAGCGCGTCTAAAGCTGAACTTGACAGATACTGGGATTTAATTGCAGCGTCTGGCCGCAATAATGTAAGAATTAGCGCAGTTATAGACATTAAGGCTGCAAAAGAAAGAATAAGAAGAGATCAATGGGAAGCGGAATTATGGCCTGCATTACGCAGCGAAGACAGGCAGATTGTTCAGGATGCTTACCAATATGAGGAATTCTTTGATATGTTTCTTTTAATAGAAGAAGACGAAGAAAAACTTTTGAGAGTTTTGGATGCAATGATAAGAGCCGATTTTTCCGGCGCAATTAACCGCGTTAATCAGGCTTTTGATGTTGTTGTTGTCGGTGTTATAAATTCTCCCGCTCCGCTTCCAAACGGGAACACTGCATACATTCCTTTGGATGTTTTACAGGGAGATACCGGCATGAGCCTGGAAGGCGCGGTAACAGAACTTATAATAAGAGAAAAGGGAGTTCCCGATTCGAGGCTTCCCGGTATAAGCGAAAGCGGTCCTGTAATTACCAGAGCGCTTAAGGAAAGAATCGAATCGATGGGACTTGTTTTTCCTAATGAACTTGGTATTCGTACATGGCAGGAATATATGAAAGATTATTTAAATTACGAAGCTCTGCAGAAAGGAGCGCCGCAAGTTTTAACAATTTTATTACTGATACTTTCGTTCCTTGGAATCTCAAATACAATTGTGCTTGCGATAATGGAACGCACAAAAGAAATCGGGATGATGAGAGCGATGGGTATGACAGATAAGCAAATGGTAATTACCTATATGCTGGAAGCATCCTTTTTAGGATTCATTGGTTCAATTTTGGGAATCATTCTTGGCTGTATAATAAATTATCCTGTTGTAGAAACAGGTTTTGATTTTAGCAGTTTCAGCGATGTTCTAAGCAATGGTATCGGATTCCGTACAACCGCGATATTCAGAAGTATGTGGAATATTCCATTAATAATTAGATCCGGCATTGCAGCTACTTTATTGGCGTCGCTGATGGCGATTCTTCCGACATTAAGGGCTATAAAGAAACCAATAACAGAAAGCCTAAGGTTTGAGTAGATTAAGGAGGTTTTATGACAGGTAAATACAGAAAAGGCGGCACTGCCGCTCTTATTACAATAGCTTACCGGAATATCTGGCGAAACAAGAGACGTACAATTTTTTGTTTTATTGCTGTTGGGCTGGCTGTTTTTTTTATCGTTGTTTATTCTTCTATGATAGAAGGAATGGTAAAAAGTATTAATGATACTGTTCAAATTTATGAACTAGGACATATAAGAGCAGTGTCATCTCAGTATGATGCAGAAAGCGAATACATGCCCGTGCAGTTTCCTGTTGCAATAAATGACGGCGGAAAAGAAATTACTAACTGGAATGAAATTGCTGCGCGTATAAAAAGTGTTCCCGGCGTAAATGCTGTTTTCCCGAGGATTACGACAATGGCAACACTGCAGGATAGTACTATTAAACATGCTGTATTGTGGGGTATCGATATCGAAAATGAAATGCGACAAAATAATTTTAACATGACATATCGAACTGATGGTCTTATCAAAGGCAGATGGCCAGAGCCGGGCGCTAATGAATGCGTTATAGGCCATGTGTTTGCGCAAAAATCCGGTTTTGAAGTGGGAGATAGAATTACTTTTAAAACGATCTCGGCGCAGTTTTCCGAAAAGTTTTTGAGCCCAAGAATTACAGGTATTTTTAATTTTGATTATATCAAGATTGATGAGCAGTATATTATTTTGGATTTTGAAAGGCTTCAGCGGCTTCTTGTGCTTGACGACGCGGCGCAGTCAATTATTATTTATACCGATGACGATAAAAAGAGCGCCGCTGTCACCGCTGAGGTGCAAAAGATTTTGGGTGAGAATAATATCGTAACAGACTGGCAGGATAATTATTGGGTTGCAATGATGAGGATGATGGGCCCGTTATATACGCTTATTTTTCTTGTTTTTTTAATCGTAGCTAGTTTCCTTATCATCAATACAGTTGTTATGATTATACACGAACGTATCAAAGAAATCGGCATGATGGGCTGTCTTGGCATGACACGCACAGAGATCGTAAAAGTATTCTTCTTTGAATCGGTTTTTATGGCAGCCATTGGAGCTCTGATTGGGGTTATAGCTGGAGGATTAATTGCCGGCGTAGGTTCATTCTTTCCTTTCCGTATGGGAGACTTGTACGGTAATACCTTCAGCGAAATGCCGATGAGCAACGCAATTTTCTTTCGGCTTAGTCCAATGATTCTTTTACGTTCTTGGCTTTTGGGTGTTGTAATCGCTTCGCTTTTTACTTTGATTCCATCGTTAAAGAGCGCGTTCGTAGAGCCTGTAGAAGCTCTGAGAAGATAATTAATTTTTGGAGGTATGTTATGTTGAAAAAGACTTTTTTATTTTTAATGGCTATAACAATAGCTGTTCCTATGTTTGCGCAGACGCCGTCGGCAGCCGAACTCCTTCGCCGTGTGGACAATAATGAAATATATACCACAATCGAATACGAGGGCGATATTATAATCGAGCATGGCGGCCGCAGGTTTGTTAAGACAATGAGAGCTTGGGCAAGAGGAAATACGCACAGCTTTATTGAGTTCACAAATCCTGAAGACAGAGGAACCAAGTACTTAAGAAGGGACGGCAGGCTCTTTGTTTATTCGCCTGATACAGAAGAAGTAATGCTAATCTCCGGGCATATGCTGCGAGAATCAATGATGGGTTCTGACATGTCATACGAAGATACATTGGATAACGAAACGCTTTCCAGCCGTTATGATCCTGTTTTGACAGGCTCGGAAGTTATTAACGGCAGGGACTCCTGGGTTTTAACTCTTACAGCAAGAAGAAGAACCGAAAGTTATCCTACGCGTAAATTATGGATAGACAAAGAAAACGGAGACCTTTTACGCTACGAACTTTTTGCTCTCTCCGGTGTAAAGCTTAAAGAATACAATTTGCGAAGAGTAGAAATAATCGGCGGGCGCCGTTTCCCTGTAGAGGGAGAAATGCGGGATTTAATGCGAAGAGATTCGAGGACTATATTTGTCATGAGAAATGTGGTTTTAAACAGACCAATCGCAGATTCTGTTTTTAGCCAACGCAATCTGGAGAGATAGAAAGACGAAGAAAGATAACCACAGAGGGCACGGAGTTTCACGGAGTTTTTGTACAAAGGCATTCCTCCCTCAGTGTAACTCTGTGTACTTCAGAGGGGAACCTTCGCCGCTTTGCGGCTTGGTGAAGGTTACCGTGGTTAATATTTTGGGGGATAATTGCATGAGGCTTTTTTTTATTATTGGGATATTTTTGTTTACTGTAATGTGTCTGTCGGCACAGATAACAATCTCCGGAATTTTGGATTCAACAGTCTCAGTAAGAGCTGATGCAGATTCAGAAAAAGTTACTGCGGGACTTGAGGAGTACGCTAACATTCGTTTTCAATCCAGAATACAAGACAGAGCAGTTGTTCACGGAGCGGTTAATTTAATTGCCGCTTCCGGCGATTATGCGCTCAATTTGGCAGGCGCGGGAGCTTCGATAGGCGATAACTTTGTCGCAGTTTTAGAACTCGAACGTCTCTACTTTAGACTGCGCGGCGAACATATAGATATGGATGCGGGACTTTTCCGTCTGCCTTTTGGTTATGGGCAGATCTGGAGTCCCTGCGATTTTTTAAATCCAAAAAATCCTCTAAAGCCAGATGCACGTCCCCGCGCAGTAATGGGAGCGGCTTTTACTTGGTATCCAATCGATGAGCTTAAACTGCTTGGTTTTTATACAATGCCGCGCGATCCGTTTTCCAATGAAGGTAACGGCTCCTCTTTTGGCTTTTCATTAGACAAGCACTGGGAAAAGGCAAGCATTCAAATGCTTTACTCGTACGAAACGCCGGATACAGGTTCCGCTAACGGTATTCATCGTGCGGGGATTTCTCTCAAGGCAGACATAGAAATTGGTTTTGTTGTAGATGCACTGTATACATATAATTACGAAGCGCAGACAGAATTAGACGGGCTCTCTTTAAGTGTTGGAGCAGATTATTCGCTCATAGACGGCAATTTAATTTTACTTGCTGCGTATCTTTATAATGGAGAAAATTCTTCGACTGCAATTGATTTACCATACAAACACAACATCTATGCAGGTCTTACATGGCGGTTCAGCGATTTTACAAATCTAAGCGCAGCTTTAATTATGAGTCTCCAAGACACATCCTACACGCCGCTAATTACTTTTAACCATGATTTGTTTCAGGGAGCGGCGTTAACTATTTCTGTGCAGGCGCCGTTTGACAATGATTCGTTTATCGGCGTTTTCTGCACAGCGCGGATTAGGCTTAGGTTTTAATATAAAAATTTAAGGCCACAAATTGCTTGCGGTCGCTTCGTCAGTCTTTCGCCAGAACTGACTGCGACCTATACCAAGCCCAATTTCCCCGCGCATTTCCAGAGTGTCAACGTTAAACCTTCTGCCCGCCGCATGAAAAGTTATCCTGCAGTTATAAATATTGCCGTCTTCGGGATTAATTACCCTGCCGCCTCTCCAGTCGCCGGCTGCGCGTCTTGTAAGGCCATAGATCCACGGAGGACCCGCTACCTGCATTGTGTTTACCCTGCCTGCAAGAGGGAAATTATCGTAGCGTTCTCTGCAGTTTTCTGCAATAGTTCCGCGGGGTTCGTCAGCCAATGATAATATTTTTCCGTATAAAACTCCGTTTTCGATATAAATCTGCCAGCCGGCAGTTACGCGGTTTGTTTTTTCATCGACACTCAGCCAAAACCCCACTACAGGGTCAGCTTGGGCAAAGCAAACCGCAGAGATTGTTAAAGCAATTATAACAGCAATTAATTTTTTCATTTTTCTCTCCTATTATGCATATAGATAATACCTATTGTATCTTGAATGAATACAGCTTGCAAGTGTATAATTCCTTTATGAAAATCAGTAAAAAGATATTTGGAATTCTATCAAACGGCAAAAAAGTAAAACTGTATACCCTTAGCGCCGGAGATTTAAAACTTTCGCTGACAAATTTCGGCGCAGCGTGGACAAGTCTTATTGCTCCTTCCCGGCAGGGTATTGCAGATGATATACTTCTTGGTTATTCAGGGTTAGATGGCTATTTAAATAATGAACCGTATATAGGAGTAACTGTCGGGCGCTTTGCAAATCGAATTAAGGGAGCGTCTTTTAATTTGTTTGGCAGTACCTATCCGCTGGAAGCAAATGACGGCGAAAATTCGCTTCATTCTGGACCGCGCGGCTTTGACAAACTTTTATGGGATTCAGAAGCTTACGAAGAAAACGAAGGCGTTTTTGTACGGTTCGAACTTAAAAGCCCTGACGGAGACTGCGGTTTTCCCGGTAATTTAAAAGCAGTAATAAGTTACGGTCTTACAAAATCCAACGAAGTAGTCTGTGATTATCATGCAAAGACAGATAAATCGTGTCCTGTAAATATTACAAACCATGCGTATTTTAATTTAAAAGGCGAAGGAAAAGGCAGCATTCTTTTACACGATGCGCTGCTTCATTGTTCTTCTTATGTAGAAGTTGATAAAACCGGTATACCTACAGGCCGCCTTGTTCCTGTTTACGGAACAGATTTTGATTTTAAAACTAAAAGAAAAATCTGCCAAGCCGATTCTTTTTTAAAACCGTTTAAAGGTTACGATCATTGTTTTGCGGTTGACGGAGAAATCGGCAAACTCCGTCCCTGCGCCGAAGTATATGAATCAAACTCCGGCCGTTCATTAAAAGTTTTTACAACTCAGCCGGGCGTTCAGTTCTATACCGGAAACCATCTCGTAAAAACAATTGGCAAGCAAGGTTCTGTCTATGTTAAACATTCCGGCTTCTGCCTCGAAACCCAGCATTTTCCTGATACGCCTAACAGACAGGGTTTTCCTTCTTGCCTTGTATCTCCGGGAAAAGATTACAACGAAAAAGCAGTTTTTGCATTTGCAGTAAATTAATTGCCCAATTAATTTAACGGAGCGTTTTTTGCTAAATTCTTCCATTTTATTTTTAGCTGATGAAGGCTCGAATCTACAATACTTTTTCTTGTTCCGATAATATCCGCTATTTGACTGTTGGTAGCTCCGGTGCGGGTGCTTGTTATCCGCTGACGCATGTTCTCCAGTCTTTTTCTTGCTTTTTCCAGCTGACGCTTTACTTTATCGCCTGCCAATTTATTTTCATTTAAGTAAGAAAGCCTTTTTTCGTAAACAATACATCTGTAAAACTGGCAGTAGATTCTTTCTTTTAAAAGATAAATCTCGTCATCTCTTTTTTGCCTTATTTTTTTTACTTTTTCCAGCATTGCCTTAATTTCTATTTTTTCGATTCCGATTACTTTGGCAATTTTTTCTGCAAAATCTTCCGAAATATAATAATAGCACTTTAGTATGAGCGCTAAAATCCGTTTTGTACATACTTTGCCTTTCCTGTCATAAATCATTTCTGTCAGCACATGTTCATAATTTTTATATGTATAAACAGGCGTTTCTTCGTATGCATACATCTCAGGGATCATCGCATTCCATGCCGAAACTTCTGTAACAGCGTTTTTTGTTGTGCGCAGCTGATACTCTTTTGACGACAACAATAAATATCTGTTTAATATTGTTTCGAACGACATACCTGTTTCTGCGCATGAATCAATTGATTTTCTCAGACGCGGATAAAACCATGAAATAAAATCTTCGTAGTCATGGTTTTTCCAGTAACACAGAGTTGTCTTACCTTGATTTTTCATCAGATAAGTATAAACAGATCCTTCCAGACAGCAGCGATCAATATCTCCGGCTTGATAGCTGGAATACATCTCATTCAAAAAATTTTCCATTAATTTAGCTCCTGTTTTCTGATATCGGTTTAATAAGAAAACAGTTTTGAGATTACAGGAAAAATTTATAGAATTATGATATAATTAACATTAGAAAAAATTGTTTTAATTGCCTAAATAATTAGAAAAGGATTTTAACAAAATTTGTTTTACACTTGAAATATCGCCTTTGATAGAAAGTCCCGCCGCGTTTTTGTGTCCGCCTCCGTTAAACGATGCTGCAATTTCTGCTACATTTATTTTATCTGTAGATCTTAAGCTCACAGTGCAATTATCAGCAGACTCCTGGCGGATTATAATTGTTGCTTCTACTCCTTTAATAGAAAGCATCATTTGATTCAAGCTGTCAGAATCTCTGCTTTCAAATCCAAATATGCTGTATTCTTCCAGTTTCTCGCAGGAAACCAAAAGCCTTCCGTCATAATAAGATTCTGTTCTGGCTAATATATTGCCGATTAATTTTCTGGAGTTGAGGCTTTTGCCGCCGTTAATAATATTAAATATTTTTTTTGGACTTGCGCCGTAATGAATCATTTCTGCGGCAGCGTTAAATGCATAAGAATTTTTTTCTGTCATATGGCGGAAAAAACCGGTGTCTGTGCAAAGGCCAAATAGAAGTAATTCAGCCTCTTCCTGCGTTAATTCCATTCCAAGCGCTTTTATCAATTTAAATATTAACAATGTGCAGGAAGGAGATGTTGCTTCGATATATACAGGAGCTTCGGCTGTTGACGGCGGATGAGTTACTGCCGCATGATGGTCAATTATTGCATAAGGGTATTTTTTAAGCAAATCATGAAGCTCGCCTGTCCTTTCCCTGCCTGAGCAGTCTACAATAATGACTCTTATATCGTCTTTCTGCTTAAAAAGAGAATCAAAGTTTTCTGGGATTTCACAGAATTGTTTTACAAAGTCGTAAAGTTCTGTGCGTTTATACGGTCCAGCCGAGCATACTGCCGTTTCTTTACCGAGCCGTAAAAGCGCACTGCGCAGGGCGAGTTGACTCCCTACGCAGTCTCCGTCGGGCTCTTTATGTCCGGCAATAATAAAACTAGAACCTGTCTTAATAAACTCGACAAGATCTTTTTGAACATCCGGATTATTTAAACCGGAATTCATTAGTAATTGATTTTAAAAGAATCCCTGTCTGTAAAGAACCTGCTTACATCGGTTCCCTGCGGAATGCTGCCCCATGTCCAATGGCTTTTTACCCTGTGGACATAAAGTCTTACGTGGCTAAATTCGCCGTTTCTGTAAAATACAGACATTGTAGGCCAGTCTGCTCCTGTAGGAAGACGGATTATTTCTGCACTGCCTGCTGAGTCAGAAAACCATTCATTAGGAATACCGACTGTAGAAAGTATCGTAGAACTGCGGTACTGAATTATATATCCGGTCGAAGTTGGAAATATTCTTTCTACAGGTACATTAATATAGTACATTCTGTCTTGATTTTCTGAATTACTTTGGGCAAAAACCGGTGTAATAAGAGCCAATAAAATTAATACAATAATGAGTTTTTTCATGATTGTGACCTCCAGTACCTTTATATTAACCGATTTAAGCCGAAAAATCAAGGGTTTTTTGCAATGTTGAACGCACTGCGCCCGGTCCTTCGAGCATTTGCAAAAATAGCTCTTCTACCCGTTCTCCTAGAGTCTTTCCGCTGCCTGCTTTGTACAAATCTACCCCAAAATACGAAGAATTTGACAAAATCGGCTTTAATTTGCTATGAAGCTCGTCTTTTGAGGCAGCCATTCCCAGACTGATACCGGCAAGCGCCTCTGCGAGGGTGTTATAATTGGGATCAGGGCTGACTTCGAAATGATCCCCCTTATCATCGATACCCAATAGGTAGCGGAGCCATCCTGCAAACACTAATGGAATAAGTTTGAGATCCGAACAGTTTTTTCCTGTTTCGATATATGCTTTTATGGTTTCGCCGAAGCGAATCGGTATTTTAAGCGAAGTGTCCATAGCAATACGCTGGGGCGCGTCAGGCATAAACGGATTGGGAAGGCGTACTTTTATTACCTGATCGATAAAATCTCTTGGTTTTATTATCCCCGGATCTGTAACAACTGGCAGACCTTCGTTATATCCGATTCCTTCTATTAATCTAACTAAATCGGCGTCTTTCATTTCTTCGCTGATTCTTGTATATCCCAAAAGACAGCCAAAAACAGCAAGACTTGTGTGTAAAGGGTTAAGGCATGTGCAGACCTTCATTTTTTCGACCCTGTCGACCGTTTCCTTGTCTGTAAACATTACACCTGCTTTTTCCAGCGCCGGTCTGCCGTTAGGGAAAGTATCTTCTATAATGAGGTATTGCGTTTCTTCTGCATTTACAAACGGAGCGGCATATGTGTTTTTAGAAGTGATCACACCGTTCATATCCTCAAGGCCATAGGAGATCAGCATGTCGCGGACGCTGTCATCCGGTCTTGGGGTGATCTTATCGATCATCGACCACGGGAACGATACTTTATTTTTATCTTGAATATACGCTAAAAACCCCTTGTCCGCAGCGCCGTTTTCTGTCCATACCTTTGCGAATGTTTCCATAGCGGCAAAAAGAATATCTCCGTTATGCGAACAGTTGTCCATGCTTACCATAGCAATTGGATTAGCTCCGTTCCGGTATCGTTCATATAAGAGCCCCGCAATGCGTCCCAAATAACTCTGCGGCGCACTTGGTTCTTCTTTTATTTCTCCCATTATATTGTAGCCTTTTTCTGTAATTGTAAAACTTGCCATCTGCAGAGAAGGAGAAGCAAAGATTTTTTTTAGTTCTGCGTATGCCAAATCCATGCGCATTGATTCTGCTATAGAAGCGATAATTTTTTTATCTGTACTGCCGTCGGATTTGAGAGTTACAAGGATTGTCAGGTTGTCAAAGGCTGTAAAGCTTTTATCGATAATTTCACCGTCATAACCTTCTGCTACTATTATTCCTGTTGTTTCTATATTTTCATCGAGAAGCTGCTGCATCATAGCCGCAGGAAAAGCGCGGAATATATTTCCCGCTCCAAAATGCACCCACTTTGGCTCTATTTTTGTGGCTGTTATCATGTTTTCGCGGTTAAAACGGGGTAGTGTTATGCCTGCTTTTTCCCAAAAGGCTTTGTCTTTTAAAGATTCATAGTTTAATTTCATTATTAACTCCTTAAACATTATATCATGCTTCCTTGACTTTATCTCTACTTAACCTTTAAAATATCAATTAAATGTAAATGGGGGGGAGCATGCTGAATATTTTCCGCGCAGTTACGTCTTTCGCGCTAAAACCTTTTTATGCATTTAAACGCCGTTTTCCGCTTCTTTCCTATATTGCAAACAGATTGCTTACAATGGCATTTATGCTTTTTATTCTTGGGTTTGCCGTTTTTGGTTTGATGGCTCTTGTGCCCGGCGACATTGTCGATCAAATTATGATACAGCAGTTGTTTTCGGAGAGCCAGGGCAGAACAGGGCAGAATATTCAGGCGATGAATGCGCAGCAGCTTGCCGCCTTTAGGGCAGAACTCGGTCTTGATCAGCCGTTCTATGTGCAGTACTTTAGATGGCTCAACCGCGTAATTATTCATCAGGACTTGGGAGTGAGTTCGATATCCAATGCTCCTGTTTCCTTTTTAATTTCCAGCCGGATTGTTAACTCTCTTTTACTTAATTTAATATCGCTTGTTTTTATTACGATATTTTCATTTGTGTTAGGTGTATATTTTTCTTCTAAGGCGGGAACAAGAGCTGATGCCGCAGTTACATTTTTTGCTCTTTTACTGCATGCATTCCCCGGTCTTTTGCTTTATATACTCCTTCAGCTCTTTGCGGCTGTTTCGGGTCTTTTTCCGGTGACCGCATACCCGCCGTTTCCTTTTTCCGAAGCGCCGGCAAAATTTGTTTTTTCCTATGCGCACCATGTTTTTCTGCCTTTATTTGCGGCATTTTTAGGCGGAATCGGCGGTACTCTGCGAATGATACGCGCGACAATGCTTGATCAGCTTGGACAGCCGTATATTACATCACTGCGTTCCCGCGGAATCGCAGAATGGCGCATTTATCTTACACATGCTTTTCGTAATACATTAAACCCATACATAACAGGCAGTGCAAATATGCTTGCAGGGCTTTTTTCGGGTTCTCTTATACTGGAAATTATTTTTGCGTATCCCGGAATCGGCCGTTTAATGTACGAAGCTGTAACACAACAGGACGTAAATCTTGTTTTGGCAAATATAATGTTTATTTCGTTTTTGGTACTGGTTGGAATGGCGCTGGCAGATATTGTTCTTGCTCTCGTTGATCCCCGCATAAGGTACGGAAAGGAATAACCGGTATGAAGAAATTTATTAACTATGTAAAAACACGTCCTGCGGCTCTCATTTCTATTTTTCTTCTTTTAATACTATATATAATGATGATCTTTGCCGAATTTTTTGCGCCGTATTCACCCAGTACTTCTTTTGCGGATAAAAGTTTTCATCCGCCCAATACGCGGTTTTATCAGGGAAAAATACAGGCGCAGGAGTTTCGCGTTACAGATACTAATGTGTGGAAGTACGGGCGCGTGCGGGATCATTATTCTGAGATAAAACTTTTTGGCAAAGGAGAGCCGTATAAATTATGGGGATTAATTCCTGCAGACCGTCATCTTTTTACAACCGGCGATACTAATTATCCTGTTTTTTTAATGGGCGCCGATAATCTCGGCAGGTGTCTCTTTTCGCGTATTATTTACGGTTCGCGCGTTTCGCTCACTATTGGTTTTGTAGCTTCTTTTATGTCACTTATTCTCGCGGCGCTTGCCGGCGGATTGTCCGGATATTTTGGAGGTTTTACCGACTGGTCTATTATGAGGGGCGCAGAATTTTTAATGCTGATTCCTTCGCTGTACTTGATTTTATTTTTACGTTCGCTTTTAGCCGCAAATATGGATCCTGCGCAGACGTATATGATGATTACGCTCATACTTTCGCTTGTCAGCTGGCCGGGGTCCGCGAGGTTAATCCGCGGCATGGTGCATGCGATAAAGCGCGAAGAATTTGTTTTAAACGCAAAACTAGAAATGATCCCGCCGCCTGTAATTATTTTTAGGCATATTATTCCGCAGATTGCAAGTTTATTAATTGTAAGTATTGCGCTTGGTATTCCCGGTTTTATTATGACAGAGACAGTTCTTTCATATCTTGGGCTTGGCATTACTGACCCCGCCGTAAGCTGGGGTTCTCTTATTAAACGTGACTTGTCTACATTCGAAAACCTGCGGGCGTTTCCTTGGCTTTTAACTCCAGTATGGTTCCTGTTGGGTTTAACTTTGGGATTTAGTTTTATCGGAGATGCTCTAAGGGATTTCTTTGACCCATATCATACAAGAACGTCTAAATGGAAAAGAAACAAACAAAAAAGAAACGTTAACCCAATTGTTCGTGAATTCCAAACGGAGTTTTCGAGCAACTCTCCTAACTCCGTGAACTCTGTGGTTAGTAAAAACGATTTGTTAACAGTAAAAGATTTGTTTGTTGATTTTTCGATTCTTCGCGGTAAAGATTTTGTAAAAGTTCAGGCGGTACGCGGTTTATCTTTTGAATTAAAAAAAGGCGAAACGCTCGGTATTGTAGGAGAAAGCGGTTCCGGTAAGAGCGTAAGTACTTTGGCGATTCCCGGTCTTTTGCCGAGGAATGCAAACGCAGAAGGTTCGATCTGTTATAACGGCAATGAACTTTTGGGTCTTGGAATAAACGCCCTGCGCGAATACCGCGGTAAAAAAATTGGAATGATTTTTCAGGAACCGGGAAGATCGTATGATCCGCTGCAGAACATGGGGAGCGTCTTTTATGAAACTTTTAAAAACAGCGAGCCTAATATAACAAAAGAAGAGTCAGCAAAGCGGGCTATTGCGCTTTTAGAAGAGGCTGGTTTAGACAACAGCGCAGAAAGATTAATTAACTTTCCTCACCAGTTTTCGGGCGGACAGCTGCAGCGCATAGGCATTGCTCTTGCTCTCGCGCAGGGCTGCGAACTTTTAATCGCGGATGAGCCGACTACAGCGCTTGATCTTACGATTCAAAAACAAATCATCGAACTTTTAAAAACACTGCGCCGTACGCGTAATATTTCTATTATATTTATCAGCCACGATATTGATCTTGTAGCGGAAATTTCTGATCGTATTATGGTAATGTACGGCGGTCTTGTAATGGAATCCGCAAAAGCGCAGGAAATCTTAAATGATCCGCTTCATCCGTATACAATCGCGCTTCTTGCCGCTTCCCCTGCATTTGGCAGTCATTATTCTAAAGAACGTTTATTGACAATTCCCGGAAAGGTAAGCGACCCAACCGCTCCGGAACCCGGCTGTCCGTTTGCTCCTCGCTGCGCGCAGGCAGGGGAAGAATGTATGCAGAGTATACCGCAGCTGCAAAGTATTAACGGCAGAGAAATCAGGTGCTGCAGAAAAAGATAGGGAAAGAAAAAATTATGAAAAAATATTTAT
>WQXI01000041.1 GCA_009784935.1 Treponema sp.
GTGAGAGTTCGTGTTGGTTCGTGGTGGTTCGTGGTTTAAAAAGGTATTAGTTAATGAAGAGGTTAGACAGGAGCATTGAGGCTCTGTTACAAAACTACAATTCTCATAGCATGGTAAACCCCTCCGGCGCCGCCAACCTCCCCGGCAGGGAAAGCATAGACAATATTGTCCGCGATCTGGAAGAATTATTATTCCCCGGCTACCTCGAAAACATTTGCACAAAAGCAGATTCTCTAAAAAAAATCACCGCAGAAAAAGTACAAAAAATTTACAATGCACTCATCACAGAAGTAGAAAAGAGCCTCGCTTTTTCCGCTCGTATAGACGGAATAAACAGCGGCAGTAAAGGCTGCCATGCGGCTGCTTCGCTTGTAGTGGAAGAGTTTTTCGAAGAACTGCCAAAAATAAGAAGTATACTAGGCAAAGATTTAGATGCCGCTGTGCGCGGAGACCCTGCCGCCATGAGCGCGGAAGAAGTAGTGCTTTCTTACCCGGGTTTTCAAGCGATAACCGTACAGCGGATAGCGCACTTTTTTTACTCGCGGCAGGTGCCGCTGATTCCAAGAATGATGAGCGAAGTTATCCATAGACGTACAGGCATTGATATACACCCCGGCGCGCAAATAGGCGAATCGTTTTTTATCGATCATGGGACAGGCGTTGTTTTTGGAGAAAGTACGATTATCGGAAAAAACGTAAAAATTTATCAGGGCGTAACACTTGGCGCGCTTTCTGTAAAAAAAGAAGAGAGCGGCAATAAAAGACACCCAACCATAGAAGATGATGTTACCATTTACGCAAACGCTACGATTTTAGGCGGAGATACAGTCATAGGAAAGGGCAGTATTATTGGAGGCAGCGTTTGGATAACGCAGTCTGTACCGCCAGGAAGCAAGGTGTATACAAAACCATAATCCATGTGATACCATAGCAATATTGTTATGGAGGATTCATGAAAAAATCTCTATTGTTATTTTTCTCCTTCGTTTTTACTGTCGGTATATTATTTGCTCAAGCCAATGAAAATCATGTTCAGCAGATGGATGAAGCCGTAAAAAATCTGGCAAGAGAAATACACGCAAAACTTGCAGAAAAAAGAGCAGAAAAACTGCTGATAGGTACTTTTACTTTTTTAGACAATCAGCCGCCGTTTAGCGCATATTTGGTCAATCAGTTAACCGTCGAATTAACAAATACGCCTCGCAGAAATTATACAATTCATACAGGTACCGCTTCTGACGCGCAATGGACACTGGTAGGCGAAATTATACAAGTAGCGGATATAATTAGAATTTATTCACGCTTAATTCGTGTGTCAGATCGGGCGATAGAAGGCAGTTTTATTACAAGCTTTCAGCGGAATGAACATATAACCAACATGATGGTTTCCACCAGCGGCACCAGCGGAGGCGGCGTTACAATTGGCGGAACAAGTACTTGGGAATCTCCTTTTTCCTATACAATCGGTTCAAGTTCAAGTATGCCTGTGACAAACCGCACTCTTACGGAGGGAGCAGAAGATTTTTTTCTCCTTGTCCCTCAGAGGGACGGCCGTCTAACAATGGAAACTACCGGCAGTGTTGATACATACATGCATTTTTATAATTATGATAATGAGGATGAACTTGCAAGCGATGATGACAGCGGGCAGGGGCTAAACGCGCGAATTTCACATAACGTACGTGCTGGCGTTCGTTATTTAGCGGTTGTAAGAGGATATAGTTCGTCTATTACAGGAGCTTATGGTTTTCGCGCATTTTTGACAGTAAGAGAAGGAGCCAGCAGTTTTGAAAATCCAATTGCATACGAGATCAGCATTGGAGAAGAAAACATTAGATCTGTAAACAGAACATTACAGCGCGGTGACGAAGATTATTTTTTATTAATTCCTTCTAGGAGCGGACGTATTACAATTGAGACAACAGGAAGAACCGATACATATATGGAATTATACGATGCTGACGAAGAGCTTCTTGCAGAAGATGATGACTCAGGTCAAAGTTACAATGCGCGTATCAGATATAATGTAACAGAAGGAAACCGTTATATAGCGCTTGTCCGCGGTTACTCAAACGAAATTACAGGCAGTTATGCTTTTAGGGCATTTTTCCCGGAAGCAGGTTTGCTTGCTCCTGACGAATATGAGCCGAATAATGAACCTTCGCAGGCGACTCCGTTTACAATCGGAACAACGCAGAGACATACATTTCATTCAAGTGATGATGTGGATTGGATCAGGTTCGAAGTAACCAGAGCCGGTCGTCATGTAATAAGCGCAAGGGGAGAAAACAATAACCGCCTTGATACATATATAGAACTTTATGACAATAATTTAAATATTATTGCAGAAGATGATGACGGAGGCGACGGTTTAAGCGCGCGCTTGTCGTTAAATCTGGCAGCGGGAGTTTATTTCTTAAAAGTATGGTGTCTTGATGAAGAGCCGAGTCAGGCATATATCCTAAGCATTACGGCGCAATAGTTTCTATTGCGACTATTAAGACAGCCACAGTACGCGGATCATCGGGCGAAGCGGTAAACGCCGCTTCGCTTTCATTAAAAATAAGCTCTGTTGTATAACCATCGCCGATTGCCGCAGAAAGCCGCTTGTTTAGAGTGCCGGAAGAAGATACAAATGTACGCATAATATTTTGAATATCTAATGCCTGCTTTGAATAAAGCGTAATAAGAAATTTTGTACCCTGTGTATCCAGCGAAATAGATCTGTTTTCTCCGGGCAGTAATATCGCGCTGTCACTGTAATTTAAAAGCGCCGAAACTCCTGTTTGCGGAAACAATAATACCGGCGAAAAAAAGTTGTTTTCTTCTGTCCCTCTGACAACTGTAAACGAATAAACATACGCGTTTTCCCGCGCTCCTACAGTAAAACTAATTTCGGTTCCTTCTGATAAAGTCTCAGAAGAATAATAATAATTGCTTTCGGTAAGTACAAAAGAAGCTGTCCTTGACTGCTGATTTACTATGTCCATTCTTACAAAACCTTCAAACTTAACCGAATCGCTGAAGTTTGCAATATTATCGATTATTTCGTAAGCTTCCATTACAAAATCGACAAAGACATCATACGGAATCCAGATATAACCGCCGTTTCCCCACTTTCTGCCCCAGCTGTTTAATACTTCAAAAGCTCCGCCGTATTTGTTATCGTCATAACCTACAACGCACATAGCATGACCGTAATAAAAACGGTTTGGGCTTTCTCTCGGCCTCCATACTTCTTTTACTTCATTAAATGAATCAGGCGTATTCATGCCAATAATAACAGGTTTGCCCTCTGTTAAACTTTTTTTTACGATTCTTGTTATAAGAGCTTGTTTTCTGCGGTCATCCCTGGAAAACAATGTAACAAAATCGGCAATTGGATAATTTCTTAATGATCTGTAATTAGAAAGATCTACGCGGGGAAAAGAAATTGAACGTTCGATCTCCAGCATTCTTACAGTGCGGTTGTCTCTCATATATTCGAGGGCAGTATAAATCTGAGTTCCGCGGATACATTCGGGATCATCAGGACTTATATTCCTATAGATATAAACAGGCGAAAAAGCGTTCTGGGTTGTTTCTGTCTGGTTTGTACGGTTTAAAGCAATCGATTCGGAAATTGTCCTTGCGGCATAAGCCGAAGCCCATGCGACACATGTGCCAAAATAACCCTGATCTCCCGGCAGGGGAGCAAACTGCTTTAGCGAAAAGGAAGAAGGCAGACCCTCGTAAGAACGGGCAGAAAGCTGCGCTCTTCTGGGTATATTGTCATATTGTTCATCAAAAATAGCTCCTCTTCCCTGAGAAAAACCAAGGGAAACAGCTGATAATAAGATAAAAACCGAAAAAACAGCCTTTTTCTTGAACAACATGCTCTAATTATACAGCCTTTTTTGAATGAATACAATTACCAGCTTGCATAAAGTTTTTATTTTATATAGAATGAATTATATTTTATATCGGAGCTTGGAAAAATGGGAATTTTGAGTATAGTACTATTGGTTCTCTTCATTATTAACGCAGTGTTGCTTATATTGCTGGTTTTAATCCAAAATGACGAAGGCGGCGGAATCGGCGGCATGTTCGGCGGAGGAGCAAATACAGCATTTGGCTCGCGTTCGGGCAATGTTCTTACCCGCGCGACTACGATTTTAGGATCATTATTTCTTGTTATAAGCCTCGGTTTAGCTCTTTTAAGCCGTACTCCGGGAGGAGCAGGCGTAGAAGAAGAAGCAAGAAGAATTTCTGCCGATGAACTAAGAACCAATTGGCTTGACGAAGAGTTAAATCCGACGGAAATGTTTCCGTTTTTTGATGATGATAGTTTAATCGAAAGGAATACTGAAACTCAGTAAAGGTTAAGCAAAAGGTATTTTATGATCCTTCAGGATATATTGTTACCGGAATTTATCAAAGTAGATATGGAAGCGCAGGACAAAGATTCAGCTTTTGAAGAACTTATAAAGTGTTACTGCGCCGCCGATAAATCGCAGGCTTATAATGATGTTCTTCAGGCGATTAAAAGACGCGAAGCTAAGATGTCAACCGGTATTCACAAAGGTATTGCTGTTCCTCATGGAAAAACAAACGCGGTAAAAAAACTGCGCGGTGTTCTTGGAATTTCTCAAAAGGGTATTCAATATGACGCTCTCGACGGAGAGCCCGTTTATCTTCTTTTTATGATAATTTCACCGGCTGATGATTCAGAAAAATATCTGCGGCTTTTAAAACATTTAGCTGAGCTTATCGATGTACCGCAGTTTCAGATTGAACTGCAGGCGCAAAGAAATTCTCAAAGCGCATATAAAACAATATGTAAGTTCGAAGAAATGTTTTCTGCAAAAAGCTAAAATTACATGGAACTAATAACCGGAGAAAATGATAAAGGCAGAAGGCTGGATAGAATTTTACGCAAAGCGCTCCCGGATTATCCGCTGCCTTTAATTCACAGGCTGCTTCGTCAAGGGAAGGTCTTTACAGACGGTAAACCTGCCAAAGCGCAGGATCGTCAGGACAGCGGCGTTAAAATAACGATTCACGATTTTACTAATACTTTTACAAACGGGCAAAAAAATACACAGGTAAAAAAAAGAGATTTAAAACTTTCGCAGAATGAGTCTTTATTAGAAATTCTTTACAGTGATCGAGGTCTTTTGGCTGTTAATAAACCCGCCGGAATTGAAGTTCACGGCGATAACAGCCTTGAAACAATTGTGCGTTCGTATCTGGATAAAAACCTTCCTCCGTCGTTGTCATTTAAACCGGGTCCTTTGCACCGTTTAGATAAACCTTCCAGCGGAATTGTTGTTTTTTCTTCCAGCTTAGAAGGCGCGCAGCTGTTTAGCTCTCTCTTGCAAAAACAAAAAGTAAAGAAAACATACCTTGCCGTTGTAGAAGGAAAAATAGAAAAAGAAGAAATTTGGCAGGATAAACTTGTAAGAGATCACGATTTAAAAAAGACATTTATATCGGAGAATTCACAGAGCTCTTCTCAAGAAAAAACAGCAATTACCAAAATAACACCGCTTAAATATATCGGTAATAAAAACGGCGGTTTAACCCTGATAAAAGCCGAAATCGCTACAGGGCGGACTCATCAAATACGCGCTCAAGCCGCTTTTCATGGGTTTCCGTTGGCAGGCGATAAAAAGTACGGAGGTTCAAATAAACAAAAAAAACGCTTTTTATTACACGCATGGAAGCTTGAATTTGCCGGTATTTACATAGAAGCGCCTTTGCCGCAGGAACTAAAGAGCCTTTATTCGTCTTGACAAAACCTGTATATTAATAGATGATAGAAGAATGACAGCCGCAGCTGCAATTAAGTCTTTATTTTTGAATCCTATTTTTTTATCCACTGTTTCAAGTTTGTGTATAGCGCAAGCGTTAAAATTAGTGTTTTATTTAATTACCACTAAAAACAAAAAAAAATGGGAAGCGATAGAAACAATGATTTGGCGTACCGGCGGTATGCCGTCAAGCCATTCTTCTACAGTTTGCGCCCTTGCCACATCCGTAGGGGTGTATGAAGGAATAACTTCGACTTATTTTATTATCAGCCTTGTTTTTGCAATGGTTGTTCTTCGTGATTCTGTAGGGGTAAGAAGAGCCGCCGGGCTGCAGGCAAAAGCAATTAATAATCTTGGAAAGCAATCTGCAAAGCTGACAGGTTTGGATTTTAATTCGGTTAAAGAAATTCAGGGGCATACGCCGCTGGAAGTACTGGTTGGAGCCTTACTGGGAATCTTAATAGCAATTACAATTTGCTTTTTAATTAATTAGGCATACTATGTCTTTTTTCCGCTCTGTTCTTATTGCCAGCCTGATATCACTATTGGCTGCGCTGGGGCTTCTCTTTCTTGGTTTTTCGATGGGGTACGAAGAGTTTAGGGGCGGATACGCGGTAGTAACAGTTGATGAATCTGTAGACGACAGGTATCTTCATTCTGCTCTGGAAACAGGTCTTTTTATCGGCGGAGAACCTATGTCAGAATCTTCGCAGTGGGTTTTACTTGATGAGTTTGATTCTGTAAAAAAAATTCCTTTAGATCAATATTTTAATAGAGTGTTTCCGTTTGATCCTCGTTATGACGGATACGCGGAAAAATTAAAAAATCTATTTGTAAGAGACGGAAAGCGTTTTGCCTATATTCCGCTTATAGCCGGCAACTGGAATTCCGGTATGCTGGACAGAAGGTTTAACGACATACTTGTTAATATTCCATTCTCTGTTAATTATTACGGTATTGGCCGTCCTTTTGCGCTTTTCTTTATTGTTTATATTACCGCTTCTATTATTCTTTTAATTCAATGTTATATAAACAGAAAAGTTCACCGCAGTATTGTAAATATTGTACCGATGGTTCCTGTGCTTTCTTCGCTTGGTTTTTTCGGCGCTTCCGGGATAGGAGCAGCGGGACTTCTTTTTGGATTGTTCATTCTTCTAAAAGAGCCCTTAAGCGATCTTGTAAATCCGGCAGCGCCTTCTGCAAAAGGATTTAAAAAAAGATTGCTGCAGCTGCATAAAGAAATTATTTTTCCGTACAGAAACTTTTGGCTGTTTTTGCCTGTATTTATCGCGGGATTTGCGGTACTAATAATTTTTTCTCAGTTAAAAATTTGGTTTTTGCTCTCCCTTTTTATTGTATCTTTTGCTGTGTTTTTCTTTTCTCTCAGAATCGTAACTTTTTCCGGGATAGAACATAAAAGATTTAATCCGGTAACGATATTAAAGCGGAAATTCCCCGAATTTGTTTTTCCATTGTATATTCTGCCCTTTGTAATCGGCGCGTTTTTAGCGATGTTTTTTACTCCGTACATGTCCGGAACTTACGATTCCAGCGTTAGATTTGACGCAATAATCGAAGAATCTGATTATTATAATCATGTCGAGTTTCAGGCGTCTTTTTCTACGCGCCATATAGCGACAGGATCAAATAGTTTTCCAAGTTTCTTTTTTGATACAGACGGTCTTCCTTCTATGGATACAAGAACTTCAAGGCAGAGTGCAAGAACAGCCGATTTTCCGTCTTTTCCGCTCAAGCATTTAATGGAATTTTTTAATAATGTAAACAGCGGAAAAAGAACAGAATCCGGCGCGGGAAAGGGAGGGGTATCCGGCGGAATTGCAGGAAACTTATCATTATTGGTATTATTATTGTTTATTTTCCCCGGTTTTATAGTGAATAAAAAGGAAAATGGATTAAAATTGAATTTTGACGGGCTAAAAAGATTTTCCGTCAAATTACGCACAATGGGTATTAACTGGAATAAAAAATTGTTGTATAATGAAAAAAACCAGCTGCAAAATCGAAAGGATGCATAATTTATGAAGATATATTCATTTCCGAGGGGCGGTCTTTCTTATGATGATCCGGCGGCGCCTTCAAAATCACCGGTTGTAAATGCATACCTGCCGGCAATTTCTGTAATTCCTCTTGGAAACAAAGCTAGGCCTGCGTATCCTGTTGTTTCAATAGGAGAGTCAGTGCGCGAAGGGCAGCTTATAGGAAGAGCGTCAGGCGCAGGCAGCGCTAATGTGCATTCAACTGTTCCCGGCAGAATAATAAGAAGAGTTTCATGGAAAGACAGGGATGGTGTCGATAATGACGCTTTTGTAATACGAATGGAAGGCGCTTTTGAGCGGTTAGGCAGAAGAGACGAAGTATTATTATGGAACGGATTAAGCGGTTATGATCTGCAAAGAATAATTTCTGATTATGGAATTGTAGAAATGGAAGGCGGAGAAATGCCGCTTGCCGACATGATTTCTGCCAGCAGAAGAGACAATGAAAAACTTACGCTTGTTATCCGCTGTATTTTTGATGACCCCTGGCTTGCCGCGGATTATGTTCTTTGCGAAGAAAGGTTTAAGGCAGTTATAGAAGGCGCGGCTATTGTAGCAAAATCGTGCTTTAAGGTTTCGCAGATTGTTTTTGCTGTTTCTCATAAAGAAAAAGAACTGGGAGAAAAACTCCTTGCAGAAGCAGGCAGGCTGGAAATACCGTCTTCTCTTGTTTTAACAGGTTCCCGTTATCCGCAAAGAAATAAAAGAGAGCTCGAGCTTGCTCTTAGAATATATGAAAAAAAAGAAGGAATAAGCCTTGGTCCTCTTTTAGTTTTGGGCCCTGCGGTTTTAGCCGCCGCTTATGATGCTGTAATACATAAAAAACCTATGCTTGATCGTTATGTCGCTGTAGGCGGTTCTGCCGTTAAAAAACCGCAGATAATGAAAGTAAGAATCGGAACAAGAATAAGCGAAGTTATCGAACAATGCGGAGGTTTTATTGAACCGCCGGAACGAGTCGTAACAGGTTCTCCCTTATCAGGAAAAGAAGTGATGTATCTAGACGAACCTGTCGGAAAAAGCTGTTATGCGATTGTCGCTATGGCAAAATCACAGGCTTCTATCTATAAAGAACAAAATTGTATTAATTGCGGCGAGTGCAGAGCAGTTTGTCCTATGGGGCTGGATCCGCAGAATATTTATAAAAGAATCAGAATGCAGGAAATAGAAAACGCCGGAACAACCGGCTGTCATGGCTGCGGGTGCTGTAAAATTGTATGTCCGTCAGCTCTTCCTCTGCTTGAGACAATTTTAGAAAGGAATCAGGAGGACAGAAGTGCCTGAACATAAAATGATTTTTTCGCATAAACCGCAAATAAACATTTCCTGTCCAAGTACAGGCAGAATGTGGCTGATATTTTGCTGTGCATTTTTCTGCGTTATACAATCCGCTTTCAGCGACGGAGGTATCTCGCTAATTGTTGCATTTACAGCTTTTGCATCCGCGATTTTAACCGAATTTCTGTTAACTTGCAAAAAATACCGCGGCGCAAAAATAAAGGACGGAAGCGCGGCGGCGACGGCAATGATATTAGCGTTATTGCTTCCAAACCAAGTCCATCCTGTATATGTTTTTTTTGGAACAGCTTTTGCCATCACGGTAGTAAAATACAGCTTTGGAGGACTTGGTTCAAATTGGCTTAATCCGGCTCTTGGCGGCTGGCTTTTTATCCGTTTTTCCTGGCCTTCTGTTTTTAATGATTCTGCCGTCGGATTTGCAGGTGATATAAGTGCGCTTGATAATACAGTAACAGAATTTTTTAACAGTTCTGTGTTTTCGATAGCGGGCGTTCAATTGCCGTCGGGTTATATTGATCTTCTTTTTTACAGCGGTCCCGGTATTATCGCGGACAGAGGTATTTTTGTTTTATTGATAGGAACCGTTATTATTACGGCAATCGGAATAAACCGCGGATGGATTCCGCTTGTATTCCTTTCTGTTTATTGTTTTCTTGTCCGTTTAGCCGGAGATGACATGTATTGGAACGGAGATATGCTTTACGGATTATTTTCCGGCGGAACAATCGCCGCGGCTTTTATCCTTGCGGCAGAACCTTCATCAAGCGCAAAATTAAAGCCGGGGATTTTATTTACAATTATTTTAGCTGCCGTTCTTTCGTGGTTCTTCCGCTATGTGTGTATGGATTATTCCGGATGCTTTATAGCGATTGCGCTTACAAATTGTTTAACGCCTCTTACAAGGCTTTTAGAAGAAAAAATTATTTTAATGCGGAACAATTACGGTAAGTTTAGGGAGAATCTTTTATGAAAGATAAAGCAATTTTAATAGGCTGGATAATAGGGCTTTTATTGTTAATATCTCTTATTTGGATTTTAACGGCTCCCCTGCAGTCGCATTATCTTTTACGGACAGTAAATAATATTTTAATCAATAACGAAGATCCGCGAAGGCTCTCAGAGCCGGTTAAGCAGCCTCGTTCCAAAGCGGAACCTTTGGGATACTGGTTTTCTATAAGCGGCTCAACCGATAAAATGTTTGTCTTTGGTGTTTTTCAAGACGGTATACTTGTTCCGCTCGGCGCAATTGTATCATCAAACGGATCTGTAAAGCAGCTGCTTCCTTTAAGCGCTCATGCAGTACAGTCATTTGAAATTATACCTAAAAGTATTTTACAAATGTATGTCAGCAGAATAGAAGAGGGGTATAAACAATGAGTTTAAGTCGTCAATATTCTTTTTGGGGTTCACTTTCGCCTCTCGGCGGTCTGACAGGCGCCGGTCTTTTAATTATGGCATCAGCGCGTCTTTCGTGGGCAATAACTGTAGCCGGAGGGTTATTTTGGGTTTACGGTTTCAGCGCATTTGTTTATTCGGCTATTTCAACTTATGCAGTTAAAATCCTGCCAGAAAAAGGAAGAGCCGCGATTTATACATGCATTGCTTCTTTTTTTGGCAGTATTTATCTTTTATTGTTCTGGCTTTTATGTCCGTTTGCAGCGCTGGAAAACTTTCTTTTGCTGTTGTTAGTTCCGCTGTTTTGCGCTTGTTCGGGAATATCCGAAAACCCGGCTGCCGATATTTTTGAAAATGTTTCTGATTCTGTATCACAGGCTGCGTCTCTATCCGGTCTTTTAATTATTTTTTCTATAGTTAGAGAGCCTCTGTCTTATTGTTCGCTTTCGTTCCCCGGAACATCACAGGGCATTGTTACAATAATGTATTTTACAGAAGGCGCGTTTTTACCTATAGGTATATTTTCGCATTCGGCGGGAGCTTTGATTCTGCTGGGATTTATAATATGCCTGTATCAGTCTTCTAAAGGTAATAGAGGAGAATAAAAATGGAAAAAATGCCTCTTTTATTATTAATGATTTATTCCGGCTTTACGATAAATCTTGTTTTACAGTGCGCTCTTGGCATACGCGGCGTAGCGGAATCAAAAAAACCTGTCGATTTATCTATGCTGATAAAATTGTTAATTACTTTTTTATCGATTATTTTAATTTGGTTCTTCTTTGCAAAAATTTTATATTCTCTAATCCCGGGTATATTTATATATATCTTATTGTTTCCTGTAAGCGCTGTTGTTTACAGCGGGATAGAATTTATTGTTTTTAATTATTTATTAAAAAATAAAGAGCAGGATGATTCAAAAAATGATTCTATTTCGTCATTTTATGCAGGCATAATTGCCGCGGCAGTATTTATTTGCGTAAATATCGCTTCCAGCGCCGCAGAAATCATCATTATGTCTTTTGGCTTTACCGGCGGTATCCTTCTTGTAAACTTTATTATTATTGAGATTCGCAGGCGCGCAGCTCTAGAAGCTGTTCCGTTGTTTTTACGCGGAAAGCCTTTGATTCTTATCGCTATGGGGCTGTTATCTCTTGTTTTTACGACAGCTTCCATTCTGCTTTTTAGGATGATTGGCACAGGGTGAAAGAAGAAAAAAAAATTAATATGATTCTTGGTTCTCACGCCCATGTTCCGTCCGGAGCAAAAGAAAGTGAGTTTGAATACGTATACGAAAATAAAATGCGCCCATTTGTGTCTAATTTATACCGTTATTCAAAAATTCAGGCTGTTTTACATTATTCAGGAGTACTGCTTTACTGGGTAGAAAGAAATCATCCGGAATTTTTTATGCTGATAGAAGATATGGTTGCGAGAAAGCAAGCGGAAATTCTCGGCGGCGGGTTTTATGAACCGAGTTTTCCAATAATTCCGCTGCAGGACAGAATCGGACAGATAGAATTAATGACAACCTATCTTAGAAAGCATTTTGGTAAACGGCCGCTTGGCTGCTGGATTCCGGGTTTTGTATGGGAGCAGCATTTAGTTTCTGCGCTTTGCGCGAGTGATATGCAGTATACATTTCTTTCCCGTCAGCAGTTTTTAAAGGCAGGATTTAAGGGAGATTGCCTTTTTTCGCCATGTATCAGCGAAGATCAGGGAAAGCTTATAACAGTTTTTCCCGTTTCTAACTGTATAGAAAAAGAATTAGCAGACAAAAGTTTTTCTCATGTATTTACTAAATTAAATGAAGATTTACAGTTAAATAATAATACAGAAAAAATTATTGGTATTTTTCCGGAGAAGGTTTCCTGTTCCGAAGAAGAAGCTCCTGATACAGTATGGAACAGATTTTTCGAAGAAATATCGCTTTCTGAGAATATTGTAGAAACAGTTTTGCCTGTTAAACTTTTAAAAAGCAATAAAGTTTATAAAAAAGGAAGCTTTCCTGACTCTTCTGTTTTGGATAATGGTTTTACCCCAAGGTCTTTTTTAATTAATAATGCCGAAGCAAGCGGAATATATTCTAAAATGATATTTACAAATGTTTTAATTAATCAATTAAAAGGCGATAAATCCAGAAAACTAAACGCAAGGGAAGAACTCTGGAAAGCGCAGGATTCCTGCTTTTTTTATCCGGGAAACGGGCATATACGAAATGAACTTAGAAAATCAGCATACAGTTCTCTTTTACGCGCAGAAAGGCTTACAAGGGACAAGGGAAAATTTATTTCTTCTCTTATTCAATATGATTTTGATTTAGACGGAATAAAAGAATATCTTTTTATGGATTCTAAAATAAACTGTTATATTCAGCTAAAGGGTGCGAGTGTTTTTGAACTTGACTATCTGCCCAAAGACTGGAATTACCTTGACTGCGGTTTGGAACGCACAGCTTTTGCTGATATTATTACCTATAGTGACAGAAAGACAGACAGTGCAGAAGATTTAAGAAGCGATAAATCCCGTCTCTGTTATAATGAACAATACGAAGCTGCCGCGCAGGACAGAAAAGGAAAATCCTGCTTTAAACTTGCCGCTTCTGCGGCTGCTGACGGAATGCTGTTTGACAAAATAGAAATTAATAAATGTTATTTATTAAAAAGGGACGCCATTGTAGTTTCGTATACGCTAAAAAACACAGGAAAAGAAAACTGCAGTTTTCAGTTTATTCCGCAGGTAAATTTTTCGTTTGCAGGCGTGGGAGAAGAGTACGCGCGTTTTTATACGGTAGATTCCAACGGCAAAGATGTTCATTTAGACAAGAACTTTAATACAGATAATTTAAAAATATTAGACGTAAAAAATGAGGTTCAGATTATTTTTGCTTCTGTAAAGCAGTTTTCCGGCTGTCTTCTTACAGAATCACAGGATAATCATTATCAATCGACGCGTATATTACCTTGTTTTTCTGTCTCACTGGAAGCCGGAGATAATTGGACAAACGAATTTACCTTGAAGTTTTCTCATTAATTTTGTATTATACCCTATATGAAAAGAAGACTAATTACATCAGCGCTGCCGTATGTAAACAACGAACCCCATCTTGGAAACCTTATACAGGTATTGTCCGCAGACGCTTTCGCCCGTTTTTGCAGGCTTAAGGGTTACGAAACATTATATATCTGCGGTACCGACGAATACGGAACCGCGACAGAGAACAAAGCGGCAGAAGAAGGCATAAGTCCAAAAGAATTATGCGATCGTTATCATGTGATACACGCTGATATTTACAAATGGTTTAATATATCATTTGATAAATTTGGAAGAACATCGACTCATATACAGACAGAAGTCGTACAGGATATTTTTAAGAACCTAGAAAAAAACGGTTTTATCTGCGAGAGAACAATAGAACAATTTTTTTGCGGCAAATGCAATAAATTCTTAGCAGACCGTTTTATTCGCGGTATATGCCCTGCCTGCGGAAGCGAAGAAGCAAGGGGCGACCAGTGCGAAACCTGCGGAAAACTTTTAGATCCTACCGATTTAAAACAGCCGTTATGTTCGGCATGCAGCAGTACTCCGTCTTTGCAAAAAACAAATCATTTATATATCGATCTTCCCGGTATAAAAGACAAACTGGAAAACTGGATAAAAAAAGCGTCTGTTGACGGCTTTTGGGCGCATAACGCAATACAGATGACGCAGGCATGGATTCGCGATGGATTAAAAGAGCGCGCGATTACAAGAGATTTAAAATGGGGAATCCCTGTACCAAAATCCGGCTATGAAAATAAAGTTTTTTATGTTTGGTTCGACGCGCCTATTGGTTATATTTCGATAACAGGGACTTTAGGCGAAGAAAAAGGCGACTGGAAAAAATTTGTCGATTACTGGTGGAAAAGTCCGAATGATATCGAATTGTTTCAGTTTATCGGTAAAGACAATATTCCTTTTCATACTGTAATTTTTCCATCGAGCTTGCTTGGCAGCGTCGGCGCAGCAAGCAGCGATGACTGGACAATGCTTCACCATATGTCAAGCTCCGAATACCTTAACTATGAAAACAGCAAGTTTTCTAAATCAAGGGGAGTCGGCGTATTCGGTAATGATGTTATGGATACAGGAATCCCTGCCGATGTATGGCGTTTTTATCTTTATTATAACAGACCCGAAAAATCCGACGCTATGTTTACATGGAAAGATTTTCAGGAAAAAGTAAACGGCGAACTTATCGGCAACCTTGGCAATCTTGTAAACCGCACGCTTTCTTTTGTTACGCGCTATTATGACGGCAAAGTTCCTGCAGGCGAAAGCGATTCAGCGTTCTGGGCAGAAGTTACAAAGCGGGAAAATATAATAGCAGAAAAACTTGACAGAGCGGAGCTTAGAGACGCATTTAGAGAAATTTTTGAGCTCTCATCGTACGCGAATAAATATTTTCAGGATTCAGAACCGTGGAAGCTCAGAAATGAAAATCCAGAAAAAGCGCAGGGCGTTATTAAAGACTTGACCTATATTGTGCGCGATTTAGCTGTGTTGGTTGAGCCGTATATACCTGCGGCAGCGGAAAAAATAGCATCGTTTCTTGGATTAAGTTTTAAAGACGGGTTAGATTATAGTTGTTTAGGTAAACCGCAGGGAATCGGAGATATTACCATAACAAGCGAAGTACTTTTTACCAAACTAGAAGACGAACTTACAGAACAATTAAAAGAAAAATATTCCGGCACACAAAAAGAAAGGAATGAACCAAAAACATTTTCTTCTGTTGTTGACTTGCGTGTTGCAAAAATAGAAAAAATCGAACGGCACCCAAAGGCTGATAAGTTGTATATTATACAACTTGAAGCTGGAGAGGGTGTAACAGGTGTACGCGAAGAGCGTCAGATAGTTTCCGGCCTTGTTCCTTTTTATAAAGAAGAGGACCTGCTCGGTAAAAAAATAATTGTCGCGTACAATTTAAAGCCAGCTAAATTGCGCGGAACAGAATCCAGAGGAATGTTACTTGCCGCTGGTGATAATAAAGGAATTGGCGAAGAAGGTCAGAGCGCCGAAAGGGTAGAAGTACTTAACGCTGAAGATTATCCCACAGGAACTAGATTTTTGCCAGAGGATGAAGATTCTTTAGCACCTGCGGAAATCGATATTGATACATTCTTTTCCTATCCGATCATGGTTAAGGATCATATTGTTTACACAGGAGATAAAAAACTTTGTTTAAACGGAAATCCTGTTAAAACAACGATAATCCCCGAAGGAGAAGTTCATTAAGAATTTTACCACGAACCAAACGAACCATCACGAACTTGCTGTCCGATATCGGACTATGGGTTCGTGTGGTTAGTGGTTAAAAAATATTATGAATTATATTAGTGATATAGTTTTAGCTGAATTATCTGTCTGTGAGAATGCTGATAATTTCCTTCAATCCTCTATGTGGGCTGAATTTAAATCCCGCTTTGGCTGGAATGCAAAAGCTTTTCTTGTAAACAGCTCCCCGCTTTTAATACTTTGCCGTAAACTCGCTCCCGGATTTTCGTTTGCGTATATCCCCTGGGGTCCAAAGCTGCCCGAATCGTTTTCTATGGATGACAGAGCAAAAACAATCGCAGAGCTTTCTAAAAAACTAAAACCTTTCCTAGCACGTAATACGGTGTTTATCCGTTTTGAGCCGCCTTGGTTTTTTTATAACGATGATATAAATTTTAACGAAGAACAAAAGCTGCTCCTTAATGCAGGTTTTAAGCGGGCGGCAGCGACAGTTCAAGCGCCGGATACCGTAATTATCGATTTAAAACCTTCCTGCGAAGAAATACTTGGTGCGATGAAATCAAAATGGCGTTATAATATATCGCTTGCAGAAAAAAAAGGCGTACAAGTCAAAGTAAGCGGAGCAGAGGATATAGAAACTTTTTATAATCTATTAAAAGAAACAGCGCAGTGAGACGGCATAGCGGTACACGGAATAAATTATTATAAAACATTGTTTGAACTATGCGAAAAAGAAAGAAATATAAAAATTAGCTTATACATTGCAACGCACGAAAATGATACTCTTGCCGCAATTGTTGTTTTATTCCGAGGCAATGAAGCGACATATCTCTACGGAGCGTCTTCCAACAATAAACGCAATTTAATGGCTCCGTATGCGCTTCAATGGAAAGCAATGAAAGACGCAAAAGAAATGAGCTGTTTAAGTTACGATCTCTTTGGCATACCGCCAAACGAAGATCCAAATCACCCAATGGCAGGCTTGTATCGATTTAAGACAGGCTTCGGCGGGCAAATAATTCACCGCCCGGGAACATGGGATTATCGTTATAAAAAATATTTTTACAGCCTATTTAACATAGCGGAAGCTTTGCGAAAAAAACTTAGAGATTTGAGAAAAAAGAGGTAAGCACACCTGCTAAATAATACTATCAAGCGGGCTTTTTATTTTTAACACACTGCGTCGTGCGACATGGGTATATCGCTCTGTTGTGCGAAGATTTGAATGCCCAAGAAGACTCTGTATATATCGAATATCTGTTCCGTTTTCCAGTAAATGCGTCGCAAATGAATGTCTAAGCCCGTGAATAGAAGCCTCCTTATGTATTTTTGCTCGTTTAATTGCTTTATAAAAAATACTCTGCGCCGCCCTGACTGATAAATGACGAGTGTTTTGCTGCTTAGAAGCAGCTTGCTGGCCAGGAAAAATCCATTTATCTATTCTATAATATTCATAATACCATTTTAAAAACTCCGCCGCTTTTTCCGAAAGCATTGTGTACCGGTCTTTTCTGCCTTTTCCCTGTCTGATAAAAACCGCCTGTCTTGATAAATCGATGTGCTCTTTTTTTAATGCTACTACTTCGCTGACACGCAGTCCGGAAGAATAAACCAGCATTAAAAGAAGTTTATGTTTAGGATTTTTTTCCAAACTTAAAACTTTTACTATTTCTTTTTCTGATAAAATAACTGGAAGATTTTTGTTTTGATACGGACGTTTTTGCTCCTTGACTATGTCACTTTTAAAAACATTCCGGTAAAAAAACTTTAACGCGCTGATTGTAAGATTCATCGAAGAAGCTGAATAATTCTTGTCTTTTTCTAAAAGAGCAAGAAATTCAGTTATATCTTCATTATAAATATCTTCCGGAAATTTCTGAAATGTCCGGCATATCAGCTTATTAAAATATATATAAGTATTTTGCGTTTTTACACTGAACTTCCTAACCCGCATTTCGTTTTCGAGCCTGTCCTGCCAATATTTACTAAACATCTCAGGCAGTTCATAATCGAAAGGAACAGAAAATGGCCGTTCTTTCGTTTCTTCATGACTCCAAGGCTGACTCAAAAATTCAATATGGGGATTCCTGCCGCTGTCGGCTTTTTGCAAGAGATAAGTTATATTCATTAATGTCTCCGTAGTGTTTTGTAAATATCTTAGTTAGGGCTGATTATTCTTAAAATTATTGCTGTTTGCTACATTCTACTATAAGCAAGGATATTTTTCAAGGTACTATTGCCTATTTTTCAAATTCTATGATAGAATGACAATATGGCAACAATTTCAATGTTTTTTGGAATACTGATAAGAATGTACCTTGGGAAAAAAGACCATAATCCCCCTCATATTCATGCTTATTTTCAAAATAGTAAGGCTACCTTTGGTATAAAAAATGGAGAAAAAGTACAGGGAAAATTACCTAAAGATAAAGAGAAACTTGTTTCTGCGTGGATAATTCTGCACAAAGAAGAACTTTTGGCAAATTGGGAATTGGCTCAAAATGGTGAACTTCCATTTAAAATAGATCCTTTAAAGTAGGTGGTATAAAATGTATTTATCTGTAAAAAAAGTAAAACCATTATCAAATTATAAATTAGAACTTACTTTTGAAAATAAAGAAAAAAAAATATTTGATGTAAAACCATATCTAAATACAGGGTTATTTAAAACATTAAAAGATGAAAATATCTTTAAACAGGTAAAGGTGTCATTTGACTCTATTGAATGGCCAAATGGAGTAGATTTAGATCCAGAAGTATTGTATAAAAAAAGTAAAGTACTTATAGAAGCTAGTTGAATTTTATTAAAATGTTATTATTGAGGTATTCATGAATTTTGATATTGACGATCGCTTAAAGAAAATGATTTATAATATTTTCGCTCTTGACAACATTTAAGTATGGCTATAATATATAATTAGTTCTATTTTTGGGGGTATTATATGCCAGCAGTTACAAAAACAATGGATTTTTATAAGAATTTAAAAGAAATCCTTGAAAAATGCCAGAATAATCGACAGCCTGTTTATGCAACTGGTAACGGACAAGGTAACTTTGTTGTAATGACACAAGAAATGTATGATGAAATAACTGGAAATAGCAGAAAAGAACTTTATAATTCCTTACAAGCAGGCTTGGATCAAATTAATAATGGTGAATATATCAGTGAAGAAGAATTTTTTGACTTTTTAAATAAACTGGAGTAGTTTCTTGTTAAAGTTAAAAGTCTCAAAATTATACAAAGAAGATACTATCTCTAGTTATAATTATATAAAACAAGATTTAGAATCACCAATGGCTGCAAAAAACTTAAAAAAAGAAATTAATGAAAAAATATTTGAGATTAAAAAGAATCCAACGCATAGACCATTAGTAAATGATTTATATCTGGCAAATTTAGGTTATAGAATTAAAAAAGTTAAAAATTATATGATATTTTACATTATTGATAATGATAATAAGCACATAAAA
>WQXI01000042.1 GCA_009784935.1 Treponema sp.
CGCGAAGCCATGTCGGCGACTTACGGTGTGGATCGAAAGACCTGCCACGCCAAGAGCGTGCGTCGATTTATGCCACAGCCGTCCGGAGCCGGCAGGGCTTTGCGCTGGGCTGTTTGATATATATTTCTGCGTGAAAATCTTGTCGACTATTTACATTCCACTCTGTCCGCTTCTTTTGCCGCGAGCCGAATACCGCCTGCTTTTAATCCGCGGACATTGTAATCCTGCGCTTTAAAAGTTTCGCTTAATACTTTAAGGCGCGGTTTGGGCGTGTAATGAACCGTAAACGAAAACTTGGGACGAATATCCAAATGCAGTACTTCTGAACCATCCGGAACAAGAAAATAATCTTTGTTAATAATCCAGCCCTCAATAACACAGCGTTTAATGCATGGGTAGCCGCTTTCCGGTTCTTTGTAAACAATCGTAAAAATTGTTTTGGCAAGCAAGTCTTTGTCGGCAGCGCCGATAAACCATGCTTCCGCGCCGATAAACGCTTTTTCGCTTAAATCCAATACCGAATACATGCCGTTTTTGCGTATTGCAAGGATTCTGTCGTAGGGAGAGACTTCGGCTATTTTTGAGCCGCCGACATTTGTCCCAAGATAACCGGATTTTATATCGTATTTTAAGTCAACATCGCGCTTTACTACTTCTTTTGCGATAACTTTGTCAAATTCTCCGACAACAGTCTTACGCGCGCCGCGTCCGATTTCTTCGTTGGCTTTTATTTTTGCGATAATATTTTTTAAATACGCTACAGAATAAGCAGTAATATTTTTTAAGTGGGCGTTTATTTCTTTAATACGCGCATTTATCGCAAGCATTTCATCGCGGGCTTTATTAATATCGTATAACGAAATCCTGCGGATCGGAATACGCAACAGATGTTCGATATCGTCGTCTGTAACTTTTCTTGTTCCAATTTCTTTTGCAAAAGGTTTAAAACCGCTAAGAACAGCGTCAAAAACGCCCTTTGCAGTCTTCATTTTTTCTATCGCTTTATAGATACGTTCTTCTATAAAGATTCTTTCCAGCGTACGCAAATGCAGCTTGTCCAATAATTCCTTTTTTTCGAGCTCGAGCTCTCTTGTTAAAATCTTTACAAGCTGTTTTGCATGATACTTAATAATTTCGTTTACAGTCATAACGGCAGGAAGCCCGTTTTTTATAACAAGAAGATTAACAGAAATTGACTGTTCGCATTCAGAAAAAGCATAAAGCGCGTCAATAGTTTCCTGAGCATAAACGCCGCGCGCAAGTTTAATTTCGATCTCTACTTTATCTGTAGTAAAATCATTAATGCCTAAGATTTTTATACGCCCGTTGCGTGCCGCAGTATCTATACTGTTAATAATACTTTCTGTAGTAGAACCAAACGGAAGCTCTGTAATTAAAATACGTTTAGGATCAGATGTATCAAGTTTTGCGCGAACCAAAACCTTGCCGTTTCCGCCATCGTATTCCGAAACATCAACATAACCGCCGGTAGGAAAATCAGGATAGAGTTCAATCTTTTTTCCTGTAAGACATGCGATTTCGGCTTCTAGAATTTCTAAAATATTATGCGGCAGAATTTTTGTAGACATACCGACAGCGATACCTTCTACGCCCATTGCAAGAATTACAGGAATTTTTGCAGGAAAAAGAACAGGTTCGCGGTTTCGCCCGTCATAAGAATCCGCCCAGACAGTAAGTTTTGGATTATAAAAAACTTCTTTTGCAAGAGGAGTAAGACGGCATTCGATATAACGCGGAGCCGCAGCGTCATCGCCGGTAAAAATATTGCCAAAGTTTCCCTGTTTATCTATAAAAAGATCTTTATTTGCGAGAACAACAAGCGCCGGATTAATCGACTGCTCGCCGTGCGGATGATATTTTGCGCAGTGTCCGGAAACAGTAGCAACCTTGTGATATTTGCCGTCATCCATTTCAAAAAGCGAATGAAGAATACGCCGCTGAACAGGTTTTAAACCGTCTTCCAGATCGGGGATCGCCCGGTCTTTTATAACATAAGAAGCGTATTCCAGAAAATTACGATCAAACAGGTTTTTTATGTAAGCCATCTGTTAATAATGCCGTACAACAGGCTGTTTAGGCAATATACCGAATTTATAACCAATACCCACCTGCGCCATACTCCGCTGATACGTCAATGTTCCAAGAGTAGAATTATACAAATCCTGCGAGAACCGCGGGTCTATAAAAACAAGACCGGGACCCAGTTTAAATCCAAATTGAAAACCCGCAAACCACGAAAGCATCGAAGGCTGGGTTACTTTCTGCATAGAAATATTATATGAGATCCCGCCGTAAGGCTCCAGAATAAAAATATCGTAAGGTTTAAACACAAGTTTTACAGCAACAGGAATTTCCAGAATAATATCGCGGTTTTGACCTGCTCCCATGCCCGAAACAACAATCCAATCCTGCGTAAATTGAACACCCGCGCTAAGAGCTAAAAAGTCCAAAAGATGAATATCCGCGGCAAGCCTAAAACCAAAGTTGGCAAGATTTATAGAACTGCCGCCGGCATTGTAATAAATCCGCGGCATCCAAAGCGCGCTTGCTTCTATGTATATCCAATTATTGCGCCAGTCACGGTATTCTTCGATTTCCGGTAAGCCCGAAAGCATGTTATATACAACAATAGAAAATTCTGTCCCTATAGAAAAAGAAGCCGAAGCTGAACCTTCGTTATAAAAAACATAACCGCCCGAAACTATATTTTCATTGGCAGTGTGAATCAGTTCCATTACTAAAACCCTGTTTCCTGTCCGGGTTCTTGGCTGGTTTTGAGCCGAATGCGGACTGCCGGCACCAGCAGGGGAAGAAGGCTGGTAGTTATCTTCCGGCGAGCTAGTATCGAAAAATTGAACAGAATTTTCTATATCCCACGAAAAGAACTCCCTTCTGTCGCGGGTATTTCGGACAGGGGGAATAGGACGCTGAGGAACAGGCCCCGAATAGCCAGCCCTCTGAATATGAGAAAGTTCTTCATAGTTAGAAGTAAACTCAGAAACATCGATAACCGAGCTCTTTAGGATATATTCAGAATTACGCAATGAACCAGCAAGCCCATAATATAGAAGAACAACCTCATAAGTGAGTTTTTCATAGAAAAAAGCCTTATCTTCCTCGGGGGCAGCTCCGGTAACGGGGGGAATAAAAATCTTTGCCTCCCTTAGATTCTGGGAAAAAAGCGAAAAACCCGCAAAAAAGGCAGTAAAAAACAGGGTAAAAACAACAAGTCTTTTTATATGAAAATACATATATAGTAATTTTAAGAAAAAAATGCTCTAAAAGCAATATTTAAGGCTTTAGACCTTGTTTTTTCTGCGACATGTATTACAATTAAGTATATAATGTTTAGATTGTCCTTTAAAAGCGCAATTTTCCCAATTTTTGCTGTTGCGGCAGTTCTGTGCCTTTTTTCGTGTATTGACCCTGTTACAGATGACAAATATATGAGTCAAACAGAGGTAGAAAATTATGCACGCACTATTATGGTCTTTATTCATGATAGAACAAGCGATGGTCTTGGTAAATGGGGAAGCCATCAAGAAATAGAAGGACTCAATGCAAATAAATATTACAGGGTAGAAGAAAGAACTCCAGGTAATGTTTTAGTTGGGACTTTAGCAAGATTTGTTACAAGTACAGGCACCTTATCTCCGACTTTTACAAATATCGGCAAAGTTTCAGGCCCCCTCCCTAAAGATAGAAAAATAACAGGATTAACCAACGGCAATGAATATACAGTATGGGAAGCTACAGGTCACAATGGAACGCTCACACGTTCTTTTGTAGGAACTTCTCTGACTGAAAGTAAAAATGCATCAGGCGGTATTATAAGCTTTGATGGGACAAACAGAGTCAATTTTTTAGACCTTACGCCGATCATAGGCACGGGAACTGCTCAAGTAGTAAGGTTTCCCATACCTTCGACAGCGAGTGATATTCCTGTAACGGTACCTGTTCTACCTGATAACACTATTCAATTACAAACAGGTTCTAATAATCAAAATGAATATATTATATCAGTAACCACAGCCGGAGGAGAAAACGGCAATTTTAACTTTTTAAGGGTATATATTGGAGATACGCCGACAGGCAAACTTATAATAAATTTGACAGCTTTTGTAATGAGTGATCCTGCAGCTTCTATAACTATTCCCAACCTCCCGCTTGCTATTACCCAGAATAATCTGAACTTTAACCAATCCGCTATCCCTGCGGTAACGTTAGAGATAAACACAGGTGGTTTTACAGCATTCCAATGGAAATACAAAAATAATGTAATTTCGACAGATAATACACTTGATCTTAAAGATTTTGTATTGAATAATGTTGATTTATGGGCGTTAGGACAGCACAGTATAGATATTTCTGTGCAAAGTAACGGCAGATGGTACTCAAGAAGTCTTAATGTGGTGAATATCACTCAATAGGACAGATAAAAATATATAGAGAAAGAACAAGGAGATAGAAATGAAAACTAAAAGGTATGGCTTTTATGCCGTTTTAACGGTTGTAGTGCTCTCAATTGCATTACTTTTTACAAATTGTATGGATCCGCTCAGTATGGGCGGTCTTTTCGGCGGCAGAAGCACTGGAACCCTGCGCTTAAATGTTGATGGCAGCTTGGATGGCACAAGAACTATAATGCCGACGAATAATTTTTCCGGATATGAGATTCAAATATTAAACAATGGTGTAGGTACCGATCCTGTAGCTACAAGAACTGCGTGGAATGGAACCGCAACATTCGATGATATTGATCAGGGCAATTATACAGTTAGTGTATGGGCAATAGGAGGCGGAGCTGATATTGCTTATGGCGAAGATGATAATGTTAATATTGATGTTGATAGCAATGGTACTGCTACCATAGTTATGCGTCCTAATGATAATAACGCAACTGGAGGTCAGGGCACATTAGCTTGGAACTTTACAGCAGCTCTTGCAGGCCAAGCCGGACCTGGTTCTATTGTTACTTTTACAGAAGTAAATGGTGGTGCAGGCACTATTGCCAATATTGACTTAGTAACTACTCCAACAAGCGTCGCTGTTTATAGAGATTCTGGAATCTACGAGGCAGTTGTTACAGTATTTACACCTGTAGGTTTATTTGACTATATATATACTGTTGTAGTACATATTTACGCAGGTATGCCGACAACATGGGATGAACCAAGCCCATTCGCATATAAACCTGATAATTATACTGTTACATTCAATCCCAATACCGGATCTGGAGGTACTGCCAATACAGTTGTAGATCATGGTGATCCTATCACTGCTACTATTACACCTCCAACTTTAGCAGAGCATAAATTTGTAGGTTGGTATACACAACAGTCAACAAATTGGGGTGATGAAAATAATCCTCCTGTGCCTCTTGGTAATGCATGGGTAATGGGCGCAGGCGGAACCCGTGTTATTGGAACCAGAACATTATTTGCTCATTGGGCATTCTCTACTGACACCTTAAATATCCTTCTTACAGGTCTTAGTACAGATGATATAACATTTGGCACAGTTGGTTCAAATTCTATTGATATCTCCGGTATAATGTTTGCCGCAAATAATAGTGCTGGACTTTATACAACTGAAATCGAAATTACCAGCGGCAGTGCAGTTCTTTCGAACTTTGTATGGACTGTTAATGGTGAGGTTCTGACATCAACTAACTCGGCAACTGGTACCTTAGAAATTGATTTCTGGGAAAATCTTAATCCTCTTGGTACTGGTCCTGGTTTTGGTACAAGCGGTTTCGGCGGAGTAAGCACAACTCCGTACACAATCTCTGTTACAGCACAAACAGGAGACGGACGTTCATGGTCTTTCTCAATCAGCTTCTTGGTTCTTGAGGCCACACCGTAAGTTCTGTTAATTTACTAGAGTAACAAAGGCTGTCCTCTCGGACAGCCTTTTTTTTATTTGCGGGAAATGCGATTATAATTGGAGTTTATTTTGCTTCGTATTCCTGTATTATCTGTTCAAGCGGTTTTCCGCTTTTTAATAGATTGATAACTTCCTGTCTCTCTTTCTGTATGCCTTTCTGTATGCCTTTCTGCATACCCCGTTGCATGCCTTTTTGCATCGCATGATGTCTTGTATCGACTATCATGCATTGCATATCCAATTCATACTTTTCTTTACTTATCTGATGATAGTACTCTATTTCTTCTTTTGTAAATCCTGCTAAAACTTTGCTTGCCATAGCGATACCCTCCTGACATTCAATTATCTGGTTTATTTTCTCACGTTTTGCTTTATCTGTCAAATACCGAAAGAAAACAGCCCAATGCTCGGCAGGGCTCATTGCTTCTACAGGTTTTTCGATTATTCTGTCAAGTTTGGATAGTTCGATAGTAATTATTCGGCTTTTACCGTTAAGAGATGTTTTATGCTCAGGATCATAATACTCGAAAGTGTGAAAGACAACATCATCTGCAAAGAATTTCTTTTTTGCCAGTATAGCTATCTGAAATGCTTCTTTAAGGTCTTTAAAACTCTTGTCTTTACCTTTTATATCCTGCCCTATAAACAGTTTACTGGCATGGAATTCCAGTCTTATTGGTTCAGAGGGATTGGGATTCAAACACATCTCGACATTAATAAATTCGCCGTTTTTGGCTTTACAGTTAATATCAAAGCGAATTTGCCTGTCCCTAAGGTTTTCGATTGGCGGTTCATTCGCCGTAATGGCAATGATAGAAACATCACGTTTTATCAAAGTTGAAACGAGCCCAGAAAGAGCTCCGTTTGATTCAGGGGTATTTTTTGTAAACACCGCCTTGAACACGTTGTCATAGCGGATATCGATGAGATCTTCCGTTTCAGAGAAATTCATTTTTTTGTTCCAAAATATTTAGTATAATTCTTAATTAAGGCTGATTAGTGTTGGCAATTCTTTATCTCAAGTTTATATGATTTAATTATATTACTTGGTTGTCGAGTTGTCAATAATTTTAGAGAAATAAATAAAAAAATTAAATTAAATTTACAGATGACATTTATCACATTTAATTAGAATTAATAAAAGAAAATGAATTTCCTCTGTGCCTTAGTGTGAGCTCTCCTCGTACTAATCCTGCGTAAAATTTACCCTGAGTATTTTATGAACGTTAGCGCTTTAATTGCGACTAAAGAATCCGTATTTAAAGCCAAATCCAAGACCAACGACAAAGCGATTGTATGGAATTAGAGTATAAAATTCATCTTTTTCGCAGGTTTAAACTTGACTATCATAGTAAAGATAGTTATAATATATAATGTAGAAGGTCGCCAAGACACTTTTACAATCCCGATCAGGGTTCCCGCCCCCATTTTGGGGGCTAATTTTTTGGGTGAAATAAATGCCAAACAGCAATGTGAACTTTGTTAAGAAATCCCAAGTTTTGATGTGCCAATTAGAAAATTGTTGAGACAGAAAAAACAACATTTTAATTCAAAATTGTGATATAACAGCAAATATAAAGCCAGAAATTGGCAAAATTCGTCCAGTGGTAATTGTCTATCCACATAAAAGAATAAAACTCGCTGTTGTAATTCCATTTACTACAAAAAAACCTTTCATAAAGAATACTAATGCTTTATATATTCCAGTTGGAATAATGCCAGGAGTTCTAGGACGTTCAGAATGCTGGGCATTGTGTGATATGCCGCAAACTATAAATATTTGCCGGTTAAAAACAATATTTTCTGGAATAAAAAACAATTATAAAAGACGAATAAATCAAGCGCAAAGCATATTACCGGATATTTTCTTTAGGCAAATTACCGAAAAATCGGCGAAATTAATATGTCCAATTCGTTAAGAATGTTATAGCTTCACTGCTAAGAAGTTCACACCAAGACACGGATCTTGCAGCGTAGCTTCTAGCAGAGCGCAAAGAACACGGAGAATATAAGAAGGTTGAAGAAAGAAATCTAGTCTTAACCTTTATCTCCTCCGTGAACTCTGTGCCTTAGTGTGAGCTCTTCTCGTACTAATCCTGCGTGAAATTTACCCTGCGAGCTCTGCGTGAGCCTTACTCGGATTTTTTCAAGGGATAATATTAGCAAATTAAATAGCGTTTATTTTTTTTGTATTCCTGTATTATCTGTTCAAGCGGCTTTCCGCTTTTTAAAAGGTTGATAACTTCCTGTCTTCTAATCTTTCTAAAATTCCCTCGACAAACATATAAAAAGTCTTTATACTTTAGACAGGAGAACAAAAATGTCGTATGCCGAACAGCTAATCGAAGAAATAAAAACCTTGCCGTCAAGCAGCGTAGCCCAAGTGCTTGATTTTGTAAGCTGGGTAAAACAAAGAAAACTCTCTCAAATATCCGAAACTATGCTGCTAAGTGAATCTGCCTTGTTAAAAGATTGGGACACCCAAGAAGAGGATGAAGCGTGGGCAAATTTGTAAAGGGCGATATAATTATTGTTCCATTTCCATTTACTGACTTATCAGGCAGCAGAAAACGCCCAGCCTTTGTGGTATCTGATTTACCGGGGGATGACATTATTGTATGTCAGATTACAAGTAAAGCCAAATCGGATTCCTTTGCATTACCTCTAGCAAATTCTGATTTCATATCAGGAAACTTACCTGTTGAAAGTTTCATTCGCCCTAATAAAATATTTACTGCTGATAAAAATATCATTCTTGCTGTTGCAGGTCATTTATCCGCAGAAAAAACACAGGATACACTTAATTCTATAATATTCATTATTTCCAGTAAATAATCCTCGTATTTGCTGCTTCGTATTCTTGTATTAACTATTTGAATTCATATTTAATCTTCTTATAACGGACTCTTTTTGGTAAATCCTCTTCTTCTAAAATTATACCCATTGAATCGTTTTTTAAATCACATATATCTTTAAAATTATCTATAAGACCAAGTACAGAAAGAACAGAGACCCATGCTGCTATGCTTGTACTTGGGTTTCCTTCTTCTATTTTTGTAAGAGTATTAATGCAAATACCTGTTCTTTTTGCCATTATATCCTTAGTTATTCTCCTCCTCCTCCTTGCGCTGTTCATATCACTCCCGAGCTTTTTAAGTGCGGAAATTGCAGGAGAAGGTAATTTGTATTTTATATTTCTACTCATTATAACATTCATTATAATGAATGTTATAGCTTTTGTCAATCACTATAATGAATGTTAGCGTCTTAATTGCGGCTTAAAAACCCATATTTAAAGCCAAACCCAAGCCCAACGACAAAGCGGTCGAATCCGATAAAATCAGGATTTGGATGGGTAGGACCATAATCGTTCTTGATTTTTACGCCATCAAAAGAAGTTAAATAATTGACATTAAGAAAAAAGATACCGGAGCCGGGACCCCTTACGCCTATCTGTATACCGCCGCCAAATGAAAATGATGGGAAACCATCACTTTCAGCAAACGCGGTAGACGACATCAAATGGTATATAAAAGTCCCATAGGGCTGGAACATTATATTATTCAATCTAAAAATATACTTTAGTTCTGCGCCTACAGAAAGATTAAAATCAGAAAGATTAACAGAGGATACAAGATTCCCCATTATTACCTGTGCATTTACTTCTAAACTTAAAAAGTCCAAAAACATTACCTCTAAGCCTATAGTAAGCCCGGGCGCTGGTAAAATTCTGTTATGAACCTTTACAGTTTCAGCAGGAGGGGCAGGTCCCCAAATCGCGGAATCCGGGTTCAGATAAAAACTAATCGGATAATCAAGCGAGGCACGCACATAGAGCCAATTAAATTTCCATTCGCCCTGATCGGCGGCGCCTCGGCGGGCTCTCCCTCCTCCCCCGCTCGCTAGCAAATTTTCTATATCTGACTCGCTGATTCCGGGAATAAGAACAGCCGCTCTGTAAAATACAAACTGGTTATATTCGTACATATCGTCGATTTCTGCAAAAGGCCAGCCAAAAGAGACCATTTCCTGGTCAGTTTCGTTATAAGTTAGGGTAATTAGGACAATAAACCTTATAGAAGGGTCATATTCGTCAGAATACGGCTGAACATCAAACCTAAAGGTATACCCGGCTTCTGCCCTGGTGGAGGCTACAGTAAAGCCCATAGCGGAGGCTTCCATCCTAAAGTTAGTCATAAAAAAGGTTCTGTGCGCAGAAACTGACGCAGATCCTTCTATAAAGATACTTCTATTGGGAAGCTCAAAGGCAAATGAGGATACCGAAAAAATAACCAAAATAGATAAAAATATTAACTTTTTCATGGTACTACTTTGAATTCTAATATATTATCGGTAAAAATTCAAATATTTTGGGCAAAAAAACCTTAATTTTTCTGGATATTCAATGCCTAACTGCGGTATATAAGGTTCATTTGCCACATTTACTCCCAGCTAGAATCGCTTTCAACGATTCTAGCCCGCATCTTCTATAAGATTTTTCATTATATATTCGCGCCTTTCCGGCGTATTTTTGCCCATATAAAAGTTTAACACCTGAGGGACCTGCTTAAGGGTATTTACAGACACAGGCACAAGGCGGATATCCTTACCTATAAACTGACCAAACTCCTTGGGGCTAATCTCTCCAAGACCTTTAAAACGGGTAATTTCTGACGAAGCGCCAAGGGCGGCGGCAGCTTCATTACGCTCTTTTTCATTGTAGCAGTATCTAGTTTCTTTTTTTGTGCGGACACGGAAAAGAGGCGTTTCCAGAATAAAAACATGGCCGCCTGTAACAAGTTCCTCAAAATAAGAGAGGAAAAAAGTTAAAAGCAGGTTTCGTATATGAAACCCGTCAAAGTCTGCATCGGTAGCAATAACGATTTTTTGGTAACGAAGCCCTTCGATATTATTATCTATACCAATAGCCATCATCAAATTAAACAATTCTTCGTTTTTATAAATAGCTGTGCGTTTTTTGCCGTAAACGTTTTCTACTTTGCCCCGTAAAGGATAAATCGCCTGAGTCATTACATCGCGGCTGGAGACCATAGAGCCAGAAGCAGAGTCGCCTTCTGTAATAAATATCGTAGATTCTTTTCCGTCCTTACCGTCTTCTAAATGATATTTGCAGTCTTTTAACTTTGGTATTTTAAGGGCGATTTTTTTCGCCGCGTCACGCGCTTCTTTTTTGACGGCATTAAGCTCTGTGCGCAAAGATTCGTTTGCTATTATTTTATGTTCAAGTTTTTTGCATGCTTCGGGGTTTCTGTGCAGCCAGTCAACAACCGCGTCTCTTGTCTCCTGCACTACCCATGCGCGGATATCGGAGTTGCCGAGTTTGTTCTTTGTCTGGCTTTCGAAAATAGGATTTTTAAGCTTAATTGCAATCGCCGCTATTGTTCCTTCGCGCACATCTTCGCTTTTATAATCTTTTTTAAAGAATGTTTGTATTCCTTTTAAAAACCCTTCTTTAAAAGCAGAAAGGTGCGTTCCGCCGTCGGATGTAAATTGTCCGTTAACAAACGAAAAATATTCTTCGCCGTAATTATTTGTGTGCGTAAAAGCAATCTCAAGCTGGCCGTTAGACGAATGTTTTCCTTTGTAATAACCAAGTGTATACAATCCGTCGTCTCCTGTTTCTTCCATTAAAAGATCGTATAACCCGCGCGAAGAAACAAATTTTTTGCCGTTAAAACTTAAAGCAAGCCCTGCGTTAAGATATGAATAATTTTGAACGCGTTTTTCTATAAACTCTGCGTTAAATAAATAGTCTTTAAAAATTTCCGGGTCGGGTATAAACTCGACCATTGTTCCGTCTTTAAGGTTCTCTTTTAATTTGCCTTTGCGGTCGCTTTTGAGCTTTCCTCTTTCAAAGATTGCTTCGGCAAACTCTCCGTTTCTGATTGCTACTACCCTAAAGTGTATAGAAAGCGCGTTTACCGCTTTTGTTCCAACGCCGTTTAACCCGACCGAGAACTGAAAAACATCATCGTTGTACTTTGCGCCTGTGTTAATAACAGAAACGCATTCAACAAGTTTTCCAAGAGGGATTCCGCGCCCATAGTCGCGCACTTTTACCATCGCTTTGCCGGGTTTTTCGATATCTTTTATTACGGTTTCGATAAGTTTACCGTTACCCATGATAAATTCATCGATACCGTTATCGATTACTTCTTTTAATAAAACATAAATACCGTCATCGGGATTAGAACCGTCGCCGAGACGGCCGATATACATACCAGTGCGCAGCCTGATATGTTCGAGAGAAGAAAGCGTTTTTATTTTAGATTCGTCGTAAACGGGCACACCTTTGCTTACATCTTTTTTCTTTACAGTATTCTTTGTTTGCTTCTTTACTGCCATATTACTTAACTCCCAAATACTCTAATCTTTTTCTTTAACCACCAACCACACGAACTTGTACTTCGCTAGTCTTCATTCGTTCGTGTTGGTTCGTGGTAAAAAATTCTTTTTCTCATAGCTGCTTCTGCAATTCCTGAATATATGCTTCGCTGTCGCGGACACTTTCCTGAAGCTCTTTAATGCCTTTTTCCATATCGGCAATTTTATCTTTTTTATCTTCTATCGATCTTTTATATTTTTCTATTTTTGATTTTTCTTCGTCTATTGCAAGAGACGCCCGCAGTTTGCAGACAGCGGCTTCGTTATCGGCAAGAGACTGATTCAGCCTCGCTGCTCTGCCGATTATTTCACTGTCTTCTGCAGTTACAATGGTATCAATAAAATACTTGCGTTCTGGAGCAATATCTTCGTCTATTCCGCAGACCTGAGCGCCGAATTTTCTGTACATTGCGTTTAGGGATTCTTTTACTTGATTTATATGATTTTTGACAGAAATAATCTGTTTCTGCGGATTACCTTCTATCCCAAAACTGGCAGAAATTATACGTTTTTCGTCTTTTAATAACGCAAGTTCGTCTTGGGCAGTTTTAGAAATACCGCGCAAAATATCGATTTCTCCGAGTATTTTGGCTACTTCGTCGTCCTGACAAACAGAGTCACGGGAACTGTAGCGCTCTCCTATCGCATAGTAAAGCTGTTCCTGACTCTCCTGCGCCTTGGATAAAAACGACTTTAAAACAAGCCCCTGGGCGCTTTTGCCGATCCAGGAAAAGACATTGCCTCCTTCCTTGTTATCGAGCTCCCCGATACGGGTCTCCAGCGAACCCAGCTTGCTGGAGAGGGCATTAGCCTGTTCTTTAAAAAAAGAGGTAAAATCGTCATAAGCGTTGTTTTCTAAAAGCGCTTTTCCCAGCCTTAGGTATATTAGGGACATTTCCTTTGTCCGTTCTTTTTCTTCATTTTCTTTCTTATCTATGGATTCTTCGAGCTCTTTAAAACGGCGGTTTTTCTCTTCTATTTTTCCTATGGTGACATTGGACTGCGCAATATCCTGAAGAAAAGCATTATATTGGCTAATATCTTCAAAATCGACCGCCTGCTCATTGGTTCTTACGTATAAAGTCTCCCCAAAATTAACTAAAAGGGTATCCAAAGAGGTCTGGCTTTCCCGGCTTATTTTAAGGAGGTCGTCAATCCTCTTTTTTCGGTCATCCATACGTATAAATATACGTCATTTCTATGGAATAGGGAATAGCGAACTATTGATCAAGTGTGAAAATTAGTGTATATAAGAGATAAAGATGATGAAAATATAAAGAAACAGGAGAAAACATGAATTTAAGCGAATTAAAACATGCTGGACTAAAACAGTGGGTTGAAGAAACAGCAGCTCTAATGACCCCGGATGCGGTAGAAATCTGCGACGGCACAAAGGCCGAATACGACAGAATGCTAAAAATTATGGTTGATGCCAAATTAGGCGTTAAACTGAACCAGGATAAAAGACCGGATAGCTATTGGTTCCGCTCAGATCCTTCGGACGTTGCAAGGGCAGAAAGCCGCACTTTTATTGCAAGCAAAAACAAGGACGATGCAGGTCCTACTAATAACTGGACAGACCCTGTAGAACTCAAAAAAACAATGGAAGGCCTTTATAAGGGCTGTATGAAGGGACGCACAATGTACGTTATCCCCTTCTCCATGGGTCCTATTGGTTCTGACATTGCAAAAATCGGCGTAGAAATCTCAGACAGTCCTTATGTTGTATTTAATATGCACATTATGACAAGAGTCGGCGCAAAAGTATTAGACGTGCTCGGAACAGACGGTTTCTTCGTACGCTGCCGCCACTCAATCGCTAAGCCATTAGCCGCAGGCGAAAAAGACACCGGCTGGCCATGCGAACCAGATGTAAACAAAAAGTACATCAGCCATTTCCCAGACACATACGAAATCTGGTCTTATGGCTCAGGTTATGGCGGAAACGCTCTCCTCGGCAAAAAGTGTCTCGCGCTCCGTATCGCTTCTGTTCTCGGAAGAGACGAAGGCTGGCTCGCAGAACATATGCTCATTTTAAAACTTACAAACCCACAGGGCAAAGTAAAATACATCGGCGGCGCTCTTCCTTCTGCCTGCGGAAAAACAAACCTTGCTATGTTGATTCCTACCCTTCCGGGCTGGAAAGTTGAATGTATCGGCGACGATATTGCCTGGATGAAATTCGGCGCAGACGGTCAGCTTTATGCAATCAACCCTGAATGCGGATTCTTCGGCGTATTACCCGGAACATCTGACCATTCAAACAAGAGCGCAATGGATTCAATCAAGAAAAACACTATCTTTACAAACTGCGGTCTTACAGAAGACGGCGATGTATGGTGGGAACAGATTGGTTACCCCGCTCCGGGCAAAACAATCACTACATGGAAAGGCGAAGTTATTCCTTCACCAACAACCGATAAACCGGTAGCAGGTCAGGAAGTTGCGCACGTTAACGCACGCTTCACAGTTCCTGCACAGCAGTGTCCTGTAATCGCTCCTGAATGGGACGATCCAAAAGGCGTGCCAATAAGCGCATTCCTCTTTGGCGGCAGAAGAGCAGCAACTATTCCTTTAGCAAACCAGGCAAAAGACTGGGTACACGGCGTATTTATGGGTTCGATTACCGGATCAGAAATTACAGCTGCTGCGCTCGACCTTCAGGCTGGTTCTATCCGCCGCGACCCGTTCGCGATGGTTCCTTTCTGCGGTTACCACATGGGCGACTATTTCGCACATTGGCTCAAACTCGGAAAACAAGCTCAGGATGCAGGCAACGGCGACAAGCTTCCAAAGATTTTCTTTGTTAACTGGTTCCGCAAAGATGAAAACGGCAAGTTTATGTGGCCGGGCTACAGCGAAAATAGCCGCGTACTTGCATGGCTATTTGACCGCTGTGACGGCGCTGACAACTTTGTCGAAACACCGATTGGCAACCTGCCAAAACCGGGTTCGATTTCACTTCCTTCCGATGTAAGCGAAGCTACAATGGCAGAACTTATTAAACTCGACGTTGACGGCTGGAAGAAAGAAATTGCAGACGTAAGAGAAAATCATTATTCCAAGTTTGGCGACAAGCTTCCTAAAGAACTTGCAGCTCAGCTTGATGTAATGGAAAAAGGCTTAAATAGCTTATAATCTTATAATTTGCTAAGAGAAGCCTCAGGGACAACAGTCCTTGAGGCTTTTTTTTACATTATCATTATAACCACGGAGTACACGGAGTATTGGCAACTGTAGTTGCCCGGAGGTTTTGATGCTGGAAGCTTCGCTGCAAAAACGAAAATCTTACTTTCTCCGTGAAACTCCGTGTACTCTGTGGTAATTTTTCTTCTATTGGACTGTTTCTCTGTAGAGCTCTCTGTTCATCATTGACAATACCAAAATAGAAGCATAAGGCAGTTTATACGGAACAGTAAATTCTCCGCCCATATAATTAGCTGTAAAGAGCCTCTGCCGTTCTCCGGAAGGAAGTATCGCATCCAAACGCACCGGCAAAGGATAAGGATTACTTGGTATAGAATAACGGAATAAACCGAAAATTTCATTGTCGCCCAGATTGTCCGGATTTGTTACCGTTATATAAACAGGATTGGTTAATGTAACTGCCGTACCAGCCGCAGGTGACTGCGATACTACTGTTTCGCCGTTTTCGCTGCCGGTTTTTTCTCTGATAGTAAACGAAAAATTAATGCCGGAATTAGAAATTAACTCCAGAGCGCGCGAAAGAGTTATACCTGCTAACTGCGGAACCGAAGCTGTCTGGTTTTCCCTTCCTCTGCTCACTACAAATTCTAAAGTAGTAGGACCCGAAATTTCTGTTCCCTGAAGAGGTTTTTGTTCCAGAATAACACCGGGGTTTTCTGACGAAAAATTGTATATGATCGGCTCTCTAATCGTAAGAAGCGGAGTGCCGCCGGCTGTAGCATTTATTGTCTGCAAGTCCATTCTGACTTCGTCTATATTCCGGCTTACAAAATTTTCTACTCTGTTTACAACTACACCCTGACTTACAACAAGGCGGATTCTGCGGCCTGCTTTAACAATCTGCCCGGGTCTGGGATCCTGTTCAAGAATAAGCCCTTTATCTCTTGAAGTCTGCGAATAACGAAGCTGAATGCGCGGATACAGTTCTTTTACCTGAAGTTCTAACAGGGCTTGTGTCAGTTCCTTGCCGGTAACATCCGGAACCATGGTCTGTTCATTGCCGCGGACAGCAATAAAAAAGACAGTAACGGCAATAATCCCGACAAAAATAACCAATCCGGCTACTGCCATAATAAACATTTTAAGGTGGTCTGCTACATAATCTTCTATTGAGCTTAAATCAAATCCCATATCTTCCTCTTATAATTGGGAGCCCGGAAAATCCCTTGCTCCATTTAAAAAATCACGCCAAAAAAGCGCTTTTTTCTGCTGGTACTGAAGTTCTGCCGCAGCAAGAATCCCGTCTCCAGTCTGAATCAGTATACCATATTGTTTATCCGTACCCAAGACCAAGCCGGGCGAACTTTGCGTTTTTTCGCTTTCTGGCTTATATACATCCGCCTTTAATATTAATAATTCCCGCCCGTTATGAAAAGTCCTGCAAAGCGGCCACGGGGTAAAAGCTCTGATTTTTGCTTCGATTTCGGCGGCGCTCTTTTTCCAGTCGATTATTCCGTCTTCCTTTTTAATAAGACTGCAGTATTCCGCAAGAGACGGGTCTTGGGGCTTTCTTTGCGCAGTGCCGTCAGCGATTTTTTTTAGAGTCTCCGGCAGCATTAAAGCCGCTTTTTCTGCGGCGATTCCGCTGAGCGAATCTGCCGTTTCCTTGTTTGTTAGCTGCAATTTTTCCGCTGCCAAAATATCGCCGCTGTCCATTTCTTCTGCCAGCATTTGAATCGTAATGCCTGTTTCGCTGTCACGATTTAAAATCGCTGCTTGCAATGGAGACGGTCCCCTGTATTTGGGTAATAAACTCGGATGAATATTGATTCCGCCGAGGGGAAACAACGCCAAAAATTTTGGACCAAAAAGCCTGCCATACGCAAAGGAGACCAGCAAATCCGGCTTTAAAGCAGCAACCTGCTCTCTTGCGCCCGCATCTAGTTTTTCCGGTTTTAAAATTACAATATTCAATTTTTCTGCAGCTTCACTTACCTCGGTTTGCACCGGCGTACCATGCCTGCCTTTAGGAGTATCAGGATTGGTAAGCACTCCTGCAAGTTCGATACCTTTAATATTAAGAATCGATAAAAGTGAAGGAACAGCAATAATAGGACTGCCTGCAAATAAAACTCTCATTTTATTCCTTGGCTTTGGCGTTTACTTTTTCGTATTTTTCGATTATTTTTTCGCGCTTTTTTTCGGGTAAATGATCAAAGAAAAGAACCCCTTCTAAATGGTCATACTCATGAAGAATAACCCTTGCAAGAAGCCCGTTTGCTTCTATAGTGAATGGACGGCCTTTCTCGTTCCACGCCTGTACCTTGATTAGCTCAGGTCGAACGACATTTGCATAAACTCCGGGAACAGAAAGGCAGCCTTCTTCGTACTTAACAGTCTCAAGAGATGTTTCGAGTATTGAAGGGTTGATAAAAACACGCTCGGTATCACCTTCGACATGAACGACAAAAATACGCTGATTAAGGCCTATCTGCGGCCCTGCAACACCAACGCCCTTGTCACGCTTAAGTACTTCTATCATTTGCGCTGCAATTTCTGCAGTTTTTTCGTCGATTTTTTCTATCTTTACAGCCTTTTGCCTGAGAAGTTCATTGCCAAGAGTGATAATTTCCATAAATACAGTTTACCGAAAAAACAAGTTACCTTCAAGAAGAGGAACCACAGAGGACACGGAGTTTCACGGAGGTTCTTGTACGACAACTTTTCCTTCCTCCGGGCAACTACAGTTGCCAATACTCCGTGTACTCCTATGTATTTTGTCAAGGGGATTTATCAAATTGCAATGAATTCTTACCCCTTGGCAGCTCCCTTCCCAATTACGCACATTTATCAAACTGGTCTTTTGGTTCAGCTTCC
>WQXI01000043.1 GCA_009784935.1 Treponema sp.
ACCCCACAACAAAAAAAAAGGAAAATTAATTTTTCCCCCCCCCCCCCCCCCCCAATTTTAATGCAAAAAAGTAATATTGCTTTTGTATTAATTTTTTTAATCTTTTTTTCCTGCGCTACAAATTCTAATAAAACAAATGATCTTATTGATCGAACCAATCCTTACTCTGGCATGGAAATACTTACGTTTCCCAATAGTCAGGCATATCTGTTTCCAAATGAAAAATCTGATAAATTAGTAATAGTTTTAGAAAGCAGCGGCTGGGATTCTGTTTTAGGTATTTGGCAGAATGATCTATGGCAGAGTGTTGGTTTAGCTGCGTTTCTTCTTAAAGAATTACGCAATACGCATAACATTCTTGTACCGGAAAAACTAAAAAGACAGCCGGGAATTAATTATTTAAATGATATGGAAGACAGAGCTAATCTTACAGCGCATAATTTAATTGCTTGTTATACAGAAAGCATTAATGGCTATCTCGAAGGAAAAAACTTTTCTTCTGTTGTAATATTCAGCGGCTGGGAAGCAGCTGCTCTGCTTCCGTTAATATATGAAAAAATAGATAACAAAGATAAAATTACAGCCTTAATATCTTTTGGATTTGGCGGCTGGTCTTACTATGAATCATTAGTTTTTATGAGTAATATCGAAAACATCCCTCTTTTTTTATATGAAATGATATCAAAAATAATAAATGATTTTAACCCGGAAAACAGCGAATCCCCTGATTCTTATGAAGATATTTATTTTGATGTAACTGAACGCTGGTTAAATAGTTTTATTCACATCAGGCCTTTTGATTATTACAAAAATATAAATTTACCTGTACTTTTTCTTCATGGCGTACATAATTACCTTACTCCTTCTAATTCAACTATTTATATACAAAATAACCTGCCTGATAAACCTTTTACTTTTAGATATTTTATGAATTGGGCTTTCCAGCCAATAGAACATGATGATGTTGACGAATTTGTAAAGTTAATCGCTAACTGGATATTATTGCAGTAAAAGGAACAAATTATGAAAAGAATTTTTATTGTTTTAATTTTATTTGTTTGTATACTTTGCGCTTCTTTTTCTGACGAAACAAAATATTTTACTATTAGTTTAGGTGTTTGGGGGATAGGTTTTAATACTGATTCTAATATTACAAGCGGATATGTATACGGCAATTTTTTTAATTTTAATTTAAATACGAGTTTTGGATTGGGAATATCTTTTTCACCTATCAATTTTTATATGTACCCAAACAACGAAAACAACTCATTATTAACTTTTGTAAATGGTGTTATTTTATATAATTTTTTTAATAGTATGTGGGGTTTTGTTTTGGGGCCATTTGCTTCTATTAATGCTGTTACTGTAAATAATCCGCAGCATATAGATTTCCGCGCCGGATTAAGATTTTCACATCATCATTATGATTTTGATATTTTCAGCTCTGATGATTTTATATTAGAAATAGGTTATAAATACAATAATTCCTCGCGGCATGGATTTTTTATACACTTTGGCATGGATATGCTGACTGTATTTAGTTTACTAAGTTATCTTTACAGGGATGAAGCGAAGGATCGGATTAAACAGGAACAATGGTAAATCAAACAAACACTATAAATTTTTACATCTTGTCATTTTTGTCAGCAGCCCGCATTCCTGCTCCATAGCTGCAGCCTTGCGTAGCCTACGGTTTTATATCATACGTATCTTTTAATTAGTTGACACTTCGGAGAACAATTTAAAAACGTATTTTCTATATGGTTCATTACTAGCGAATCTTTCTACCCTAAAAATTGAAGTTGTGTAATAAGTAGGAAACCAACTATTTTCATCTATACTATTATCAAAAAAAGCAAATTCAAGTTTACTTTGAGAAAATTCATCTTCATATACTATTTTTTTATTTTTTAGAAGGATTATCCAATATTTGTTATCATAATAAAATAAATCATAATCAAATATATCATCTTTAATTTTTTTATTGCTATATGGAATTCCTATGACTTCTGATATTTCATCTTTTGTCACTGTTCTATAAAAAATATACATTTCATCAAAATCAACATTTAATACTTCTTTTATATCAATATAACAAACATCAGATTTTTTGAAATTGCAATTAAGTTTTATATACCTATCAAGTTTGCTTTCTGTATTACTGCAACCCACAAAAAAACATATGCTTAATAATATGATAACATATTGAATCTTCATTTCTTCCTCTCTCTTAGAAATCTCTACTATTGTACTATACAATCCCTGTAATTCCAAGGACTTTTTCTAGTCGCCTTTTTTAAATAGTTGACACTACTTTTATATATACACGATCTTTAAGGTAAAGCGTAAGGTACGCAGTGGAATAAACCCAAATAACTCACACAGGTCCTTGCAGCGAAGCTTCCAGCAGGCACAAAGGCTTTCGGACAAGAACTCCGTGAAACTCCGTGGTTAAATTCTTATCTTAATTCTTCCCCTGCGATCCCTATCAATTCTTGCTTCTTGTCATTTTTGTCAGTAGTCTATCCAGGCTGTCTGCGAAAGTTTTGAGTTCTTTTTTACCGTAATTTGCTATTCTTTCCATGCCAAGTCCGCTGTCGGCGAGACCTACCGCAAAGTTTCGCAGTGATAAAAGTTCGTTAATATTATTAGAAGTAAAAATGCGTCCTCTGTCGTCCAAAACAGAGATTTCTTTTTCTACAAGTCTTTTTGCGAGGGGCACATCTCTTGTTATCGCAAGATCGCCTTTTTCTGCCAATTCTACAATACGATCATCCGCCGAACCTTCTGTCGCGGGGCACAATTCCATCTCTGCAATGTTAGAATCAGGAATCGGACGGTTTGCGGCAAAAATAATGCGGATTTTTAAACTGTCTGCCCTGCGCAGAACAAGATCCCTTGCAGGTCTCGGGCAGGAATCGGCATCTAAAAGAATTTTCATCTATACTACTGCCCTTTTATTGTTCTTTAAATTTTGTTTGGCAGAAAACATTGTAAAGTTACCGTTTAATTCGATAATTGCGTTTTTATTTTTGCATTGTATAAAAAACGATTCGTTTTTCTTAAAAATTAAATCATTTATTTTGAGTTCCCCTTCTGTTACAGCGCAGATCGACGGCTTTTCTGCACAGAATTTTATATTTTTACCTTTGCCGCGAACAATAGAAAGTGAAAAATCGGCAGGTACGTTAAAATTATGCAATACCTCAGAACCGGGTGTCATTATATCAGGATAAAACGGTTCTATATTTACAATTCTATTTAATTCATTTATATCAATATGTTTTGGCGTAAGACCGCCGCGCAAAACATTGTCGGAGTTATCCATTAGTTCTATCCCCAAGCCGCTTATATACGAATGAGGAATACCTGCCGGCAGATAAACCGCCTGCCCGGGTTTTAAACTTACTATGTTAAGATAAAGGGGTGCATATACTGCTCTGTCATTAGGATAAATATTTTTTAATTTTTGGATAAGAGCGTTTTGTTCATCTGATGCTCTGCTAAAAGAAGCCAGAATTTCTTCTGGTTTTCTAAAACCTGCCATTAAAGTAAAAGGAGTAAGAGCGCAGAGAATCTCGCATTTTGAATTTTTGTCTTTATAGTTCCTTTGAGGAGAGTCTAAATTTATTTTATTTTTATTTTCTATTTTAAAACCTTCTAACGCCTGTTTTTTACCGGGATGAACCTGAATAGACAGCGGCTTTTCTACAGCAAGGAGTTTTAATAAAAAAGGAAGTTCGCCCGATATTTTTTTTAATTCGGTTTTTTTTAACCCTGTTTTTATGTCATTTTCTTCGATAAAAGAAGGCGCGCCGGGATTAGTCCCCATCCACATCTCTGCAAATTCGGGAGAGCCCCAATCATATTTTTTAATTTGATTATTAAGCCTATATATTTTTATCATTGCCGAATAAGTTAAGCGCCTGCTCCAGCTTAGAAATTAGACGCAGAGTGCGGTCTTCTACTTCATCCGCTTCGTCGTCTGGGTTTTCCAGCTGCTGTTTTACTTTGTTAAATTCATCGCATAATAAAAAACCTGTTAAAACAGCGATATTTAACGGATCTTTTATACCGGATATTTTTTGCGTATTTTTTACGGCTTCGTTGTACTGAGTAAGTACTTTTTTTAAGTACGCCTCATCTGCATCTGCAGTAATCGTAAATGAAGTTCCAAGGATGTCAAGCCTAATTTCATTAGTCATTATATTCCTTAAAATACGCTAAAAAATATCCAGTTCGCCTGAGTTGTCTTCTGCTTCGTTAATTTCGAAAAATTCTTCGGAATTTAAATCTACTTCCGAAAGTTTTTCTTTTTTGGGAGCGTTCTTTTTAACACCCTCTTTTTGCTGGCTGGAACTCTGACCAGAGCCATGGCTCAGGCCGCTTTCGAAAGCGGCTTCGAACTGACTAAGGCGGTCAAGCGCCGCCATTATTCCGTCTTCTATCTTGCTTTGATCGTCTTTAAAGCGCATAACAAGCATTTCTAGCTCGTCTAAGCGCTTTTGATTTGCGTCGAGCTTTGACTGCAGGCTGGATTTTTCCTGCAAAAGCGATGCGTTCTCAGCATCTTTGCGCTGCAAATACTCTATCGCTTTTGCAACTCTCGATTCTAAAAGCTGAACTTGCTCAAGGCTTATCACGATTTTCCCAGCGCGGATTTTGCTTTTTCTGCAACAGCTTTAAACGCAGCTTTGTCTTCGCTGGCAAGGTATGCAAGCGATTTACGGTTTAAAACAATCCCGCATTTTTCGAGACCCGTTACAAGCCTGGAATACGAAATATCAAGCTCGCGGCATGCTGCGTTTATTCTTATGATCCATAAACGGCGGAACTCGCCTTTTCGATCTTTTCGATCGCGGTAAGCATAAGCCATTGATTTGGTGACTGCGTCTTTTGCGGTTTTATAATTACTGCCGCGTCTTCCCCAGTAACCCTTTGCCTGTTTTAATATTTTTTTACGATGGTTCTTTCTTTTGGAACCGTCTACTGCTCTTGCCATAATTTTCCTCTCTGTTTAACCGTAGGGTAAAAGCTGTTTTCTTATTACCGGTACATTATCATCTGACAGAATACCGGCTTTCCGCAAGCCACGCTTGCGCTTTGTAGATTTCTTTGTGAGTATATGGCGCAAATTTTGCTTTTTATACTTTACTTTGCCAGTACCAGTAAAGGAAAAACGCTTTGCCGCGCTCTTTTTGGTTTTCATTTTTGGCATATGTTACCTCTTAAAAATTATTTCTTGCCTTTTGGACCTAAAACCATGGACATAAACCTGCCTTCCATAGCCGGCGGTTTATCCATTACATATTCTCCCTCTATTCGGGAAAGTACGTCTTTCATCACATCAAAACCAAGTTCTGTATGCGCTAGTTCTCGGCCGCGGAAACGAATAGTTACTTTTACTTTGTTGCCGTCAATCAGGAATTCTTTAATGTGTTTAGACTTGAAATCAAGATCGTGATCATCAATTTTGGGCTGCATGCGGATTTCCTTAAGTTTAAGCAATTTTTGCTTTTTCTTGGAATCCCTAAGTCTCTTCTCGTTTTCGAATCTGAACTTGCCGTAATCCAAAATCTTGACAACGGGCGGCACCGCATTCGGCGCTACTTCCACAAGGTCAAGCTCTGCCTCTCTTGCAAGTTCTAAAGCCTGCGAAACAGACATAATCCCTTGGTCACCGTCATCCCGGATTAGACGAACTTCCCTGGATCGAATCTGCTCGTTTACACGTAAATCTTTCTCCGCCAACTGGCCTCCTTAGTATTTCACTACCTTTTTACAGTCTACCAAATTTCAATATTTCTTGTCTAGTGTAACTAGGGATTTATCATTGTTCCGATACCCTCGTCGGTAAAAAGTTCGATAAGTATCGCATGGGGGAGCCTGCCGTCTATGATATGCGCCTTTTTAACCCCGCCGTCAAGAGCGATAGCACAGCAGTCTGTTTTGGGTATCATCCCTTTGGTTATAATACCTTCTTTTTGAAGGCTGCCTAGCTGAGCTCTGGAAACCGATTTTATAAGAGTACTTTCGTCATTAATGTCGCGTAAAATCCCGCAGACATCCGTCATTAAAACCAGTTTTTCGGCTCCAAGGGCGGCGGCAATTTTAGCGGCAGCAATATCGGCATTAATATTGAGGGCTTTGCCTTCGTCTTCGCCAATTCCGTACGCAACAGACGAAATAACGGGGATAACTTCTGAGTTTAAAAGGGTGTTAAGCATTGTAACGTCTACTTCTTTTATTTCTCCTACAAGACCCAAATCATGTTCGCCTTTCATTCTGGCTGCTTTTAAAAGCCCCGAATCTATCCCGCAAAGCCCGACAGCCCTGCCGCCGTTTTTTTGAATAAGAGCCGTGATTTCTTTATTAACTTTGCCGCATAAAACCATTTGAACAATATCCATTGTTTCTTCGTCTGTGTATCTAAGACCATTAACAAAGCGGCTTTCTTTATTTGTTTTTTTCAGCATGGCTTCGATTTCGGGACCTCCGCCGTGAACAAGCACTGTGCGGACACCGACGCATGCCATTAATATTACGTCTTCTATTACGGCTTTTTTTAATTCGCTGTTTAACATTGCGTTTCCGCCGTATTTTACAACTATTGTCTTATTGCAGAAACTTTGAATATAAGGCAGCGCCTGAATAAGTGTTGCCGCCCTGTCTTTATTGGGTATGCTGTCTTTATTTTGAATGCTGTCTTCGTTTTTTATAATAGAATCGTTTTTCATGATCTGTAATCTCCGTTTATCTTTACATAATCATAGCTGAGATCGCACCCCCAGACAACAGCCGCGCCGTTTCCTTCTTTAAGATTTACGATAATTTCAATTTCTTCTTCTGAAAGAATTTTTTTTGCGGTTTCTTCGCTAAAAGAAACTGTTTTGCCTTTTTCGCAGACTAGGATTTCTCCTATTTTACTTTTAAAGCTTACATCCGTATTTTGGGGATCAAAATCAGCTCCGGCATATCCCATTGCGCATAACACACGCCCCCAGTTAGCGTCGGCGCCGAAACAGGCTGTCTTTACAAGCGAAGATGACGCTATTGATTTGGCAAGCGCTTGCGCCGCAATTTCACTTCCTGCGCCGTTAACGGAAACTGTAACAAGTTTTGTCGCTCCCTCTCCGTCGCGCGCCATCATTTTTGCAAGAGCGGCGCAGACTTTATCAAGCGCGGCGCAAAACACATCGTAGCCGGAGCTTTCTTGAGTCATCGGCGGATTACCTGCTTCGCCGTTTGCCATTATTACGATCATATCGTTTGTAGAAGTATCGCCGTCTACTGTAACCATATTAAACGAATATTTTACGGCGCGCTGCAAAGCTGTATTAAGAGCAGAAGGAATAATCGCGGCGTCTGTTGTAATAAATGCGAGCATTGTTGCATGACTTGGAACTTCCATATTAGGATGAATCATTCCCGAACCTTTTGCGATTGCTCCAATGCGTATTGGTTTTCCATTTATATCAATTTCTATTGCAAATTCTTTTTTACGCGTATCGGTTGTCATTATCGCTTCTAAAGCGTCATCATTCCCTTGCGCGTCATTTCTGAGGCTTGCTTTTAAAGCTTCAATATTTGCGTCAATTACTCCAATATTAAGAGGAACGCCGATAACTCCTGTTGACGCTACTGCTACTTCTGACGGACTTATTAAAAAAGCGTCGGCTGCAAGCTGCGCCATACGTTTTGCGTGAACAAGCCCCTCCTGCCCCGTACATGCATTTGCGTTGCCGGAGTTTGCTATAATTGCGCGCAGCTTTCCGTCTGCAGTATTTTCCTGACTGACAATAATACTTGCGGCTTTTACTTTATTTTTTGTAAACATTGCCGCAGCGGAACATAAACTATGCGAATAAATTAAAGCTAAATCTTTTTTTTGCGTTTTACCCGAAGCTTTAATGCCGCAGTGGATTCCGCCTGCAATAAACCCTTTTGGCGCGCATACGCCGCCGTTTAATTCTGTCACACAAAACTCCTAAAACAGCATCGGAATGGCTTCCAGTCCGTTTCTTTCATCATAGTCAAATAAAATATTCATATTCTGGATTGCCTGCCCAGACGCGCCTTTGATCATGTTATCGATCGCAGTAACTACTATTAATGTAGAGCCATGAATGTCCAGATTAACAGAAATATCACAAAAGTTTGAATGCCGCACTCTGTTAGCAGCGGAATAAACACCGCTGGGAAGCACGCGGACAAAAGGTTCGTCTTTATAAAAATCTTCGTAGAGCTTTTGAATCTCTTCTATTTTTTTGAATTTTTCTTTTAGCGGAATATAAATCGTACTTAAAATACCCCTGTTCATCGGCGCAAGATGAGGCGTAAAAATAACTTTTGGAGCGGGAATGCTTCCGCCTTCTGCTATCTGTGAAATCGCCGCTAAATTACGCGAAATCTCCGGAGCATGCCTATGAGAAGCAATCTTGTAAGGCGCAACAGAATCGGCGCATTCGCTGTAATGAAACGAGCGCGAAGGTTCTCTGCCGCCGCCTGAAGTGCCGGAAACAGCGTTAACGATAATTGGAGTTTCGCCTGTTAAACCTTTTACAATCGCGGGAAAAATACCCAAGGTAGCACCTGTGGGATAACAGCCCGGATTTGCGATTACTAATGGTTTTGATTTTGAGTCCTTTATTAAATTGCGGTTAAGTTCCGGCAGTCCGTAAATCGAAGTTTTATGCAAATCCGGAAACTGGTAATTTTTGCCGTACCATTCGCTGTAAACCGCTTCGTCATCTCCAAAACGAAAGTCCCCGGAAAGATCGATAAAGTGGATTTTTTTTTCTATGCAGGCGGCGGCAAACGGCTCTCCAACAGCATGAGGCAATGCGGAAAAAACAACATCAGAAGCGGCGATAACTTCTTCTGCTTTTAAAAGTTTACCGGAAATTCTGCCCAAAAAGGCGGGATATACGTTTTCTATCCTGTCGCCTTCGAAACTAACAGAGGAAAGAGCCAATTTTTTGATTTTTGAATGACCCGAAAGAAGCCTTGCCAATTCGGCTCCGGCATAACCTGTCGCGCCAATAATACCTACAACCATAGACACAATTATGCACTTTTAAAGAAAGATGGTCAATGTTACGCTTTACTAAATAAGTTGTTATAGTTATACTATGGGCATGAACAAATTCATTTTTGCATTCGTTATTGTTATTTTATTCTCCTCCTGTCTTACCGCAAAAATCACAGATGATATGTCAGCGGCAGAGATAATGCAGCGCGCGCAGGAAGCAATGGACAGAAACAGTTACAATGTAGCGGCGCAGTACTATCGGGTATTGCATGAACGCAATCAAACCAATATAGACCTTGTTATTACGGCAGAATACCATCTGGCGTTTATTCACTATAAACAGGGAAGATACGAACAAGCGCGGGAAGAATTAAATAAAGTTTTAGGTTACTATAATTCGCGCGATCAAGAACTGCTTCCTCAGCACTTTAAGCGGCTTGCGCAGGTTGTCCTCGAAAGCATAACCGAAAAAGAAAAAAGATGGTCGCTCTTTAGAAAGTAAAAGACAGAAAACTATGGATTATTTTGAAGCTGTAGAAAAACGATATTCTCACAAAGAAAAATTCCTGCCGGATACTGTTCCGTATGAAGTTCTGGAAAAAATCGCAAAGGCGGGTCTTGCCGCTCCCACAGGAAACAACAGCCAGTATGTACGCCTTGTAATTCTGCCGGATAGAGAATCATTACAGCCTATCAGCGAGATAGCCCCGACTGACGGACTTCTTACCGCTCCTGCGGCGATTGCAGTTCTTACAGATCCTTCGGCACAGGCGATTCAATGGAACTTTGAAATGGAAGATTATTCCGCTGCCGCGGCTCAAATGCTCCTTGCGGCAACAGCTTTGGGTTATGTTTCGCTTTGGCTTGACAGTCCTTTCTTTGACGAAAACAATGAAAAACGCGCTTTAGAAATACTTGGCGCTCCGAAAGGTTACCGCCTTCGCGTTATCCTTCCAATAGGGCTCCCTGACGGCGAAGGAACGCGCAGAACCAAGATGACTTTTGACGAAAGAGTATCCTTGCGGAAATTTGGGCAAAAGAAGTAAACGGTAAATCAAACGGTAGAAAAATTAAATTAAGGGTACTTTTTTTTAAATCCTGTCACACGCGCAGAAGCACAAACATCTATCGAAGAACATTCTCCCCTTTTTAGGTAATGATAACCTATACCTGCTACCATAGCGGCATTATCGCCGCACAGTTCTAAAGGAGGAAATATGCATTCCAGATGGGCGTACCCCTTAAGCCTCGCGCGAAGATAACTGTTGGCTGCAACTCCCCCGCCTGCGACAATTGTTGTAATACCTGTATCTTCTGCGGCGTTTAAAAGAGCGCGTAATAAAATCTCTATCGCCGTCTTCTGAAAAGACGCTGCGATATCTTCTTTTGTATAGTTTTCTTTTACTTTAAATATATCAAGCTGATTGATCACGGCGTTTTTTAAACCGGAATACGAAACATCATAACGATGGTCGCCTTTATGCAAAGACGGCATAGAAAAATTAAAAGCCGCGCTGTCTCCGTTTTGCGCTAATTTATCGATTATGACGCCGCCGGGATAGCCAAAATTGTAGAACTTTGCAGTTTTGTCAAAAGCTTCGCCTGCGGCATCATCGATTGTGGTACCCAAAACTTGGATCTTATCAAAATCATCGGCACGGCAAATAATTGTATGCCCGCCGGAAACAAGCAGACCCAAAAACGGGTATTCCGGCTTTTTTGTTTGATAATCATCCTTACCTATTTCTCCCTTATAAAGGCGCGGGGCGTATAAATGCGCAAGCATATGATCTACTGCGATAAACGGAATATTGCGCGCCCACGAAAACGCTTTTGCAAATGAAAGTCCTACCAGTAAAGAGCCAAAAAGCCCCGGACGGTTTGTAACAGCAACAGCTTCTATATCACTAACGCCGAGATTTGCTTTTTCCAGCGATTCTTTTACTACTGCATAAATCCATTCTGCATGTTTTCTGCTGGCAACTTCCGGCACTACGCCGTTATAAAGCGCATGAAAAGGTATTTGTGTCGCTATTACATTAGAGAGAATCTTTTCGCCGTCTTTTACTACTGCTGCCGAACATTCATCACAGGATGTTTCTATTCCTAAAACAATCATCTGGATTTGATTATATCAAAAGCTGTCCTAATGGTATAACCCTGCGCCGCAAGAATCGGATATTGTTCTGCAAGAAGCGGCGCTAAATCCGGCGACCAAGTATGCCCGATCATTATAACAGAGCCGTCGTTTCTTGCCCTTGTAAGACCAGAAGAAATATAACGAAGCATAGCGTTTTTATTTTGTTCGTTGTCAATAAAAACATTTCTTTCGGCAACTTTAAAATTCATTTGACGTGCGACAGAAGACACGACAGATTCGGAAGTAGTCCTCGAATCCAAAAAATAAATATTATTTTCCATGCAAAAGTTTAAAATAACCTGCATTATCTCTCTGTCCATTGTTATTTTTGACCCCTGATGGTTATTCATTCCGGTGACAGGTCCTACCTCTGCAAGGTTACGCGCTAAGATACGCCTTATTTCGTCTGCGCTCATACCGGAATAAATCGCGCCGGGACCGGGGTCTTGTCCTCCAACCGCTTCCATCGGCTGATGCAGAATTACTTCTTTTCCTGCGGCTCTTATCCGCCTTGCCGCTTCTGCCGAATTAGGAAGACCCGGCAGAACTGCAATTGTTATTGGACCCGGAAGCCTCAGGAACGGTTCGAGTTCTCTAAGATTGTTTCCGGCATCATCTATTACAAAAACAACAGAACCAAGATTGGGCGGAGGTCTTACATTAACAGGCGGAATCACAGCGCTTGTAACTGTTCCTGACGGCGCCACAGGCGGCTGTACAGGCGGTTTTGGCTGTGTCTCCTGAGGAGGAGGCTGTGGATTAGGCTGAGGCAGAGGTTCTCGCTCCGGCTGGGGTTGGGGAGGCGGATCGGGCTGTCTTGTAATTTGAATATTTGCAGGTTCTTCGATATCTTCGGTATTTTCGGTATTATTACTATTATTAATAGCAGCATGAACCATTATTACAGCAAAGGAAATAACTGCTGAAAGACCAACTAAAATACAAACTAAAATAAATGCTCTAAATGCATCGGAAAAACCGGTTTTTTTGCGTCTTTTTGGCGTTCTTCTTGTGTTTTTCCCTGTATTTTTTGTTTTTTTCATACTAATCCTTTCTAATATCGGCAAAACGCTTGAGCAAAAATCTATATTTACAAAAAATTGCAATAAAAAGGTAAAAGATACACTTGCGCCGTTTAAAAACCAAAGAAGTTAGACGAAAAGCACTGCTTTTCTCTGAGAATTTTACGGTAAACTTCTTAATATTCTATGATATATTTTATGTTTCCTTGAAAAATAACGCTAAAAATTACCATATTAATCAAAAATAAATCATTTTTCTCCTCTTTGATATTGACTTATTTTTATAAAATGTTAGAATTTAACGATATGATCTGATTTTTGTGCTTTTTCAATAGAAAAGGGGGATTTTTTATGAGTCTTAAATTTAGACTAACAGCCATTATCTTTGCGATTATTTCTGCAATAATCTTAATTTTAATGATTATCGTTATAACCACAGCATCCAGTATGCAGACAGAAACTGCATATAAATTTGCCGACGCGCTGGCAGGCGAGAACGCGTTAGAAATAAGCAAAAGGATAGAAGCATTTACCTATTACGGGAACATTATATCAGAGATATTCAGCGGGTATGAAACAACGCCGGAGAACATGAGACGCGAAACTTATGATGACATCATTGAAACTGTAATTAATGCCAATCAGAGAATTATCAGTATCTGGACTGCATGGCATTTGGATACTATCGACAGTGCAAATACGCAATTCCAATCATCTTATTCCCGCAGGTTAACAGGCAATGTCGAAAGATTGGATCAGGGTTATGAAGGCTGGCAAAATATATTATCCGGCATGACAGATAAACCGGTAATTAGATCTCCTGTTTGGATGAATGTTTCCGGTTACGGCAATGCTGCTGTTGTCAGTATATTGTACCCGGTAAAAAACAGCAGAAACAGAGTTGTCGGCGTTGTCGGCGTTGATTATGTCAGTGCAATGCAGGGGATAGTAGACAATATTGTTAAGAGTGTTTATGATGGCAGCGGAATTGCAGCAGTATATGCAAATGACGGTACTATTGTCGCACACTATGTTACAGATCGCGTAGGCTCAAATTTTGGCACTAACGAAGGCGAAAGAACGCTGTTGGGAAATCAGCATGCCGAAGTTATGCAGTCAATAAGAAACGGCGGCGATAGCGAAGGAAATGCGGTTGCCGTTGATACTTATTCGAACGTTTTAAGAACAAATATTCATCTTCTTTACTTTCCTATCGTAATTACCGGAATGGATACTCCATGGAGCCTAATGCTTGGTATTCCAAATAGTGAGATTGATGCACCTATCCGCAGAATGACATGGATTACAGTTTTCTTTGCACTTGGCATACTTGTCGCTGCAGCGGTTGTAACATTCCTTGTTGCGTCGGGTATTGTAAAACCGATTATTAACGTAACCCAAACTCTTAAGGATATATCAGAAGGCGAAGGCGATCTTACAAAGAGGATTGTAAATACTTCCAATGATGAGATTGGACAATTGTCGCTTTACTTTAATAACACTTTGGAAAAAATCAAAAATCTTGTTATCAGTATCAAGAGTGAAGCTGCAAAGCTGTCTGATATCGGCGCAGACCTTGCAAGTAATATGAACGAAACTGCCGCCGCGATTAATCAGATTACGGCTAACGTTCAGAGTATTAAAGGACGCGTTATCAACCAGAGCGCCAGTGTCAGCGAAACAAACGCGACAATGGAACAGGTTACATTTAACATCAATAAGCTTAATGACCACGTCGAAGACCAGAACACCAATGTCGCTCAGGCATCTGCGGCAATAGAAGAAATGGTTGCAAATATTGCTTCTGTTACAGATACGCTGGTTAAAAACGCTGCAAACGTAAAACTCTTAAAAGAATCATCAGAAGTCGGCCGCGGCGGACTCCAGGAAGTCGCGTCTGATATTCAGGAAATTGCCCGCGAATCAGAAGGTCTTTTAGAGATCAATTCCGTTATGGAAAATATCGCAAGCCAGACTAACCTTCTCTCTATGAACGCGGCGATCGAAGCTGCGCACGCAGGCGAAGCAGGCAAAGGCTTTGCTGTAGTAGCTGACGAAATCCGCAAGCTCGCAGAAAGCTCCGGCGAACAATCCAAGACAATCGGCACTGTTCTTAGAAAAATCAAAGAAAGTATCGATAAGATCACTCAGTCTACAGATAATGTTCTTAACAAGTTTGAAGCAATCGATAGCGGCGTTAAGACTGTATCGGAACAAGAAGAAATTATCCGCAACGCGATGGAAGAACAGGGCGAAGGTTCCAGACAGGTTCTTGACGGCGTAAGCCACCTTAATGACATCACAAGACAGGTAAAGAGCGGTTCTAATGAAATGCTTAGCGGCGCAAAAGAAGTTATTCAGGAAAGCACAAATCTCGAAAAAGTTACGCAGGAAATTACATCAGGTATGAACGAAATGGCATCTGGCGCTGATCAGATTAATGTCGCTGTACATCACGTTAACGAAATAAGCGTTAAAAACCGCGAAGGTATTGATACATTAATGAAAGAAGTTTCGAGGTTTAAAGTAGATTAATAACAAAATCACTGCGTGATTTTGTTTAGGAGTTTTGCGTTTTAATGCAAAACTCCATGCTTTTATACGAAGCACAGAGAAATATGGAGGAGATAGGTTTTTAAACCAAGACCTCTGTAACCTCTGTGTTTTTTTATGCTAACATATAACACATGAACGAATTTACAAGCGAAAAAAATGAACTTGCGGCGTTTTACGGGGTAGATCCGGCTGTTGGTTTAACTGACTCACAAGTAAAAGAAAATACTGCCAAATACGGCTCTAATATTATCGCGCGCCCAAAACCAGAATCCTTATTTAAGCGCATTATAACCTGCGCAAGCGATCCTATGATTTTGCTTTTAATTTTTGCGGCAATAATTGCGCTTTTTATTAATATCGCTAATGCCGCCGCAGGCGGAGAAGCTGACATATTAAAAGTAATTGGTATTTTTGCCGCGATTTTTATATCAGTTGCAATTACTATAGTAATGGAAGGCAAAAGCGCTAAGGCTTTTGAAGCGCTGAATAAAATAAACGAGGATATAATCGTTAAGGCTCTTCGCGGCGGAAGCGCTGTTATGCTTAATCAACGCAATATTGTTACCGGTGACTGCATTATAATTTCTGCGGGTGATAAAATCCCCGCCGACGGAAGACTCTTAGAAAGCACAGAATTAAACGCCGATGAATCAGCGCTTACAGGCGAGAGTATTCCCGCTAAAAAAAACGCGTTGTTAAAAATTACTGATAAAAACACGCCTCTTGCAGAACGGCATAATATGCTGTATTCGGGTACATTTATTACAAACGGTTTCGGCAGATTATTGGTAACCGCAGTAGGAAGCAAAACAGAGTTCGGCAAAATCGCAGCTGAGCTGTCCGGCGCTGCAAAGACCACTACTCCGCTTCAGGAAAAACTCGGACGGATGGGCAAACTTATCGCCTTTGCCGGTATAATTGCTTCGGCGCTTTTTTTTGTTTCGCAGATTATTTTTTTTACAAGACAGGGCGAATTAAATTTTCAAAATATCGTTGATGTATTTTTATTAAGTATTGTTCTTATTGTAGCGGCAGTGCCGGAAGGATTACCTGCCATTGTAGCTCTTTCGCTTTCGTTAAATATAATAAAACTTTCCAAACAAAATGCTCTTGTAAAAAAAATAATAGCTTCAGAAACTATCGGTTGTATTAATATTATCTGTTCCGATAAAACAGGCACTTTAACCGAAAACAGAATGACTGTAAAAACAGAAATTGAAAACAGCGATGTCCTCGCAAATATCTGCGTTAACAGCACCGCTCAAATAGGAAAAGGCGGTATTTTTCTCGGCAATCCTACAGAGTGCGCACTACTCTCCTCCGCGGGAAAATCTGGATGGGATTATAACGAAAAACGAAAAAATACGAGCATAGCGCATGTATTTCCTTTTTCTTCCGAAAAAAAGAACATGACTACTGTGATACAAAATAACGGCAGTTTTATTTCTTACAGTAAAGGAAGCCCGGAAAAAATATTTAGTATGTGCGTAATTGACGCCGGCAAACGCGCAGAAATTGAGAACGAGATTACAAGCCTTCAGGAAAAAGCATTTAGGATTATTGCGTTTTCTCATAAACAGCTAAAAGACAATGAAAAATATGATGACGAAAACTCTGCAGAAAGCGGCATGACTTTTGACGGATTTGCGGCAATTTCTGATCCGCTTCGCGCGGATGTTTTTGACGCTGTAAGCCAGTGCCGTCAGTCCGGAATCGGAATAAAAATGCTTACAGGCGACAATATTGTTACGGCAACAGCGATTGCAAACGAACTCGGCTTGCTGGAAAACGGAAAAACCGCAGTTGAAGCGCGCGAAATTGAGACTCTCAGTGATGACGAGTTGTCAAAAAAACTTGAGACTATAACCGTTATCGCGCGCAGTACTCCTGTAATTAAAATGCGTGTTGTCAATTTATTAAAAGCGCAGGGAAATGTTGTCGCAGTTACAGGCGACGGAATTAATGACGCTCCCGCTCTTAAAAACGCCGATGTGGGAATCGCAATGGGTATTTCGGGGACAGAAGTTTCTAAAGAAGCAAGCGATATTGTTCTTTTGGATGATTCGTTTTCTACAATTGTAAACGCAATCCGCTGGGGAAGAGGTATTTATGAAAACTTTAAAAGGTTTATTTGTTTTCAGTTAACGGTAAATATTGGAGCTGTACTGACGGTTTTAATTACTACTGCTGTTCTTGGATTAAAAACGCCGCTTTCTGCCCTGCACTTATTATGGATTAATATAATAATGGACGGTCCGCCCGCTCTTGCGCTCGGTCTTGAACCTGTACATAAAAAAAGTAATTTAATGAAACGCAAACCAATCAAAAGAAGCGAAAACATTTTGTCACGTCCGCTTTTGATCCGTATCATTTTATCTGGTCTTTATATCAGCATAATTTCTATATTACAGCATAAGTTTGATATTTTAAACGCAACGGAACAATATGCGTCAACTGCTATTTTTGCGCTGTTTTCGCTCTTTGCGCTTTTTAACGCTTTTAACTGCAGAGAACTTTTTACAGATTCAATCTTTATAAATTTCTTTAATAATAAATTAATGCTTGTCGTTACTTTCGGCACTATTGCGCTTCAGGTATTAATTGTTCAGTACGCGGGAGCTGTTTTCGGCACTGTGCCGCTTCCGCTGGAACTCTGGGGAAAAATCTTCGCCCTCTCAGCAAGTATTATAGTGATTTCTGAAATTGTAAAACTGATCCTAAAAATTCTACCACGGAGTTTCTATGATTTAAGTTATCTGGAAAAGTGGTACTCTGGTCTGACGGGATCAGGGAGCCGGCGGAAGGTTTGATTCGTGAAGTGAGGAAATCAAAAAACTGAGGAACCTCGGC
>WQXI01000044.1 GCA_009784935.1 Treponema sp.
ATAAGCGAAATCGTCAAATGTTTCACAGCTTGAAAAAGCAAACCCTGTCATCAGCATTACAGCTATCAGAACCATTCCAAAAAGATTTTTTTTCTTCATAAAAAAACTCCTTAAAAGCCTTATTTATAAGACTTTGTTAATTGCCTTACTCTTAAGAGCAAGTTTATCGCCTTAATCAGCGATTATAAAAAGCCGGTTTTCTCTAATAGAATTATCCGGCATTTTTACCATAGCTTTTTCTCCATCCTTACCTTGCGCATGCTTCAAACCTTCAGCAAGACCCAATACATAGAACTGATTAATCTCAGTTAACCTTGGGAAACTACATTGTAAACGCATAAGCTTTAGCTGCTTGATCATATAATGCTCCAATACAAGCATATAATAATACATATATGAGCATTGTCAAGATATTTAACAAAAATTATTAAAAAAAACTCAAAAAATTGCATATTTTTGCTTGATAGGCGAGCAAAGTAGTAATATAATTGTGAGAGTCAAGAACATATGTCAGTAAATGAAAGAATTATTGAGCTAAGGCATACATTAAAGTTATCCCAAAGAGCTTTTGCCAAGGCAGTATATGTCTCAAATGGTTATTTAGCAGGAATCGAATTAGGCCATAACGAGGTGAAAGACCGTCTTATCCACCTTATTTCCAGCGCTTTTTCTGTCAATAAACACTGGCTGCTCACAGGCGAAGGGCGGATGTTCAACAGCACGTCAGAAGAAAAACTGGAAAAAGTAACCTCTCTTTTTAACGAATTATACCCGGAGTTTCAGGATTTTGTACTACGGCAGATTGACGAGCTTATAGAACTGCAGAATGTAAAGCAGGAGAAATAGGTTTTTCTATATACACTTTTCGCAGGCGTCTAGAGAATAAGAAATATTATTTTATAAACAAATGGCAATCTTTTCTTGTACCAATTCACTGATTATCTGGGCAGGAGTTTTATGATCCGCAATGGCCTTTGTGTTCAAATAATTGGCGGTAACATTGTCAATCGTTACCGTATGAGCGGTTTTTTTACACTGAGTAAAATAGCCTGTTCCGTTAGGACCAGGTTTTGGCGGGTTTTTTGTCCATTTTTCATCTAGTCTTTTTGCTTCTTCATCAGTCATGTGCGCCATTATTTCTCCTTCTATTTTAATAAATGGTGATATATATTCCTGCAAGGCATTGCATGGAATACATTTACACGATAATCACTAATAAAATTATACAATATCTCAATAGGATTTGCATTACGGTCAAAGCCGATTAATAGATATTTATCCCTTGCATCATCATCATCTGGCTCATCCAATAGACCATCGTATATAGCCGTATCAAAAACCCAATAGATGTCCGCTTCACTCACCTTATGAGTAAAAGCGGCAGGATTGAATTCAATGATAAGATCCATATTTTTTATAATATGACATTCAATAGGTAAAAACAAGCTCTTTTTGCTGGATTGTATCCGGAATTTTAGTGTTCTGATAGCACATGGATTTTGTACTACGGCAGATTGACGAGCTTATAGAACTGCAGAATGTAAGGCAGGAAAAGAAATAACTATTGACTAGTAAGGCAAAATGTATTACATAACTATATATAATGGGAACTACCATATCGACGGTAAGGGTTGGTCAAAAGCCGACTAAAGAAGTAATTAAGCGGGCAAGAGAAGCTGCCAAAGTAACATGGGCATTTGTCGATTCTAAAGGTATGCCGACAAAAATCCCGCCGGAGTTTGATGTACCGGGACTAAAACCGTGAAGTGGCTTATTTTTGTTAAACTTGCTTTAGAAATATTCGTTAAAACCGCATTAGTGCTCTCGGGAATATTAATTATTATTTATGCTATTAATGTTTCAAGATTATGGAGCAGATTTGACATTGCTGTTTTTCTTACGGGTGTATTCGGATTATTATTGATTATTACAATGATTAAGTTTGATAAAATAAAAAATGTTGTACAAAAGTTTCCTTTGTTTGTAAGAATTACCGGTATTGCAGTTTTTTGTTTTGGCGTAATTTCATTTTTTGTTGTTCAAACGGCTATTTTATCCAGCATGCATGGCGAACCGCCTGTTGATGAAACTGATTATGTTATCGTTCTCGGCTGTCAGGTTGTAGGCATTTATCCTTCGTTTCCATTAACTAGAAGAATTAACACTGCTTCGGAATTTTTAAACGAACATCCGAATGTAATTGCGATAGCATCGGGAGGACAGGGTCCCGGCGAGGATATTACAGAAGCGGAAGCAATAAGAAAATACATGATAGAAAACGGAGTTAATAGAGATAGAATCTTAATGGAAGACAAAGCGAGAAACACGCTGGAAAATTTAAAATTCTCAAACGAACTATATAATTTGACAGAGAAAAACATAGTAATTGTCACAACAGATTACCATATGTTCCGAGCCATTGCTGTCGCCAAAAAACTTGGATACAAAAACATATCCGGAGTTCCAAGCAGAAGCCAGAGGTCTGTACTGCCTGCATACCTGGTGCGTGAATATTTTTCTGTAATGCTCTATGCATTATTGGGGCGTCTAGCTTTTTAATTGCCCAACGGCAGCGTTTAACACCTTCCTGTTGGTATATAGGATAAAATACGAGACAATTCAATCTTTTTTATTGACAGTAGTATCACATTGTGATATCATTATATTATGAACTCAAAACAAAGGAAAACGCTAAAAGACATTTTCCATAATCCAATAAAAAGTTCGATATTATGGTCAGATGTTGAAAGCCTTTTCGGCGCATGCGGAGCACATATAGAAGAAGGAAGCGGCTCCAGAGTATGTATAATGCTTAATAATGTAGCAGCGGTTTTTCATAGACCGCACCCGCAAAAAGAGACAGACAAGGGTGCGATAAAATCTGTAAGATTATTTCTAAAGAATGCAGGGGTAACAAATGATGAAATATAAAGGATATACCGGGAAAGCCGAGTACGATGACGAAGCCGAAATATTTTACGGCGAAGTAATAGGTCTTAGAGACGTTGTTACCTTTAAGGGTACAAGTGTCAGAGAATTGCACAAGTCGTTTAGAGAAAGCATAGATGATTATCTTGCATTTTGTAAACGTATGAAAAAAGACCCGGATATCCCTGCATCCGGCAAATTAGTTTTAAGGATACCGCCGGAACTCCATTCCTACGCATCAGTAAGCGCAAAAAGCGAAGGAAAAAGCCTTAATTCTTGGGTTGCAGAAGCAGTAAAAGATAAATTGTATGCAAGAATTTAAATATCAACATACCCCACCATGAATGGTGGGGTATGTTGCTTCTGTAAGGTATGGATTGTATGCGGGATTTAATACCAGTAAAAACAGAACATTACGTTATTAAAACCGCACTGAAGTGCGGGGTATTAAACCCGCTTGCAAATAAAAATCTTGTGATTGCTGTCTCACCTGCCTCACTCTAATTGTCCAGCAACAGCGACGGGGAGCGCAGAGCTTTAGATTTAATATCAAATACTTCTTGACTAATATTCTATACAATTGTATAGTTATATGATGGAATACACCAATCGGGTTACAACGATTCAAAACCTTGAAGCTCAAAAAATCACTTTAAATATGGTTCTTAATCAAAAAGAAGCTGAGAATATTGTACGTTCATTCAGTCCAATAAAAAATTTAAATGATGAGCGTATAGCAGAAATTCCAGTTAGTACAGTTGGAAAAATAATCAAACATAAGGGATATGACGTTTCTAGAATTATTAATTACATTCCTGCTCTTTATGAAACATCATTACTTGGATGGTCTGAACCAGAAGTACATCAAAAAGGTCATAAATATCACCCAAATATAAAGGAATATCACCATTATATAAACAAATTTAATGATGGTATCGGGGAGTATTTTATTCGGTTTACATTAAGCGAAGAAAAAGCTAAAAAAGTAAAAATTGGAAAAAATTACATACATTCAACTTTTATTAGTAGTGTAACTATATATAAGAACGGCGATGGCTCGCAACGTATCCGGGAAAATAGCCCGGGCGAAGCCAGCTCACCGCCTTTCTATGATTTAAGATTAATAAATTTCTTTAACTCTGTCAAGTAAAAAACATAATTTATTCCTAAAATTCACAGTTTGTAAACCATTGACAGAAGAACTCTCGCAGAGGCGCAAAGGAAGAAGATTAACCACAGAGTACACAGAGTATTGGCAACTGTAGTTGCACGGAGGAAGAAAAAGCGATTACACAACGCTAGTTTTTAGCAGCTTGTCTCTTTCAAAACGGCTGATTGCAAGTTCGATTAAGCGTGTGATGAGTTCGGTGTACGAAATACCGCTTGCTTCCCACATTTTTGGGTACATGCTGATCTTTGTAAAACCTGGCATGGTGTTGATTTCGTTTACGATTAGTTCACCATTAGTGCATAAAAATAAATCGACGCGAGAGAGCCCTTCGCAGCAAAGAGTCTTAAAAACTTTTAACGCAAGTTCCTGCACCCGCTTGATTGTTTGTTCGTCAAGCTTTGCGGGGATTTCCAGCGCTGCGCCGTTATCATCGATATATTTGGCATCGTAGGAATAAAAATCATGCGAAGGAATAATTTCTCCGGGAACTGAAGCAGCAGGCTCTTCGTTGCCAAGCACCGCGCATTCGATTTCGCGCCCTGAGATAAATTCTTCTATAACGATTTTTGTATCATACAAAAACGCTTCTTTAAGCGCGGCATTAAATTCTGCCTCGCTGCGGACTTTGCTTATCCCGACAGAAGAGCCCATGTTTGCAGGTTTAACAAAAATAGGCGTACCAAGCGCAGATTCTGCTTCTGCAAATGACGGCAGTTTTTGATTCTTATACGCGGCAATAAATTTCCCGATTGGTATCCCGTCATCCCGCAAAAGCCGCTTCATTACATCTTTGTCCATACCGGCTGCAGAGCCTAATACACCGGGTCCGACAAAAGGAATGTCCGCCAGTTTTAGCAAACCCTGTATCGTGCCGTCTTCGCCGAATGGTCCATGCAGAATCGGAAAAATAACATCACAGGCAAATATATCATTAATATTCCATTTGCCCGATTTTTCGATCTTTATTAGAATAGGTTCAAATTTTTTCTTGTCTATCGCTTCTATTACATTGTTTGCAGACAAAAGCGAGATTTCGTGCTCTGCGGACTTACCGCCGAAAAGTATGCCAACCTTTTTCATTTTTACCTCATTAATATTCTAACGTCCTGTTAACCGCCGCCATGGATTAACGCCGAAGCGTACCGTAAAATAAATCCAGCCAAAAATAAAACCTGCAAGATGAGTGGAATGAGCTATATTACCGCCGCGCCCTGTAAGAATAAAAAATATTGAAATGACTGTATAACCCAGTACCATTAATGGAGCGCGTACCGGGATTACAGCAAAGATATAAATAATAGAAGTAGGAAAAAATATTGCATAAGCCAGCATAACAGCAAAAAGCGCCCCGGAAGCGCCCATAAGAAATACTTCAAAATTATTTGTTAAATAGTAAATAACAAATGAAAAGATCCCTGCCAGCGTTCCTGTAACAAAATAATACAAGAGAAATTCTTTACTGCCCATTTGTCTTTCTAAATGCATTCCAAAAACAAAAAGCCCAAACATATTAAAAAGAATATGGGTTAAATCGGCATGCATGAACATATAAGTAACGAAAGTCCATATAAACTTATGTTCGATAACAAGCGCAGGATTCATCGATAACAGCACTACAAATAATTCCCAAAAATTTCTTCCCAGAAAAAACGGCAGCGCAAAAACGAGCAGATTTATCCCTATAAGCCAATATAATGCGTTAAAGCTTGCATATCTAAAAGGTCGTCTGATGAACTTTAAATCCATATCTTAAGAATAAAGATTGTACTAAAACAGGTCAATCGGCATTTGACACTATATTGCGGTATTCTTCAATTGTTTTGGCATGAACTGCCTTTTCCCGCAGAGCCGCTCCCCCTGTAAACCCTTTTGTATAAGCGCAGAATTGTTTGCGCATTTCGAGGCAGGCAGTGCGCTCGCCGATATCTGCGGACAGCATTTCCAGATGACGCATAGCTGCGGCTATCCTCGCAGAAAACGGCGCAGGCTCCCAAACGCCTTTTTCCAAAAACGAGCGCGCGGCGGGAAAAATAAAAGGATTCCCCATCGAACCCCTGGCAAACATAACAGCGGCGCAGCCTGTTTCTTTGAGCATTCTTTGAGCGTCTTCGGGAGTGTATAAATCGCCGGAGCCTGTAACAGGAACGCTAAGACGCGAAACTAAATCCGCAATGTGCGACCAATCGCTTTTTCCTTCGTAGTTTTGCGCCCGTGTGCGCGGATGCAAAGTGATCATTGCCGCTCCGGCTTCGGCAGCTATTCGCGCGCACTCCGCATAATTTATTGATTTGCTGTCCCAGCCGGAACGGATCTTTATTGTAACAGGGATATCTCCAAGGCTTTCGCGCGAGGCACGAACAGCAGCTTCTACTATTTTGCCCATAACGGCGGGAGTTTTCATAAGAGCGGAACCTGCGCCGTTTTTTACGACTTTTGGAACAGGACAGCCGGAGTTTATATCCAGCGCATCCGGGCGCATGGGCGCGAGGAGCGATGCCGCTTTATAGATTGAATCCGGTGTTCCGCCGAAAAGCTGAATTGCATAAAGTTTTTCGCTGTCTCCCCTGCTTATTAAATTAATAGCCTGCGAATTTAATCCTTTGCGCGATATTGCTTCTGCAGAGGCGAGCTCGGTAAACGAAAAACAAGCGCCTTCTTCCGCGCAGATCGAACGGAACGCCCGGTCTGTATAACCGGCAACAGGAGCGAGAAAAAGGTTTCCGGGAACATCGAGAGAACCAATTTTTACAGGACGATACAAATTCACAATAAACCTAATCCAAAAGAAATAACCACGGAGTACACGGAGTAACACGGAGGAAAGAAAAGAATTCGAACCATAATCTTGGTTATTCTTCTTCCTGATTTATTCATTCGGAAGGCCGAAGAACTTGCAGGAGTTATCCCAAAGCTGGGCGGCAAGAACTTCTTCTTCTACCTCCAGCATTTCTGCCATGTAACTTGCGGTTATCGGCAGATATTTGGGCATATTTCTTTTGCCGCGGTAATCTGCAGGAACCATAAACGGACTTTCTGATTCTATAAGGATTCGATCTAACGGAAGAACGCCAAGCGTCTCGTGCAGATTTTTAGCGTTTTTATATGTAAGGTTTCCGGCAAAGGAAAAATACAAGTTTAGATCAAGAGCTTTTTCTGCATAAGCCGCGTCTTCGGAATAACAATGAAAAACACCGCCCTTTGGAGGCAATCGATCTCGAAGAATATCCAATACATCATGGCCTGCGTCACGGTTATGAATAATAACTGGTAAATTCAGCTTTGCGGCAAGGTCTAGCTGTGTTATAAAAAGTTCGATCTGGGATTTTTTGTCGCCGAATTTTCTGTAGTAATCGAGACCGATCTCCCCGATGGCTACCACCCTTGGGTACTTAACGCTCTGTTCGATATTCGTTAACCAGTCTTTTCCGGGACTCTGAACCTCGGAAGGGCTTACCCCTACAGCATGGTACACATGAGAAGCGGACTTTAAATTTTCATAAACCTGACCAAAGTCATGGAGACTATTACAAATTGAGACAATTCGGTTAACAGAAGCCTGACGGGCTTCCTGTATAACAATGAGCTGCTCAATTGGGTCTTCAACAATAAGCCCCAAATGGGCATGAGTATCAAAATACTGCATAGCTTTATCCAAAAGATATGATTTTAGGTGTTTACCAAACTGGTATAGCTGATTCTAGCACGAGAACCCCAAACCGTCAACATTTATTATTCGGCTTTTTCAAAATAAGGTACTATCGTCCGGAAAGTTCTTCCCATCTGGAAGGTTCCAGAACATCCTTATCTATATGAACATATATCTGCGGCCTAAAATTACTGCTGGGTCTAAGGGCATTATTGGCATTTAAATAGCCCAAATTGATGGATGGAGCGCCCGGACTGTCAATAATGCGCATTCTTGTCATAGTTTGGGGGTTTCTGTTTATAGAATCCCAAGCGCTTGCGGATTCGGTATATAAAACCATCGCTCTGGAACGATACTCGCGGCTTCCTGTTTGATCGGCAAGAGCCTCATTTATAACGCCGGCATTATTTCGCGCCCACATTAAACGCTCGCCAGTTTCATGGAATTGAATACTGTCATTCGGAAGAAGAACAGGCAGCCTGATTCGCTGGCCTTCCAGTATATCAAGAAGGCGGTTGTAATACCCTTGAGCCGCAAAAAAATCGCCGCGCTGATAAGCGGAGTTACCAAGGGCATATAACAGACGCCTGTTAAGCGGCAGTTCGGCAGAAGCTTTGAATAAGTATTCGAGAGCGGTGCCCCAGTTTTCGAGATGATAATACGCCGCTCCCATGCGGTACTGAACTTCTGGCGGAGAAAAACCATATCTTTCGGCGGTATGATAATTAGTCAAAGCCGCCTGCATATTGCCAGATTTAACAAAATATTCTAAATCTCCCCTTAAACCGTATAACTGCCCAAGCTGAGGCGAAGCCAGTATATGATTTCTGTTTAAGAAATCTTCGAATAATTCTATACCTCTTATAACCTGCTCTTCTGCCGGGAAGAACTCACGGCTGTTAATTAAAAGATTTGCATACCGGTAATGGGTATCAACTCTAAAAAGACGCCTGCGGACAGATTCCTGCCTTGCTAAATCAAACGCGCGGATTGCGTTCTCCAGCAGTAATCTTTCGTCATAAGTATTGTTAAGATTGTGATGATATCTTGCAAGATGATAATGCGGTTCCGGGAGATTCGGATCCATCATTACAGCTTGCAGCAGCATGTCTCTCACGCTTTCTATGCTTTCGACATAAGGATTAGGAACGCCGCGCGGTCTTTCGAGCTGTTTATCCAAAAGATAACCGCCAAGTTCTGCAAGAGATTCTGCAGAAAGCCGCCGTCTTGTGCTGCTTTCGAACCATGATCTTAAATACAATACTTCTTTTAGATCATCAATGCGGATAAAGTAGATTAACATTCTTTCCATAAGGGGAACTTGTCTTCCGTTAAGTTCGATCAGCCTTGCAAATGAAAAACGCGCGTCTTCGTATCTGTCAAAGAACCTTGAAGGATCAGAATCCGCCCAAGCAAGGAAATTATCCCCTGCCGCAAGAAGAGCATCGTAATCGTTTGGATTATAATCCAGAAGCTCACGCTGAAGCAGCCTGTTCGCCTTTTCGTAATTAAATGTGTAATAAGTATTTAAATGCGCATAATCCAATACGCCTTTTTTATCCCTCGGATAATTTCTTAACAGTTTATCGTACTTGCCTTCTGCGAATGTATAACGGCGCTGATCCCTAAATGCTTCTGCATATAAATAAAACCATTTTTTCTTTTTGTGCAGTTTAAAAGCCTCATCAAACAGATCGTTCGCCTGCTGATACGCTCCTTCGGGAATGCGTTCGTAACCTCGTTTATAAATGCCTTCTGCCTTTATTGGGATGTAAATGTAATTGTAAGCAAGGTATAAAACAGAACCTGCAAGCAAGGCAATAATGGCAATCAATCTAAAAACAGGAAGAAAATTATGAACAAAAATATATGCAAAACTCGATTGTTCCGCTTCGAATGCCGCGCCTGAGCCTTTTTCGAAACTTTTTGGAATAATAATCGGCTTGCCGGTTATTGATTCTACGTGAGCCGCAGTTTCTTTGACATAAGCTCCGTTTACAAGAAGGCGGATCAGCTTTGACAACTGCTGCGGAAGTATTACCTGCTCTGCGATTAATTCTTCGCAGGCAACTCTTAAGTTTAACGGATAAGAAGCGAGGGTGCGCAGCAAATTATCTACATCGTTTTGACTGAGCGAAATCTCTTCGATATCTTCTTCGGAATCCGGTATTTCTTCTGCTTTTTTCTTTCTGCCAAATCTTCTCTTTTTGGTAACAGGAATCGGTATTGTTACTGCTTTGGATTTATTGAGAATATCATCAAGCCCAGAAAGAGCAAAGTCGTCGCCGCCGAAAACATCGCCTCCGATATCTCCGCCTTCAAAATCACCGCCGGAAGATTCTTCTTCGTCTCCTAAATCTATCGAAGAAGACGCAAAGTCACCGCCAAGATCTCCTAAATCAAGAGGCGCGCTTTCTTCCTGTGAAAATGAAGGACTGTCAAAAGAAGTTTCTTCGTTTAGGCCGGGAGTTAAATCAATCGAATCCAGCGCAGAATCACTAAGCGGCGCTTCGTCAAATGAACTGCCGCCAAAATCTGTATCAGGAAGCGCGCCGTCCATTGAAAAATCAGAAGACTCAAAAGATTCGGGGGATTCGCCGCCAAGGTCAATTCCGCCGTCATCAGCGGATGCGGATGAAGAAGCTGCCTGACCTGTATCAAAATTAAAATCGTCAAAGCTTGTGTCGGCGGGAGCTTCTGCGGATGTTTCCGTGGAACTTTCCATGAATGAATCCATAGAAGTGTCTGAGCTCTCTCCGCCAAGATCGATTCCGCCGAAATCATCAAAACCTGAGTCTTCGCCGCCTGCCGCTGCAGGTTCTTCTGTAAAACTGTTAGCTGATATATCATCCATCGATGTATCCATGGATGAATCCATAGAAGTATCAGAGCTTTCTCCGCCAAGGTCGATTCCGCCGAAGTCGTCTCCAGCTCCAAAGTCGTCACCTGCTCCCAAGTCGTCTCCGGTTCCCAAATCAGCTCCAAAGTCAGAGCCAAGATCCATCGGCGGTGATTCTTCATTAGTAGCGTCAAATGACATATCCGGCATTTCGGGAGAATCTGATGAGCCGGGTGTATCCGGCTCGCCGAACGAACCTAATATATCAGATAAATCGGGCGTATCGCTTGATTGATCTGGCGCTGCCATGTCTGTAAAAAAACTATCGTCAGGCGCTGATCCGGAAACAGTTTCCGGTTCAGAAGCAGGCTCAGGTTCTGAGGACATCTGGTTCATTTCGCTAAGGAAATCATCAAGCGCAGAGAGAGCGTTATCCGGTGAATCACCGGCGCCCTGAAGCAAATCGCCAAAATCAAAATCGTCAGTTGCAGAGGGAGCAGCCGCAGCTCCGCCGCTTGGTATAGTCGAAGAGGCAGCTTCTCTTACATGGTTAAAAGCAGGGGCTTCGGTGCCGGGGAGAGCCAAATCATCAAAGGGCAGTTTTAGGGAAATAATATCGTCTTTCTCATTTGCGATATTGTTGAAAGAGGACTTAAACTGGCCTAACTCACTCAATGATGGCATAATATGTAATTATATATCATATATCGACCGATAATAGAATAGAATGTATGAAAACGATTAGATTTGTTGTTCTTTTTGCAATAATTGCTTCTTTTCCGCTTGCCGCAATACATGCGTCAGAATGGGAAACCTATGAAGTAGTTAACCGTCTATTGAGTATTCAGGGTCCAAGCGCGCCTGTAATTCAAGATGACTTTGTTATATTTTCAGCCGATTCCAGCTTAAGAAGGGTTGGCATAGCTTTTGCCAATGAAAATTTCGGCACTGTACACTGGTTTAGGCAATTAGTTGTTCCTCAGCCCAGCGGCCCGGGGATTCAGTTTTATATTTATAAGATTCCAGACCATTTAAGAGAGCTTGAATACAGGCTTGTTGTAAACGGGCTTTGGACAGTCGATCCTTCAAATGAGAATCAGCGCAGAGACCCTGTTTCTGGTCTGGTTTTGTCGGTTCTGCGGCTTCCTCAGAGACAAATAAGACCTAATCCGCTTAACAGCCTGCCTGACGGCTTAACTTTTACATACAGAACAGAACCCGGTGAGATTGTTACACTTGGCGGCAGTTTTAACAGCTGGGATCCGTTTATGTATGAACTTAGGGAAGGTCCTGCCGGCGTTTACAGCATAACTATTCCGCTTCCGCCGGGAACATATCAATATGTGTTTTTCCACCGCGGTCAGCGTCATGCAGACCCGTTTAATCCGCGCCGGTCTTACGCCAGAAACGGCGCGGCGGCATCCGAGATAATTGTTCCGTAATTGAATCTTTAATTTACTCCCAGAGCCTAAGTTCCGCGCGAAAAGCAGCCTGACCGCTTTCTTTTTTTCTGCCTTCAAAGGCAAACGCATAATCGGCGCTGGCGTTTTCGGGACCGTCTTCGTTATAGATCGGAACAGAGTAAAGCTCGACCATTTCGCCTTCGAGAATTTCGTTCAAATAATTTATATCCAATCGAATTTTTCCGGCTTTTTCCAGAAGTCCCGGTTCCATTGTATCTTCTATCCATTGTATATAGCGGACATTGTTGACGTGTCCGTTAAAATCAAGATCGGTATAAAGCGCTTTTCTTTCTGCCGCTTTTTGCAGATTAAAATGTTCCGGAAGAGCCGCGGCGCCGTCAGCTTCGGAAGTCATTGCTTCCAAACCTTCGTTATGAGGCAGATTATCCAATACAGACTGAGGTCTTAAAGGACGGCGTTTTTCCATATCTACGATTAACCACGCGCTGCGCGCAGAAACAACTGCCAAGCCATTATTGTCTTTTATTTCATAATCACGTATTGCAAAAAGTTTATCCCACCCGCGCGGCCAGCTGCGGACAGTAATAGTATCACGGTATTTAGGACGCCTGTTTACAAGCGCAGACATCCGCGAAAGTATCCAAACCTGACCCGTTCTCGCCATTTCTTCGCGGCCTACAAGCAGGTTTTCTGCATGGCTTATTGCCGCTTCCTGAAATAATTGAAATATACCATCCAAAGTGAGTCTATCCGATTTATCTATCACGCCGAACCGGATAGGCAAAGATTCCTGCCAAACATCGACAATTCCAGAACCTTTTGGATTTGCAGGGTCACAATTCATATTCAATATTTTACAGCAAATAAAAAAGGCTTTCAAGAGTTTTCTTAAATGTCTATTTTTGCAAATAAACCCAAAATATGTTAAAATTTACATAAGATGTACACTAGGGAAATACTGCCTCCAAGAGCCTCACCTATAGAAGACGGGAACCCTGTTATCGGCACATGGGATAGGCCTTTTGAAAAGGTAGATTTACAGGAAATCAGAAGACCTTATGGGTATCTTATACCACGATGGGCGAGGGATATCCGTATCAAGGAATGGCAGTCCTTTAGCGCTCATGACGATGATTATTCGCTGGAAGCCCTTTTTTGCAATGTAAAATTATACAGAATGGCGCAGGTTATTCTATATGATAAAAAAAACGACCAAAAATTCATGTTTAGAAAGATTAAACCCGGCACGGGCTGGAAGCTCCCCTTAAGTCTTGCAAATTCTTCTGTGGACAGCCACTCTTCGAGTTTTTTCTTTCGAATTCACAGTTGGCTTGACGCAGATACAGTAAAACTTGACATTAACATAGAAGAAACAAGCAAAAAGCCTTCTCTGACTATTCACCTTGCGTATAATATTAACAATCAAGATATTACCCCAATGGCGGTTTCGCTTGGTTTTTCTGAAAGACGTTCGATGTATACTTATAAAACGCTTGCTCCTGTCCGCGGAGACATTGTTTTTGGGGGGCAGCATATTATCCTTAAGCAGGAAACATGTTCGGGGTTCTTTTGCGATTACAAGGGAATTTTCCCTTATAGGATGGAAGCGGCTATTTGCAGGGCTGTAGGTTTTGACGAAAATAACTACCGGTTTGGGTTTAATGTAGCGGAGAATCAAGCAAGGGAAACCTATAAAAATAACGAAAACGCATTATGGCAAAACGGGATTTTAACTCCACTTCCGCCTGTATTAATTACAATGCCTAATGGTCTCGACGCAGAATGGGTTATTCAGGATGTCGAAGGAATGATCGATTTAACCTTTACTCCAAAGGAACTGAACAAGAGCGGGGCAAAACTTGGTTTTACAAGAGCTGATTTTATTGCTCCTTTAGGATACTATAATGGCATGCTGGTTAATTCTTCCGGCGAAAAAATAAAGATAAAGAATCTTTTTGGATTAGGAGAAAAACTTTATTTACGGGTGTAATTATGGCAAAAAAAGATAACAAAGCAATCTACGCGCCAGGCGAACTTAGCCGTGTCCGCGGTAAATTAGGAGTCGCAGATGAAGCCGAAGCCAAACGTATGGCGCAGCTTCTTGGCGGAGAGGTAGGCACCGAACGCGAGATCGAAACTGAAGCTTCTAGAAGCAAAAAAAGCGCTATGGTCGGCGGTTCAAAGCGCAGTATTCGCAGAGTCGATGTTGCAATGGACGACGAACCTATCGGCGGCGGCAAGTCAAAATCCAAGCGCTCAGGACCGTACCCCGGAGACGATCCTTCGGTTCCTGCAAGACTCAGTTATTCCGAAAGGGTAAAAATCGATCAGTTTGCCGGTCAGGTTATTTTTGAAATAAAAAGTTCTATGCAGGTTCTTACATCTATTTTTTCTTTCTTTAAAGAACCCGTAGATTATGTAAACCCGCGCTTTGTAGTTCTCCGCATGAACGAATACTACGGCAAGATTGAACGGCTTGTTAATGCGGCAAGAAGTCTTTTTCCAAAATCAAATAAAAAACGAAACAATCAGTTAAAGAGAACATCTCCGTTTGTTTATAAAGTGCTGGATACGATACGAAGCTGGGATATCGAAGCTCTAGCAAAAAGTATTTCGGAAATTCAAGCGCATCCGCGTTCAATAAGGGTGACTGATTTTTCTGACATTCTCCGCGGTATTTATAAACCTATGTTTATTATGGAAGAGTTAAGCCTCGAAAATATAAAATCGGCTTTTAAGCTTGTATATAAAATTCTTTATATCGAAAGCCCGATGGACGCAAAAGAAAAGTATCAGGAAGTTATCCGCAATATTATTGCGTCGCTTGTTGATGTTCAGCGGACTGTTCATTTTGGGCTTTATCCCCTGCTTATGAAGCTCATATCGGATCGCTTTTTTCCGTACGAACGGTTCTTTATAGAAAGACGAAGGCGTTACCTTGCATTTTTAAATATTGCAGAAACAGAACAGTTAAACGCTTCGGATTTAAGTCCTCAGCAGATAGAAAACCTTGACGTAGAATCACTGCAGAAAAATTTAAGCGAAGCAGACTCAGAAACAGATGATGATGAATCGGCGGAAGACGGCGAACAAAAAGAAAAAGAAGAAGACCCCAATGATCCAAAAGTAATTGAAAGAAAAGCAAAAGAAGACGCCGTAAGAGCGGAACAAAAAGCTCTGGAACAGGGACGCACTGCATTGGGAGTTCTGTATCCAAAAGCAGGATGGGATAAGCTGGAAGAATATCCTGATCTTTATCCGTACTTTGCGAATGTCTACAGTTTAAGGCACGGTTATGAATTAATTGCTCCTAACGATCCTGTTCAGCAGGTTGCAGTATTAATGCATATCCTCGAGGATCTTTTTATTGGATTGCGTTATGTCAATTTTGGAATTATTACAGGACCTGACGGAAACCCTATAAAAGTAAGCGACGAACTTATTGATACATTAAATAACTGGCGCAGATATATAGAAGATAGTTTTACAAGGGATTATCTTCCGCGTCTTGCCGAATACTGCCGTATGCTGGAAAACTCGGAAGAGTCCAGAATATCGCCGTATGCAAGAAAAAACATGAACGAACTCCATTGGATTAAACGGTTATATTTTCTCCCGTATTATAAATTTGAATCTATGGGACCTCCGCCGTTTCCTAAAAAAGATATTGTTCCTATTTATAGCGAAGTAAGAAAACTGCGCAAATACTTAACCGCAATTGCTGTTGGAATCGAACAAGGAACGCGCGCCGGAGGACCCGCGGCAAAAGCTCCATGCAAAGGAATTAACAATCCGTGGGAATCCTATAATTTTCAGGTGCCTAATCCTATATCCAAACGTTTGGACATGATGCTCCCGCCGGAAAAAAGAATGAACGCTACTTTAATTTTCTTTTCGCTGTCTGCAGTTACAGTACTCGATTACATCGTAAATAACGAGAACAGCTGGGCATACGGCGGACGACCGGGACCGCTCTTTAGAAGCGTTAAAAACGAGGGAATTACTCCTGTGTTCGGCGTTGACGAAAAACTAGATGCGGATCAGATGTTTAAGGATTCAATTAGAAAACCTGTTTAGTTTGACCACTTTCTCCATCTTCCCACATCACCATCTTCGTCAGTGATGGTTAGTGTATTACCGCTGATTGTAAATCTAAAAACGTGTCTTTCACCATAATCGTCAACAACTGTTAATTGCTGACCGGAAATAGTCCAGTTGCCCGCTTCATATTCATCAAAGCTGATGGCGGTTCCGTTAGCTCTTAATTCTATAATTTCGGAATCTCCAAAAAACCAAATCCAGTCACCGGAAATATGTTCCCATTTGCCGACAATTTGATGTCTAGAATTGTTTTGCGCAAAAACCTGCACAGATATAAAACAAACGATTATCAGCAAAAAACTGATTTTTTTGAAACTTAATGTCATAAGGCGCCTCCAAAATAAAGTTAACCATTTATTATGATTCTTTAGATATAATATATCACAGTATTATGCTGTTTTCAATGCAAAAATTAATTTTTTACCGGTATTTTTATCAATTAATCGGACTTATTATTTTAATATTGAATAATTCGCTGCCGGTATAATTTTTTAAATATATATCAAAATCAGGGGATTTATATCTAATTTTGATTTCGAAAATATTCGACCAATCAAGATAACAAAAATCCATTTCTATACCTGTATTATTATGCTCCCATATTCTTCTAAAAAGAGCTGCAAATACATAACCTTCTACTATAGAATCATTAATAAAAGCATTAGCGGTTATATTCTGTCCATAAAAACGAAAATATACCTGCATTATTCGATTTCTTGTATCTTCGAATAATAAATAATCATTAAAAAAATCAATATCATAAAGCAGGTTTATTTCATTTTCTATATCTACATATATTGTAATCCAATCATCTAAAGAATAATTTCCTTTTAATATATAATCTACTGCATATAATTTATTCTCATAAAAAATATATTTGATATCTGCATTATATCCGTTAATCACTCTATTTCTGTATATTAAATTTTGTATACCTTGTAATTCTTCATAATCCGGCAAACCTTCATTTATTTTAATGGTTTCAATTGACGCGCCCCATTGATAATTCTCTGCTTGGAATACATTTTGAGAATAAATATTAAAATTAACAAAAACAAATAATGCAAAAAACCACTTCATATAATATTATCAACCTCTTAACAGGGTATCGGGTTGCCGGCGAGTTGTCAAGGGGGGGGGGGGGGGGGGGGGA
>WQXI01000045.1 GCA_009784935.1 Treponema sp.
CATGTTGCCCCCCCCCCCCCCCCCCCACCTATCCAAAAAAAAAAAAAAAAAAATTTTTTTTTTTCTTTCCCAACTGGGTTTTTTTTTGTGAAAAATATAAAAAAAAAAAAAAAAGATTTATAAAGAAAAAAAAAGTATTTTTTTTTGTTATTTTTATTGTTTTTATTGGGGGGGGGGGGGGGGGGCAACATGGAATAATCACAGAAACATATGTTAAGAGCAGTTAGGTATGGAATTATTCCTTGGTTTTTCATTCTAAATGTAAAATACCAGATTCTGTATAGATTGTCAAGAATATGTTTAGAAAAGAATTTTTTCTCTACCAATCGCCCACAAAAAGTATTTCGGGTTCCAGTTCAAAGCCAAAAGCAGCTTTAACTTTCTCTGCGGTTTCGTCAATTAAAAGGCGGATATCCTGTGCCTTTGCACTGCCAGTATTAATTACTATATTAGCATGAAAATCAGCTATCTGTGCACCACCCTTTTTAAATCCTTTAAGGCCCAGTTCATCGATGATTTGACCTGTAGGTTTTCCAAAAGCACGGTTATTTTTAAAAGCAGAACCTGCGCATGGATATAAGTAATGCCCCTTATCCTGCCTATCCTGTCTATTATTATCCATAACTTTTAATATTTCTTCTTTATTTCCTTTTTTTAGCTTGAACGCTGCGCTTAATATAAGACAATCCATCTTTTGAAACGGACTTTCTTTATATGCAAACCCTTCTTTATTTTTTACTTCGATTCTTTTAATGCAGTATTCGCCTTTTTCTTGTACGGCGAACTCTACCCAGCTTACAAAATCAGAGATTTCGCTGCCGTAACAGCGGGCATTCATCCACAAAGCGCCGCCTATTGTTCCGGGCATCCCTGCGAGAAACTCAAAACCGGAAAGCCCTGCGGCAAGAGCATCATCAGCTGCCTCGTCTATATTTTTTCCGCTTTTAAAAATAATTTCTTCTTCGTTTTTGCATAATGTCCAAACGCTTTCGCCGTTCCAGCCACCCATATCAAGGGTAATTCCCCTAATACCAAGATCAGAAACAACGATATTTGCGCCTCCGCCAATAATAAAAACAGGTACTTTTTCTTTTTTTGCAGAATTTAAAAGACTTATACAGAATGAAGAAAAACCTTCTCCGTCAGGGCGCAGCCAGCAGTCCGCAGGGCCGCCGACTTTAAAAGTAGTATGTTCACTCATCGGCTCGTCATAGCGTACATCTACTTCGCAGCCGGTTTTTTTTATACTTAGCTCAATAATTTGCTTAATTTTTTGTTTCATATTATTCGCTTGGTATTTCTATCCCCAATGATTCTGCGGCGCGCCTAGCCCTTCGCGCGATACTTTCGTTTCTTTCACGCGAAAGAGTAATAATTTCTTCTCTTAATCCGCTTATGTTATTATTCTGCGCCATATCAAGCCCATAAAGTTTTTCGATCGGTGTTCCGCTCTGCATAAACCGGCGCGCGATATTTTCTACTTCTGTTGTACTGCCTTCTACTACAGCTTCTCCGACTACTCTTAAAAACCCGTTGTAAAGGGTTGTCTGGTTTCTTAATTTGGCTTCTTCCATTTCTACAACAAGCTGGCTGAATTTTCCCCCTGAGGTGCATTTCATCAGCATATCTGCAGAAAGTATACGAACTCTGTCTGTGTTTTTACGCTCTATAAAAAGGCTGTTTAGTATTTCGATGGCTTCTGCGTTGGCAATCGCTCCAAGCGCACGGATAGCTTCGTCCCTTACATTGGGAACATCATCGCGTTCGGCGCGGAATCTTAAAAACGGAACTGCAGATTCCAGCTTGCGATCACGAGCGGCATTCGCTGCTGCAATTCTCGAACGATAATATGAATCTCTAAAGCCGTCCAAAATAGCGCTTTCTACAGCAGCGCCGGAAAAAGGGCCCAGCGCAGACACCGCCGCCGAACGCACATTGGGATCATTTGTTCCAACGCAGGAAAGAATCGCTTCGAGACCTTCCGGGTCGCCTATTTTAGAAAGAGCGTCTAATGCCGCCATACGCAGCGGAATACGTTCGTCTGTATTTGATGCAATACCTGTAAGAAAAGAAACGCCAGCCGAGGATCCTGTAGCGCCGATTGCGTTTATAATTGTGCTTCTGTTATCATTACCCGGTTCGCGGAATTCATAATAATCTATTAAAAACTCGGCTGTTTCATCGGCTAGAGCTTTATCGCCGGAAGACGCAAGACCAATCGCTCGGAAACCAGTGCCTAAAAAACGTCTTTCTTCTGTATCAAGAATTTCCATTATAACCGGTACTGCGGCATTTGATTTTATTCTGCCAAGATATTCAATCGCTGAGAGAACAGTTTCGTTTGTTTCATCTTCGCGTTCTGTTATAGCCCTCATTGCTCTTTGTTCAAGACCAGTTTTTTCCTGTTCGCCGAAAAAGCCAAAAACTCCGGTTAAAACCCTTTGATTACGCGTATTTTGAACAAGGGCTATTAATTCATCATCTAGATAATCAACATTTTCTACTCTAAGAACCTGAATAAGGCTTGCAATTTCTGTTTCTGTTCCATATAGAATAATATCTCTTCTTTGAGCTTCTATACTTTCCTGCGCAAAAACCCCAAAAGAGAACATAAAAATAATAAATAATATAACAATTCTATTCATCCAATACCTCGCTGTAATTCGATAAAAATTCCTTCTTATACTCTTTAAACCTGTTTTCCCTTATTGCGTTACGGCTGTTTTTAACAAGTTCATTGATAAAATACAGGTTATGATAGCTTGCAAGCATAGAAAAGAGTATCTCTTTGCTCTTAAAAAGATGGCGTAAATACGCTCTTGAGTACTCCCTGCACACTTTACAGCCGCACTCTTTATCTATCGGCGTAAAATCGAGGGTATTTTCGGCCTTTTTTAATGCAATTGGCCCGTTTCTTGTATAAACCCTGCCGTTTCTGCCTTCGCGCGTCAAAAGAACACAGTCAAACATATCGATACCATGCTCTATTGCGTTTAAAATATAGTTTGGTGTGCCGATTCCCATAACATACCGCGGTTTTTCCTGAGGCAGAAGAGCCGCCGTGTACGCCAATGTTTCATAAAATTGTTCTGCAGGCTCTCCGACAGAAAGACCGCCTATGGCAATTCCCGGAGTGCCGGACTGCGAGCATATTTCCGCGCTCCTTTCTCTCAGGTCTCTAAAAAAATTCCCTTGAACAATACTAAAGAGACTGCCTTTATATCCATTATTTGAGGCTTCTTCCCATTTTACTTTTGCTCTCTTAAGCCAGTCAGATGTTATATTTAGGGCGTTTTCGGCTTCTTTATTTGTCGCTCCCCAATGAGAACAATAATCTAGCTGCATTTGTATATCGCTTCCCAAAAGCGACTGAATCTCTACAGCTTTTTCCGGAGTTAAAAAATGTTTTGAACCGTCAATATGAGAACTAAATGAAGCGCCTTCGTTTGTAATTTTTCTCAATGCAGATAACGAAAATATTTGAAACCCGCCTGAATCTGTTAAAATATTTTTATCCCAATTAATAAATTTGTGAAGCCCTCCGGCTTTTTCTATTACTTCTTCACCGGGTCTTAGGTACAAATGATAAGTATTGGAAAGTATAATATTATAGCCGATTTCTTTAATGTCATCCGATGTTAAAGCTTTAACAGTTCCGTTTGTTCCAACCGGCATAAAAACCGGAGTCTCAACGCTGCCGTGAGGAAGATGAAGAATGCCGTTTCTTGCATTAGTGCCGCTGTCATTGTTTATAATTTCGAAGCGCATTATGTTTTTGTACTCCGTATAAGAGATATCCCGATTGCAATAAACAAACAAACAGGAAACCACGCTCCTACAGCCGGATGAATATAAGTGTAACCCGCCATAGTTGTGCTCAGCATTTCTGTAACATAGTATACTACCGCAGCAACGAGACTTGTAAATAGACTCATTAAAAGAATATTTTTTTTGAATCTTCCCCCCATAGAAACAGATAACATCATTACAATTAACGGTGTCGCAGAAAAAGAATATCTATGATAGTAATCGGTCTGGGCTTCATAATACGGATATCCCGAACGGCGCAGATCACTTACTAGCTGCTTTACCTCTTTTGCAGGAAGCTCTTTAAATATTACGCCGCTTATTTTAAAGACATCCGGATGTTCGTTATAAGAAGTATTAATTCCAAGCGGACTAACCCTTAATATTCCTTCTTCGTATTGATAAATAAGCGCGTTTCTGAATTCCCAATGCGTTTCTTTCCATTCTGCAGAAGGCGCTCTTATCTGACTAATAAATTTGCCTTTTTCATCTGTTTCTACAATAGTTACATTATTAATAATAAGTCCGTCATATTCAAAAAATTCGATAAAATAAACGAGTCTTCCGTCATTTGTTTTTATAACAATATTAGAATTTCTTTCTGTAACCTGTCTTCCTAGAGCGCGCCTTGTCATATCATTTTTTATTTTTGTTGCAGGAATAACAATAGAATCATCAAAATAAAAAGAAAAAACAGAAGCTAAAAAGCCGACAACAACAAAAGGAATGCTAAAACGCCAGAACGGAATCCCGGCAGAAAATATACTTGTAAGTTCATTTTTTGCGTATAGATCTCCAATTACATAAGCTGCGGCGAATAACAGCGAAATCGGCAGAGCATATGTAAGGCTTTTGGGGATAAAATACATTGTTATCTGCAATATAATAGAAACAGAAACATCGTTTTGCATAAAATTAACAAGATTTGCAAAGAGGTCAATTATAATCAGAACAAAACCAAACATGGAAATAGCTATAAAAAAAATAGGAAAAAATTGACGCAATAAGTATCTGTCCAGAATCATTATCCTGTTCATTTTTTTACCCTTCTAACTGCCAATATTATTCCAATAAAAAGACAAAGTATATTTGGAAGCCACATTGCCCAAAAAGGAGGCATTCCCCAGTCAAAACCCAATACTTGTCCTATAAAAATCGAACACCAGTAAACAACCGCAATCAAAACACCAAAAATAAAACCTACAGTCTGTCCTGATTTTTTTGCCATTAATCCGATCGAAACTGCCAAAAATACAAAGCAAAATGCGCCGACCGGCAGTGCGGTTTTCCTGTGCAATTCTATTAAATTAATAATTTGGTTTAAATCATTACTTACAATCTTAAGCGCGTTTTTTTCTCTTGTTAAGCCCAAAGCAAAAGCTGCTCTTCTGTTCCAGTTTTCGCCTTGGACTCCGGCTCTTAAAGCATTCTCAAGCGCTGCAGCCTGATTTAACAGCCTTCTTTTTCTGTCTTGTTCCCGGATGAATATTTCTTCTTCGCCTTTTTTTATTGCTGTCCTAATATCCCGCGAACTCATTTCGCGCGGAGTAATATTAAAAGAAGCCTGCATTATATCTTCGTTAGAAACCCAGTATTGCATTGTTTCTGATACAGCATAATCATAATCATCCCGTACATTTTCTCCTGTTGTCTGAACAAACGCGCCTTCCAGATTAATGCTTAAACCTTCTCTTCCGCCGTCTTTTAAAACAGCATTTTCGGCTAAAATAATCCTTCTCTCTCCTTCTTGTGTTTTATCAAAGATCAAAAGATTTTCTATAACCGAACCCCTGACTCCGCCTGTTACAATAATAGTATTTCTGTATCTTTTAACAGAATTTGCCTGAAGTTCTATCGCAGGTGTTGCAACCATAATTTTACGCCTAAGTTTATTGAATTCGACTGTGCTTGCAGGAATTAAAATATCATTGGTAAAAAAAGAAAAAATTGCGACTGAAACCCCCAATACAAGCGCAGGAAAAAATAATATTTTATACGAAAACCCAGAAGACAGCAAAACAAGCACTTCGTTGTCAGAAGCCAAACGGCCTGCTGTCATTATTGTAGCAACCAGCGAAGCAAACGGAGCGGACATTGCTATTACAGACGGTGTTGAAAAAAGGAGTAAAAGCGCAACTTGATTTATTGGAACGCGCCTCGCAAGAATTTCTCTTGCTAAAAGAATCAACTGGTTAACAAAAAAAACAAAAAAGAAAAAACAAAAACAAATTGCAAAGGCAAATAACATTTCATATAATACATATTTAAAATAAGTCTTAGAAACTATTAATCTATTTGTATTAAACATCATTTATCGCCTGTAGAACCAAAACCGCCGCTTCCTCTTTTACTCAAAGAAAGCGCCTGTACTTCTAAAATCTGCGCACGGACAACAGGCGAGATTACAAGCTGTGCAATTCTATCGCCGTTTTTTATAGTTACAACCTGCTCTCCCAGATTTATAAGGATGACTTCCAACTGCCCGCGGTAATCGCTGTCAATTGTTCCCGGCGAGTTAAGTACTGTTATTCCTGATTTAATTGCCAGACCTGATCTTGGCCTTACTTGAGCTTCGTAACCTTCTGGTATTTCTAAAAAAAGCCCTGTAGGAATCTTTTCTCTTTTAAAAGGCGCAATTGTAATATCAGAATCGATAAATGCGCGCAAATCCAAACCCGCGGCGCCTTCGCTTTCGTACTGCGGAATAATAACAGAGGGAGCAGCTTTTTGTATTTTTATTAATACTTTTTCCAAGCTGTCTCCCCTATTAATTTTTATTTTGAATCATTCCCTTCAATCGCGTCGATGTAAGAAAGATTCAGCCTTCCCTGCTTGTCAATTTCGAGTAATTTTACCGGAATCTGCTGGCCTTCTTTAAGTACATCTGTAACCTGCGCAATACGCTGTCTCGAAAGTTTGCTGATATGTACAAGCCCTTCCTTGCCGGGAAGTATTTCTACAAATGCGCCAAAGTCCATTATGCGCTTAACAGTACCGTTGTATATTCTGTCAATTTCCGGATCTGATGCAATGCCCATGACAGCCGCTTTTGCGTTTTCTGCATCTTTAGAATTTTTACCGAATATTGTAACTGTGCCGTCATCTTCTGTATTAATTTTAACGGAATATTGTTCGCATAATGCTTTTACATTTTTGCCGCCGGGTCCAATAAGCGCGCCGATTTTGTCGATATCAATACGGAATGAAACAATTTTTGGAGCGAATTCGCTGATATTTTCTGCCGGTTTAGAAACACACTGGTTCATAATAGAAAGAATGTGCATTCTGCCGCGCTTTGCCTGCTCCAGCGATTTCTTCATTATTTCGTGACTTACCCCGGCAATTTTTATATCCATCTGAAAACCGGTAATGCCGTCTTGAGTACCTGCGACTTTAAAATCCATATCTCCAAGATGATCTTCTTCGCCAAGAATGTCAGATAACACCGCAAACTTGCAGCCGGGGCTTCCGTCGCCTTCTGTAATAAGACCCATCGCAATGCCTGCTACAGGTTTTTTCATAGGAACGCCGGCATTCAGCATTGCTAAAGTACCGCCGCAGACAGACGCCATAGATGACGAGCCGTTTGATTCCATGATTTCTGAAACTACGCGGACAGTGTACGGAAACTCTTCTTTGGAAGGAACCATCGCCTTAAGCGAGCGAAGCGCCAATTGACCGTGGCCGATTTCGCGTCTTCCTGTTCCTGTTCTGCCTACTTCTCCGACAGAATAGGGAGGAAAGTTGTAATGGAGCATAAAGTTTTCGCGTTTATCCCCATCAATATCATCAAAAATCTGCTCATCAAAAACAGTTCCTAAAGTTGTAACGCAAAGCGCCTGTGTTTCTCCTCTTGTAAAAAGAGCTGAACCATGGGTGCGCTGTAATATATCGACTTCGCATGCGATATTGCGGATGTCTTCTAACCCGCGGCCGTCTACGCGTTTTCCGTTATTTAAGATCGAAGTACGAAGAATCTGATACTGCATATCCTCAAAAAGACCGTCAAACAATTTTTTTTGTTTTTCGTCTTCCAGCTGAGCGGCATACTGCGCGGCAAGGTCTGTCTTTACGGTTTTGATCCCTTCGCGCCTTTCGTGTTTGCCGGAAATAAAACAGGCTTTTTCCAGTCTCGGATAAGCCGCACTGCGGATAGCGTCTGCGTTTTCCAATGAATACGAAGGCGATGTAAGCGGAAGTTTTTCTTTTCCCGCTATTTCGCGCAGCTTATCCTGCAATGCGCAGAACTCTTTTATAACTGCATGCGCTTTATCTAATGCTTCGAGCATAAGCTCTTCGCTTACTTCTTTTGCGCCGCCTTCTACCATTGTAATGCCGTCTTTTGTACCGGCAACTACGATTTCCAGCGTAGATTTTTCGATCTGTTCGAATGTAGGATTAACGACAAGCTGACCGTCAATCTGACATACTCTGACGCCTGCGACAGGCCCGTTAAAAGGAATATCCGATATATGCACAGCCGCGGAAGACGCGATTATTGCGAGAATATCCTGAGGATTAACTTGATCTGTCGATAAGGTCGTAGGGATAAGCTGAATCTCGCGCCCAAAACTTTTTTCAAAAAGCGGACGCATAGGACGGTCTATAAGTCTCGAAACTAAAATTTCTTTGTCTTTTGGACGGCTTTCTCTTTTGATAAAACCGCCGGGAATTTTACCCGCCGCGTAATATCTTTCGTTATAATCAACTGTAAGAGGCACATAATCCATGCCTTCTACTGATTCCGAAGTTGAGCAGACAGTGGCAAGAACCGCTGAGCCTGCATATTGAGCAAAAACAGAACCATTCGCCTGTTTTGCAATCCTGCCGGTTTCTAGAACTAAATCCTTGCCGGCTATGTTGAGTGTTACTTTATGCATAATTATTTACGCAATCCCAACTCTTTAATAAGCTTGCGATAGCCTTCCAGATTGGTCCTTTGAATGTATTTTAACATTCTGCGGCGTTTTCCTACGAGGATCAAAAGCCCTCTTTGACCTGATTTATCCTTTTTAAACTGCTTGCAGTGTTCTGTAAGCTGGTTAATACGCTCTGTAAGCAGAGCAATTTGAACTTCTGTCGCGCCTGTGTCTTTTTCGTTTTTGCCGAATTTTGTGACAATTTTGCCTGCGCTTTCTTTGTTTAAAGCCATTTTTTTCTCCTGTATTCTCTTATAGATATTCGCATATATAAAAAAATGTGTCAAGCAGGTGGAAAATTTCGTAAATTTATGTTAATATACAGCAATATATGAGAAATATACCCTTTCTATTATTCTGCTTTTTATTGCTCTTTTTTCTTGTAAATTGTGAAAAAAAATTAAATGAAAGTCTATATTCTCTCGGGAATTCATCCTATACCGAAGTTCCCAATGTCACGATAGAAGAGATAAATGCCATAGAAGCCGTTAAAAGGGATATTATCCGGGAAAAAGGGCATTTTTCGTTTAGTATATTGCCGTCTACAGAAGCTTTTTATGATAATAATGGCCAAATCAGGGGCTGGTCTGCTCTTTTTTGCGAATGGCTGTCTTCTTTTTTTGGCATTCCTTTTGTGCCGGAATTCACCGGATGGGACGAATTCCTCGGTAAACTTGACACCTTTGATGTTGATTTTACAGGCGCTTTAATTGCCACAGAAGAAAGGCGAAATACCTATTTTATGACTTCTGCCATCGCTATGCAAACCATCAAATATTACATGCTGACAGACAGCGTACCCCTTGAAATAACCTCACAGATAAGGCCGCTTCGTTATGGTTTTATTGCCGGCACTGCAACAGTTAATGATGTAATGTCCCGTTTAGACGAAAATAAGTTTAGGGCTGTATTGTTAAGAAGTACCGATGAAGCTCACAGAGCGCTTTCTGCCGGAGAAATTGACGCTTTTATCGCGGTAAATACAGCGGAGGCTTCATTTGATTCATATTCAAATATAATAACAAAAGATTTTTTTCCTCTGATTTACAGTCCAGTTTCGTTTACAACTAAAAACCCGCAGTTGGAGCCTTTTATTACTGTTATGCAGAAAGCGCTTGATGACGGCGCACTGCGCTATCTTTTAACTCTTTATAACGAAGGCGAAAAAGAATATTTAAGAAATAAACTTCTTAATCAATTAAGCGAAGAAGAACGCTTATATATAAAAAATAATCCTGTAGTAAAGTATATGGCAGAACATGATAATTATCCGATAAGTTTTTATAATCCGAACGAGAAGCAATGGCAGGGAATCGCAATTGATGTATTAAACGAAATAAGCCTTTTAACAGATATTACTTTTAAGCGCAGTAACACAGAAATACAGGATTTTTCTTTGCTTTTAAATACAGTAGAAAAAGAAAACGCTTCTTTTATTACAGAACTTATTTATCTTCCGCAGTTAGAAGGCCGTTTTTTATGGTCAAGTACTCCGCTTTTGTCCGGTAACTACGCGTTAATTTCTAAACTTGATTTTCCTAATATTAAAGTAAACGAAATCCTTCATTTAAAAGTAGGTTTAATAAAAGATTCCGCTTATTCTCATATATTTAAAAACTGGTTTACAGAACATAAAGGATTAATAGAATACGACAATTTTAATGACGCTTTTAACGCGCTGGAACACAATTATATTGATATGATCATGGCGAGCCAGCATCTTTTACTTATGCTTACAAATCTGCGCGAAGAAGCCGGTTATAAAGCAAACTTAGTATTTGACAGTTCGTTTAATTCTGCCTTTGGCTTTAATAAAAACGAAGAAATACTTTGTTCTATAATGGACAAGGCGCTTCATTTTATTGACACAGAAGGAATTTCCGGGTATTGGACTAGAAAAACTTATGATTACCGGGAAAAATTATCAAGTACTAGGAATCTTTTTATATTCGGCGTTGCCGCTTTAATGCTTGTAATTATTATACTTTTATTCTTTTTATTTTTTAGGAACATGCAAGAAGGTATGCGCCTTGACTATCAGATAAAAAGCAAAACCGCAGAACTTAAACTTTCTCAGCAAAAATTAATTACGGCGATAGAAAAAGCAAATATTGCTAATCACGCAAAATCCATGTTTTTGGCAAAAATGAGCCACGAGATACGAACGCCGATGAACGCTATTATCGGCATGGCAGAACTCGCGCTTCGCGAAGATATACCCAACAGCGCGTTTAAACAAATTGATACCATTAAACAGTCCGGCGAACATCTTTTGTCTATTATTAATGATATTTTGGATTTTTCAAAAATAGAAAGCGGCAAGATGGAAATTGTCCAAAAGAACTATTCTTTTACATCTTTGACAAAGGATGTGATAAGCATAATTAGAATGCGTCTTTTGGATTCTCAGGTGCACTTTATTGTTAATATCGATCCGAATATTCCCGACACGCTTTTCGGCGACGAAACAAGAATTAGGCAGGTTTTGCTTAATCTTTTAAATAATGCCGTAAAATATACAGAAAAAGGACAAGTAAACCTTTCTGCGGCATGTACAGTAAAAGACACAACAATCGTATTAAAGATCGATATTTCTGACACAGGAAGAGGAATAAAAAAAGAAGATATAAAAAATGTATTCAGCGATTTTGTTCAATTTGACATATCACATAACAGAGGGATAGAAGGAACAGGATTAGGCCTTGCAATATCAAAAAGTCTAGTAAAAACTATGGGCGGTGATATTAGCTTTGTTTCGGAATTCGGAAAAGGCAGCACTTTTACTATTACAATACCGCAAAAGATAGGGACTTTAGATAACTTATCAATAAAAGAAGAGACTTCTTCTGAAATAAGCATTTTTGCGCCGGATGCCCGCATTTTGGTTGTTGATGATATAGACACTAATCTAGAAGTAGCGCAAGGGTTATTGTCGCTTTATAAAATAAATGCGGATTTATGCAGAAGCGGCAAAGAAGCTATAAAAGCTGCAGAAGAAAAAACTTATGACATTATACTAATGGATCATATGATGCCGGAAATGGACGGGATAGAAACTGTAAAACTAATCCGCGAAAGCGAAACTCAAAGAAATATCAATCAACAAAATGTTACAATAATTGCGTTAACTGCCAATGCTATCACAGGAACCCGTGAAATGTTCATGGAGAACGGTTTTAACGACTTTTTGCCAAAACCTATCAATATAGAAAAACTAAACACTATTTTAGAATTATGGATTCCAAAAGAAAAGCAAATTCCTAATACAGATAAATCTGTTATAATATCCGAAAAAACAACAGAGCTTAAAATAGAAGGACTTGATGTTAAAAAAGGCCTTACTATGATAGGCGGAAACCAAAACAGCTACATGAGAATTATTTCTGTTTTTTACAAGGATTCTTTAGAAAGGATTTCTGCAATGAAGCAGTACCTCGAAAACGGAGACATTAATTCATTTACTATTTGTATCCATGCATTAAAAGGTTCTGCCGCAAATATAGGTGCTTTTGACTTTATGGAAGAAGCAAGGATCTTAGAAGAAGCCGGACACAGACAAGATAAAATATTTATTCATACGCATATCGGCAAGTTTATAGCTAACCTCGAATTACTTTTGCATAATATTAATAAAGCTATCGCGTCGCTGTAACTTTAATTATTTAGAAGACTGCGTAAAAACGCCGTTCCAGTCTTCTGGAGGCGGATTTTTCATGTAGGACATACATCTTTGTCTCATAAGTTTACTTGGCGAATCAAACGGGCGGTATTTTAAAACAGTACTAAAATATTTTATTGCGCTGTTCCAGTTCCTAAGATGATACTGCTGTAATCCTTCTTCATAATACCTATAGATTTTTTTTATTGTTTTATTTAAGTCATCTTTATATGTAATTAATTCATAAACATTCATGCCTTCGTATCTGCCTAATAATGAAACGCGGTCTAATAACCTAAATTCATATTTATCGGAGCACTGTTCGTATGTATTTTCGCTGACGATTATTTCTGTACCGTATACTTTGTTTATTCCTTCCAGCCTGCTGGAAACATTAACAGCGTCTCCAATTACTGTATAGTTAAGACGCGAATTACAGCCCATGTTGCCTACAATAACATTTCCTGTATGAATACCGATTCTCGTATTAAAAGGATATTTCCCTTGATTCCCCCATTGGTGCGAAAGCGTATGCAGATTCTTGCGAACCTGTATCGCTGCTTTGCAGGCATTTTCTGCATGATCTTCTATTGCAACTGGAGCGCCCCAAAAAGCCATTACAGCATCCCCAATATATTTATCGATGGTTCCTTTGTTTTCCATTATTGTCTTAGAAATAATTCCAAAATATGTATGAAGATCGATTACAAGCTGGTGGGGTTCAGTTTTTTCCGCAATTGTCGTAAACTTTGCAATATCGCTAAAGAAGATTGTAAGCTCCTGCATTTCGCCGCCGATATCCGCTTTGATATTTTCGTTTATAAGCTGATCGACAAGGTCTGCGGGAACATAACGTTTAAAGTTTTTAAGCCCGTTGCGCATGCTTTCGAATGATTCGTGCATGTCCATAATTTCGCTGAAGTTTGTATCGATATTTATCTTTGAATCAAGATCTAATGATTTTATTTTTGACATTTCTTCTGCAAGAACACGCATTGGTTTTGCTATTTTCTGCGAAAAGAAAGCGCTTACAAAAGGAATAATAATTATTATTATTATAGAAAAAATTGTTACATTTCTTAAATTGGTTCGTATATCTCCTAATATATCATTTTCCGGAGTTATAATACTTACAACAAGATCGAGCCCGCCTGTTATTGTTATGGGGAGCCGTGTTGTCATATATGTTTCGTTTTTAAATTTTACACTTTTATATTGTTCGCTGCTTTCGAGTATTTTTTCTAATAAATAACGAGAGTCCGCGTCAGGTAAAGCCGCTATAGTGCTAAAATTAACTTCGGCATTACCCTGACTATCTGTAGTTCTGACAAACAATTTTTCTAAATCTCTGTCATATTTAACCTGTAATCCAATTATTCTATTATATTGATCTGTAATAAATATTTTAGTATTAGGAGTCGGAAAAAGCGTGCCCAAAAAACGTGAAAGTTCGTCTACTGCTATATCAATACTGCTTACGCCTGTAAGTTCGCCAAAATGATTAAAAAGAGGGATTGAATTTGTCAGCCCGGGGAGATTATCCGTTGTTAATAAAGAGACTGGCGCCCAAATTATCCCCCGCTCCTTTTGCGCAAGGTCATACCAGATTTGCCTTCGCGGATCAAATCCCGTTTCGGCAGGTTCGATAGAATTAGGATAGGAGCCGTAGGATGTAACGCACTCGTGCTCCCAGCGGATAAATATTTCGTTCCCGTCATTTGTTACAAACCGCCTCGAAAAAGAGCCATCCTGCATTCTAAAGAGAATTACAATATTTCCTTCGATATCTGAGTAGAAAACTTTTTTAAACCAAGGATGAAACCTCATCTTTTCTCTGTAATAACTAAGCAGCTGTTCACGGTCCAAATCGTTATTTACAGGATCCTCGAAATTCCTGTATAAAAGGTGGGTTATGCTCTGGTTTACTATCATTGTCTGGTTAAAAAACCTAAAAGTCTCGTTATAGACTGTATTTTGTATCTCTTCCCTGAGTTCTTCGACCAATTTATGGGCGTTTCTTTCTGAGCTAATCCACATGGAAACAAGGATTATAGACCCAGAAAGCATAACAAAAACGGTATTAATGATAATAATACCGTAGAGAACCCTCAACCGTGAATTCTTCTTTTTCTCCATACTTAATTATAGTACTAATGCTTCTCTTTTGCCCGTTTATGCAGAAGTTCTACAACTTTTTCGGGTGAGCCGGCATTAATAACCTCATCATGGGTCGTTTCATCGATTAAAACAGACTCGATTGTCGAGATAAACCTTAGGTATGGTGAATGAGTTTTTAAGGGGGACACACAGAGAACAATGATCTTTGATTTTTCTCCGTCTGTTGAATGGAAATCAGCCCCTTCTTTATTAATACCAATCGCGATAACAAGATCTTTGACTCCGTCAGACCTTGCGTGAGGCAGGGCAATGTTATGATCCATACCAGACCCATCCATTGCTTTTTCATGGCTTAATACATCCTTAAGGACTAGGTCTTTGTCCAATAGCTGCTGTCTTGTTGAAAGAAGTTCTACAAGTTCTGTAAGTATTTCAACCTTGTTAGTGCCTTTGAGGTTAACTGTTATACAATCTGTGTGAATTAAGGATACGAGGGCATCACTCATTCTGCCGTCTTTATCCAGCATATCCGCTTTCATTGCTTGAGGATCCGAAGAACCTTTAAGTTTTGAAACTGCTTCGTAAAGTTCTACTACAACTTCATATACAAGAGTTCTTACAAAACCCACATCAGCTTTATTAGTCTGAATGGTAAGAAGATTGTCCTCTTCGATTATAAAGAGAATGGTGTCTTCTTTACGCGCTTTTGAAATACCTTCGTCAGTTAAAGTTTGAATATAAAAATCTTCGTTGCGTAAATCGGTAAGCAAGTTGGATAAAACAATGTCTGCGATTTCTTTATTTTCAAATCTCCATTCCAGCGAAACAGAATCATCGGTTTTGGTATCTTTGCGTGTACCTGATCCTTTGCTGTTTAACGCTGCGGCTAAAGCAGGCGGTCCCAATATGGTTGTAATAAGGGTCATAAGAATCGCGACACCAAACAATTGTGAGTTAAGGATTCCAGCTGCCAGTCCTACACCTGCTAAAATAAGTACCATCTCTCCGCGAGGAACCGCTCCTAATCCTATTCGTAGTGCGCCTTTTGTATTGAAACCCAAAAGCATCGCAGGAACACCGCAGCCGACAAGCTTGGCAATAATTGCGGCAACTGTGTATACTCCGCCGAAGATAAGTATTTCCGGCGAAAAAATTTCCCGAACATTTACCATCATGCCCATTACGGCAAAAAAGATCGGTACAAGGAATTCATAAATGCCTTCCATTCTTTCTTCTACCACAGGAGCTATATCAGATTTTGATAATGAGAGTCCTGCGATATATGCGCCGATGATCATTGCAAGACCCTGTTTTTCAAAAAGACCTGCTAACGCAAGCGCTATACCAAGTCCTAAAACTGCAAAGTCCGTTAAGTTTTTAAAACCTTTTAAAAAGCCGGAAATTTTTCTTGAAAAAATCAGAGCAAGAGCAGTAAAACCAAGCCATATACCAAAAGCTCTTCCCGCGATTCCCAAAATTACTCCGGTATTCAATCCATCACCTGCACCTTCAGCGCCTCTCGTTATAGCAACAATACCCATAACAACAGCAAACGCGATAATACAAAGTACATCGTCTATAACGGCAGCGGCAACGATAGTAACCC
>WQXI01000046.1 GCA_009784935.1 Treponema sp.
ATATATCAAACAGCCCAGCGCAAAGCCCTGCCGGCTCCGGACGGCTGTGGCATAAATCGACGCACGCTCTTGGCGTGGCAGGTCTTTCGATCCACACCGTAAGTCGCCGACATGGCTTCGCGCAGCGGCTATAAATTATTTATTATAGTTTTTATTTAATATGAAATAAAATTCTTCTTCCTCTGCGCCTCCGTGCCTCTGTGTGAGATAAATCCGATAATTCCCCTGCGATCCCTTCGGGCTTTGTCCCTTCGAACTTCTTCGTCATTACGAACTATACCGTGAGGTCTTGAGGTCAATAAAACACTTTCCTAAAATTAATTTCTATTTTTGATTCGAGCTCTTTTACATCAGTTTTATTCCCTGCCTGTGTGCGCAGAGCCGCTGCGGTTTCGAGTATCAGCGGTAGATCTGTCCACCTTGAAAATTTTTCTTCTCTGCGCATTTGATACGGCGCGTCTGTTTCTGTCAAAATTCTTTCTAATGGGAGCAGTGCGCAGCTTTTTATTGCTTTTTTGTGGTTTAGCATTATAATATTCCCAAACGAAAAATATGCGTTTATTCCATTATTTAACAGAGAGAGCGCTTCTTCGTATGTACCGTTCCAAGAATGAAAAGCAACAGCTTTGCATTTTTTTAATGTTTTAGAAACAGCAAATATTTTATGCAAAGCACGGCGTACATGTAATACAACAGGTAAATCATGTTTAATCGCTGTTTCTAAATGAACGGCAAATATTTCTTCCTGTTCGGTTTCGGTTGCTTTAAATTCATTAAATAAATCAAACCCGCATTCCCCGATCGCCGCAATTCTTTTTTCTCTCGCTAATTTAATTAGTGTTTCAATATTTTCCTTTATTAACCTTTGTGTGCTTTGTGTCTCTGTGCCTGCTGGAAGCTTCGCTGCAGGACTGTGTGAGGGTATTTGCATATTAACTTTTAACATCTGCGGATGAATTCCAAAGCAGGGCAATACATTCGGAAGCGTCTCGTTATGCAGAAATTCTTCCAAAGTGCATGCGCTTGCCGCCGCAAGCACACCGAGTCTATTCCGTTCAGCTTCGCTTTCAGAAAAAACTTGAGCTAGATCATATGGATGACAATGAGCGTCGGTAAGCATTATAACCCAAGGATAATTTTTGCGATAGAAAAATAAATAACAAGCGATACAGCGTCAACAATAGTTGTTAAAAGCGGCGCGGACATTATCGCAGGGTCTATTCTTAAACGTTTTGCCAGAATAGGCAGAACACTGCCGACAGTTTTTGCCATTAGTATTGTGCAAAAAAGGGAAAGAGTAATAGTAAGGCATAACTTCCAGTCACTATTATTCATTATAAAAACACGGATAAAATTAACAACTCCAAGTCCAAGTCCGCAGAGAATTCCGACACGCAGTTCTTTCCATAAAATAAGAATAATATCTCCGAGACCGATTTCGCCTATAGCCATACCGCGGACAATAAGAGTAGAAGATTGAGAGCCGGCAATACCGCCTGTGTTCATAAGCATTGGAATAAATGACATAAGAATCGGCAGAACCATTAAGCCTTCTTCGAAACTAGAAATTATTGTTCCTGTTATAGTTGCGGAGAGCATAAGAATTAACATCCATAAAAAACGGTTTTTTGCATGCTGAAAAATCGATGTTTTTAAATATGGATCATCAGAAGGAACAAGAGCTGCCATTTTTTCGATGTCTTCTGTGCTTTCTTCTACGATAACATCAACAATGTCGTCAACTGTAATAATTCCGACAAGGCGCTGTTCTTTGTCAACAACGGGCATTGCCAAAAGACTGTACTTATGAAATTGTTCGGCAATTTTTTCTCTGTCATCTGTCGTATTTGCAAAGACTACATTTGTATCCATTATATCGGCGATCTTATCCTGCGGACGCGCAAGCATTAATGTTTTAGCCGAAACTCCGCCGACCAGCAGACGATCCTTCCTAATTACATAGCAGTTGTAAATTGTTTCCTTGTTAAGTCCGATAGTGCGGATTGTATCGAACGCTTCTCTTACCTTAGCGTCTTCTCTAAGATCGATATACTCGGTAGTCATAATGCTTCCCGCCGAATCATCGGGATACTGAAGTATCTGATTAATTATTTTTCGTTTTGCGATAGGTACATTCTGAAGAACTCTCTTAACAACATTAGCAGGCATTTCTTCGATAAAGTCTACAGCGTCGTCAACAAAGAGTTTGTTAATAATTTCGCCTATTTCTGTGTCTGTCAGCGCTTCTATAATAATCTGCTGTTGATCGGTGTCTACATAAGCAAAAACATCAGACGCGATAACCTTGGGAAGGATTCTAAACATCCGGATAATTTGTTCTTTATCAAGTTTTTCAAAAACCTCGGCAATGTCTACGGTATTCATGCCGGAGAGAAGCATTTTCATTTTTGATATATCAAGGGAACCGTCTTTGATGAGTTCTACAATTTCGTCTTTGTCCATATTGATTCCCCGCCTGCTTTATTGTAATAAAATATTGTTTATTGTCAACAGCTAGGCAGAATTAATTCGAAATTATATAATGGGTCGTGCTGCCGAAATTGATTAAATATTTATTAAAAGAAGCTCCTCAATCCCAAGATACCGAAGTTCACGGCTGGGTGAGAACAAAGAGGGATACAAAGAATCTCATTTTTATTGAAGTATACGACGGCTCCTGTTTTGACGGGATTCAATGCACATTTGACCGCAGTGCAGGTCTTAACGGCAAGACAGAAGCTTTGCTCGATTCGCTGACCACAGGCGCTTCGGTTAAAATTAAAGGAAAGCTGATTTCCTCTCCCGCTTGCGGGCAGGCAGTAGAAGTTGCCGCATCAGAGCTTTTTGTGTTCGGCGAAGCGCCTGCAGAGACTATTGGAGATATTCAAGGTTATCCGCTTCAGAAAAAACGGCATTCTCTTGAATTTTTAAGAGAGATCGCGCACCTTCGCCCGCGGACAAATACATTCGGGGCAGTCGCGCGGTTAAGAAGCCGTTTGGCGTTTGCAGTGCACCGCTACTTTATAGAAAGAGATTTTCATTATCTTCACACGCCGATTATTACATCTGGAGACTGCGAAGGCGCAGGCGCGATGTTTAGTGTTTCGACGCCTGATCCAAAAGAGTTTTTCGGCAAGAAAACTTTTTTAACAGTTTCCGGGCAGTTAGAAGCGGAAACTTATGCGGCGGCGATTTCGCGTGTTTATACTTTTGGACCAACCTTCCGCGCGGAAAACTCCAATACAGCCCGTCACCTTGCGGAGTTTTGGATGGTAGAGCCGGAAGCGGCTTTTGCAGGGCTGGAAGAAAATATGGAGCTTGCCGAAGATTTCTTAAAGTACATGTTTAATTCTGTTCTGGAAGAATGCCCTGACGAACTTGCGTTTTTTGATGAATATGTAGAAAAAGGCATAATAGAAAATCTTAAAAATGTAGCAGCTGCGAAGTTTTCGCATATTACATATACAGACGCGGTAAAAGAACTCGAAAAGGCTCATTCTGCCAATAAAGGACTTTTTGAATTTGAACCGCGCTGGGGCTGCGATTTGCAAAGTGAGCACGAAAAGTTTTTGACAGAAAAAACCGCAGGCGGTCCTGTGATTGTTACAGATTACCCAAAAGAAATAAAAGCGTTTTATATGAAGTTAAACGATGACGGCAAAACAGTCCGCGCGATGGATGTGCTTGTTCCTAGGTTAGGCGAAATAATCGGCGGCTCCCAGCGCGAAGACGATTTGAATAAGCTAATGGCGCGGATGGCAGAGATGAACATAGAGCCGCAGGATTATTGGTGGTATCTGGATCTTCGCCGCTACGGGTCAGTGCCGCATTCTGGATTTGGACTCGGTTTTGAAAGGCTTATTCAATATGTCTGCGGCATGGCAAATATCAGAGATGTTATTCCGTTTCCTCGCGCGGCAGGTCAGGCAGAGTTTTAAATGATATTAATAAAAAAAACTATTATTAAAAAAACTATTATTTTAGTTTTAATTTTTATTTATTTTTTCGCTGTAAACAATGTAAATGCGCAGGTTTTTTATCCTACGCCTGAGCTGGAACCGTATCTTTACAGCGGTCCGTCTATTACATCAAGAGCGGCAGTTTTAATCGACGCCGCTACAGGTACGATTCTTTACTATAAAAACCCAAACGAAGAAATCCCACCTGCTTCGCTTGCAAAACTTATGACAATGCATGTCGCAATGAAAGCAATAAAAGAGGGCAGAGCGTCTTATGATGAATTAATTCCTGTAACTGCAGAAAGCTGGGCGAGGAATCAGCCTTGGAGATCGAGTTTAATGTTTCTTGAACCAGGGCAGACTGTGACGTTACGCGAAATACTTCTTGGTCTTGCGGTTTCTTCCGGGAATGATGCGGCAGTAGCCCTTGCTCTACGCTTTGCGCCTAACATGAAAAGTTTTGCGGATATAATGACAGATGAAGCAAGAAATATGGATCTTAGCGTTACAAGATTTACAGAATCATCGGGGATTTCCGGTTTAAACATGACCACGGCTGCGGAGTTTGCGTCTTTTTGCCGTCAGTATTTATTAATGCATCCAAACAGCCTTAAGGATTTTCACTCTGTTACAACGTTTGCATACCCCGCGGCAGAAAATGTAACGCAAAGAAACAGGAATAATCCGAATACAATTGTCCAGGAGAACCGGAACAATCTTTTAAGATTATTCAGCGGTGTTGACGGTCTTAAAACAGGATTTATTAACGAATCCGGTTACAATATCGCTCTTACCGCAGAAAGAAATAATACACGTTTTATTCTTGTTCTTCTCGGAGCTCCATCAGGGCGCGGAGGAAGCAGAATCAGGGACACTGATGGAATTAATATTCTATCGTGGGCATTTGATAATTTTAAAACAGTAAGACCGCAAATTAATCATATAGAAAAGGCTCCTGTCTGGAAAGGAAAAACCAACACGGTAGAACTTAAACTAGAACAGTCTGCCGATTTTACTTCTCATATCAGCCGCGCCGATACATTAAAATTCGAAGTTGTAATTTTACAGCCGTTAATCGCTCCGCTGCCTCAGGGGCATTTTGCAGGATATATCTATATTTCTGATGAATACGGAGAATTGAGCCGCGCGCCTCTTGTAACAGCAGCCGGTGTAGAAAAAGGGAATTTCTTTAAACGCCTGTGGCATTCGATTAGATTATTATTTTAAATTAAAATAACCCTGAGATTTTTCCTTCGCTGTTAATATCAATTAATTCTGCAGAAGGAACAGGAGGGAGCCCGGGCATTGTCATTATTTCTCCCGTAAAAGCTACAATAAAACCCGCTCCTGCTGATATTTTTATTTCTCTGACAGTTAGTTTAAATCCTTTAGGAGCGCCCAAAAGGGAAGCGTCATCAGAAAAACTGTATTGAGTTTTTGCCATGCATATTGGAACTTTATCAAAGCCAAGTTTCTCAAGCTGGCTAATCTGTTTTTGAGCGTTATACAAAATAACAACACCGTCAGCGCGGTAAATATTTTTTGCGATAGCTTCTATTTTTTCTGTTATAGAAAGATTTATATCATAAGAAAACTCAAAGCTGTTTGGTTCTTCGCAAAGGCGTACTACTTCATTAGCGAGCTGAACTCCGCCTTCTGCGCCTTTTGCCCAAACTTCTGATACAGCGGCATTAACGCCAAGCTCGCCGCATTTTTTTTCTATAAAATCTAGTTCTGCTTTTGTATCTTTAGGAAAAGCGTTAATAGCGACAACTGCGGGAAGTTTATAAACCTTGGTAATATTTTCAACGTGCTGTAAAAGATTTGGCATGCCTTTTTCCAGCGCGGTAAGATTTTCTTTGTCAAGTTCTGTTTTTTTTGCTCCGCCGTGAGATTTAAGCGCGCGTACTGTCGCAACTATAATGACTGCCGAAGGTTTTAAACCTGCAAAACGGCATTTAATATCCAAAAACTTTTCTGCTCCTAAATCCGCTCCAAAACCCGCTTCTGTTACAACATAATCAGCGCACTTTAGAGCCATTCGAGTAGCGATTACCGAGTTGCACCCATGAGCGATATTTGCAAAAGGACCCCCATGAATAAAAGCAGGAGTTCCTTTTAATGTCTGCACAAGATTTGGTTTTAACGCGTCTTTAAGAAGAGCAGCCATCGCTCCCTGAGAATTAAGCTGAGCGGCAGTGACAGGACGTTCTTCGCTCTGTTTGCCGTAAGTATAACCGACAATAATGCGTCCAAGTCTTTCTTTTAGATCATCAATATCAGAAGCAAGACATAAAATAGCCATTATTTCTGATGCGGCTGTAATGTCAAAACCGTCTTCGCGGGGAGAGCCGTTTATTCTGCCGCCAAGTCCGTTTGTCACAAAGCGGAGCTGACGGTCGTTCATATCAACGCATCTGCGCCAAACAATTTTACGCGTATCGATATTTAATTTATTACCCTGAAAAATATGATTATCTATCATTGCAGCTAACAGATTATTTGCGGCTCCGATAGCGTTAAAATCTCCGGTAAAATGAAGGTTAATATCTTCCATAGGGATGACCTGCGCCCAGCCGCCGCCTGCAGCTCCGCCTTTAACGCCGAAAACAGGTCCCAGTGACGGTTCTCTTAAAGCAACCATAGTTTTTTTTCCGATCAAAGAGAGACTGTCCGCGACTCCAACTGTTGTGGTAGTTTTACCTTCTCCCGCAGGAGTAGGATTAATAGCAGTTACAAGAATAAGCCTGCCGTCTTTCTTTTCCTTATTTTTAGCAAGGAAATTTATATCTATTTTTGCCTTGTAATTCCCGTAATAATCGATAAATCCTTCGGGGATACCGGCTTTTTCGGCTACATTTTTTATATGAAGCGCGCGTTCGGGGTATACAGACTGCGCTATTTCGATATCTGTTTTCATTTTTTTATAATGTAACAGGAGCAAAAAAAAGTCAACATCATTGCTTTTTTTGTTAATATATTCAATAATAAGGATTATGATAAAAACCACTTTAAGTTTTATTTATTTGGTCATTGCAATGATCTTGCTTATCCCTATCGGCTTTTTAGCCGGCATTTTTTTCCTGTTAGGTCTGCGCAAAGCAATGAAAGTTGTTATTTACAAGCTTGCTCAGGGCTGGGCAAGATCTTTAATATTCATCGCCAGATGTAAAATAACTGTTAAAGGAAGGGAAAATATACCCCGAAAAACACCCGTTTGCTTTGTCAGCAACCACTGCGGTTATTTTGACATCTTGCTTCTGCTTGCATACTGCGGCCGTCCATTCGGCTTTGTAGCAAAAAAAGAGCTTCTCTTAGTACCTTTTTTAAATATTTGGATTTTCCTGCTTGGAGGGCTTTTTATTGACAGAACCAATGTAAGAAAAGCAATTCGTACAATCAATGAGGGAGCTCAGCGAATTAGAGCCGGCGGCGCGATGATTATTTTTCCGGAAGGTCATCGTTCAAAGGGCAGGGGACTGCTTCCGTTTCATCCCGGTTCGCTTAAGCTTGCGACTATGGCAGAAGCGCCGATAGTTCCTATCGCTATAGAAGGCAGTTACGAAGTCTTAGAAAAAAATAAGCGGGTTTGCAGTGTCCCTGTAAATATTTCTTTTCTTCCGCTTATAGAAACCGCGAATCTGCCATCCGAAGATAAAAAGCAGATTCTGAGCGATAGGATTTATTCTGCGATTAAAGAAGAGCTAGAAAATAATGCCCGGAATGCATAATTTTTAAGAACACAATATCCGGCTGCCAAAAAGTTACTGATGACCATAGTATCAATCATATTTTTGTTAGGTACAGGTTTGTCACGCTTATTGTAGTAAAATTTGATAATAATGAACAAGAAATTAAAAGAAAAATGAAAACTTTTTTATTGCGGACAACATTAAAATAATTTACTATCTGAGGGTTAATCAAAATGTTAAAAAGGATATTTAATTCATTTAAGGTTTTTCTTCTTCTTTGTACTATTATATTGGGAGTTTTTGGCTGTGTAAATGAATCAGACAGCTCGGCGTCTGAGAAAAATAATATCTTGTCATTCCGCGATATTCCGGAAATTACAGAAAGTGAAATATCTGCGATAGAAGCTCTCAAGTTATCACGACAGAGTTTTTCTCTTGGGAAATTACTCTCAGCCGAAGGATTCATACTTCCTGACGGCGAATATGCCGGATTTTCGCCAATGCTCTGCGAGCTTTTGTCAGACCTTTTTGAGATTCCATTTATATTGAAATTTCATGATTGGGATTCCTTGTTAACCGGTATAGAAAATAAATCAATTGACTTTACAAGTGAGTTTGGAATTACAGAAGAACGGCAAAATAAATATTACATGTCCGACCCAATAGCACATCGCCCACTGGGAGTAAATTACGATTTTGGCGGAGCTGTAAACCTTACACATGTTCAAGAACTGCTTCCCTTGGCATACACTCCTATTGCATTAACTACCGCAGACGCTGCTTATGAACCGATTATATCGGCATTAAATAAATATATCGCCTCAGGCGGAATTAACACACTTTATGAATTATATCGTACCGGCAGCGATAGATATAACCGAAACGTTCTATATAATTCATTTTCTAATGAAGAAAAAATGTACATAGACAATTTGTCCGCTAAGATTCCAATAGTTTTGGGGACTGATACATATCCTGTAAGTTTTTATAATTCTAATGAAGGAGAATTTCAGGGGATTTCAATTGATGTTTTAATGGAAATATCCAGATTAACAGGAATTGAATTTGAGCCTATCAATAATAAAGATGCGTCATGGGGAGAGATACTCGAATTACTCAGGAGTGGAAATGCAGCATTGATTTCTGATTTAATAATTACAGAAGAACGAAAAGAATATTTTATATGGCCGCAAACTCCGTTTTTTTCGACGCCTTACGCTTTTTTTTCTAAAATAGAAAATTCTAACATGGGATTATATCAGATTGGACAAGCGGCTGTCGGAGTCGTTAGTTGGTGCGCAACCCGTCAGTTGTATGAACAATGGTTTCCAAATAATCCTAATGTAAGGTTGTATGATTCTCAGGATGATGCTCTGGAAGCTTTGGAAAAAAACGAGATAGAACTGTTTTTTAATCTTGGATATATCTTATATTATCAGCAAAATTACCGTGAAAAACCGGGATATAAAGCCAATTACACTTTTCCTTTTTTTAACGATACATTTTTTGGACTAAATAAAAACGAAGTTATTCTGTGCTCTATTATTGATAAAACTATTAGTTATATAAATACCGAAAGGATTTCTAATGAATGGACTAATCGTTCATTTGATTATTCAAGAATTCTTGCAGAAGAACAATCACGTCATGCAAACCAGCGCACTTTGATTGTTTTTGTATCTGCTATTTTCCTTTTATTGCTGATGTTAATGTTAATTATTCAATTAATCATTAATAATAAAACTAAAAAAACAGCGTCAACTATATTTGAGGCAAATCCGCAAATCAACGCATTATTTGACAGCAATTTTAATGTAGTAGACTGTAATCCTGCCGCTTTGCAATTTATGGGCTTTAAGACAAAAGAAGAATTTATTTCTGGGTTTTTTGAACGCTTTACAAAAAGCCTGCCGGAAATTCAGCCGGACGGCCGTGTTTCGATACCATTATCTGATAGGCTGATAAAAGCCGTTAAAGAAGGATATGACAGAGTTGAAACAGAAATATATATAGGCGGTAAAACTAAAAACTTATTGGTTGAATTTATAAGGATTCCCTACGAAAACGCATTTGCATTAATTGCTTACGCCTATGATATGACCGAAATGCGTAACCGTGAAAAAGAGTTAATGAAAGCCCGGGAAGAAATGGATATATTGCGGCAGGAAGCCGAAGTTGCAAGTAAGTCAAAAAGTAACTTTCTTTCTAACATGAGCCACGAAATGCGCACTCCAATGAACGCTATTATCGGTATGACAATAATAGGAAAAAAAGCTAATGACGTGATGCAAAAAAACCATGCGCTGAACAAGATTGGAGACGCATCATCCCACCTGTTAGGTGTAATTAACGACGTACTTGACATGGCAAAAATCGAAGCGAACAAACTTGAATTATCTCCAATAGAATTCAGTTTTGAAAGAATGCTGCAAAAAGTACTTACAGTTATAAATTTTAGAATCGATGAAAAGCAACAGCGGTTAACCTTGAATATTGACAGTAATATTCCTCGATTTTTAATTGGAGATGACCAGCGTTTAGCGCAGGTTATCACAAATCTGCTTGCTAACGCAGTAAAATTTACGCCGGAAAACGGAGAAATTAACCTTGAGGCGGCTTTGTTAAATGAAGAAAACGGAATTTGTGAATTGCGTATTGCGGTAACTGACTCAGGGATCGGCATATCCCCGGAAAAACAAGAAAAACTATTCTCCGCGTTTGAGCAGGCGGATAGCGGAACAAGCCGGCAGTACGGCGGAACAGGTCTTGGTCTTTCTATATCTAAACATATCATCGAATTTATGGACGGAAGAATTTGGTTTGAATCGCAGCTAGGCAAAGGCGCGAAATTTACATTTACAATAAAAGCACAACGCTGCACAGCGCAGCTCAGCGAAAATAGAGAAACAGAGTCCTGCGTAAACGAAGGCTTGGGTATATCTGATGAAATTAATAAAAATAAAAATGTCAGCAAGGGTGAGTTTGAAGGAAAAAATCTGCTGGTTGCCGAAGACGTAGAAATTAATCGTGAAATCCTAATCGCTCTGTTAGAAGATACCGGGATTTCGATTGACTGCGCCGAAAACGGCGATGAAGCAATTAAAATGGTAGAGGCTGACCCGGAAATCTATGATATAATTTTTATGGATGTACAAATGCCGGTAATGAACGGATATGAAGCAACCCGCCGCATAAGAGAATTTGAAGAGAAGCACAATAATATGAATTCGCATGCAAATGAAAGTAGCAGCGATAATAGGTATCCGCTTGCAGATGAAAGTGTGGAGTTTGCGCAGCAAACTCCTAAATTATCGGAACGACCAAGGGGAGTTCCGATAATAGCATTAACCGCGAATGTCTTTAAAAGCGACATAGAAGAATGCCTAAACGCAGGTATGGATGATCATCTCGGAAAACCGCTTGATATTGACAGGGTAATTGAGAAGCTTCGGAAATACTTAAAATAGCGTATGAGGATTTTTTAAATGACCAAAAGAGTATGGAAAAATCTAGAAAATAAAATTGGATTAATGCTGCTTTTTGTCGCTGTAATTGCATCTATCGGTATTTATATTATAAATTACACTCAATTTTATTCATTAGCAATGGATGATCTTAAGCAAGACGCTATGAACCTTCATAAATATGCGGAAGCTGCGATTGATATACGCATATTTACAGAAATAAACACAATTGAAGATCAGCAAAGCGAGCTTTATATTAACACGCATAGGCAGTTAGATGAAATCAGGCGCATAGCGAATGCCAAGTTTTTATATACTATAAAGTTAAACGAAAAAAACGAATATATTTATTTGATTGACGGTTTGGATAAGAACGATGAAAATTTTTCTTATGCGGGTATGCCTGTAGAAGACGAATACCTCGAAGATTTAGATCGGAACATGAATAACGAAATAATAACCAGCGACGGAATTATGGTTACGGATTACGGATATTTATTTTCGATGTCTTTCCCTTTCCATGATCATGAAGGAAACGTTGTCGGTGTCATTGGGATAGATTATGATTCTGAACATCTTTACCATTCAATTATCCACGTTAGGCGGATGTCTATAATTTTCACATTATTTTTAGGCGCTTTTTTTACTGTCGCGGCACTTTTTTTTGTAAAAAGAATCGTCAAACATACAGAACGCGAATTTAAAAAACTGATGGATGAAATACAGGAAAAAGCCGAGCAGTTAACGCATAGCAGTCAGGCAAAGAGTATATTCCTCTCTCAAATGAGCCACGAAATACGAACTCCGATGAACGCGATTCTCGGCATTGCGGAGATCCGGCTGCGTAATAATGATCTTTGTGAAGAAGTAAAAAATGGGTTTGTAAAAATACATGAATCGGGCAGCCTGCTATTGAATATTATTAACGATATCCTTGATTTTTCTCAAATTGATGCAGGCAAACTGGAGATCGCTCACACTCAATACAGTGTTCCGAACATGATAAACAGTGTAGTGCAAATGAACCGCCTGCGATATAGCAGTAAACCGATTGAATTGAAGCTCGCAGTTGACGAAAATATGCCCGTTGAGTTAATCGGCGATGAATTGCATATCAAACAAATACTTAACAATCTGCTTTCCAATGCCTACAAATACACGGACTCAGGTGAAATCTGTTTTTCAGCTGCAGTTGATACACAAGACGACGAAACTGTGAGACTCAACGTTAAAATAAGCGACACAGGACAGGGCATGAACGAGGAACAGCTTAACAGTCTTTACGACGCTTATACGCGGTTTAACCTTGATGTAAACAGCGGTATTGCCGGCACGGGTTTAGGAATGAATATTACAAAACGTCTCATAACTGCAATGAACGGCGAAATAAACGCAGAAAGCGAAGTCGGTAAAGGCTCAGTGTTCACAGTTTCTCTGCCGCAAAAGAAATGCGGTTTGGAAATATGCGGCAGTGATATAGTAAAAAAGCTGCAGACCTTTAGTTTTAATAAGGAACTTGTTTCAAAAATGCCGGAAATTAATTATGAACAAATATCCGACTGCAGGGTTTTGATCGTAGACGATATAAATATTAATTTGCTAATCGTTCAAGAAATGCTAAAACCATATGGGTTAAATGTCGAAACCGCCGAAAACGGATTGGAAGCCGTTGAAAAAATCAAGAATGGCATTCACTACGATATTATTTTTATGGACCATATGATGCCTGTTATGGACGGAATAAAAGCGACAAAACTAATACGTGAATGGGAAGCAGAGCAATGCAACAATGGGAATTTGCGTACGCGAACCCCGATAGTAGCACTGACAGCCAACGCCGTTTTGGGGCAGGAAGAAATGTTTTTGGCAAACGGTTTTGATGCTTTTATTGCAAAACCGATAGACTCGCATATATTAGACCAGCTAGTGACAAAATTTATAAAAAGCGGTAAACCTCTTGATAAATTAAAAATCGTAAATAAAAAAGTTGATTTTTTAAAGAATAAGAAATATGGAGCTGAAAAAAAATAAAATAGGCGGGTTGAGATTATGAAGAAGGATATAAAAAAGGCAAACCATAAGTTCTCTTTTGTATATGTATTGTTTTTTTTATCTTCGATAGTTTTGTTAATAGTCGCTGTGATATTTTCTTTTTTTATAAAAAATATAGAAAAAGAAAGAATAGACAGCATCCAAAACCATTTACTAGTTGCGGCTCAGCGCGCTTCGGTTTATCTTACGATAGAAGAGTTGGATTTGTTCCATACGGCAGAAGATATGGAAAGACCCGAATGGGAAGAAATACGAACAAGGCTTAAGCGGTTTGCAGAAGAAACCTCGATCTTATATGTATACTATTGGCGCTATGATGGTGGTGATCATATTCAATACATTATTGATAACGATGATGACGAAGAATATATGGTAACGCCCAACCTCTTTTTTGCGATTGAAGATGACCCATTTACTGCTGATGCTGTTCTTAAAATTGAAGCAGGAAAAAGCTGGTCAACAGAACTTGGCGAATATACCAAATCTTGGGACGGCCTTCTTTCTGCCGTTGTGCCGATATTCAACAATGACAGCACGGTTTATTACGCAGCCGGAGTTGATATAAGTGATGAAACCCTTATAAGTATGCGGAATAATATAAGGGTTATGGAATTTGTATTGATGTTTTCATTGTTTGTTTCGATTCTGTCAGGATTCTTCGGCATACGCTCATACAACAAAAAAGCTATTCAGAGCGCTAATGATAGTTTGTCCAAAAGCCGGTTTCTCTCAAATATGTCGCATGAAATCCGCACACCCATGAATGCGATTCTGGGAATCGCCGAAATACAGCTTCAAGACAGTTCGCTTAAGGAAGAATCCGCGCAGGCGTTCCGCCGGATATATGAATCTGGCGATTTACTTTTAAATATCATCAACGACATTCTTGACCTATCCAAAATTGAAGCGGGTAAGCTGGAAATCACTCCAAAGTTATACGAGCTTCCGAACCTAATCAATGACACTGTACAACTAAACCGCCTGTGGTTTAAAACAAAATCGCTTAATTTTATCGTGAATGTGGATAAAGAAACACCGTACATATTGTTCGGCGATGAACTGCGCATAAAACAAATCCTCAGCAATTTGCTTTCTAACGCCTACAAATACACAGAAACAGGCGAAATTGTAATGTCGGTATCCGCCGAACCGTCGGTTTCTATCGAACCCGGAGAAAACAGCGATTCAGTGACACTCATTTTGCAAGTAAGCGACACCGGGCAAGGGATGACCCAATCTCAGCTTAACAAGCTTTTTGACGCTTACGAACGGTTTAATATTGAAGAAAACCGTAATATCACGGGCGCAGGTTTAGGGATGAACATTACCAAGCACCTCGTTAATATGATGAAAGGTGAAATAAACGTAGAAAGCGAAGCAGGAAAAGGCACTACGGTTACTGTTCGACTACCGCAGAAAAACTACGGCGACAGAGTATGCGGCGCCGACATTGTCGAAGAGCTTAGGAGATTTAGTTTTCGCAACAAATTAGTTCCAAAAATGACAAAAATTGAACATAAGCAAATGCCTAACGGCAGGGTTTTGATTGTTGATGATGTTGATACGAATTTGTACGTCGCGCAAGGGCTGATGCAGCCATACGGTCTGCAAATCGAGACAATAAACAGCGGATTTGAAGCTATCGAAAAAATCAAAAATAACGAAGTATACGATATTATATTCATGGATCATATGATGCCCAAAATGGGCGGTATAGAAGCAACAGAAATCATACGTAAAACAGGTTATACGAACCCTATTGTAGCTTTTACAGCAAATGCCGTCGTAGGGCAGGAGGAAATGTTTTTGGCAAACGGGTTTAACGCTTTTATCGCCAAGCCGATAGACTCATACGAGTTGGATCAGATATTAAAACGTTTTATTAAAGACAAATAAAGACAAATCACTTGACAAAATTCGATAGATTTTATAGGATTTTAGTGTACCTGAAAAAGTACACGATCCCCGGTTGTGTAATGGTAGCACGGCAGTCTCTGGATCTGCTTGTGGGAGTTCAAATCTTCCCTGGGGAATGTATCATTAAAAACTAATTTAACTTTTCACTTTTATTAAATAAACAAAAAGCAAATAACTTGGAGGATTTGAACTCCCGAAGTGCCGTGCCTCGAAAAGGCGCAAGCCTTTGAGGGGTTGAGCCGCAAGGAGGCGGCGAAAGGCACGCAGGCGGTCTGGAAGGAGGTAACAGGATGTTACCGACTGGA
>WQXI01000047.1 GCA_009784935.1 Treponema sp.
AGGGAAAGGAATCCTTGTGGATTTCATCAAAAAACATAGTTCGGAGATTCATAGTATGTTGTACGGTGAATACAGAATAGAAGACGAGATTGCGGTTGTCAAAAGAGAAACTTGGGAAGAATGTAGTAAAGTAAAAGATAACGAAACTGCAAAAAAGCTTTTAGCCAAAGACAATGAAACTGCGAAGAGGCTTTTAGAGAAAGGCTCTTCTCATGAGTTTGTAAACGAAATCACCGGGCTAGATCTAGAAACGATAAAGGGACTTTCCTCTGCTTCCTAACCATATGTAATTAATTGAAATTTAAGAGTCTGCGTTTGCAGGCTCTTTTTTTTTATTTCTCGCAGAAATAAACGGAGAAGACCTCACGCTGAGCCCGCAGGGAAAGAAGGGTTCGCAGAGCTAAGAGGTTCACACAGGTCCTTGCAGCGAAGCTTCCTAGAAACTTCGCTCTTGCGAGCTCGTTGGAAGTCCCAGCAGGCACGGAGATCACGGAGGAATAATGAAGATGGATTTAACCACAGAGTAACACAGAGAATGCTCCCTGAGGTCGCTGAGCTTGTAGAAGTGTCGAAGGGTGAAAAGATTCTCACATAGAAAGGGGAAATACAAAATGCGACATTTAATTGTAGGTTTTTTTGTTACAAAGTAGTATTTTTAGATTCTAGCATATTTATGGATTTTATCAATAGTTTTACGATTTATTTTAATAAAAATTGTTTCTAATTACTGCTTTTATCAGCTTCTTTTGGAGAGCTTTCTTTAGCTCTTTTGCGACAAAAAAACGTAGGTTTATTTGTCACATTTTTAAAGGAGTTTTTTTATGAAAAAAACGTTAAAATTGGTTGGTTTTATCGCACTTGTTGCGGTAATCGGATTTTCAATGATAGCTTGCGACAACAATCCTGGCAGCGGCGGCACATATACCGTTTCTATAGCTATGATCTCTGATTCAAGCTTCGGTACTCAATTTACTCCATTAACAGCTCCAGCGACTGGAAATAATGTTCAGATTACTACTGGAAATATTAGTGATTGGAATCTAAAACTCGCTGCAGGAAGCGCAACATCATTAGCAGGTAATACTGGCTTGTCATATTCTCAGATGAATACATTTTTCCAAGGATATGCAGATAATGATCTAAACCAATTTTCTGACACAAATAAAACATGGCTTTTAAACAGATTGAACAGTAATGGGGAAGCGGCGATTGCCATTTTTTGGAATGCGGGAAACACAGCGGTTTTTCTAGTTGCTAAAGAATAATCTTTACTTTGCAACCCGTATAAGAGTTTGCGAAGCAAGACCATGGTTGCAAAATTTTGGGTGTATGTTTATGTGGGAGCGAGCGCGAACCTTCTAGCAAGAATTTTAGGTTAAGACTAGATTTCTTTCTTCAACTTTCTAATATTCTCTGTGATCTCTGCATCTCTGTGCCTTTGTGTGAGTCTCTTCTCAGTGTTCTCCGTGTCTTTGAGTCTCCGTGTGAAACTCTTAGCTGCACCTGCGTCTTGGCGAGAACACCTTCTCTCTATATACTAAACCCAATGAGTAGTATTGAACTTTTGGCTCCTGCGGGGTCGCCGGAAGCGCTGGATGCGGCAATCGGCGAAGGCGCAGACGCTGTATACCTTGGCTTAAAAGATTTTAACGCGCGTTTAAGAAGCGCAAATTTTACATACGCGCAATTTGAAGCGGCGCTTCGATCTCTTCGCAGAATGGGTAAAAAAGTTTATGTTACAGTAAACACCGTTTTTGAACAGCGCGAAGCAGACCGTATATATCAATTTTTAAAATATTTGGCAGGGCAGGGACCAGACGCAATTATTGTTCAGGATTTCGGCGTTATAGAAATGTGCAAATCGCAGTTTCCTTCTTTAAAACTGCATGCTTCTACGCAGATGAATATTGCTTCTGCGCGGGGAGCAAACGCTCTTTCGCGCCATGGCGTTTCGCGCGTTGTACTTGCGCGGGAGTTAACCCTCGAAGAACTGCGCAATATAAAAAAAGAGACAAATCTTGAGCTGGAAGTTTTTGTCCATGGCGCGCTTTGTATCAGCGTATCAGGTATCTGCCTTTTTTCGAGTTTTCTCGGCGGTAAATCAGCTAACAGAGGTATGTGTACTCAAGCTTGCAGAAGATTGTATCACAGATTGGATAGAAGCGAAGGCGAAGGATATTATTTTAGCCCTAACGATCTGCAATTATTGGAGAGAGTTCCGGATTTGGCAGAAGCCGGAATTAAAGCGATAAAGATTGAAGGACGCATGAAGAGCGCTTCTTATGTTGGCGCGGTTGTTTCTGCATATCGATTGATAGCAGACGCTGTTACACAAGGTGACGAGGATGGAATACAGCACAGTATCGAACAAGGGCAAAAACTTTTGCAAAATGATTTTGCGCGTCCAAAAACTCAATATTTATTCGGAGGAGTTCACACAGAGGCACAGAGACTCAGAGGACACGGAGAAGAGGGAGAGAGAGAAAATAACAAGATCGATTGGCTTGATCCGCAGCAGGACGGCGGCACGGGTATTAGCCTTGGAAAAATATTAAAATTTAAAAATACCGGCGAAGAAAGACTTGCTCTTGTAACACCTCCGCGGGGAGTAAAACTTTCTGTCAGAGACTCTGTACGTGTGCACCGCAGTGATGATTCGGGAAGAATTTCTCAAAAATTAATTTTTGTAGAAAAAGCGAGCGGGGGGTTAGCAGCAAGCAGCTTCTGGATTTCTGCGCCGGAAGATCCTATGCCAAGCGGAGCCAGACTGTCAGGCAGTGCTAGACTGTCAGGCGGTGCCAGACTTGGGGATAATGTCTATTTGATACAGACAAAAGAAATGCGCAAGCGTTACGAAAATATAATAACACAAGCTAAAAGCAGCAAGGGACCCGGCAGGGATAAAGCGCCATATCCTGAAATTTCGATAACAAAAAAAACAGAAGTGTTTCCGGAAGGCATATATATTACAGTCTCGCGTCCCGAAGATTTATACATCGTGCAGTCTAGCCGTCCTAAGCGGGTAATACTTACTCTTTCGCGGAAGAACGCAAAGTATCTGCTTGCCGGCAAAGAGCCCTTGCCGTTTAAACCCGCAGAAATAATTTTGTCATTAAATCCGTTTTTTCCTCAGGATACAAGCCAGATAATGTTAAATGAAATCGAAGAGCTTACAAAAAAAGGTTATCTTCAATATATAGTTAACAATCCGGGGCAGTTTTCTTTATTTAGAGGGAAAGAAAAAACGCAGCTAATCGCAGGGCCGTTTCTTTATACATTTAATTCATGGTCGTTGTCGTTTGTTTCGGGGTTTGGTACAGATGGTTTTGTTTCGCCGCTGGAAAATAACAGGCAGAATTTAGAGCGGACTTGCAGCGAAGTTTCCAGAGCGGCTGGCGTGCAAAAAAGTTTACGCAAAAAGTTTTTTATTACAGTTTTTGCATATCCGCCGTTATTTACTATTAGAGAGAATCTGACTTCTGTTCTTGGCTTTAATGCATTTGCTGACAATAAAGACGAAGCTTTTTCGCTCGACTCAGGATACGAAGGTTCGTTTGTATATCCCAAAAAACATTTTTCTATTATAGATAAGATTCCTTTTTTAAAAGAAGCAGGGTTTGGACGTTTCATTGTTGATCTAAGCGGATCGCAGCTTAAGAAAACAAATTACAAAGACTTAATGCGCGCGATTAACGAAAACAACGGTAACATCCGCCCCCTGCCCAATTCCAGCCGTTTCAACTGGAAAGATGGTTTTTATAAAGCATAGTTTTTTTAAACTATGCTTTATACTTCAACCTAAAAGGCTACAGCTTCAAGCTCTTTTCCTGCCATCACCAATTCGCCTTCTTCGTTTTCATCGATGTCCATGTCGTCATCAAACGGAATACCCGCAGTTGGTCTTGAGTCCTTTTTAAACTCAGGCCTAAATTCAACATGTTCTGCGACAATTGTGATCCTTGAGTGCGTCTTGCCGTCGGGATCATTCCAGCGGTTTTGCTTGAGGCGTCCTACTACGCGAAGACCCCTGCCTTTTTTGCCTTTTGCGTAACAGATTTCCGCAAGCTTTGCCCAGGTATCTACATTAAAAAAAGATACCTCCCTTTCAAAGCCTGTGTCCTGCTTGTAATAGCGGTTTGACGCAAGAGTCAATGTGCATACTTGCGTCCCTTTTGGTGTTGTTCGAAGCATCGGTTCTCTGACCAGATTTCCTTCGATTAGGATAGAATTGAGGTTGTTCATATACTCCCTCCATATTAAGTTCCGGCAGCAGACTACCGCCGGCCAAGAATTTTTTATAAAAAAAAAATTCTTAGATACCTATATATGGCGTGAGCCTGCAGGGCGCTTTAAAAAAACACAAAAAACCCCCTAGTGCTGGACAAAATGTTATAATTATCATATACTTATTATCATTTATCGAGACAAACGGAGGTTTTATGTCTAAAAATTTAATCGTAATATTAGTTATCGCGGCTTTTGCGATAATGGCTGGATGCGCCACTACACCTGCAGAACCGCGGCCTACACCGCCCCCTGCAGCTCCTGGACCTGCTGCACCGGTTCAAACAGGTCTTGTTCTTGACGGAGCAAGAAACTATACAGTAGCAAGCGGTGATACGCTTTCTGACATTGCCGCAAGATTATATGGTCAGTCGAATATGTTCTACTTTCCTCTTATAAGACTTGCTAATGCAAACGTAGTTTCAAACCCTGACGAAATCGAACCGGGAACAAATCTTGTTATACCGAATCTTCAGCCTAATTTAAACAGCGACGGTGCAAAAGCTTTGATTAGAGCAGATATGCTCAGCACAGCCGCGCAATATGACAGGCAGAACATGCCTCAGTCAGCTGCAGAATTAAGAAGACTTGCTAACAGGCTTTAAGCAAAACTGTAAAAATTAAGCTCCGCTGTCTGGCGGGGCTTTTTTTATGTTCAATTTGAATATACAATAACGAATGGTATTAAAATATAAAAATAGAGAATGTTTATGCCCAAAAACAGACTGCCCCAGAAACGGTATATGCAGCGCATGTATAAAAAATCACAGGGAAACGGACAGTCTGCCGCATTGCCTTTTTCCCGATAATAACGGTGACAAGAGCGTTAAGAATTATTTTTTAAAGTTAAGAAAAAGATTCAAAATAAAAACAACAAAATAGAATTTACCCCTTGACAGCATTTTATTAATTACCCTATACTGCTGTAACGTAAAATTTTTCTAAGGAGGATAAGAATGATTGTAAGGACTCTTCACTTATATTGAAGCCGCATATGGCAGGCTGTCACCCTGACAGCAGCTTACCTCCTGATTCTTTTCACCCAGAATCCATTCAACGGTAAAAACAAGCCATCTCTTTGGCTGACATGCGGTTTTCTCACCTATAGCCCCGATTTTCAATTTCGGGATGTTGTATCGTGCAAAAGACGATACTGGCATTTTCCTGCTCAAGGGCTGCGAAAATGATACTTAATAAGGAGAATTGTATGTTCATAATCAATTATGTTCATATATTTTTTACAAAGCAGTTCATACTGGAGATAAAAATATGAAATTACCATGGAAAGGTGGAAGGGTTGGAATGATCGCCGCCGCCGTAACAGACAGAAGGATTAATTTTGCGCTGTGCTGTATAGCAACAGTTGCAACAGTAACTTTTGGCTTGGTTAACCCCCAGATAGTCCGATATACTATCGACTCAGTTATAGGAACAGAACCGCTTGCGGCGCCAGCATTTGTAATTAATATAATAAATGCGCTGGGCGGAATAGAAACGCTTAGGCAGAAACTCTGGATTTGCGCTGTTTTCATTGCGGCCGCGGCGCTGTTAGCCGAAATCTGCAATAAAATACGCAACTATACCGCTCTTGAACTCGGCGAAACAGCCGCATGGCGTTTGTTAAATACCCTTTACGGGCATATTCAAAAACTGCCGTGGAGCTGGCATGTTCAATGCCAGACGGGCGATATTATTCAGCGCGCTACTACAGATGTAGACAATGTCCGCTTTTTTATTCAGAACAATTTGAGCGAGCTTATCAGAACGGTTTGTGTTTTTACAGTCGCTGTAATAATGATGTTTTCTATGGATGTGTATATGTCCTTTATAGCTCTGTCGCTGATTCCGCTGATATTTATTTTTTCTTTTTTCTATTTTAGAAAGGTAAGCAAAAATTTTGCTAAAGCTGATGTAACAGAAGGTAAAATGCAGTCTGCCGCTCAGGAAAATTATACAGGCGTACGGGTTGTGCGGGCTTTCGGCAGAGAAGCGCATGAAGTAGAAAAGTTTAAAGAAAGAACGCAGGCTCATGCCAATATCTGGATAGATATAGGAAAAATGCTGGGAAGGTTCTGGGGAACAGGAGATTTACTCAGCGGCCTGCAGCTTACGGTTGTAATCGGCGCAGGTGTTTTTCGCAGTATTAGCGGCGATTTAACACCGGGAACATTTCTTGCGTTTTATGCATACTGCAACTGGATGATCTGGCCTATCCGTGAGCTTGGAAGAATTTTATCGGATTTATCAAAGACGCTGGTCGCGTCAAACAGGATTCGTGAAGTTTTGGCAGAAGAGCCGGAAATGGAAAGTGATGACGCGATCTGCCCGGAAATAAAAGGCGAGATTTGTTTTGATAATGTAAGTTTTTCCTACGGTGAAAACCATGTATTACGCAATATTTCTTTTACATTAAAGCCGGGCGAATCCATGGCGATTCTTGGAGCGACAGGTTCGGGAAAATCATCGCTTGTTCATTTGTTAAGCCGCCTTTACGATTTAAATGAAGGACAAGGTATTATTACTATTGACGGTATTGATATTAGAAAAATAGCAAGACCTCATTTGCGGCGTCACATTGGTTTGTGTCTTCAGGAGCCTTTTTTGTTTTCCAAGACAATACGCGAAAACATCGGCGAAGACGCAGAGAGCGCGGCAGAAACTGCAATGGTGCACGAAACTATCGTTAATTTCTCGGAAGGATACGAAACTATAATCGGAGAACGCGGCGTTACGCTTTCCGGCGGACAGAAGCAAAGAGTATCGATTGCCAGAATGCTCACGAGTAAAGCACCTGTGATGATTTTTGACGACAGTCTTTCTGCGGTAGATACTGAGACTGACGCAAAGATTCGTTCTGCTTTAAAAAACCGCGTTAAAGATGCGTCAGTTATAATTATTTCGCATAGGATTTCTACCCTTATGCAGGCGGATAAGATTCTTGTTCTAAAGAACGGCACAGTAGAAGCGGTTGGCTCTCACAAAGAACTGATAGAACAAGAAGGAACGTACAAACGCATATTTAACATGCAAGCTGCTGGCTTGCCAGTAGATGAAGGAGTTGATCATGTCTGATTATGAAGATATAGAATATAATAAACCTCTGTCGGTTTCTGTATGGAAAAAAATGCTTCCGTTTATCGTAACAGAAAAGAAGAACCTTATTATCTGCGTCTCATTAATGCTGCTTGTCGCAATTATTGATATAGCTTTTCCGCTGCTGCTGGGATATGCGATAAAAAATAACATTGAACCGCAGACTGCTGACGGGATCTGGACACTGCTGACTATAACAGGAATTCTTGTAGTACTGCAGGCAATAAACGTAAACTTTTTTGTAGGTATCGGCGTAAAAGCAGACTGCGGAATATGCCGTTCTTTACGAAACACAGTTTTTTCTCACCTGCAAAAGCTGGGGCTTTCCTACTTTAACAAAAATCCCGTCGGCTATCTTATGGCGCGCACCAATTCTGACACAAGCCGTATTGGAGACCTTGTAGCATGGGGGCTAATTGATTTTACTTGGTCAGTTTTTTACTGCACTGGAGCGATTATCGCTATGTTTATTATTCACTGGAAAATGGCGGCAATAACATGCGCAACTATTCCTTTGATGGGTTTAATTACATGGCTTTTTCAGAAACGGATTCTTTCGGCAAACAGGATTATCCGTAAATTAAACTCCAAGATGACAGGAGCTATGAACGAAGGCATTACCGGCGCAAAAACTGTAAAAGTAATTGTTTCTGAGAACCAAAGTTTGAATGAGTTTTCTGCGATAACTTCGGAATACAGAATGCATGCTACTTCTCTTGCCCGCCTGCGTTCTACTTTTGTTCCGCTGACGCTTTTTGTAGGTTCATTGGCAACAGCAGCTGTGTTAAGTTACGGCGGATACGAAATTATTTTCCTTGGAGCGCAGCTTTCTGTTCTTGCGATCTTTTTGCAGTACGCAGGCGGGTTTTGGTGGCCGATTCAGAACATTGCGCGTATTTTAACTGACATTGTTACAACTCAGGCAAACGTAGAAAGGGTTAACAGTCTTCTCGAACAAAATCCGGCTATCACAGACAAACCGGAAGTAATCGAAAAATACGGCGATGCTTTTACGCCTAAAAAAGAAAACTGGGAGACAATTACAGGCGATGTAGAGTTCCGTAATGTGACATTTAATTATCCGGGGTACAATAAAAAGATACTGGAAAACTTTAATCTTCGCATTCCTGCGGGAACATACGCAGCTATTGTCGGTGAAACAGGAGCGGGCAAATCTACACTTGTCAATCTTGTGTGCCGGTTTTATGAACCGACAGAAGGAGAAATTTTAATTGACGGAACAGATTACCGCGAAAGAAGCCAGCACTGGCTTCACAGCGCGTTTGGTTATGTTCTGCAAAGTCCTCATCTTTTTTCCGGCACGATACGCGAGAACATTCGTTACGGCAGACTTGATGCAACAGACGAAGAAATTGAAAGGGCGGCAGAAATTGTTCATGCCGATAAAATCATCAATAAGATGGAAAAAGGCTATGAAACCGAAACAGGAGAAGGAGGCGATAAACTTTCTACCGGCGAAAAACAAATGATATCTTTTGCGCGCGCAGTTCTTGCTGACCCAAGAATTTTTATTCTAGACGAAGCGACAAGTTCTATTGATACAGAAATGGAAATGCTTCTGCAGGAAGCGATTCATACACTGCTTAAGGGACGCACCAGTTTTGTTATCGCGCACAGGCTTTCTACAATCAGGGGAGCGGATATTATTCTTGTTGTAGATGAAGGAAAAATTATAGAAAGCGGAACGCATAGGGAGCTTATGGACAAGCGTGAGCATTACTACAAACTTTATACAAGGCAGTTTGAAGCAGAGGCAGAAGAAAAAATCTTAAGAGATTAGCTTGAAACTGTAAAAGCGCTTTCTGGCGGTCCCAGATATGATTTTAAGGGTTCTCTGTCATGTCTGTATAAAAGGATTTTTTCTAATACAAGCCCCGGTTCCAGCGCGCAGATTGATAATTGCTGAACGCCTTTGTTAAGGGTTAATGTTGTTTTACTGACGCGGATGTTATCAAGTACGCCGCTGCACCATCTTTCGTCATACGGACTGCCGGCATTAAAATCGGAAGGTACTGCGGTTATGATCTGTTTTTTTCCGCAGTCAAGAACAAAGCGGATTGAGCTGTCTTTTTTTACCGGGTTTGACGGCGTTGTCCAAATCTCTGCAAAATAATTTCCCGGCTCTTCTATATTAAATCTATAGGAGAGACCGGGTTTTTCATCTTTTTCGTTAAAATGCGCAGTTGCAGGAAAAACTTTCATGCCGCAGCCGCTTCTTCCGTAATTTTTTAATTCTGCAAAGCTGCCTGCCTTGGTATCTTTTTTTTCACAGAAATGATCGGCATTCATAACAATTAAGCTGTCTCTTGGTAAAAAGGTCATTGGTTTAAAATTACTAACATCTGTCTTTTTGGCTCTTATATCAACCGCGACTGTTGTAATGCCGTCTTTGATTAAAAGTCTTGCGGATTGTTCAGAGTCAAGTTTATTTTTATTACAGCGAAGTATTATATATTCCTGAGCCTCGACAGAACCTTTTAAAGCGCTGATTTCTAGCCAGTTGTACTCTCCCTGCGGTTCTATTACAAAATCAAGACTTCCCGCTCCGTCGTTGGCGATTTCCAGAATTACTTCGTCACTTCCTTCGTAAAGAAAATCATCGACCTTAACTGCCATAGGAGGGCCGTATGTTTTTGAATAGATTTCTTCTCTGTCTTTTCTGGAAACAATCAAACGGGGTTTTTTTGCAGGTTCTACCAAAACACGCAGAGGATACCTGCAGTTGTCTTCGTTCCATCTTACAAAGCCGATATGCGCGGCAGTTTCCATGCCTTCCCATTTTCTGTTTTTGAATGACGCGTATTCTTCCGCTAGAGTGCGGTCTTTTTCTATACAAACTGCTGTAAGCGCGGCATAACTGTTTGCGATTTTTTTTCCTTGATTAGCATAGTGCATGTTTTTGGCGGAATAAATATTCATCCTGAGAAGATTTACGCTTGCCTTTGCAGGAAAATAAATCATGCTGTAGTACGCATCTTTTTCGTTTTCGGAAAAAGCAGAATAAATTTCTTCGTTTAATGTCTCTATACTATCCGCAATGGCTAACATTCTGTCAGATTCTAAGTAATGACAAGGGTGATAAATATGAGCATTAAGCGCTTCCGGGCGGCGCATTGCGTTCATCCTGATATATCCATGAAGAACATACGCAGCCTTTTTGCGCATTTCTAAATCCGCAGAAGGAAAAGTTTTTTTAAGGAATGTTTCGGTGTATTCGTCTATTACAGAACCGCAGTTTCCTGTTCCCCATTTTTCAAAATCATAGGCAAGCTCCAAAAAAAACGCCAAGGGAACTTCGTTAAATTTTAAATCACCGACATTTACAATCCAGACATCTCTGATCCCGTAATTATAAGCCATGCAGACTTGTTCCCATGTTCTTTCGTAGGATGTAGAAGGCAGCCATTCGTAAGAAATCGGACCGCCGTGATAATCAAAATGATAATACAAGCCAAAGCCGCCTTTTCGCTTTCGCAGTTCTTCTGTCGGCAATGTGCGCATAAAACCAAAATTATCTTCGCAGAGCATGCAGATTACATTTTCGAGCTCTTTCCAGTCTTTTAAACCGGCTGTCTTGCTGTTACCGTAAAAATATTCTTCTACTTCTTTGTATAACGCCAATAACTGCGGAACGCTGTCCACATCATCATGGACATGTTTTTTTATAAGCTGCCTCTGGTTTGTAATTATATCTTTTAGGAGGTCAATATTATCTTTGAGTGATGAATCCCTGCCAAGCATAGAAGTGTCGCGTTCTCCGCGCATTCCTATCGTAATTAATTTTTCGTATCTTCCGCTTCTTTTAAGTCCGTCTTCCCAGTATTTTAAAAGACCGTTTTTGTTTTTAAAATAATTCCATTCATTGCCGTAAACAGAGTCCGGTCCTCTTACCTTGTCCCATTCTTCGCTCGCGCGAAGGCAGGGTTCGTGATGAGACGCGCCGATTATTACGCCGTATATATCTGCCAATTCTTCGTTTAAATTTCCCGGTCCGTCAAGCGCAAATGACGAAGACCACATTGCAGGCCAAAGGTAATTGCCTTTTAAGCGAAGCAGAAGTTCAAAAACATGCTCATACATTTGCGCGGTAAAGCCGCCGAACTTTTTGAATGTCCATTCTCCAAAGCATGGCCATTCGTCATTGATAAAAAATCCCCGGTACTTTACGCTTGGCTCTTTAGAAATTATTTCTATTTCTTTGGTTATTTCTAAATTTTCACGGCGGACAGGTTCTGCGTCACCCCAGAAGCACAAAGGAGAAACTCCGATATATTCAGATAACGCGAATATACCGTAGATTGTTCCTCTTTTGTCGCTTCCGCAGATAACCAAAACATTGTCTATAAAAATTATCTGGTATACTTCTCTTTTGTTACGAACAGCAGACGGATCAAATTTGCCTTTACTTATTAGCAGATCAATATAAGGGCTTTTTCCCAATGTCGCAAAGACGATTGTGTTTTGGGAAGCGCCGTTATTAAGCGTTTCTGAAATTACAGGAAGCGTACCTGTAACTTTTTGAAAGTCCAGCGCAGCTTTTTGCGCGATTCTTTTTACACCGGCAAACGCTTCATTCTCGACTGTAAAAGCAAACTTGTTCATCCGCGTTCATTCATTGGAATATAAGACTGCTGTTTTGTTACGGACTTGTACGCCGGACGGATAATCTTTCCGTTGTTAACAAGTTCTTCCAGTCTGTGCGCGCTCCAGCCTGCTACACGGGCAACAGCAAACAGCGGCGTAAAAAGTTCTGACGGCAGATCCAGCATGCTGTAAACAAAACCTGAGTAAAAGTCGATGTTGGCGCTGACGCCTTTGTATATCTTGCGGACTTTTCCGATAATTTCTGGAGCAAGCGTTTCTACTTTTGAATAAAGCAGATATTCTTTTTCTCTGCCTTTTTCTTTTGCAAGCTGCTCGACAAACTGACGGAAGATAAGCGCGCGCGGATCAGAAAGCGAATAAACTGCGTGACCCATTCCATAAATTAAACCGGATTTATCAAAGCCTTCTTTGCTGAGAAGCTTTTCGAGATAATTATTGATCTCGTTATCACTGCCCCAGTCAGAAATCTTTTCCATCATGTCTTTGAACATCTGTACAACTTTGATATTAGCGCCACCGTGCCTTGGTCCCTTGAGCGAAGCAAGAGACGCTACAACAGCAGAATATGTATCTGTATGCGAAGATGTTACAACGTGGTTTGTAAAGGTAGAGTTGTTACCTCCGCCGTGTTCTGCGTGAAGAACCAGTGCAAGGTCTAAGATACGCGCTTCGAGCTCTGTGTATTTTGAATCCGGGCGCAGCATATGGAGAATATTTTCTGCGATGGATTTTCCTTTTTGGGGTGAATGGATCATAAGGCTCTTGTTTTCGTGAAAGTGCGCAAAAGACTGATACCCGTAAACTGCAAGCAAAGGAAACTGCGCAATCAGATTGATGGACTGGCGAAGGACATTCTGGATAGAAATGTCATCGGCATTGTCGTCAAAAGCATAAAGGGTAAGTACGCCTTTTGAAAGCGAGTTCATCATATCTTTTGACGGAGCGCTCATAATTGTATCCCGCACAAAGTTCTCAGGAAGGACAGTATGTTCTTCGAGCATTTCTGTAAACTCGGCAAATTCTGCCTTGTTTGGAAGATGTCCGAATAAAAGGAGATAACATGCTTCTTCGAAGCCAAAACGCTTTTCTTTTAAAAAGCCATCAACCAGTTTTTCGATATTGATGCCGCGATAGTAGAGCTTGCCTTCGCACGGGACAAGGTCGCCGTCTTCGATTACATAAGAAATAATTTCGGAAATTTCTGTAAGTCCTACCAGCACACCTTTTCCGCTGATATCCCTTAAGCCGCGTTTAACTTCATACTTTAGGAAGAGTTCGTTCTCGATCATCCCATGGTCAAGCATGAGCTTTGAATACTTTTCGATAAATTTACTTTTTTGTTCGTTGTTCATAGGGGAATTCTAGCATAAATGGGGCAAATGGTCAAAGGCAGTATGTAAAGTTTATCTCTCGGACAGCTCCTTTTTGTAGATTATTAACTTTATTTACAATTTAAATATCTCATCTATGTATGAGAGGTTCGTAATATGGAGTTTCATATAATAATAAAAGAGCCTGCAGCTGCAGGCTCTAAAAAATTACCATTAATTGAGATTTGAAGCCGAAGCAAGTTCTTTAATTGAATCAAAATCCAAACCTGTTATTTCATTTATAAGTTCGGGTGCATATCCCTTTAAAAGCATATTACGAGCGATTGTTTGTCTTTCGCCTTCCCTCTCTTCTTGCCGAGCAAAAGCGATTGCGTCTTCTGTATTCCATTCAGTTAAAATCATTCCCAAAACTCCTGACCCATGTTTTTCTAAGAACTCTACAAGTATATCATGCCTGTGACAGTAATTGATAGCCTCTTTTGTCGCGTCTTCAAGATTATCGTACTCTTCAAGATATTTATGAATCAAGGCTATGAACTTACTGTATTCAGATAGTTTACTGCAACGATTCTGAATGTCCATATTTTTACCTTCGGTTATGTTGATCACCTTGACTTCAAGTTCTAACATAGGATAAATAGGCTCAGGAAGACCTAGTTCTTCAGGTTTTCTGAATAGATCCGACAATTTTAGCGTTTCATTGTCAGGGAAATGCTCTTTACCGTTATAGAGCACAAAGAACTCAGGGCGTGGAATAGATATTTTCCTATCGGAATACAATGCCCTGCCTCTGGTTATCTTTTCTAATATCTTGCTGATATAGAGAAAAAGCCTTAACGCCATATTGGGGTTAATTGTGCTTTGATGTTCAATAAGAACGACTAGTTTATCCCCTATCTCGAAAGATATATCATTACATAAATCCATATACAACACATTCTCTAGTGTGTTAATGGAAACCGGTGTTTCTGGAGAAAGAGAAACATTCTCCAATGCGCAATACAACTCTCTGAGCAGATCTGGATCTGAGAACAAGGATGTGAAGACACTATCCTTGAACTTTTTGTTAGTTTTCATAATTACTAACTCCTAAGAAAATAAAGATAAAACTTTCAA
>WQXI01000048.1 GCA_009784935.1 Treponema sp.
AGCGAAGTTCTAGACGGCTACAGTATTTTAACAGGTAAGATATGGGAATACAGAAGCTCTAAAAAAACTCTTGAAGAATCGATAGAACTTGCTGTAGAATATTGCTTAGGGAAAGGAATCCTTGCGGATTTCATCAAAAAACATAGTTCGGAGATTCATAGTATGTTGTACGGTGAATACAGAATAGAAGACGAGATTGCTGTTGTCAAAAGGGAAACTCGAGAAGAGACTTGGGAAGAATGCAGTAAACATGAAAAACAAACTATCGCAAGAAACCTGCTTTCGAAAGGTTCGACACTAGAATTTACTAGTGAAATCACTGGGCTAGATCTAGAGACCATTAGGGAGCTTTCCTCTGCTTCTTGATTATTTTAATTAATTGTAATTTAGAGAGCCTGCGTTTGCAGGCTCTTTTTTTTCCCTCTGTGTTCTCCGTGCCTCTGTGTGAGATCTTTTGTATTAAACCCCTCGGCGCTTCGACACGCTCAGCGACCTCAGGGATCACTCAGCGTACACTATCCCACTGCGTGCTCTGCGTGAGGGATTCTTAATAATTTCAAATATGCAAAAATATTTTGGCGCGTTCGATTTCGTAATAAAGTTTTTCCATTATGTCCATGTAAACATCTTCGCTTAGTTTTGCGGTTTCCCATATTTTTTTATCTGGTTTTACCGGTCTTCTGTCTCCGGCAAATCCGACTTCGTAAACAACCGAAAAATAATTTGCAATAGCAACATTGCATACAATATCAGCATTCTCTCCGGTGTAAGATAAAGAATCATGATGGTTTCCAATTACATCAGAAATCGAACTATCCAGCTTCCATTGATTTGCTATCATTTCTCCTGCAATGCAATGGTTCATCCCTATATTTTCATTTTCTATTGTAATTAACGGTTTGCCTTTTAAATCTGCGGTTGTAACAATATTCATGTAATCAGAAGCCAACACTGCATTTAGCGGAATTTTTCCTATATCATGAAGCAGCCCTGCAGTAAAATATTCTTCCAGATATTTTGGATCTATTCCCTGTATTTTTGCAAGCAGTTTAGATGTTACGCCAACACAAAGGCAATGGTGCCAAAAACCTTCCATGTTTAAACCGTCTATATCTTTATTTTTAGGCAATGCGCTTAAAACGGCAGAAGATAAAACAAGGTTTTTAACGGTATTTAAACCAAGCATAGTTATCGCCTTTACAAGGGATGTAACATGCGTTCCAAGTCCGTAATAAGCGGAGTTAATAAGTTTTAAAAGCCTCCCTGTTAAAACAGGATCAAGAGAAATAACTTTGTTAAGGTCAGAAGGATTTACATTTGTATTACCGCATATCTGAAGCGCCTTCCCTACTGATACAGGAAGGCTTGGTATGTCAATTATATAACTGTTAATTTTTTCAGATAATTCATCACGGTTAAAATTCATGGAACAAGGCCTGCAAGAGGACGGGCTGTAACTTCGGCGGAGAACTCACCTACGTTTAAATTAACCTCTCCTGTTATCCGGTCATAAGCAGCTACCCTAAAGTAATAAAGAGTGCCGTTTTTTAGTCCTTCTATATTAATACTGTTTGTTATCCCGGCATCAATAGGCGAAGCTCCCTGAAGTGCGTCATTGCCGAAAAGTTCTCCGCGTACAGAACTGTAATAAACAAGATAACCGGCAGTATTAGAAGCGGGACTGTGCCTCCAGCGAAGCTGAACACTTCCGTCCTGCGCTACAGCAACAAGATTTCTCGGCGGAAGCGGAGGTTCGCCCGGCATATAAATTATATTGATCTGTTCAAGGTATGGACTGCTCTCCCCGTCAGCAGAAGGATAAAAATCTACAGCTATTTGCACATAACGCCCGCGAACTCCTGTTATTTCTTCGCCGGGAGTAAATGCAGTCCAAGTGCTGTTAGATAACAAATAAGGGTTTTCGCTCGCGCGGACAAAAAAATGCATTTCTGACGCATCGGAAAAACGGAATCTTCCGTTTTGACGGTACTCACTGCGCGCGGATGTACCATTTATACTGGTTCTTCCTCCGGCAGCATTAATTCTAATTACACCGCTTGAGTTTTCTCCGAGGTCTACTGCTCTAGTCTCTATTCTGCCGCCGGTTGGGGTATATCTGTTAATACCTGAACGTCCCGCGCAGACACTGTGAATCCTAAATTCATCCATTAAACCTACAAACCGTTCTCCAAGAAGGAAGCTTCCGTTACTGCCTGCAACCGGCAGATAAACTTCGCTGCTTTCTCTTCCTGTTGCTGTCGCGTAAACAATCGCTTCGGTTCTGCCGTCTACAAGATATTCAAGTAATCCGGTAACAGCGTCAAACCTAATAAGATGATGACTCCATCTTTTTGGAACAACCGGCGTATTTCCCGAAAACTCCAGATTTTTATGATTACTGCCATTTATAGAAGTAAAAAAATTAACAAAAGTCCACGAAAACCTGTTCCTGGAAGCCGTGCATGTTATACGCTGTGCAGTAAAGTTCCCGTTAAGCTGTTTTGAAGCAACCCACGAAAAAACCTGTTCGCCGTTTTCCATGTTTTGCGGATAAAGCCAAAATTCAATTGTAAAATCACCGAGTCTATTGCCGGCAGAAAACATAGCGTTCCGGCTCTGCGGCTGAATAATCAGCGGAGCGGCATTTGCGCTAGCGCCGGATTCCATATTCGACCTTCCAAACAGAGCCGCGCCGGATCCTGATCTCGCCAGTGACTGACCTGCCGCTTCTAACGCCGGCGGAACTACAAGCCTGTAGTGCCCTTTACTGTCTCTAAAAAGCGACGGCTCTCTTTCATCAAAAGAAACGGACATATCCAGAGCTGATTCTATCATTGGAACAAAACTGCCCAATACGCCTGTTGCTGACGTATAACCCGTAACAGAAGATGCAGGCGCAGAAGATAATACAAGAACGGGATGAGGACGAATTGCCCTAACCTCTGAAATACTTGTCCTTCTTTCGGCATTTTGCCATGTCGAACCAGCGCCGAGAGTTATAGTTCTTTCACCGACTGCAAAGATACTACCGCAAGCCAAAAGGAAGATGTATACTGCGTTAATGAATATAAATATTTTTTTCATAGTTTTCTTCTTTAATCATCGGCAGAACAGATATGGATAATCAGGAAAATATAATAGATATATTGAAGGCTTCCGCCCGCGACGCTCCTTCCGAACCCGGGGTTTATATAATGAAAAACGCAGAGTCCCGGATAATTTATGTTGGAAAAGCCAAAAACTTAAAAAACAGGCTAAAAACCTATTTTTCTGCCTTGAAATTCAGTCCTTCTGGCACATTAGAAGGTACGGGTGATAAAGACAAAAAAACCGTTGCTCTGGTCAAACGGATACATTCATTTGAGACTATCATAGTACCTTCAGAATATGACGCTCTTCTTTTAGAAAACACCCTAATTAAGCAGCATTCGCCTAAGTATAATATCAGCCTTAAAGACGGTAAAACATATCCGTTAATTCGCATAACGAGCGAAAGTTTTCCTCGCATATACAGAACCCGGCGGGTTATTCAGGATAACAGTCTTTATTTTGGTCCGTTCCCCGACGGTCAGGCTGTAACAGCTATAATCGATTTAATCGACAAACTTTTCCCCCTGCGTAAATGCAGAAAAATGAGAAAAAACAGTCCTTGTATGTACTATCACATAAAGCGCTGCATGGCTCCTTGCTGCGGAAAAATAGGCAAAGATGAATACGCGCTTCATATTGAACATGTTCAAAAATTGCTGTCGGGCGACTCTGATTCATTAATCATTGATTTAACAGAAAAAATGCACGAAGCTGCTAGAGCTTTAAAGTTTGAAGACGCCGCGCAGATTAGGAACACAATCAGAGCGATAGAAAATCTCTCCGGCGAAGACAGCTCTGTAGAAGACCTTAATCCGGAAAACAGGGATTACATCGCTTGGGCATTTGAGGGATTTTTGTATACATTTACAGTTTTTTCTATGCGCGGCGGAAAAATGACAGGAAGAGATTTATACCGGACATTCAGCGCGGCAGATGAACAGGATTCACTTGAGTTGTTTATAACAAATTATTATGATTCTGCAAAACCGCCGCCTGCAAAGATATTTTTCCAAAATTTCACACAGAGACACGAAGACACGGAGAACATGGAGGATAATGAAGGAGAAGGAGAAAAAAACCTTAACTCTTCCTCCGTGGACTCAGCGCCTCAGCGCCTTTGCGAGAGCTCTTTGGAAATATTTTCAAAATGGTTTAAGGAACAATTTGATTATGTGCCGGAAATTTTAGCGGCAAACGAAAAACATCACAATGCAATCATGGCAATGGCAGGGCAAAATGCGTCAGAAGATCTTCGAAAGAGACTCAAAGAAAGAGGCGCAGGTCCCGCACTGGATGAACTTGCCCGCGTTCTTAATATGGAAACAAGACCTCATCGTATCGAAGGATTTGATATTTCACATTTAGACGGAAAATATCCAACAGCTTCACTTATTTCTTTTAAAAACGGAGTTCCCGACCGCAAAAACTACAGGCATTATAAACTACGCACTGTTATCGGTAAAGCCGACGATTACGCAGGGGTTCGCGAGGTTGTGCGCCGCCGTTATTCGGCGCTTTTGCGAGACCAAAAAGAATTGCCGGATTTAATACTTATTGACGGCGGCATTGGACAAGTGAACGCCGCAAAAGCAATACTGGATGAACTTGGGATAGACTGCACTCTTGCGTCTCTTGCAGAACGCGAAGAAGAAATATGGCTTCCTAAGGCAAAAAAGCCTTTAATATTAGAGCGGAGATCGGATGCTTTAAAAGTTTTACAGCATGTCCGTGACGAATGCCATCGTTTCGCTGTAAATTTTAATAAGAAGCTGCGTTCAAAAGATTTATTTTTTTCTGTTCTGGAATCTGTAGAAGGCATAGGACCAAAACGAGCTTTAATAATAATGAAGGAATATGAATCGACCGCTAATATCGCCGCCGCCGATATAAAGGACATCGCAGAACGCTGCCGTATCAGCGAAGAAGCCGCACGGGCTGTCCGCGCTGTTATTAGATTAGAGATTGACAACCATAAAAAAACAGTAAATAATTAATAATGCAAATAAGCAAAAATATGCCTTATTTTTCGGCGGCAGTTGTTATTTTTATTCTTTTAAAGTTATGGTTTTCGTCAGCCGGCATTGAAAACCTTTCTTTTATATTAACGCCAGTCGATAAAATCTTTGGACTAATAACAGGCTCTCAGTCTGTTTATATCCAAGACAGCGGTTATTATCATGAAAGTTTTAATATTTTAATCGATAAATCCTGCAGCGGATTTAATTTTTTGCTTATTTGTTTTCTTTCTTTTGTGTTTTTAATAACGGGATATTTTTCTTCGCCGCTGCATAAAATTCTTATCTTCCCTGTTTCTCTTTTTTTTGCATGGGTTTTAACTATTTTTGTTAATGCTTCCAGAGTTTACCTGGCTGTCATCGCGCTTATAAACACACAAAAACTGCTTCCAAATCATCAGGATTTAATACATTCCGCAATTAATATTACCGTATATTTATTTTTTTTATTACTGACATTCATAGCAGTAGATTATCTTTTTAAAAACAGGAAAATATATGAAAAATCTAACTAATCCAAAATGGCTTTTAGTATTAAACACTCTGCCTGTCATTGTTTTATTTCTTCTCTTACTCGGACAGTATAACATTATAAAAAGCTTGTTAAGCGAAGAAAGTGTCGGTTATTGGAAGGTATTTAGTATAACTCTGGGACTGTTAGGAACAGCAAATTTAATATACAGCGCATTTTTGATTAAGAATAAAAAAAATGTTTCTTTCATTTACGGTATAGTATCGATTATTGCGTTTATCGCTTTTATTTATCTTTATTTTTTTAACAGTTACAAATTGATCCCTTTTGACATCCCCGGATGGATGATGGACACTTATGTACATTTTTATCCGCCTACTTTTTTAATGCCTACAATAGCTTACTCTTTAATGCTGCTTGTTTTGCATTTTACTTCGCGGGATAAAGTTTACAAGACATGGATAAATTTTTTATTTGTTATTTTAATACCATTGTTTGTCTATTTATTTTGGCAGCTGTTTATTCCATTATTTAAATATCATACATTTTATCATTCGGCTTTTTTTGCGCATGCATTATTAATTTTGTTTATTACCATAACATTAGTATTTTTCTTTTTCTTGACAAGAGGTGTTTTTATTGTTGCTGTTAGGAATACAGAAAGATGGAAAAAACACAGCTATGGATGGAAAATACCTATAACATTTGTTCTCCCGCTTCTGGGGCTATTAGTAAATAACCAGATATTCGATATCGGCAGGTTTACTGTAGCAGGCGCATATTCCGGTATTTTTGGAAACTTTAACAATATTTGGTTTTATATCATTGCAGCATTAAACGGTATAATATTATGCCTTCCAAATTTAAACATCACAAAATACCGGATCGCTTTGTATACAGCAAGATGTATAACGCTCATTTTTTCTCTTTATTTCTTTATTGTATTTTTGCCATTACTGCCTTTTTCTATTATTGCAATAACAGCATTCGGCGCAGGCTTTTTAATGCTTACGCCTCTTGCTCTTTTTATCGTTCATATTAACGAGTTAAGAAACGATCATGAGTTCTTAAAGAATCTAATTACTGCAAGAATAACCAATTTTATCCTAATTTTAAGCCTTGCGGTTATTCCTTCTGTTATCACTGTTTCATTTTTGAACGATAAAAGTATTTTGAATAAAACGCTGGAATATCTGTACGCCGCCGATTATTCAAAAGAATACAATATAAATAAAAAATCTCTTAAAAAAACTATTGATATTACAGAACGGCACAGATCAGCAGGAGCTGAGCTTTTTTTCTCCGCTTCGCACGTGCCTTATTTATCATCATATTTTAACTGGATCGTTTTTGGTAATTTAACATTATCTGACGCAAAAATGAATGATATTAACAGGGTTTTCTTTGATAAACCTGCTGTTAATGCAAGACGAAACTGGCAGATTGCAACTTTTGATGTTTCGATAACAGATATTTCTTCAGAAAGCATTTACGATGAAACAGAAATGAAATGGAAAAGCTGGATAAATCTTGAATTAACAAATCAACGTTCATTTATTGGAGAGTATTTAACAGAAATTGAGCTTCCGCAAGGCTGCTGGATAAGCGATTATTATCTTTATGTAGAAGATGAAAAAGAATACGGTATCCTTGCAGAAAAAAGATCGGCAATCTGGATATATTCAAATATAAGAAATATGAATAGAGACCCTGGTCTTTTGCATTATCTGACCGGAAACAAAGTATCTTTTAGAGTATTTCCGTTTGCGGGAAGTGAAACAAGAAAAACAGGTATCGAATTTATACACGCAGAGCCTGTATCGATTACAATTGACGGCAATGTTATAGAGCTGGGAACTGAACCCATAGAAAACAAATTTACGCTCGCAAATATCGAAGCAGAAAACTATGTGTATTTTACAGCATACGGAAAAAGTTATTTAGAAAGAGTTCAAAGAAAACCATATTTTCATTTTTTGGTTGATACATCATCCCAAAGATACAGTAATACAGAAGATTTCATGCAGAGAATAGACACAGTAATTGAGCAATACCCGGACCTCGCTGAAAACGCAAAAATAAGTTTTGTAAACTCTTATGCAGCCACCTTCGATATGACGGAAGACTGGAAACAACAATACAGCCTGCAAGAATTTGACGGAGGCTTTTATCTTGATAGAGGAATAAGAACTGCTCTTTATAACGCATATAAAGAAAACGCATATGCTGTTATCGCAGTTGTTACCTTTGATATATATAATGAAGCAATTATAGAAACAGATTTTTCTGATTTTAAATTCGCGTTCCCGGAAAGCGACCTCTTTTTTAGCATTGACAAGGATGGAACACTGTTGCCTCATTCATTAATTAACAATCCAAAAATAAAGCTTTTAGATATTGAATTTTCGTTTAACCAATCTGTGCTTGAGCATACTGCCAATAACGGCTTTAAAGTATATTTACCTGATGACAACAAGGCGTCTATCGCGTTAATAAATGATACATTCGAAGTTGACAATAGTATTCTAAACGAAAGAAGCTGGTCTTCTGCGCTTACCTTGCAGGCAAAACAATATTCTCATGTGCTTCATCCAAACATTGCAAACAAAGAATATTTAAAAATGATAAATTACAGTTTTAGATCAAAAATATTGACGCCGCTGACATCGTATATTGTTGTAGAAAATGAAGCTCAAAAAGCCGCTTTATTAAGAAAACAAGAACAGGTTCTATCCGGCAGTAAACTCCATGATTTGGATAATGAACCTCTTCCAATGAGCGAACCCGGGTTATTTGTTTTACTAATAGCGTTTTTTGCCTTGTTTTACAGGCATTGGTATAACAAAAACAGGAAATTTGTTGAAAAAACGCATTAAATGTGCTAAAATGAAATTTCTGCATGTTACATATAGGCATTGATGTAGGTTCCACGACTGTTAAAGCCGTGGTGATACAACCGGAAACAAAAGAGATTCTTTTTTCCCGATACGAACGGCACGAAGCCTCGCAAAGCGAAAAGGTGCGTTCATTTTTACAGGAAATTTTATCGGCTTTCCCGAACAACCAATACCGTCTAGCGTTCTGCGGTTCTGGCGGCAGAACAATCGCTCAAATGCTTAATGCTCCGTATATTCAGGAAGTTGTCGCTAATTCTATCGCTGTAAGAACATTTTATCCGCAGGCAAGAGCAGCTATAGAACTCGGCGGACAGGATGCAAAAATAGTATTTTTTTATTTTGATAAAACTAGTAACAGCCTTACAGCCGGAGATATGAGGATGAACGGAAGCTGCGCCGGAGGTACGGGCGCGTTTATCGATGAAGTCGCTTCTCTCTTACGCACCCCCATCGAACAATTTGACGCTCTTGCCGCAAAAGGTACGCAAGTTTATGATATCTCAGGACGCTGCGGAGTTTTTGCAAAAACAGATATTCAGCCGCTTTTAAATCAAGGCGGGCTCCTGCCGGATATTGCCCTTTCAACTTTTCATGCAATCGCAAAACAAACTATCGGCGGACTTGCGCAGGGTTTAGAAATAAAAGCCCCTGTTGTTTTTGAAGGCGGTCCGTTAACATTCAACCCTACTCTAATAAAAGTTTTTGCAGAACGTTTAAAACTTTCTGATTCTGATATAATTATCCCGCCCAAGGCAGAAACTTTTATCGCATACGGAACAGCAATTTCTATAAACGACATGTTCAGCGAAGATTCATCAGAATACGACAAGTTTATCAGCCCGGAATCCGCGCTTACTACCCTTTCTATGTACCGCGAGATTGCTTCCAGCGCTGCCGGGAACAGTTTGAACAGCGGCAATGTTATGCAAAATCTTAACTTCTTTGCAAACGAAAAAGAAAAAGAAGAATTTAAGGCGCGCCATAAAATGCAGGTTATAAGCGGCAATATTAATTCCTGCTCCGAAAAAACATTAAAAGTTTACATGGGGCTTGATGCCGGTTCTACTACAACAAAATTTGTACTGTTAGACGAAAACGAGAATGTAGTCGACTGTTTTTACAGTCCAAACAAAGGCGAGCCATTAAAAGTAGTAAAGCAGGCAATGCTCGAAATGTATAAGAAATATTCTGATGCGGGAATAAAACTGGAAATAATCGCCTTTGGAACTACAGGTTACGGCGAACTATTGTTTGACAAAGCATTAGGCGCGGATTACCACACAGTAGAAACAGTAGCGCATGCCGCCGCCGCGCAAAAATATATTCCCGGCGTAAGTTTTATTCTTGATATCGGCGGACAGGATATGAAAGCCATTAATATTTCTAACGGCATTGTTACAAATATTACTGTTAACGAAGCCTGCTCGTCAGGGTGCGGCTCTTTTTTAGAAACTTTTGCAGAAACTTTAAATATTCCGGTTGATAAAATCGCAGAAGTTGCTTTTAACGCAAAAAATCCTGCTCATCTTGGCAGCCGCTGTACAGTTTTTATGAACAGTACAATCATAACAGAACAAAAAAACGGCAAGCAGGCTGACGAAATAATGGCGGGGCTTTGCCGTTCTATAGTAGAAAATGTTTTTACAAAAGTTGTCAGAATCTCCAATCCTGCTCAGTTAGGAGAAAGAATTGTAGTACAGGGCGGAACATTAAAAAATGACGCTGTCCTTAGAGCGCTGGAACAATATCTCGGTAAATCCGTAGTCCGCGCTCCCTACCCCGGCGAAATGGGCGCTATCGGCGTTGCTCTTTTAACAAAACGACAAATTACAGAACATGGGTATACATCACCTCATGGTCCTCAAGACCGTTCGCGCTTTATTGGATTTGACGCAATAAAAAGTTTTGATTATACGCAGGAAGCAAATTTGATCTGTCCTTTCTGCGCAAACAACTGCAACCGTACATTGGTAAAGTTTTCTAACGGTTTAACATGGGTTACCGGCAACCGCTGCGAACGCGGCGAACTTGTAGGCGATCCCAAAGACCCTGCGTTACGTGAAGAAGCAGACAAGAGAACAAAAACAATGGGTTCTGTTCCTGATATGATAAAGATCAGAGACGAACTTGTTTTTAAAGATTATCCTTTTACTCAGCTTTTGCCTTCTAACAATATAACGATAGGAATCCCCCGCGTATTGGATTTTTGGCGTAACATGCCTTTTTGGAAAGTTTTTTGGGGATCGCTTGGTTTTAAAACATTAATTTCACGAAAAAGTTCGCGCTCCCTGTACGAAAAAGGCATTCAATATGTAGCAAGCGATACTGTCTGTTTCCCCGCAAAACTTGTACATGGACATATCGAAGACCTGATCGAAAAAAAAGTTGACAGAATATTTTTTCCGCAGATAAACAGGCTGCCGCCGGATAATCCCGAACGCTTTAGCACATTTACATGCCCTGTTTTAAAGGGATATCCGCTTTCTGTAAAGTTTTCTAATAACCCGCAGGAAAAACATAACATCCCGTTAGACTCTCCGATTTGCCACTGGTTTACAAAAAGAGATCAGGATATACAGCTCTGCCGTTTTATAAAAGATACTTTTAATATTCCCAAAAAGACGGTTCTTAAAGCGATAAAACAAGCAGAACAAGCGCAAAATGATTTTAGCCGCAGTATGACAGATAACGGCAGGGCGATTATCAAAGAAGTTGAACGTAAAGGCGAATTTGCCATGGTTATTGCAGGCCGTCATTATCAGTATGACGAGCATATAAATCATAATCTTTCGCGCTATTTTACAAGCCTTGGGATTCCTGTCCTTACGCTTGATTCTCTGCCCGGTATAGAAAAAATTGCGTTAAACAAATCGCGTACAGAAATTACAATTAATAACCACGCGCGTCTTTTATCCGGAGCGATAATCGCCGCAGAACACCCGGCTTTGGAATATGTTGATATTTTTAGTTTCGGCTGCGGACATGATGCAGTCTATACCGACGAGATCGAACGCATAATGAACGATATTTCCGGCAAATCTCCTTTGATCCTAAAAATGGACGAAAGCGAAATCGCAGGTCCTTTAAGAATCCGTGTGCGTTCATTTATAGAGACAATAATGGTCCGCAGAAAAGCAGCGTTTAATACAAAACCTCTCGGCGACCCCTATCCTGTTAAATTAGAAAAAAAAGACAGGCAAAAAGTTATCCTTATTCCAAACGCCAGCAGAGCATTTTGTTTAATAACAAGCGCGAGTCTTGTTAACGACGGTTACCGAGCTGAGCCGCTTCCTATGGGCGGAGCTCAGGCAATTGCATTGGGGAAAAAATATGTGCATAACGATATGTGTCTTCCTGCGCAGATTGTAATCGGCGAAGCGATTCAGGCATTAAACAGCGGCAAATATGATCCTGATAATACTGTCGTCGGCTCTCCAAAGGTGTTATGCGACTGCCGTCTTGCCAACTATATGCCTCTGACAAGAAAAGCGCTTGACGAAGCCGGTTATCCGCAGGTTCCTGTAATTACAACAGATATGTATGATCTAAAAAACGCTCATCCGGGAATGAACTTTACATTAAAGACATACGCAAATGTCGTATGGGGCGTTATTCAAACCGATGCGCTGGAATATCTGCGCAGAAAAATTCGTCCCTACGAACTGCAAAAGGGAGAAACAGATAAAATTACAGAAAACGCCTTTGCAGAAATCGCAGAAGGTCTAGCCAAGAAAGGTATCAGCGGCGCTATAAAATCTTTTAAAAAAGCAATAAAAGATTTATGCAATGTGCGTTACGATCGCTCCAAACTTAAAGAACAAGTATTGATTCAGGGCGAATATTTATTAACTTTCCATCCGGGATCAAATCAAGAAATAGAAAAATACTTGGAGAAAAACGGTATGGAAGTTATTTTTCCGCGCATGTACGGCATTTACCGCCATCTGTTTTTAAACCACACAATCGCAGAAATAAAAGAGTTTAAAGTAAAACATTCGTTATACGACACTCTTTATGCATACGCAGGCACCAAGTTTATGGAAATCGCCGTAAAACATACAGATAAAATCGCAAAAAGACATCCATTGTATGAATGTGACGCTTCCCTCGAAGAAGTCGCAAAATTAAGCGACCATATAATGCACCATTCGATACTTTCGGGCGAATCATTCTTAATCGCCGCCGATATTCTTCATTATGCCGCCAAGGGGATCCGTTCGTTTGTTATCCTTCAGCCTTTCGGCTGTCTTCCCAACCATATCTGCGGACGCGGTATCATCAAAAAAGTCAAAGAACATTACCCTGGCATCCAAATCCTGCCGCTCGATTATGACCCCGACGTAAGCTTTGCCAACATCGAAAACCGCCTGCAAATGCTAATCATGAACGCCAAGAATTTGAAAAAAGCAGGGTGAAGCTCATCTACGGAATTAACTGAAATTTATTCACACAGAGGCACGGAGACACAAAGGACACGGAGAAATGATTTTTGTTTTTAACCACAGAGGACACAGAGTTTAAAGAGGAAAGAATAAGATAAATCTTATAAATCTACCCATGGCATTGCGATAATTTTTGTCAATAAAAACTTTTTCATAAAAACTCCCTTGTTTTATTTTTCTTTTTAATATATATTGATCTATTATGGAAACAAAATATAAATTGAATGCACGTGACCTTACTCATAGTTTTGTTGCTTCTGTTCAAAGTGCATACCTCGATCGTGATATAGAGATAATTGTCCGGGAAGCAGAAGATTCC
>WQXI01000049.1 GCA_009784935.1 Treponema sp.
AACAACGCGGAAAACACGCTGTCTTTGTACTTTTGGTTAGCTTTCATGCAAACACTCCATAAAGCAATGTTTTTTAGAACATTACTTAAGAATTTTCGTCAACAAAAAATTGACTTACCCTTACATGGCGTGAGCGTGCACAGCGCATTAGAAAAAGAGGAAAAATAAGGAAATATTTTTTAAAATATGATCTTTATCACATTGAAAATATTTATAAATTATCAAAAATAGAGCTTGATTTTTATTAATTAAATAGCAATAATTATAATATGAATACTAAAAAAGAAAAAATAATTAATATTATGCTCATCATAGAAATAACGATAATGAGTATTTTTTGTCTAATAAGTATATTCGAAAAAATATTTATATCTTCTAGCAAATACTTTTTTGATTTTTATTTTAAATTTTTTTCACATCTAGTCTTTAATTATTATTTTATATTTACCATAATATGTATATTAAAATTAATTATTGTTTTTAAAATAATAATTAATAAGAGATTAAAAGCAAAAATATATATAAATAACATATTTCAATTAATTATTTCATTTTTATGTATATTATTTTTTGTTTTTTTAACAATATTTGATTTTGGGTTGATTTGGGTGGTTTTTTTTGGAATACCATTATTAATTATGGCGTTTAGTCTATTAATATTTCAAATATATTTTATTAATATATATAAAAATAAAATAATAAGGCGTCTTTATTGTATTATTTCACCTATAGTTAATTTATTATTAATCTTTGAAATGTTTAGATTAAATATAATTTAAATATAAACTAAAAGGGACAAGCTCTGAGTCCCCTTTACTCTACTCCATCGAGCTAAATAAAAAACTGTTTCCGTTGTTGTACGCTTCCAGCATTCCAATTCCCGGATAGACAAGATGCATTCCGCCGATTGGAATCCTATTTGCCGCGGCATAAGAAAAAACCTGCTGTCTTGTGCGCGCCGCTGCGGGACCGTCAATATCAAATGTCGCGCTTATCGAAGGAACATGGAACTGCACAAGAGCAACATGAAAAAGATCACCGACTATGAGCAGTCTTGCGCGTCCGCTTTGCAATAAATAAATTGTATGACCGGGCGTGTGTCCGTATGCCGCAATCGGATAAATCCCAGGAACAACTTCTGCTAACATATTTATGTCTGCAAGCGCGCCGGGTCTGAAAGTCTCGAGCCTTGATCTGTACGGCGCAAGCGCATTTACCGCTCCAGTATTTACATTTGTTACAGTAAAATGCCTAAGTTCATTTTCGGATAGATAAACTTTTGCGTTTGGATAAACAGCCGCTCCGTCTCTTATAAGTCCGCCAAAATGATCTGCATGTAAATGTGTAAGAAGTATTACGTTAATGTCTTCCGGGCGCACTCCAAGACTTCTGATTTTTTCTGTTATAACTCCGCCCGCTCCTGTTCCCGTATCAATAAGAATATTCTGCCCCGGAGCTTTTATCAAAAAAGCATTGGCGGTATGCTTAAAACCCTGAACCGGAATATAACGCCGCAAAATAGTTTCGTCAGCTCCGACAAGAATCCCGGCAGATCCGTCTCTTTCGGATTCGACAAGCATGAATACTTCAAACTGCCCTGCATTAAAAGAAAATATTCCGCTTTCGTTTCCGTAAACTCCCGCAGCGGCAGCGCCTAACATCAATCCGATAAACATTATTTTTTTCATAGCTTTACTCCAACTTTACTTTTTCTATAGTATAACCAAGATTTTTTAGTATATTTAAAAGACCATCGGGACCATACATATGCGCCAAACCGGCGATAACAAAATGAACCTGTCCGGAAGCAATAAATTCTATTATCTGCGGGATCCACAAATCATGCCTGTCTGTAATCAAAGATTTGTACATTTGCGGCCAATCTTCTTTCATGTTAACCACCATTTCTGTTGTGGCTTCTTCTGCTCCGTTTCTCCATTCATATACAATTACTTCCAGCATTTCTGCAGTGTTTTCCATGTCAGTTAAGGAGTATAAAACATATTCGTTTTCGTATCCTTCACCCATCAATAATATCATTTCTATCTGCGCTTGAATCGGCTCAAGAAATTTAACCGGCATTAAAGAATTCACGGCTTTTGCAAGATAAAAATCATCAACACCTTCTTGAACAAATCCGTAAAACATAACCTGCACCATAGTTATTATGTTCACAACCATAGAAGGTTTATAATTATAGAAAGGATCGATAGAAAATCCGTATTCTAAACAGGTGTCCGCAAGCAATTGATATACTTCCGGATCTAATATAGATCGAAGCGTTTCACCTTCCGGCAAAATCAGATTATTCATAAGAAATTCCATATTTTTTGGATCTGCTATTTCTGCCGTATCTGTTTCTAAAACAAGCACCTTTGACTGCGAAAAAGCATAATGAAACTCCAAAGGCAGCGGAAAATCTTCTTCCCTTAAAACATGAACACTGCCTGCAAGATAAAGCGTGTTTCCGTCTTTGGTTACTTTCCATACAGAAGATCCGCCTTCTTCGTCAATCGATTCAACAGGACCGGGAGGCGTTATACAGGATAAAACTCCTGCAGCCAGCAATAAAGAAATTAATACAGGGATAATTCGTTTCATTATTATATATTAAATTGAATAATTTGAATTTTCAAGACACCAAAAATCGCTGACAGGTACTATTAAAAATTAACGATATCCGCTAGCATGAATTAACATGAAATGGGCAAAAAAAGAAATTTCTCCCGAACAGGTCAAAGAAGTTTCCGCTAAATACGGCTGTGATCTTATAACTGCTTCTATACTTGTACGCCGCGGCTTAAAAAAAGGCGATGAGATACGATTTTTTCTGGAAGATGATATAACTTCCCTTCGCAACCCTTTTGCAATTGACGGGATGGAAGACGCGGTAGAGCGAATCCTTGCGGCAAAAGAAGAAGGCGAAAAGGTACTTGTTTTCGGCGACAGCGATGTTGACGGAATAACCGGAACAGCTCTTCTTGCAGGATACCTCGAAAGTTTGGGTATAGATGTTACATGGCGAATCCCCACCGGTGACGAATCTTACGGACTCTCCATGGAAGCAGTCGAAGAATTTGCAGGCAAAGACGGCACTTTAATTATTACAGTTGACTGCGGTATCTCTCGGTTTGCCGAAATTAAAAGAGCTGCGGAACTTTCTGTTGATGTTATAATAACCGATCATCATGAGCCGCAGGACGAACTGCCGGAAGCTCTTGTTATAATTAATCCTAAACTAAAAAATTCAACTTATCCTTTTAGAAATTTATCGGGGTGCGGCGTTGCATTCAAACTTGTCTGCGCTCTTCGTTTTGCGCTGAGAAGCGAACTATACGGCCAGCAAATTTGCCTGTTAAACACAAGGCCTATAAACGATGCATGGATAATAGAAATTGCAAAAATGCGTAATCTTCAGGTTTTTGACTCTCTGACAGAAACAATTGTTCCCGGTTTAATTTCTATCAGTGAGACACGCCTGCCGTCATTTTTAGAAGGGCAGCACATAGTCTGCTGGGACAGCGCATTGCACAAGCAAGCCTTTTCTAAACTTTTTGGAAAAGGCGTAGAAGTAGGAATGATTGACATTGCCCAGCAAATCGGAAAAGAGATACCGGCAACTGCCGGTCAGAGCCTGCTTCGCATAAAAGAACTTTCAAAAATCGCAAAGTACTCGGACAAAGAATTAAGTGAGCTTGATGTTTTTGTAAATCTCTTTACTTCATATTCACGTCTAAAAGAAAAAAATACAGAAGACACAGAAAGAGAAAACGAAGATATTCAGCTTGCCGCGCTTGGAACTATCGCCGACATAATGCCGCTGCTCGATGAAAATAGAATAATCGTCCGCAGAGGACTTGAATCTTTAGAAAAAAAACCAAGATCCGGGCTTTTGCAGCTGCTTCAAAAAATAGAATTAGCGGGACGCCGCTTTGATACAAAAGATATTTCGTGGAAACTCTGCCCAAATATTAACGCGGCAAGACGTATGGGAAAAGCAGAAACAGCGGCTGCGCTGTTTTTTGAAAAAGACAAACAAAAGAAAGAAAAACTTGCTTCTGATTTAGTAAGCATGAACGAAAAACGAAAAGAGCTCGAAGAAGGCACATGGACAGAAATCGAACCTATGGCTTACAAAAGTTTTGAAGAATACGACAGTAAACTAACCGTAGTTTTCGGTGAAAATATCAACAGAGGCATAACAGGGTTAATGGCTCAAAGAGCATGCAGAATTTTTAACGTTCCTTCTATGGCGATTTCGATAAGCGACGGATTCTGTACAGGGTCTGTCCGTTCTGCAAGAGGATACAATGTTCATGCGCTGTTTGAGCAATGCAGTGATTTGTTCATTGATTCCGGCGGACATCAGGCGGCAGGCGGTTTTAGCATGGTGATGGATAACTGGGACGAGTTTTTAAAACGGCTTAAAAAAGCCGCTTATACGATGGAATTTGATGAAGAACCAAAAGAAGAAATAATTCAAATTGACGCCGAGCTTCCGCATGAATATTTAACTCCCGATATTCTAAAACTTGCTGACAGGTTTGAACCTTACGGCAATGAGAACAATCCGCTTGTATTTATGACAAAAAATATTACAATTAAAGATATAAGCTTTATTGGAAAACCCGAAGCAAAGCATGTAAAAATGACACTTGATGCCGGCAAATTCAAATGGCCTGCGCTTTACTGGCAGAGCGCAGAAAGAGTAATGAACAAGGAATTCGGTGTTGATGACAAGGTGGATATAACCTTTAATGTTGCGCGCGATTATTTTAAAGGGAATGAATCGCCGCAGATAATGATAACGGATTTAAAAAGGTGCGAATAAAAGGGTACGAATAAAAAGGAGCGGACAAATGATTAAGCGCATTCTGATTTTATTTTTTATATGTATAAGCCTTGCAGGCTGTGCTGGAAACGCTGATGTTTCTGCCCAGCCGGTTAGATATGCAATAATTCCGGAATCTCCGCGTCCCGGAGAGCCTGTAACGATCGGCGTAAATACAAACGAAATAGAAGCCCAAGTTTTTATCGGAGATAGGCAGGTAGCCAAGTCACTTTTCTTTACTGTCCCTGCAGAAGGCAGAAACCCAAGTTTTAGAGCTGCTATAATAACGATTCCCGCTACTGCTTCTGCAGGCGAAGCAACAATTAAAATGATCAATCAATACAATGCCGCTTATGAGATACCGATTAGGATTGCTCCAAGAGAATTTCGTTCGGAGACGCTGCATTTTAATCAAGCTGTATCAAGCCTTGTAAATGACCCCAATCCCGAAAGAACACGCGAAGCGGAAATAATTTGGGGTATCTGGTCTAGAACAGGAAATCAAATCTATCACTCAGGAAGATTCTCCCTGCCTGTGACTTCGACAAGAAGAACAAGTCCTTATGGATTTAGGCGCACAAATGTATATACCGACGGCTCGAGAACATCTTCGATTCATGGGGGAATTGATTTTGGAATACCAACCGGAACAGAAGTATTTGCCTGCGGCAGAGGCAGGGTTGTTCTTTCGCGCATGAGAATTCTTACCGGTTATTCGATAGTAATAGAACACGCTCCGGGTATTTACAGTATGTATTACCATTTAGACAGCGTAATTGCGCAGGAGAATACAATAGTAGAAACAGGAACGCTGATAGGGCTTTCGGGTTCTACAGGGTTTTCTACAGGACCTCACCTGCACTGGGAATTGAGGGTGAGCGGTGAATACACAGACCCTGACGCATTTGTATCACGGCCGCTTATTGACAAAAGTTTGATAATCAGTAAAATTTACAATTAGCAGTATGTATACGCCATTAAAACGGCGCAAACAGGCATATCGCTTGCATAATACCCATGGAAAGGAGGTGATTTAATTGGCGCACATTACAGTTGATGACAGCGAAATGCTGGAAAAAGCTATCAAACGTTTTAAACGTATGGTAGAAAAAGAAGGCATTATCCGCGAATTCAAAAAGCGGGAGTACTACGAAAAACCTTCTACCATTCTTAATAGAAAAAAGAAAGCTAATGCACGTAAGTTACTAAAGAGAAACCGCAAGGGTAAGGGTGAATATTAATTAACCGTAAAAAATGCATCCTTGAGAAAATTTCTGTTACGGCGATGCAGGCTGCAATCCAGAAAAACTTTGGAAGAACCCGCCTATGGAGCCTTACATCCTTTGGACGTCAGTCTCCTCCGGCGGAGAACTCCAAAAATGTTTTTCTGACTTGCCCCGTGCATCGCCCAAATAGAAACTTAATTGTTCTTGCGCTGTTAATATTTTCTGCCTTTATAACTATTGTCTCATGTGCAACGGTTTCTACCTCTCCCATATATGAAGATACGCAGAATGACGCGCAGTATAATGCGCTCTTTCCGGGAGTCGAGTACATTCATGAAAAACTAACATCTCCAAGAATAGAATATCATGCGTTAAGAATCGATCTTAGTTCGCCAGAAATAGAAATAGTTGTAAGAGGCGGCGCAGATAACGGAACAACAAATACAAGGGTTTCCAGTTTTGTACGCGATAACAATTTGATTGCAGGAATTAACGCGCTCCCATTTGATGTTTCGTCTTCGAGAGAAGGACTGCCGATAAAAAATATTGGTATCGTTGTTTCTAACGGCGAACTATTATCGGCTGCAAATAATCATTATGACGCGCTTGTCTTTTACAAAGACGGCAGAGCGGCTATTGTAAGGCAGTCTTCGATCAGTTTAACCAGATCGTTAGAGAACATTCAAAACGCTGTCGGCGGGTTTCATTCAATATTAATATCAGGAGAACCGGCGCCAAGAACATTATCTAGTGAGGGCGCAGCTGCAGCGCGGCATCCGCGGAGCGCCGCAGGAATTTCTGCAGACAACCGCTACCTGATACTGCTTGTAATAGACGGCAGAAGAAGCGGAAGTATAGGCGCGACAGAACAGGAAACAGCTTTGCTCCTTCGTTCTCTTGGTTCATATGACGGAATAAATTTTGACGGCGGCGGCTCAAGCGCGCTTGCAATGCGCATTCCTGACGGCAGCGTAAAGGTTGTAAACATGCCTGTACATAACGGCATTCCCGGATGGGAGCGCGCGGTTGCAGGCTGTATTGGTATCGGTGTTAATCCTTCCATGGAAAGATAAAATTTTTAAGTGTTCTCGTTCCTGTTTTCTCACGTTCTTCTATTAAGAGCTCATCCCACGGAATCTTGCGGCGGTTTGCGCCAGGGTTTGCTTCCAGCCAGTCGTACTTTAACAGCCTAAGACGCAAAGCCTGATCAATGTAAAGAAGAGCGCCTACAGGACCTGGGAACATAAAAGCGAAAAAAATGGAAAAAGCAATTGCGATAAAATTATTAAAAACGAGAAAAATAGCAAGACCCGTATTATCAAGAGCAATGAGCATGCATTTTTTTATAGACTTAAAAAGATTAGGACCAAGACGGATAATTACAGAAAAATAAAACTGAAACGAAAGTATCGCAAAAAGCAATGTCCAAAAAACAATCGACGCAAGCATTAAACCGACAATGGGAGAATCCATCGACGAATAAAAAGGAATAACAAACACAAAAATGGCAATTGCAAAAAACGCAAATAAACCCATAATAATGCCCGGTACCAGCGCCTTTTTAAAGTTACCTAAGAAATCGGCAAAAATAAAATTGCCGTGATCAGATATTACCTTTATTGTGAATGCAGCGGCAGCAAGATATACAAAGCAAAAAAGAACCCCGGCTGCTAAAATCACATACCCCAGCAGGATTATACCGGTTAATTCAATTACCAGCGTGGGAAGAAAAATGGGTACCGCCAAACTTATAAAGAAGCCCAAATTGAGTACGGCTACTTTGAATAAATTGTCCCATAAATCATAAATTGTTTTTCTTATAAGAAAGCCTATCATTTTAAAATCATAGCATATTGCAGAAGAATAGTCGAGTCTGTATAATTTGCTTATAAAGGAAGAATACTCATGATAGTAATGAAATTCGGCGGAAGCTCTGTAGCAAATGCATCCCGTATACGCCATGTTGCCGGCATTGTTAAGACTCAATTGTCAAAAAAACCGGTGCTTGTGTTATCTGCCATGGGAGATACCACCGATCATTTGCTGGAAGCCGCAAAACTTGCGCTCGAACAGGGAAAGGTAGAAATAAAAAACATAGAAAAGCTGCATTTAGAAACTGCCAAAACTTTAAAACTTCCCGCTGCCCAAAAGGAAATTACTGTTCTTCTCGGCGAACTTACGCGCCTTTTATCGGGCATTGCTCTTATAAGAGAACTCACCCCAAGAACAAAGGATTATCTTGTTTCTTTCGGCGAACGCCTAAGCGTACGAATCGCGGCAGCGCATTTAAAATCCATTGGGATGAACTCTAGAGCTTTTGACGCTTTCGAACTTGGGTTTATTTCTGATTCAAATTACACTCAGGCAGAACTTTTAAAAGAAAGCTGGGATTTGATTCCAGAAAAAATTTTGCCGCAGATAAAAGGAAACGTGCTTCCTGTCGTTACAGGTTTTATCGCAAAGGATCAAAAAGGAAGCATTACAACTTTGGGAAGAGGCGGCTCGGATCTTTCGGCGACAATGATTGCCGCGGCGTGCAGAGCAGAAGAAGTGCAGGTTTGGAAAGATGTTGACGGAATACTGACTGCAGACCCGCGGATCGTAAAGAACGCGCGTCCTGTTCAGCATATAACATACGATGAAGCGGCAGAGCTTGCATACTTTGGAGCGCAGGTGCTTCATCCGCGCGCAATGCAGCCATGTATGAAGACTGGAACTCCCGTACTCGTTAAGAATTCTTATAATATCGAAGCGCCGGGAACAAGAATCGAACAAACCTCAGCTTCGGCAAAAAAAGCTCCTCCTGTGCGGGCAATTACTTCCAAACACAAAGTAACGCTTGTAGACATTGTTTCTACTAGAATGCTGGGACAGCATGGTTTTCTCGCAGAAGTTTTTTCTGTCTTTGCAAAGTTTGGTATTTCTATTGATATGGTAGCAACGAGCGAAGTTTCGGTCTCTCTTACACTGGATACAGCTTATGATTTGGCAGAAGTAAAAAAAGAACTAAATAAAGTCGCAAGCGTAGAAGTTAAAACCGGGAAAGCGATTGTATCGATTATTGGAAATGTAAAGCGCTCGTCAGAAATTTTGGCAAGGACATTTAAAATTTGCCAGTTAATCGGCATACCTGTGTAGATGATTTCGCAGGGAGCAAGCAAAGTGAACATCAGTTTTATTGTGAATGACACAGAAGCGGCAGAAGCAGTTAGTGCGCTTCATTTAGAATTTTTTAGCTCACAACAGGAGAAGATATGAATATAGCTATAATAGGCTACGGAAAAATGGGGAAGATGATCGAGCAGATAGCGCGGGATCAAGGACATGATATCGGCGTTATTGTCGATCCATTTGCGGAAAATTCCGCAAGCGGCGCAAAGATAATTAAATCGATCGAATCTGTCACTGATACAGACTTTAGTTCGATTAATGCAGCAATAGAATTCACTCAGCCTGACACAGCAGTTGCAAATATTATCGCTCTTGCAGAAAGAAGAATTCCTACAGTTGTTGGAACAACTGCATGGCACAACCGCATTGACGAAGTAACCGAAGCTGTCAGTAAAGCAAAGAGTTCTTTGATATGGGCTTCTAACTTTTCTATCGGCGTAAATATGTTTTACCAGATAGCGTGGAATGCTGCCAGACTTGTAAATAATTTTTCGGAATATGATGTCGGCGGTTTTGAATCTCATCACAACAAAAAAATGGATAGCCCTTCCGGCACTGCCAAGATACTGGCAGAAGGCGTGCTTTCTATCATTGAACGCAAAAAGAAAATTGTCTGGGAAACAATGGATCGCAAACCGGAAACAGATGAGCTTCACTTTCCCAGCCTGCGCATAGGAAGCGTTCCCGGCACGCACAGCTTGTTTTTTGATTCGGCAGCAGATACAATAGAAATTACCCACACAGCCCGAAACCGCGAAGGTTTTGCTTCGGGCGCTGTACAAGCCGCAAAATGGCTTACTGCACAAGAACGGCATGGGGTTTTTACAATTGACGACATGATGAATGAGTTGTTTAATAGAAAGTGAGGTTAGTATGACAGAGTTTAGAGGCGCATTTACAGCATTAGTTACGCCGATGACAGAGACCGGAGAAGTTGATTACGAAGGTTTTCGCAGACTTGTACAGTTTCAAATAGCAGAAGGTATCGACGGTATTGTTCCCATGGGAACCACCGGAGAAAATCCTACTCTTGACGAAAGTGAAGAAGATAAACTTATAGAGATTGCGGTAAAAGAAGCCGCAGGAAAGATTAAGGTTATTGTCGGCGCCGGCTCTAACGATACAAGAAATATGATTAAATATGTCCAGCGCGCAAAGAACATGGGCGCTGATGCCGCGCTTGTTGTTACACCTTATTACAACAAGCCAAACGACGATGGCTTGCTCCGCCATTTTGAAGCGGCTGCCAATATCGGCATTCCGATTATCGTATATAATATCGCATCACGTACCGGCAGAAATATTCAAACATCTCTAATGAAAGAAATCGCAAATCTTCCTAACATTGCAGGCGTAAAGGAATCGTCAGGCGACATTGGTCAGATAGGTGATGTCATTAGAGAAATTTCGATACCTCGAACTTTGGAAAGTTCGCGAAAAAACAGCAATAACAAGTTTTGGGTTTTATCAGGCGACGACGCTTTTACGCTTCCATTAATAAGTTTGGGCGGCGACGGAGTTATTTCTGTTGTTTCTAATTTGATCCCTGCAAAAGTTAAAGCTTTAACAAAGGCAGCGCTTGAAGGCCGCTTTGATGAAGCGCGAAATATCCACTACGAACTTCTCCCTTTAATTAGGGCTGCTTTTGTAGAAACAAATCCAGTGCCGATTAAGCAGGCTCTTACGTGGGCAGGCTTACCTGCAGGTCCGGCTCGTCTGCCTTTGGGCAAGCTTGCGCCTGCAAGCGAAGCTGCGCTCAAGAAAACATTGACAGAAATGAAGCTTATAAAATAGAGTCCGCGGTATATCTGCATGGGAAAAGTATTAGCTGTATGTACAAGTTCAGAAAAAGGCACTCCCAAGCGCAGCGCAGGGAGCGCCGAACTTGTTACAGGTTTTGGTCTTGCGGGCGATGCACATGCAGGAGACTGGCACAGACAGATTAGTTTGCTTTCGTTTCAAAAGATAGAAGACTTTCGTGCAAAAGGCGCAAAGGTTGAGTTTGGTGACTTTGGCGAAAACCTTGTCATCGATAATATTGATTTTATTAAACTTCCTGTTGGTACGGCTTTAAAGTGCGGCAATGTTATTCTGGAAATTACTCAGATAGGAAAAGAGTGTCACAGCCATTGCGCTATTTATAATCAGATGGGCGATTGTATTATGCCGCGCGAAGGTGTTTTTGCCAAAGTAGTTAACGGCGGTTTAATTAATGTTGGCGACGAAATGATTGTATGCAGATCTGACAAATCACAATCTGACAAATATCGAGTTTGGATAATAACCGCTAGCGACAAAGGTTTTAAAGGCGAGCGTGAAGATTTAAGCGCTCCGGTTATCAGCAAGATAATTTCTGACAGCGGTTATACTGAAGCAGGTTATACTCTGCTAGCCGACGAACAGGCAAAAATCGAAAACGAACTAAAACGTATTTGTGACTCCAACTTAGCGGATTTAATTTTAACAACCGGCGGCACAGGTTTATCACCAAGAGACTGTATGCCGGAAGCAACGATGGCGATTGCTCAACGGTTTGTACCCGGTATCGCAGAGGCAATGCGCTCCGTTAGTTTAAGAATTACAAAAAGAGCGATGTTAAGCCGAGGCATTGCAGTTATTCGAGGCAGTACGCTAATTATTAACCTACCCGGAAGCCCCAAAGCTGTAAAAGAAAATCTTGAGTTTATTATTGAAGAACTGCTTCATGGACTTGATATATTAACTGGCAGGAGCGGAGATTGCGCTGCAGGGTAGATGTTCTGAAGGGGTTTGCTTTTTTTTCCAAATATGTTATATTAATGGCATGGGAAACACTATGACCATCCAAGAAACTGTAAAAAAAGAAATCGACACTTTATCAACTGAGGCGCTTTATGCGGTACGGGATTTTTTATTATTTCAAAAATACCGCAGCATTTTAGAAATGGACGATACTGCATATTTGAATACAATCTCAGGCATGGCAGACTCAATTAAAGACGGTGTAAAAGCTCCCCTTTCTGAATGTGTTCCTCTTTCAAATGTGTGGACGGATGTATAACATAGTTCTAACTCGTCAGGCAGCTAAAGACGCACAAAAATTGGAACAAACAGGTTTAAAGCCAAAAACTGCCGAGTTGCTTAAAATAATCCGGCAAAACCCTTTTCAAAATCCGCCATATTACGAGAAACTTAAAGGCTATGACGATGTATATTCACGAAGAATAAATATACAACATCGCCTGGTATATCAAATACTACCTAACGATAATAATGAGATTGATAAAAACGGAAATCCTTATCAAGGAATAATTAAAATTATTCGTATGTGGACACATTACGAATAGAATTAACCCCCTACCCGCCGATTTTTGACATACCTTCATTACATTCCGAAAACTTATACGAACTTGGTTTGTTTTTTACCACATCGATAATTGCATGTGAAATTTCGCTGTCACTTGCGCCGTTACGAAGCAGCTGTCGTAAATCTAAGCCAACATCGCTTGATAGACATAGTTGTAAAAAACCGTCGCTTGTAAGGCGCAGGCGGTTACAAGTTTGGCAAAAACTATGAGATAACGCATTAATAAAACCAATCTTCCCTTTAAAACCATTAAGGCTATAATACGCTGCGGGGCCGCTACCAGTAAACTGGTTTCCGATAAATCGGCTGCCAGAAATATTGTCAAACGGTATAAGAGCGCCAAAAGTTTTTTCTATTATTTCTTTTACTTGCGTACCAGAAACACATTGCAATGTCGAGGCGCAGCCGATGGGCATAAGTTCGATAAAACGCACGATAATGTTTTTATTTTTTGCAAGTTCGGCAATGGGAATTATTTCTTCCTCGTTAATAGAACGAATAGGAACACAGTTAATTTTTAC
>WQXI01000050.1 GCA_009784935.1 Treponema sp.
AAACATGAACTCGTTTAAGGCAATTGTCCGTGCGATTGATTACGAACGTGAACGCCAGATAGAAGTTCTGGAAGACGGCGGAAAAATATTTCAGGAAACACGCCGCTGGGACGATGAAAAAGGAACATCTTACGGAATGCGTTCAAAAGAAAATGCGCAGGATTACCGATACTTCCCTGATCCGGATCTACCGCCGATTAATATCGATGACAAATGGCTTGCAGAAATTAAAGAAAGCCTTCCAGAACTTGCGTATCAAAAGCGTGAACGCTATGTCCGAGACATGGGAATTGCAGAATCTGCGGCAGTGGTTATCACCGTACATAAAAATATATCTGACTTGTTTGAGACCATCGCAAAGCAAAGCGGTCAGCCTATCGAAGCCGCAAACTTGATTGCAGGCGAAATCATGCGCTTAATGAATAATGCAAACACACTGCCCGAAGACCTTGTGATAGACGCTAGCAAACTTACAACACTTATCACTCTTGTTACAGGCGGCAAGATTAACCGCAGCGCTTACAAGGAAACAATCGAGGCGATCTTTACAAACAATATTGACCCTGAAAAATACATCGCCGAAAAAGGCTTAATGATGGTAAGCGATGACGGCGCAATCATCGAAGCTGTAAAAGCAGTAATCGCCGAGAACGCCGACTCTGTAACAGATTACCGCGCAGGCAAAGAAAAAGTCTTTGGTTTTTTAATGGGCATGGTCATGAAAAAACTCGGCAAAGGCGGCAACCCCGAACTCGCAAAAGCGAAATTGGAAGAAGCGTTAAGGGAGTAGCAGTCTTTGTGTGTTACTGTTACACCTACCTAAACACTGCATCAAAATGTCTGCATACCATTTGCGCAGCCTGACGTCCTGTGAATACCGCTACGGGTAATCCGCCTGGAGACATCATTCTGTGTCCTGCAAAGAAAACACCTCTTGCGTTTTTTAAGTACGCCGGCCATGATTTCATTTTTTCTCCCGGGGCAGCCACACTCATCCATGAACCGTGATACGCTCCGGTGTAACGTTCATATGTTAAGGGAGTAGCAACATCGATGACTTCGATATTACCGATAGCCTGCGGAAACCTTTCGCAAATTACACGTTCAATTTGTTTAGCAAGGGCGCATTTTTCTTCATCGTATCTGCCTTCATCTTTTGCTTTTTTCCAGAAGTCGTAAGTGTCACCCATGAACGCAGTAGTAAGCGTAGTGCAGCCTTTTGGAGAATAATCGTAACCATTATAATTATTAAACCCTATTTCTGTTATTGTTTCTCCAGCGTAGGTTACCGGCTCCTTTAATTCCCATGCAGGGATTGGCATTTGCGGGATTTCTGCTTTGATTCCAACACTGATAAATGTACAAACCATAGGTTTTGTATTTTCGCATAATTCATTAACCCAAGGATCAAGCGGAATGTCGAACAATTGCCGGGCTGCATTTATTGTTTCCTGCGTAACGATTACTGCATCAGCGGGAAGGAAATCAGAACCGCCAGCGCTGTTATCCAAAGTAATTCCTGTTACAATACCGTTTCCTACATTAATCTTTTTTACCTTTGTTTTTAACAAAAGCTTGCCGCTAAGACCCTCAAATGTTTTTACCATTCTGTCTGTCATTGCTAGTGAGCCGCCTTCCGGATAACCGCCGTCTCCTATATTGCGTGTTGCAAGCGTTGCTATCAAACTGACAGCAGAGAAGTCTCCGGGTACAACGTTAAGTAATCGCCGTATACCGGGGTTTTCAATCTGTTCGATATATTCCTTGCATGATATTTTTCCGATTTTTGATAACACAGGAAGAGCGGGCATCATTTTAATCAATGTACCAAATCCCATTCGCTTTGGGTTTTCTGTTTTTACGTCTTTAATATCATAAACTGGCATTTGAACATTTGAAAAAGCCTTTACATCTTTTGCAAGACGGCAAAGTTTCTTTTTATCTTTCGGCGAAACAGCAATTAGTTGTTTAATAGTTTTGTTTATGTCTCTATATAAATAGAGAATTTGACCTTCATGATCAATCGCATAAAACGGATCTTCTAACAGCACTTTTATATCATCATTTAATGCGCCTGTTTCTTTCCATACTTGATACAACGTAGTCTTTTTACTTGAACCCGTAAGCCAGTGAACTGCGCCTTCAAACAAATATCCCTTACGTTTCCAGCTTGTACACATACCGCCTGCGATAAAATGCTGTTCACATAACGTAACATCGAATCCGCTTCGCTGTGCATAAATTGCCGCAGAAAGACCTGCGATTCCGGCTCCTATTACTACAACCTTTTTCATTTATTTTCTCCTTCTTATTATGTCTACAATCCATTCACTGTCAGGAATTGGAGTGTCAGGGAAAAGCGCCGCCTGTTCAGCAATACCCTGAACACTGCCCCAGTATGCAAGCGCGAGAGCAGAAGGATCTCCTTCTCTGATAGTTTTATTTTTCTGCCCTTCTTTTATTTTTTCTACCGAAGCAGTAAAAATCGAATTGCTGGCTAGTAGTTTTTTTACAGATTCCGGAGCAGCATCATTACATCCCGCTTGCTTCATTAATACAAACATCTTTGCGACAAACGGAATCGTTTCGATATAATTAAAAATTTCTCTTGCCGCAGTCTCAAAAAACACAAGCGGCTCACCTTCGATCTTATTTAGTAAACCCTGAGGCCCTGATAAACCAAGTTTGATCAGTTCTTCGTAAAGTTTTTCCTTGGTTTCAAAATAGTGAAAAAGCAAACCCTCGCTGATTCCCGCAGCCTGCGAAATATCCAGAGTCTTTGTGGCGGAGTACCCCTTGCGGATAAAAAGGTTCAGCCCCGCGGCAAGAATCTCCTCCCTTCGCTTTTCCTTCTGTTCCGTTCGGCTCATTATTGAGTGCCTCCTCATTGAGTAGTTACTTAATAATAAGGTTGAAATAATGCCTTGTCAAGGGAAAATTGAGTAATATTACTTATTATATAAAAGTAAGAAAACGTTTTTAACTTTCATTCTCTTGAAAAACCATAGTTACAATAGAAAGTAAATGCTTTAAAAGTGCAGAGGGGATAGTTTCTACGAAGCGAAAACTGCGGGCATTGTAGTCTATTGTTACCAATTGATCCAATAGAACATTGCCGGTTGTTTTTGTTTTTTGGAGGGGGATGTACAAGGGATATTTACGATCGGCGTTTGATATCGGAGCAAAAATTGCAATGTTTGCATAGTCGCTGACAATTTTGTTCGACAAGCAAATATAAGGTCTGTAGCCTGCTTGTTCGTGTCCCTTTTTTGGGTTTAGATTAATTTTGATTATATCTCCTTGCAAGGGAACGCTTTTTACCATTTTTCGTTCCCCACAGGTTCTAAAGGATTTATTAATGTAGTTTTAAAAGATTCGCCGGAATAATCTTTAAACAGGTATTCCAAAGTCCCTTTTTTTGGCGCAGGAGTTTTTGAAATAATTATTTTGTTATCGTTGGCTTCGAGATACACTTTATCGTTGCAGCCGAGATCGATTTCTTTTATTAATTTGGAAGGGAGTCGTAAAGCAAGACTGTTTCCCCACTTTGTTATTACTGCCGAAGTCATAAAGCCTCCATATGTAAAGTATATACATTATGTAGATACATGTCAACGGCTATTTGTTTTTTATTATTTGAGCGATTTAGGGATTTAACCTTCAATCTTTTCAACTATGCAAACAACGCTTTTACGCCGAAGAATAGCATTATACAAGCTGTGATAAGTTTGGCTCCGGTTCCGACGATAAAGGCGAGGAATGCGCCGAGCGCTACTTTGAGCGCTTTTTCGTTGTCTTTGTTGTTATGAATCAGCTCGCCTACGAATGCGCCCAAGAAGGCTCCAATGATCATTCCCCAAGGTGCAAAGAAAAAAACGCCGATTATTAATCCCAAAAACGAACCTATCGAAGCATAACGCGAGCCGCCGAATTTTTTTGCCATAATTGACGGAAGAAAATAATCCATAAATGATATGACCACAACTATTACGGCGAATACTATTAAAAACAAAGTTGAAAAGCTGCCGAACCCGCTCCAGTTAATTAATAGCAAACCTATGTAGCTCAAAGGAAGCCCGGGTAATATCGGGAGAATCGAGCCCAGTATTCCGCATATCAGCAATACAAATGCAAGTATGATAAGAAAAATTTCCATATTGAATTATAACATACCAGTCGTTTTTATTACAGCCATGATATAATATTTATAATGCATATAATGTATGAAGTTATAATCCTGCTCGAAAATATATGGTTTCTATTTAAACAGATCTCGCCGTACTGGATTTCGGGATTAATTGCCGGCTCTTTGGTGTCTGTTTTTCTTTCGGATAAAATAACCGGAAAAATGGCAGCTCTTTCGGCAGGAAAGTTTTGGCTGCTGCCTCTGGGAGCGGCTTCTTTACTTGGAATTATATCTCCGCTTTGTATGTACGGCACAGTTCCTGTTATTGCCGCTCTTGGCAAAAAAGGCGCGCCTCAGCACTTGCTTGCCTCTTTTATGGTAAGTTCTATTTTACTTAACCCGAATATTTTTATCTTAAGTTTCGCTCTGGGTTCCGGCGGAACCCAAGGTGCCCTGCTAGCGTTGGCACGGTTTGCATTGAGTTTTTTTAGCGGTATTCTGGCAGGCGTTTTGGTTTACTTGTTTTTTACACGCTCAAAATGTGCTGACGGTGTGAGCGACGCTGACGGCAATAAGAAACTCTTCAACCTTGAAAGATTTGCAGAACAGGAAGATAAACCAAAAAAAGTTTTTTTTCTTGATTTATTTAAGGCGTTTAGAATTACCGCTCCATATCTTTTATTCGGAATAATACTGACTGTGCTGTTTGACAGATACATTCATCCGGATTGGGTTTCTTCGATGTTCGGCGCAAAACGCGGGCTGGGCGTGCTTTTTGCGACATCGCTTTCGATTCCGCTGTATGCATGCGGAGGAGGAACAATACCGCTGATAAACGCATGGCTTTATATGGGTATGGGGTCAGGAGACGCTATGGCATTTATGCTGGCGGGACCTGCCTTAAAAATAAATAATCTAAGCGCGGTAAAAATGATATTGGGCGTAAAAAACTTTGTTATTTATATTGTGTATAGTATAGTTTTTGCTTTCTTGGCTGGATTGGTAATTAATGGTATATTTAGGTAGGATTGAATACAGGAAGAATTCAAACCACAGAGTACACAGAGTAACACAGAGAAAAGCAGAAAGACATCAAACTAAAACTCTGTGAAACTCCAGGCAACTTTAGTTGTAGACCTCTGTGGTTAAAAATTCTTTTTAAGATTCCAAAGGAGAGGTATGATATGAATAGGATAATTGGAATATTAGGTATTTTATTGATTACTTTTACATTGTTGAGCGTCGGCTGCTCAAGAAGAATGTCTGCGGCGGCGCAGTCAGTTTCAAGCAGCGATATTCAACAAACACCGGCGGCAGAAGAAGTTCTTCGTCAAAGACACTCTACAATTTTTGTCGAAAATACCGACGGCACTGACGATGGAGTAAAAAGGCTGATTCGTTCAATGCAGGAATATAATGTTGATTTCTACAGGCTTATAAATTCTGATGATGTTGTCATTTTAAAAATAAATTGTCAGTGGGCTGAGCGCGGCGGCACAAATACCGATTTAATCCGCTCGGTTATTAATGCAATAATCGAACATCCCCGCGGTTTTACTGGCGAAATTATTGTCGCTGATAACGGGCAGGGGCAGTTTGGCAGCGAACGCAGGGGAGGCAGTCTTAGCTGGACAAATGCAAACTCCGCAGATCGCAGGCAGTCTGTTATGGATGTTGTACGTTTTTTTCAGAGCAGGGGACATCGGGTAACGGGTGTTTTGTGGGATGATTTTACCGGAGTCAAAGTACAGGAGTTTAGCGCAGGCGATACTACAAACGGTTTTGTTGTAGAAGATACAATTCACAGTACCGGTTTGGAAATTTCGTATCCTAAGTTTGTTACAGAGTATAGAACTCATGTGAGTTTTAAGCAGGGTGTTTGGAATACAAATACGCGCGCTTATGAGAGCGAAAAATTAAAAGTTATTAATATGCCTGTGTTAAAATCGCATGGCGGTTTTCAGGTGACTGCCGCTGTAAAAAATTATATGGGCACACCGTCGGACAGGTTAACAAACAGGCGCGCTCACGGCAGTGTCGGAAACGGCGGTATGGGAACGCAGATGGCGCACACACGAATGCCTGTAATAAATATTTTAGATATGATTTATATCGGCGTTGATCGCGGACCGAGTTCAAGTTATGCGACAGCAAAACAAATAAATAAAATCGCAGCTTCGCTTGATGCTGTCGCGCTGGATTATTGGGCAAGCAAAAATATCTTAATGCCGGAAGCAGCTAATCTTCCCGGAGGCCGCGCGCCTTCTATGAATCCCGACGGCACAGAACCCGGAACATTCGGACGCTGGCTTCGCCTTTCTATGAACGAACTTCACAAAGCAGGGTTTTGGGCAACAATGGATGAGTCGGAAATACGAGTTGTCGATTTTTAGTTTAACCACTTGTAAGCAAATGGTCAGACAGGCATAATAAGCTTGGAGTTATAAAATGAACACTTACAGAACACATACCTGCGGAGCGCTGCGTGAGGAACATGTCGGGCAGACTGTAAAGCTGTCGGGCTGGGTAGATACCATTCGTGACCACGGCGGCGTTACTTTTTTAGACCTGCGGGATCAATACGGAATTACTCAAATTGTCCTGCATACGGAATATAATGGAAGTAAGGAAAGCGTTATCACTGTGTCCGGCGCGGTAAAAAAGCGAGACGCGGAAACTGTTAATTCAAAGATTGAAACTGGAACTGTAGAAGTTCACGCAGAAAATATTGTTATGCAGGGTAAGGCAGTCTGCGCTCTGCCATTTGAGATTAGCGAATCTAAAAATACGCGCGAAGAAGTCAGGTTGAGAAATCGATTTCTTGATCTTCGTAATCCTGCTGTAAGAGATAACATACTACTTCGCGCGAAGGTTGTAAGTTTCCTTAGGGAAAAAATGACAGCGCTCGGGTTTACAGAGTTTCAAACACCGATTTTGACATCGTCCTCGCCAGAAGGAGCGCGCGATTACCTTGTTCCTAGCAGGAAACACCACGGCAAATTTTATGCGCTTCCACAAGCGCCGCAAATTTTTAAACAGCTTTTAATGGTTTCGGGTTTTGATCGATACTTTCAGATTGCGCCGTGCTTCCGTGACGAAGACTCTCGTGCAGACCGTTCTCCCGGCGAGTTTTACCAGCTTGATTTTGAAATGGCATTCGCAGAGCAGGGTGATGTTTTTGATGTAGCAGAAAAAGTGTTGTATGATACTTTTAAAACCTTTTCCAAAAAAGAGGTAAGCCCTGCTCCGTTTGTGCGCATTCCCTACGCGGAATCGATGCTGAAGTACGGGACAGACAAACCAGACCTTCGTAACCCTCTTATTATAGAAGACTTAACGCAGTTTTTTGCGGACGTAGATTTTGCGCCGTTTAAAAATGTAATTGTTCGGGGTATCGTAGCTACAGGTGCAGCGAAACAATCAAAATCATTCTTTGAAAAAATGCTCGCATACGCTACGGAAATTGGAATGAAAGGTCTTGGTTATATTTCGGTATTAGAAGACGGCTCGCTTAAAGGGCCAATCGTAAAATTCCTTTCCGATGAAAAGCAAGCAACACTCAGAAAAGACATGAACCTTAAAAACAACGACACTCTGTTTTTTATTGCAGATTCTGCAAAAGCTGTAGACAATCTTGCTGCGCAAATCCGCACAACACTTGGAACTCAGCTCAATCTTATCAATACAGAAAAGTTTGAGTTTTGTTTTATCGTGGACTTTCCAATGTTCGGTACCAACGAAGAAACCGGCGTAATCGAGTTTACGCACAACCCGTTCTCTATGCCTCAGGGCGGACTCGAAGCTTTACAGACAAAGAACCCCTTGGACATTCTTGCCTGGCAGTACGATATAGTCTGTAACGGCGTAGAACTTTCATCGGGCGCGGTTAGAAATCACCTGCCCGAAGTTATGATAAAGGCGTTTGAGATTGCAGGTTACACACAAGCGGACATCGAAAGCAAGTTCTCTGCGCTGTTTAACGCATTCCATTACGGCGCACCGCCTCATGCAGGAATGGCGCCCGGTGTTGATCGCATGTTAATGCTGATTGCCGAAGAAGAAAACATCCGCGAGGTTACAGCGTTCCCAATGAACAGCAATGCGCAAGACTTGCTCATGGAAGCACCCTGCGAAGTTTCGGAGCAGCAATTGCGTGAAGTGCATATTAGATTACGTCAGAAGAATTAGTCCGCGGATTTTCGCAGACGAAGCCCGAAGGGATTGACGCGGAATATAAAGAGGGTACACCATGAAAGATATAACAAGCATATTCGGCAGTATGGTTTTTAATGACACAGTCATGAAAGCGCGGCTGCCTAACGATGTATACAAGGCTTTAAAAAAGACAATCTCGCAGGGGACTCACCTGGAACTGGATGTTGCAAACGCCGTTGCCAACGCCATGAAAGACTGGGCAGTGGAAAAAGGCGCGACTCATTACACGCATTGGTTCCAGCCGATGACGGGCACAACTGCAGAAAAACACGACAGTTTTATTTCTCCAGCGGGTGACGGAAAAGTTATCTTAGAGTTTTCCGGCAGAGAACTTGTTCGCGGAGAGTCCGACGCATCGAGTTTTCCGTCGGGCGGACTCCGCGCCACCTTCGAAGCAAGAGGCTACACTGTATGGGACACAACTTCTTATGCGTTTATAAAAGACGGAACTCTTTGTGTGCCTACCGCTTTTTGCTCGTACTCAGGCGAAGCGCTGGATATGAAGACGCCTCTGCTTCGTTCTATGGACGCAATTAACAAACAGGCACTACGCATACTCAAGCTGTTTGGTAACACAACAGTTAAACGTGTTTTTACAACTGCAGGACCAGAGCAGGAATATTTTTTGATCGATAAAGAAATGTTTTTGCAGCGCCCCGATTTAATTTACACAGGAAGAACTTTATTCGGCGCGCGTCCGCCAAAGGGTCAGGAACTCGAAGATCATTACTTTGGATGTATAAAGCCGCGCATATCCGCATTTATGAAAGAGCTCGATGAAGAACTCTGGAAGCTCGGCGTGTATGCAAAGACAAAACATAACGAAACAGCTCCCGGTCAGCACGAACTTGCACTTGTGTACTCAACGACAAACATTGCGACCGACCACAACCAGCTTACAATGGAACTTATGAAGACCATCGCAAACGAACACGGTCTTGCATGCCTTCTTCATGAAAAGCCTTTTGCGGGAGTTACCGGAAGCGGTAAACATAACAATTGGTCAATCTCTACTGATACAGGAATTAATCTGCTTGAGTCCGGCGACACTCCGCATGACAACGCGCAGTTTTTATTATTCCTTGTTGCGGTAATTAAAGCCGTCGATGAGTATCAAGATTTAATGCGTGTGTCTTCGGCAAGTGCGGCAAACGATCACAGGCTTGGCGCAAACGAAGCGCCCCCTGCGATAATTTCGATGTTCATCGGCGATGAACTTACAGAAATCCTTGAAGCGATCGAAGCGGGAGCAAGTTATAAAGGAAAAGAAAAATCCCAAATGGAAATCGGCGTTTCTGTATTGCCGCACTTCCCAAAAGACTTAACCGACCGCAACCGCACTTCGCCCTTTGCGTTTACAGGCAACAAGTTCGAGTTTCGTATGCTCGGTTCTGCAATTTCAATCGCAGGTCCCAATACTGTACTCAACACAATTGTTGCCGAGGCTCTAAGCCAGTTTGCAGACACACTAGAGAGCTCCAAAGATTTTAAGAGCGACCTTGGCGCACTTGTTAAGAAAACATTCAGCGAACACAAGCGTATTATATTTAACGGCAACAACTACAGCGCCGAATGGATTGAGGAAGCAAAAAACCGCGGGCTGTCAAACTTAAAGACAACGGTTGACGCGCTGCCGGAGTTTACTTCCAAAAAGAGCGTGGAACTTTTTGCAAAGCACAATGTTTTTTCCGATACTGAACTAAACTCACGCTGCGAAATCTTATTAGACGCTTACTGCAAGACGCTTCATATCGAAGCTCTTACAATGATAGATATGGTCAAGGGCGAGATAGTTTCCGCCTGCATAGATTACCAGAGCGAACTGGTTGATCTGTTAAGACAGAAGAGAGCATATAGTGGCACTAACATAGATTGCTCGCTGGAAGAACATTTCTTAAACAGCATTACAAAGCTGTCGGGGAGTCTGTTAAAAAAACTGACAGCGCTTGAGAATGCTTTAGCAGAATTACGTTCCGGCGAACTTAGTTCCGAAGAAATTCTTTCGCAGGCAGTTTTCTACCGTGATAGAATATGTACAGGTATGTCAGAGCTGCGTATTATTGTAGATGAGCTTGAGACTCTTACAGCAAGAAAACACTGGCCGTTCCCGACTTATGCAGAGATCCTTTACAGTATTATCTAGAACCGATACGTTATAGCCGCCGCTATTCTGTAAAACTCCAGACGTAATGGATTTGATGTATCGACACTTCGTGCTTGATAATGTAAATCCTTCCAATTTGCTTCTGTAAAATTTCTCCGTGTTCTAAACTGTGCAAGTATAGCAATGCTGAATTGTTCTGTGATCTCAAAGCTTAGTATTCCGGTGAAAGTCCAGCGGATCAAATCATCTCCCCAAACGCTTCTGCCGGGAGTATCATATAAGTTCAGATTCATTTCTGTGAGGAATCCTACTAGGTTAAGGAAAATCGGCATTTGATAACCAATAAGAAAGTTTCCGTAATAGTTTAAGCCGTTCATGTTTTCGCCGTCATCGTTTTCAAAGTACCACGCCTGTCCTGTCTGTGCGCGTGAGTTGCCGTGAATATTTATTTCGTGATAAGTCCGCGCGATAACATGATTCCAGTCACCTGGGATCAACGCGGCTAAATCAAACTGAAGCGCAGCTCCTATGTGCGCCTTCCACAGGAGTGCGTCAAAAGCGCTGCCGCTGTATACCGGCGCATTTAAAATGTTAAGATTAAGACCAGTTCCGTATAGATCGCCGCCGAATAAGTTGAGAGGCCAGCCAGTTCCCAAACGCGCGCCGGCGGAGACTTCGATAAACGCGATTGGCGTTAGTGTTGCATTAACAAGTCCGTTTAAGGATATAGGCGTTGCTTCTGCCGTTAAGGCAAGTTTTAAATTATTATTTTCTGTAAAGGGACTGTCACCCTGTAATAATGGAAAGACAAAACGATGAGTGTAAGCAAGCTTGGCTTCCGGTAATGATGAAACCTGCAAAAGTAATTCGCAGGACGAAACTGTTCCTTCTTCTTCTGCAGTCAGCGGAAATGCGAGGAACGGCAATAAAAATAGAACTAAAAATCTTTTCATTTTAAACTCCTTCTAATTTTTCAAAGATCAAAATATGTTTCAAACTCAACAGGGTGAGGCAAGTGCTTGTATCGTAACGATTCTTTTTTCTTGTTTTCGATCCAGATCTCTATAAGTCTTTTTGGGAACACGCCGCCCTGTGTTAAAAAATCATTGTCCTTTGCAAGCGCGTCAAGCGCTTCGTCTAGACTCTGCGGCAAAAACTTTATTTTTGCCTGGTCTTTCTTGGAAAGATTGTAAAGGTTAAAGTCATAAGGACCGTAGCCTTCTTTTTTTGGATCGATTTTATTTTTAATGCCGTCAATGCCTGCCATTAAAATGGCGGAGTAGGCATAGTATGGATTGCAAGTGCCGTCAGGACTCCTAAGTTCGAATCGTTTTTGATCCGGATCTTTTGCGTATGCAGGAATGCGAATTACAGAGCTGCGGTTAGAAGTAGCATACCCGATTGTTGCGGGAGCTTCGTAGCCGGGAACAAGTCTTTTGTAGGAGTTGGTGCTTGGGTTTGTAAAACCACAAAGCGCTCGGATATGTTTTAAAATACCGCCGATAAAATACAATGCAGTTTCGCTTAGCTGCGAATAACCGTTGGCGTCATAGAACAAAGGCTTTCCGTTTTTGAATAGGTGCATATGAACATGCAAGCCGTTTCCTGCTTCGCCGTAAATTGGCTTTGGCATAAATGTAACGGTTTTATTTTCGGCATAAGCTGCGTTTTTTAAAATGTATTTGGTCAGCATAGTTTTGTCCGCCATTTCCAGAATGCCGCCGAATTCAACTTCGATTTCTACTTGTCCCGGGCCTGCAACTTCGTGATGATGATATTTTACAAGGATACCCATGTTTTCCATTAAGATCGAAACCTTGCTTCTAAAATCGCCGAGCCTGTCCAGAGGCGGAGCCGCGTGATAGCCGCCTTTTGCCGGTATCTTGTAGCCAAGGTTTGCGGATTTGGAACTAGTGTTCCATTCAGCCTGATCCGCATCGATCTTAAAACTGGAAGAATGACTGCGAATCGAGTAGCTTACATGATCAAATACATAAAACTCAAACTCTGGTCCGATTTTTATTTCGTCGGCAATACCTGTAGATCTAAGATACTCCTCTGCGTTGATGGCGACATTGCGCGGGTCTTGATCAAAGCGTTTATTTGCAGGAAGGTCAATTACAAAAACGTCGCCGATCATGGAAAGTGTCGGAACTTCTGCAAAGGGATCGATCTGCGCGCTCTGCAAGTCCGGAATAAAAACCATATCGCTTTTTTCGACAGGAGCAAAACCGTAATTTGAGCC
>WQXI01000051.1 GCA_009784935.1 Treponema sp.
ATCGTCCCAGCGGCGTGTTTCCTGAAATATTTTTCCGCCGTCTTCCAGAACTTCTATCTGGCGTTCACGTTCGTAATCAATCGCACGGACAATTGCCTTAAACGAGTTCATGTTTTTTGTTTCGGTGCGAACGCCAAGTTCGGCTCCGAGCTTTCGTACAGAAAGATTTATGTCCGCACGTATCGAGCCTTCCTGCATTTTACAGTCGCAGATATCAAGATATAAAAGTGTCTCACGCAGTTTTTCGAGGTAGGCAACAACTTCGGCTGCATTGCAGAAGTCAGGGTTGGAAACAATTTCCAAAAGCGGAACACCGCAGCGATTATAGTCTACAAGCGCACCATCTACACTATGTACTAATTTACCTGCATCTTCTTCCATATGTATTTGGCGTATGCCGATTTTTTTTTTGTTTCCTTCTACATCGATCTCCAGATATCCGTTTTGGCATATCGGCGCAAACAACTGCGAGATCTGATACGCATTAGGTATATCGGGATAAAAATAATTTTTACGGTCGAACTTGCTGTACTTTGTGATCTCGCAATTCAGAGCAAGTCCAAGACGCATTGCATATTCCAGTACTGATTTATTTAACACTGGCAGAGCGCCGGGCATTCCAGAGCAGCCGGGACATACATGGGAATTGGGAACATTGCTAAAAGATGTGGAGCAGCTGCAAAAGATTTTTGACTTTGTAGAAAGCTCGGCGTGGACTTCGAGGCCCATAACTGTTTCCCAACTCATAAACTTCCTCTTTTATTTTTTAACCACAAACCACACAAACACTCACGAACTACTGTTAAGTTATCGTAGCGAGGGTTCGTGTGAGTACAGAAGGTACTAGTTCGTGTTGGTTCGTGGTAGAATTCTTTATTTATCATTATGTTTTCCAAATTTTATATTGTGATAACCTGTTCGACTTTGGTAAACTCTTCCCACATCAATCAGCTTATTTTCTGTGAAGGCATTGCCGATTAACTGGAAGCCGATGGGTAGACCTTGTTTGTCAAAGCCGCAAGGAAGCGAAGCGGCAGGAAGCCCTGCAAGATTTACTGCAGCTGTAAAAATATCTCCCATATATACATCCATTGGATTATCAACTTTTTTTCCTAACTCGAATGCAGTGGTTGGTGTTACAGGAGAAAGAATTAAATCAAAGCGTTCAAATAATTTTTTGTAAGTATCTCTAATTAACATACGAGCCTGCAATGCTTTTTTATAGTAGACATCATACTGCCCTGCCGAAAGCGCAAAAGAGCCGAACATTATTCTTCGTTTTACTTCCAAACCAAAACCTTCGGCTCTGGATAAACGGTAAACTTCGGAAAGTGTTTTTGCATTTGAACTTCGGTAGCCGTATTTAAGACCGTCAAACTTTGCAAAGTTGGACGAAACTTCGGCAGCGGCAATAGTTAGGTATGTCGGAATAAAATAATCCATCAGAGAAATTTCGAAACTTTCCACAACAGCGCCGGCTGCTTCCAGTTCTTTTGAAGCCGCAGAAACTGCAGTTTTTACTTCGTCATTAAGAACTGTAATACAAGCGTTGCTTGTGTAACTGGCAATATTACTCAACAAGCCAATCTTTAAACCTTTAACTGCGCTTTCAGAAACAGCAGAAGTCAAATCAAATTTAAATGGCTCCTTAATACTACAGGTGCTGTCTCTTTTGTCAGGTCCCGAGATAATCGACAACAGTGCGGCGCAGTCTTCGATAGTGTACGCCATCGGTCCCGCCTGATCCAACGATGATGCGGCGGCGTTTATACCAAACCTCGACACTGCTCCGTAGGTTGGCTTAATTCCTGTTATACCGCAGAATGAAGACGGCTGACGGATACTGCCGCCTGTGTCAGTGGCGATTGCAAGCGGTATTTCACCTGCGGCAACTGCTGCGGCGCTTCCGCCGGATGAGCCGCCTGCCGTACGAGTTAAATCCCAAGGATTTTTTACAGCGCCGAATGCGCCAGTCTCGGAAGAGCCGCCAAGAGCAAACTCGTCCATGTTATTTTTTCCAATTATGATAAGCCCTGCGCTCTCCAGTTTTTCTACGATTGCGGCGTTGTACACCGGTTTAAAACCGCTGAGCATTTTTGAAGCGCAGTTTGTTTCGATCCCTTCTGTAGAAATATTATCTTTTAAAGAAATCGGCACTCCAGCAAGCGGAGATATATCTTCGCCTTTATCGATTCTTAACTGTATCTCGCTCGCTCGTTTTACGGCGCTTTCTTTTGCAATTGTCAAAAAAGCATTATATTGTTTGTCATTTTTTTCTATATTATCAATATATGTATTCACTACTTCGGGTACACTAAATTTCTTAGCTTTAATTCCCGAAGCAATGTCTAGGGCAGATAATTCCAATAAATCTTCTCTCTTCACTCTTTATCTCCTCCGTGTTCTCAGTGTCCTCTGTGCCTTCGTGTGAGGTCTTCTCCATAATAATTATTCGACTGTTTTAGGTGCGATAAAATACTCATCGTTTTTAACAGGAGCATTTTTTAAAATCAATTCCCGATCAAAAGAAGGCAACACTTCATCTTCCCTAAAAATATTTACATTATTGTAAGGTACTTCGGCTGGCATTCTATCGGTATTTAATTCTAAAAGTTTTGAAACACCGTTTATTATTTTTTGGAGATCATTTGCCAAACGGGTTTTCTCGCTGTCACAGAGCGAAAAGCAGGACAATTCTTCGAGGTATGAAATAAGCTTATCATCAACTTGCATAACTACATTTTAGAAATTCTGGCGCATTTTAGCAAGCGGTTTTTGAGTAAATACTGTCTTACTGCCGTATAATCAAGTGAAATTTATCACTGACTCACTCTTACATCCCAAACTTTAAGATTAAATACGCCGGCAGCTTCCGGACTAAACTGCAGCGCTTGAATGTTATTTTTAACAAACTGTACCTGTCTGCCGCTGAATCCTGATTGTGTAAGCGAAGTAAGATCGATAGTTATTGTAGTTGTTTGCCCCGCAGTAGTAGGAAAAGAAAAGCCAAAATGATCGCCGCCGATATTATTTGTTTCGCTTGTTTGTAAAGACACTCTGTAGGTATTGCCGTCTCCTAAAACTGTAAACGAAAAAGAAGACATTGCTCTCATTGCCCTAAGCGTTGCAGCGTTTGGTGTGCCGAAAGATCCTGCATATCCGTTTTGTGCGACGGTGCCTGTAAATGTATAAGTAGTAAATCTCTGCCCGCCTATGTTTTCGTTATTGGTTGTTCTTACATTGATAGAAGAAGCGTTATCTTTATATGTTTGCCAGTTTGAGAAAACGCCAAGAGTGCCTGTGGCTGTAGGTTGCGAAGCTGCGGGAGTGCTCGAAGCTTGATTTGTGCTGTTTGATGTTGAAGCAGCCGCAATTTCTCTGCCTCGCCCCCAGTCCGCTCCGAATGCAAACAATGTACCATCCCGCGGAATTGCGCCGATGTTTGGAGTATTACCAGAAGAACGAAACTGAGCGTCAACTGTGCCTCGTGCGTTGCCGGAAGAAGTCATGCGCCCTTGTTGATTTTGCGTCACAGGAATCAAACCGTTTACAAGGTTTCCGTTAAAATTAATCGGTCTTCCATTTTCTTGAGCTGTGTAAAAAATATCACGAGACCTTATATTTACCAGCAAATTGTTAGAAGCAGTAAAACCTGTATAATTAGCATTTCCTAATTGATGACTCATAAAACCAAGTGCATAATCTGCTCCGATTATTGTATTGTTTAGAATCCGTATGTTATTTGGAATCGGATTTGGGGTATGATCAGGATTAACAGGGCTGTTATTGCTTTGAATACCATAAGTTCCGCCTACAGTTATATTATTCCGGATAGTATAATTTGTAGAAAAATCGTCTATATACAAACCCATCATAACTCTTTTGTGTGTTCCGTTGTCGCCCTTATTGCCGACTACAACAAAATTATTAAATATTTCCGTGTTTCCTCCGTTTGTATTATATGTATAAAAACCTCCGCCGGCATCATTGAGTAAAATATTAACATTTTCAAAATAATTATTTCTTATTATATTTCGTTCAAAAACACCGCCTACATGCCGAAAAACTACGTGTCCGTATCCTGTATTAGAAAATGTATTGTGAGATACTTCCAGTCTTCTTGCAGACTGAGAAATAAAACTACCGTACAAATTACCGGAATATGCTGTGTTATGCACAAAATTATTTGTAAAAATATTATCATCCCCGTTTAAGCAAATAGCGCTGCCTGCCGTATAGCCAAATTCACATCTGGTTATACGGTTATTTGAACCGGACACAATCATACTGCCTGTATAAGAAACAGGCGGCCACCAGCTAAAATAAAAATGTTCAGAATAAAAAACTCGGCAATTTTCTAATACATTATTTCTAACATTGGTCATATTTATACCGCCGCCAAAGACAGTAATATCTTTTATTATAACATTGGATGTATTTCCCGCATAAATCGCAATATCGCCTTTGCTTCTCATAGACAGCGAACGTGAATCGGGCGCACCGCTATAGGGAGGATAAAAATATAAAAGATTTGTTTGCTTGTCAAAAAAATATTCACCCGGAGCATCGAGTAAAGCTAAAGCTCCGGTAATAAAAAAAGGACTGCCCTGTGTCGGAGTATAGTTCACAACATCAGAATACAATTCATCTCCTTGAACATCATACGCTAATGTTATTGTCCTTCCTCTTACAGACCTCACAGGGACCGAAAAAGATACCCAGCCGGCAAAAAAATCCCTCCCGGGCCAAACCATCAATCTTGCGCCTTCAATATTAGATGGAATATTACTGCTTGCTACGATTGTATTTGCATTTGTTCCTCTTTGCGCAACATCTCTTTTGTAATCCATAATTTGTGACATAGACGGACCCATATTTGGGTATCTTGCTTCTACCATCGCCATGGGCGCCGAATCACCGTCTGCAAATAATTGCGGAAATTCTGTATCGATTTTGTCTGCCCATTCGCTTATATCAGCGACAAAAATGTTTCTTGTATGCGCTCTCCATTGCGGAGTAATTTTCACTGTAGGAGTAATCGCAGCATTAGCGCCGGGCATAGCAGTAAGCGTAATAGGTCTTCCTGCCGCTCCTGTTGGTATCCTAAATCTTTCGTAGTAAGTACCCGAATCTAAAAGAACTGTATCGCCGGGACGCGCATAGTGCATAGCATGGGCAATTTTTTGAAAAGGACGAGCCTGCGTTCCGTTTCCGCTGTCACTTCCTCTATTAACGCTGACATAAATATTGCGGGCATTACCGTTAGTCTCGCCGACTGTTGCAAGCGTAGTTGCGGGAGTAGAATCCCAAGTTTCTATAGTTATGCTAAGATTATCTATATAGAAAAATGAATTACGGCTTGAATGCTGTTCCCATTTGCTTAATTGTATTGCGGGATTATTGTTTGTTGGAATAATAGTTAAACTTCCGCTTATGTGACTCCATGTTCCCGGTTCCGGATCGCCGTCAGTTACTGCTATAGAAGGATAAGCAGGTTCATTATTAACGACAAATCCCATTCCCTTTTTTGCGCCTGTCCGCATAACATCAGCTGATATATGAATAGTTATTAATCTTCCTCTGTAACTTGCAAGAGGAAATTCGATTATATTATATTGCGAGGCGGAGCCATCAATCTTTATAACATTTGTCCTGCCGCCAATATTTACGATATCATAACTTGGAGCAAGAACTCTAAATCCGTCAATTTGAACAGTATTGCGCGCAGTATTAACCAGCGTTTCCTGCGCAGTTAAGTTAATAGAAATAAAAAGACAAGCGAATATAATTAGAAAGAAACTCTTTTTCATAGTAAAACTCCGTTTTCAATTAATATATAATAATTGAACGGAAATACAAAAAAAATATACCTGTATTTTTGTACAGGTTGGACATTTAATTATTTTTTATTATCTCAAACCTGGTGAAAGTTAATACAGGCGGAATTTCTGTATCAGAAATAAAATCCATAACAAACAGATTTGCAAAAGGATCACTGCTACTGGATGATTTTGTTGCAATAACTGTAACTATACCGTTTTCTTCACCATTTGCCTTGCCATTTACTCTTATTCTCATATAAGTATATGGACAAAGAGGGGTAAAATAATTATCTGCTTCGATTGTTTTATCCAAAAGATAAAATTGAAAAAGAGAGAAATCAACATTTGATATAAAAGTATAATTAAAGGTATATGAATCTCCTTCATTTATTTTATTTTCCAAAAATAAAGGCGGAGTCATCATATACTGCCAGCCGTCGGGCGGATTATATCCCCTGTTATCATAAAAAGTAAGAACTAGAGGATTTTTTTCCGTAACCAAAGGCACCGGAGATCTTGTGTTATTAAACAAAATAAAAAAACCAAAATACAATAAAGCAATTATGCTTACAGGTATCAAATATATTAACAATTTATTTTTTTCTGCAGATTTTATTGCGGCTAAAGAACGTCTTTCTTGGGAACCAAACTTGGCAAATAGTTCCTGAATACTTTGGACATCGAGTTTTACATATATATTTGATCTGTGAAAAGCAACTGTACGATGGCTGACATTCAGCTTAAAAGCGATATCCTTTGGCGAGATACCCTCAAGCAGCAAATCAAGTATTTCCTGCTCACGAGATGTAAGAACTGCGATTTTGGTGTTTTTCATTTCTATTATATACTTATCATAAAAACAGACTTTTTTCAATGAATTATTTTGGAATTTACCACGGAGTTACACAGAGGGGATTTTCATTCTTTCAATTCTACTCCGTGAAACTCCGTGTGCTGGAAGCTACGCTGCAAGTACCTCCGTGTTACTCCGTGACCTCCGTGGTTATTTCTTTTTTATTGTATCAACCTAATATCCCAAGCCTTCAAACTAAAAAACTCTGTTTTAATTTCTTGCAAATAACTATATAATTACCTATGTCTAGATTAATTTTTATTACTGCGCTCTTTTGCGTTCTCTTTACCTCGTGTATCTCAAGACCGTCAAAAGACGGAACAGAGGCAAATGCCGTTATAACAATCGACACAAACACAAGGTTTCAATATGTAAGGGGCTTCGGCGGAATGGAAGTCGGCTGGGCAAACTTTCCCAGAACCAGCGTAAGCGATACAGAACTTATGTATAACCCCGACACAGGTTTGGGTTTAAACATTCTTAGAATAATGATAATGCCGTGGAACACAGACATTAATTTAACTATGAGTCAGCTCGTCAGCAGCTCACGTCCCGATTACTACGAGAATGTAAAAATCGTAAATAAATACAACGGCTATGTTCTTGCAAGTCCGTGGACTCCTCCAAAAGAATGGAAAGACAATGGTTCTACACGCGGCGACGGCAGACTGCTTCCCGCTTACTATGAGGCATACGCAAATTACCTGAGAACATTTGCAATTAACATGCAGGCGAACAACGCGCCGATTTATGCAATTTCGATTCAGAATGAACCCAACTACCTTGTCGATTACGACGGCTGTTTATGGTCAAACGCTGATATGATGAGATTCTTTCTGCAGACAGGCCGCTTTACAAACGGCGTTAGGGGTTTTGGCGGCGGCAGGGAAATACCTTCTGTGCTTACAATGAACGGCGAAACTGCAAACCATCCAAATATTAATAACGAAGCCTTGGACAATCCGCAGTCGAGAGCAGTCATAGATATTATCGGACGGCATACTTACGGCAACAGACAGATTCGTTATTCCAGAGCGCTGGATCACCCAACTGATCCCAAAGAGGTCTGGATGACAGAACACAATATTAACAGCGGAAGCGTAGAAAGATATCCCAATGATTCGGCATGGAGTTATGTCTGGAAACTATTAAACGATATTGATACAACTATTCGCTTGAATGACGAAAGCGCATTTATCTGGTGGGCAGCAAAACGGTTTTACAGTTTTATAGGCGACGGTCAGTACGGAACTACCGAAGGAGCGGTTCTTCCGCGCGGTTATGCTATTTCTCACTTTGCCAAATTTGCAAAAGAGATGTACAGGATCGGCGTTACTGTTTCAGGAAAAACCGGAGACGGGGATGCGATCTCGTTTCATAATTTTAACAGCACTATCGATAATATAGACGGCGTTTCGGCAAAGGCAGCGGCATTTGTATCCCCTGACGGCAATACTATAAGCATTGTTATGTTTACTCCCACGACAACTCTCGGCATAGGCGGCGTTGATATGGGGCGGATAAAAATACAACTCCCTCAGGATTTTATTATAAGCGAAGCCGTTGCAATGCGATCGAGCTGGAATAATTATGCAGTAATGGAGAATATTATTATAGACAATGATGAAAATTCTACCGTAGTTTCTTTGCCTCCCGGTAATATTCTTTCGATCAGGTTTTCAAGATAGTTTGATTTTTTATGCATATTATCTTATATTTATAGCATGCGTGTTTTATATGAACTTGGGAGCTCCTTCACATGGGTAAATCCTGAACAGCCCAATCAGAGAGGGTGGGGCTTGAATACGGAAATCCGTGCCCAATTTGCAAAAGGCGTTTATAAAAAAATAGCCATTGCCCTTGATAATGAAAATGTCAAAACTGACGGCGGACTCGGCGGGATCGAAATAAGTTTTAATTCTTTAACAACAGGATTTTGCATGGATTTTAAATCCTTCCCTTGGAATTTTAATTATACAACCCAGACTGGCGGTTATACGAGTTATGACGATCTGTTAAACCGTGGATTCTTTATTATTGAATCAGGGACAGCCTACCTCGAATACGACTTATCGGCACATCCGAATTATAAAGAATTTAAAACTGCAATGGCGTCAGCCGAATGGGGCGAAATTTCGATTCAATATGGAATCGGTATTCGGCACCTGCCTTTTATTAATGCGTACTTAAAAGGATAGCGTCCCACGGCAGCAGGCGGTCTCTAATGATTTCTCCGGAAGCGCTTGCAATCTGCGTCTTGTTAGCGCCGGCTTTGAATAAGTGCAAATGTTTCTTTGGCAGTTTAACAGTCTTATAAGAAAAATTAAGCGCTATTGTAAATACTTCGTTGTCGCTTCTATCCTTTGTTAGACTTTCATGAACCAGTTTGCGCTGATAAATCATAATACGATCATCAGCATGAACAGGAATAAATTCCCCGTAAACAAGACACTTACTTTTCTTTCTCAGCGCAATTAATTTCTTGTAAAAATTTAAAACGGAGTTTACGTCATCTTTCTGCGAAGCATAATTAATATATTTGTAATTTTTGTTTACGCCAAGCCATGGTTTACCTTTTGTAAAACCTGCATTTTCACTGCTGTCCCATTGTACGGGAGTGCGCCCATTATCGCGGGAACTTTCCCTAATCCACTTCCAGCGCAGGGGTTTTGGAATAAACAGCTTTTTCATCAGTTTGTCTAAGCCGTAACTTTCTACATCGTTAAGCTCATCGAGGCTTTTAAAATCAAAATTGGTCATGCCGATTTCCTGCCCCTGATAAATAAAAAGCGTACCGCGCAAAGTTAATTGAAACAAAGCTAGCAGTTTAGCGCTGCGCTGCTGGAATTTTCCCGCAGCTCCAAAGTGGGATGCAATTCTTGGCTGATCGTGGTTTTCCAGATACACCGCATTCCAATCTAGTCCCTGCTGCCATTTAGTCATGACATCGAGAAGTTTACGCGCGCGGAATTTTTTGGGAATAAAGCGGGCAATTCGGCGGTCAACTTCCAGATGGTCAAAAAAGAAAAGCATATTAAGCTCTTTGCGATCTTCGTTAGATAATAGTCTTGCGTCTTCTAAATCGACAAAAACTGTTTCGCCTACGGTAAAGCAGTCATACTTATCCAAAACATCCCGGCGAAACTCGCGCAGTACGGCATGGTTTCCTTCCTGCGATTTATAATGTTCCAAGCCCTGAACAGCCATGCTCTTTTTACCGTCAGCAAGACTTGTCTTATAAATAATATTAATTACATCACAGCGAAAACCGGAAGCTCCCTTGTCCAGCCAAAAGCGCAAAATATTTTTTACTTCTTCTATAACCTTAGGATTTTTATAGTTAAGATCCGGCTGCTTCTTGTCAAAGAGGTGAAGATAATACTCGCCGCTTTGTTCATCGTACTCCCATGTCTCGCCTGCAAAAAAACCAGTCCAATTATTCGGGGGATACCTGCGCCCTTTTTTATCGATTTTCCCCGGCTGCCAAATGTAGTAATTACGATAAGGGCTTTTTGGGTCTCTGCTTTTTTTAAACCATTCATGCTCGTCAGACGTATGATTTATGACGAGATCCATAATTATTTTTAAGCCGCGTTTTTTTGTTTCTGCAAAAAGTTTTTCCATGTCAGCCATGGTTCCGTACTTTGGATCGATTGCGTAATAGTCGCTGATATCATAACCGTTATCTGCGTCAGGTGATTTATATACTGGAGAAAGCCAAATAATGTCAGCGCCGAGAGCTTTTATTTCGTCAAGCCGTGAAATAATCCCAGGAATATCGCCAAAACCGTCGTTTGGCGCCGAAGTACCCGAAGAATCCTGAAAACTTCTCGGATAAATCTGATAGACAATACTATTTTTCCACCACATATGATATAATAAACCATTATGGAAAAAAATATAATACGCAACCGCGTTACATTCGGTCTCGGTACAACAGGCAGGGACATGGTTTATGCCATTGTCAGCATGTTTTTAATTGTCTATCTTACAGAAGTAATGGAATTTTCTGACAGTACTATGGTATGGATTGTCGGAATAATTTTTATTGCTCGTATTTTTGACGCCCTGACAGATCCTTTAATGGGTTTTATCGTTGATAACACAAAAACTAAATGGGGGAAATTCAAACCATGGATTTCGATAGGTGCTGTTCTTTCGCCGGTTTTTACAATTCTTCTGTTTACCGATTTTAACCTGCAGGGAAGCGGATATATAATTGCATTTGCGATCTTCTATTTTATGTGGGGAATCAGCTATACTCTCCATGATATTTCTTATTGGTCAATGCTTCCCGGATTAACCGTTAATCAAAAAGAACGTGAAAAAATCGGCTCACTTGCGCGTATCTGCGCTAACATAGGTTTATTTTTTGTTGTTGTCGCTATTTTACCGCTTACAGGAATTCTGGGAGAAAAATTCGGGTCGCCGCAAAAGGGCTTCTTTATTTTTTCGATTATGGTATCAGTTTTTATGTCGATGGGACTTTGTGTTACAATATTCGGAGTAAAAGAAACAGGTATTGTTTCGGCAAAAAAACAAAGCACTCCCATACGCGAGCTGCTTGGAATAATTGTTAAAAATGACCAATTATTATTTATCGCGATCGCCATGTCGCTTTTTATGATCGGCTATATGACGACAACGACATTCGGCATATATTTCTTTAAATACGCATACGGCGACGAAAACATGTTTCCGATCTTCTCTGCAATACTGGGCGTTTCACAGTTATCGGCTTTAATATTATTTCCGTTATTCAGCAAGAAATTCGATCGCAAGACACTTTTTACCGGAGCAATCATTTCGATTTCGGCAGGTTATATTCTATTCTTTTTTGCCCCTGTAACAACAATGGTATTTATCGGGATCGCAGGTGTTTTAATTTTCTTTGGACAGTCTTTTATTCAATTGATGATGTTAATGTTCCTTGCCGACACTGTCGACTACGGACACTGGAAACTCGGCAAACGCAACGACAGCATTACTTTTTCTCTGCAGCCCCTTATATATAAATTAGGCGGCGCCGTAGGAAGCGGAATTGTAGGAGCTGTGGCAATCATTTCCGGTATAAATCAGGCAGAAACATCCGCTGATGTTTCTCCGCAAGGTATTCTAATGATGAAAGCTGCAATGCTGCTTTTCCCGCTGTTGTGTTATGCAGGGTGTTATCTTATCTACCGCACAAAGTTTAAAATTGACAGCAAGTTCTACTCACAGATTTTGTCTGACTTACGTGAACGCGGGGAGCTGGCGAAAGATTAGTTCGCAGTAAGCATACGCAGAAGACCTCACACGAAGGCACGGCGGCACAAAGAACGCAGAGGTATAAAAAAAGAGCCTGCAAGTGCAGGCTCTTTAAATTGCATTTAACAAAAATTATGAAATAGAAGAAAGCTCTTTTATGGTTTCTAAATCAAGACCTGTGATTTCGTTTACAAACTCATGAGAAGAGCCTTTTGCTAAAAGCTTCTTCGCAGTTTCGTTGCTGTATTCTTCCCTCTCTTCTTGTCGGGCAAAAGCGATTGCGTCTTCTGTATTCCATTCGGTTAAAATCATACTCAAAACTCCTGACCCATGTTTTTCTAAGAACTCTACAAGTATATCATGCCTGTGACAGTAATTAATAGCCTCTTTTGTTGCGTCTTCAAGGTTATCGTACTCATCAAGATACTTA
>WQXI01000052.1 GCA_009784935.1 Treponema sp.
GAAACCAAGTGCAGTCGGTTCACGCAATTCATTAGCACAGGAATATCGTGATCAGCAGGCTGAAGTTAATTTATTGTTGGAAGAGGAAACCAATAAGGTTATCCACCACCTGACAGCACGTCTGCCAAAAGACGTTCTTGAACGCCTCGACATAATGGGCGGTGTAAAAGAAAAGCTGTACAATTACTTCAACCAGAATTATCAGAACATGTTCAACCGTTACATGGTAACGACAGAAGATGAAATGGTAAAAAAGGTAAGAAACTTTGTAGACAAAGAAGAAACAAAGGTTCTTACTCGGTATACACCGAAAGAAATTGCAGATCTTCTTGACGCCGTAGGCGGAGCTGACAAGTTCAACACCGGCGAAATTGAAAAATCTGTAGTTAACATGTACGGCCACTTACAGGGCCACATTCAGAGAGGCGTTAACGAACTCGAAACAAACACCAACAGCATTCTTCGCCAGAAGACTGACACAGGTGCTTTCGTACGCGGCGAAAACGCATACTCAATTGTAAAGTGCGCATTTAAAGACAACCAGTTTAAGCCAAAAACAGTAAGCGATGTTAAACTTTCTGTTAACATTCTTGACTCAGAACTTATCAGTCCTATTTTCCATTATCAGGTAACTGTTGAGTTCCTCGTAAAAGACCTTATTGCAAAACACATCATTGATACAATCGACAAAATCATCGAACAAATCAAAGACGACAGAATCGATCAGGGTCTCGAAGAACTTACAGACGGCGAAATCATCTTTACAAAGCTCAACAGAGTTGAGACTTTAACTGATGACGAAATGGATGATCCAAAATCCAAGCGCTATACTTTCATGGCAAAAAAACTCATGGAAAGACTTACTGACCTCCGCGCAGAAATTGATCCTGAATCATTTGATGCTCTTAACATTCGTGAAAATATTAAGAAAATCATTGACATGGAAAATATCCGCAACCGCGGCTTCAACACAGCGATTAACTCAATCACAGCTATTCTTGACACTTCTAAGATGGGCTATCAGTACATCGAAAACCTCAAGAACGGCCGCGAAGTTATCATTCGTGAATATGAAGACACAGACGTCGCAAACCTTCCAGACGAACGCTATTCAGTAAAACTCCGCTATTTCGACAATTCTCAGCTCATCGAAGATCGCAAGGCTTATGATGTAATGCTCAGAAGCTTCGAAACCGAAGTTCAGCACCTCTGGGATGTTCTTGATATTATCTATGAAGACAAAAAGAGCTTCTTTAAGATCAATGACTTTAAAGATCTTGCAAAGAGAAGCAAAGGCAAGATTCGCAAGAGAATTAAAGAAAAAACCGGCGAACCCTTGTACGAAGACATTGCAAAGGTATGGGACGAAATTTCCTTTATCAAATCTGCAGAAACAGAAGTTGAAAGGTCAAACCGCACATACGTTTTCGAAAAAGACAGAATCCGCAACCGCATAATCCTTATGCGCAACAAAATGAAGAAAATGTACGACTTCTTGTATCCGATCGAAAGACGCGTAATGGAAGAAAGACTCCAATGGCTCGAAAAAGAATATTACAGATTCGATTACATGATCAATCCGTATCATATTCAGCCGGGTCTCTTACTCGACGTTGATATTACATCAATTAAGAGAAAGAAAGTTACTCTTGATGCTATGGCAAACGTTCTTAACGAATTCCTCCATGGCGTATCCAAGGGCTTCCAGGATGCAGCATTTGCTTCATTCAGCCGCAGAAGATCAACAGTTCGCGAAGACATTAACCAGTCATTCGCTACAGTTGCAGAAGAAGAAGAACAAGTTGTTGCAGCGGCGGCTCCAAAGCCAAGGCCGGCAGCAATTGCAGCACCCAAAGCCAAAGCTAAATCTAGACCTGCAGCCAAGAAAAAAGGCGTAGTAGATTCAAGAAAAGCTAAAAAAGGCGGCGGACGCGGCGGAATAGCGGAACTCTAAAATTAGGGTAACGTAAGAGAACTCATGTTTTCTAGCGCCCCCGGGTATATTTATCTGGGGGCGTTTTTTTCAATAAATAGGAGGGAGATATGGCGGATAGCGCTAATCTTGAGATTCTTTCTACCCGTTCTGGTTTTAACAGCGCGGTTAGGCATATTAAAAAAACAATGGAAATAGCGGCAAGTTCAGGGTCTAACCTTGGTGATATAGTTTATGAAATGGATGATGACGAATTAACAAGTTCTAGAATTGCTTTGCTTTTAAGAATGTTATTAGTTGACAAACTTGGATACAAAACAGCTTCTGCCAACTTATCCGGAACAGTTAACGATCTTTCTGCACTTGCAAAAGAATTTGGTAAATGGAACGGCGTTGATCTTGTTGCCGCCTATTATCATCCGGAACTTGGGCTTTTAATAGCCAATCCAAAAGTAGCAGAAGAGCTGGAAGGTTTTGGCCAGCTCCGTAAAAGAGAATTAATGGTTGTTTATGCCGGTCTTCAGGGAAAAGAAACCGACGAAAACTGCCAAAAAGCAGCAGAAATTGCGCTTCGCCTTTTCGAAGGTTCACGCGTAACAGCTCCTGCCGCTTTAACAAGAGGCAAGTTTACTGTTAAAAAAGTATCCAAGCCGAAAAAAGCCTCAGAAGCAAAACCTGCAAAGGCAAAATCCGCTTCTAAGGGAAAATCATCAGCTAAAAAGACTACCGGCGCTGCTCCTGTAAAGAAAGCGGCTGCTGTTCAGGTTAAATCTTCGGGCGGACCAAAGAGAATGACTCCAAGGTACGCGATTGTTGTTCAGAACGAATTGTTTCACAACGGTAACGTCGAAGCTTGGAAGAGAATTGTTGCCAGTTATAAGGCAAAACATCCAAACCTGGAAGTATTTATATATTATGAAAATGAGCGAATCCTTGACATCAATTCGCTGTTTAAATGGGGCAAGGTAAAACATGGCACCGCCATCGAAATTGCCGTAGCCGGAGATAATATTCAGGATGTTGCAAAGCTGCAGCGATACCTTGCACAGGGAGCCAGCCACTTGTTCGAAGCATTCCTGCGCGGGCCGGTTAATTCCGTGCTTAAATTGTTCTAAATAAGGAAAAAATATATGGACTCTAGAATACATTATTTCAGCCAGAAAGACGTAATTCCTGCAAAAGTGAACCCGGAACTTTTAGGTATCCGCGGCCGTCAGTTAAATGAATTTTCGGAACTTGGATTTCCAATTCTTCCCGGTATCATTTTGGACACAGAGATCGCGTCAGAAATCGAAATTAAATCCATAAAAAAAGACATCGCGGATCTTTTGGGTAAGTGCGGTAAATTAGTCGGTAAAAATTATGGCAACACTGCAAACCCAATGCTTGTAAAAGTAATAATTTCTTCTAACATGGCAATTTCTTCTTATCCTGCGCTGCACAACTTTGGTCTTGTAAAACCTGTTTTAGACGGTTTTTCAAAATGGGTAGGCGCGGATTTTGCCGCAAACGAAGTTTTATTCCTTATAAGCGGTATGATGATGATTCAGGAAAGAATCAAAGAACTGGAAGGAAAGCAAAAAGAAAAAGACGAAATTGCAGATAAAATAAAACTTCTTAAAAGGCTTCTTGGCATAAAAGGGCCTTCTAATGAACTGCACAAAGAAGACAAAACTCCGCTTCCAAAGAAAAAATCCGCAAAGGAATATATGGATGAATATGCCAAATATTTCCCAAAAGGTTTCTTTGATGACGCAGAAGCGCAGTTATTAATTACGCTTAGCGAAATTTCGCGTATGCTCAAAATGGATGAACAAAACGATGACGATACTGCCATTGTTATTCAGCCGATGGTATACGGAAACTATGGTAAAGATTCCAGTTCCGGATACTTCTACAGCCGCAATGTTGTAACAGGCGATAAGAAGCTTCAGGGTAATTATTTTACCGGTAAGTTTAACGAAGTAGGCGCGGCAGGGCACGAGATTAACAAGATTGATCCTGCGCACCTTAAGCAGCTGGAAAAAATTGCATGGACTTTAGAAGACAGATTTAAAGAAATCCGTCAGGTTCGCTTTACTGTAGAAAACGGCAAACTCTGGCTTATCGAGCAAAGACTTGTCGATCAAAAGTCCACACAAGCCGATCTTAAATTATTGCTTGATCTTGCAAAGCGCAAGATAGTAGATAATTCATACGTTATTAAAGCGGTCGATCCGATAAGGCTTAACGAAATTCTCCATCCGGTTATTAATCCGTCAAGCGTAAAGGGACTAAAACTATGGAAGGGCGGTATAGCTGGCGCGCCCGGCGCGGCAATCGGAAGAGTTTACTTTAGCACCGATGCGCTTTTAGAAGCAAAAAAAGCGGCAACTCAGCATGCAGAAGATGATCGCTTTATTCTTTGTTTAGAATCAACATTTGCAGAAGACGTAAAAGCAATCGAAGTTAGTACCGGCGTACTAACGGCAGAAGGCGGTTATTCCGCGCATGCTTCTGTAGTTGCGCGCCAATACGGAAAAGTTTCGCTTGTTTCTCCTATTCTAAAAATTAAAGGCAGCAAAGCAACTCTCGGCGAACTGTCATTTTCGGAAGGCGACTACCTTACATTGGATGTTCCTTTTTACGGTGAATCCAAAGTATATCTTGGTGTAGCAGACCTTATCGAACCGGATCCAAAGGGTTCTGGACTATTAGAATTTATCGAACTTTCTAAAGGTTTCTTAAAAGACTTCCATATCCGCGCAAATGCAGATACTCCGCGCGACGCAACATTGGCATTAAGCTTTGGAGCGGAAGGTGTAGGTTTATGCCGCACAGAACATATGTTCTTTAAAGATGACCGCATTAATGTTTTCCGTGACATGCTTTTATCTGACGATAAAAAGAACGCCAAAAAGCCTTGAACAAGCTTCAGATTATGCAGCGCGAAGATTTCTACGGCATTATGAAAGTAATGGCAGGAAAAGAAGTTACTATCCGCTTGCTGGATTCACCGCTTCATGAATTTATGCCTCATAACAGCGACGAATTAACAAATTATATTAATCACGTTGCAAAAGTTAAAGGCACTAAGCCGTCAAAAGCTGACATTACTGCCCGTATTGACGCTCTCCATGAGTTTAACCCCATGCTTGGTCACCGCGGCTGCCGTATTGCAGTTTCCTTCCCGGAAATTTATGCAATGCAGGTAAAGGCTATTTTTGAAGCTTCTTACAAACTGCGCTCAGAAAGAATTGATGCGCGCCCCGAAATAATGGTACCAATCGTAATGAATGCGGCAGAATTAAAACTTATTGCATACGGTAAAAAGATCGAAGGTTCTTCTTATTCCGGTATTGTAGACATCGAAGAAGCTCTGCGCAGAGATTTAAAAGCAAGAGAAGTAGAGTACAAGATCGGTACAATGATTGAGCTTCCTGCCGCTGCTCTTAGCGCAGGCGAAATTGCCAAATACGGACGTTTCTTTAGTTTTGGAACAAATGACCTTACTCAGACAACTCTTGGTATTTCGCGCGATGACTTTACAACCTTTATGCCGGACTACACACTGTTTGACCTTATCAACGGCAATCCGTTTAGCACGCTGGATAACAGGGTAAAAGAACTTATCGCTATTGCTACAGATCGCGGCCGTTTAACAAGACCTGATCTTGTCTGCGGATTATGCGGCGAACACGGCGCAAACCCAGAAAACGTACGCTTCTGTATGGACGCAGGTTTAAATTATGTATCTTGTTCTCCGTACTCGGTACCAATAGCATTACTTGCGGTAGCTCAGGCAGAAATCGCCAAAGACGAAGCAAAGTAAGGTAGGATTAACGCAGATTGCGTACCTTCGGTACGACGCAGATTAATTATTAGAAAGAGGCTGTCCAGAATTGGACAGTCTTTTTTTTATGTTAAAAATAAATAATTGATAGGACACAAAAAAAGCTGTCTGCAGTGGCAGACAGCTTCCCATTCTATGGCTGTTTACGAAGGCGCTTGCGCTTTCGTAAACAGCTGAGCTAAGCGAAGTTTTAATTTTGCTTAGCGCGTTTGTTGGCGAAGTGCCGCGTTAGCGGCATTTCGTTAACAAACTATTTGCCTGGGTTAAACTCACCTTCAAAGCTCATTGCTCTCTTTACAGTTGCCTTAATTATTTGAGCTGCTTTCTTTGCATCAGATTCCGGTACTTTTCTGAATCTGTTGAGCGAGTCAACAAAGAATGCCGCAAGTGTGTCATAAACATCAGGCAGCTGATAGAATACGATAGAGAAGTTAACTCCAGAAGGTTTTAAGATAGTAAACGAACCGTATGATTCATTGGGTTCTTTTGCTACCATTATTTTTGACTGGTTTCTTGCTGTGATAATTTCCAATTCTGCAAAGCGCTTTGGAATTTTTTCACCTTCTGCTCTGGAAACAGGTTCCTGGAATTTAAGCTGATAAGTGTCGTGTTCTACAAGAACATACAGTTTTTTTCCGCCTGTTACGAATGTAAGACCGTCTGCTGTCGGGAAAATTTCTTTTACCCCGGCGTAGGATACGATTTCGTAAATGGAATAATTGGTGTTTTCGCTGAAGAACGAAGAAACAATGTATCCATGCGTAAAAGGAAGCTTGCCCAGTTTGTAAGCGTCAAACAGGTTCCTGAATTTTACGTCTGATTTTTCGACAGGTGCTTTCGAAGCTGGTTTTGCTGCTGTTTTAGCCGCAGGTTTTTTCGCTGCGCCCGCTTTTGCCGCAGGTTTTTTAGCTGCTCCAGCTTTCGCTGCCGCGACTTTAGTCGCAGGTTTTTTAGCTGCGCCAGCCTTGGCAGCCGGTTTCTTAGCCACTGGTTTCTTTGCCGCTCCAGCCTTTGCCGCTGGTTTTTTAGCTGCAGCGACTTTAGTCGCAGGTTTCTTAGCCGCCGGTTTTTTCGCCGCAGGCTTTTTTGCCGCAGTTTTACCAGCAGGTTTCTTGGCTGCCGGTTTCTTTATAGTTGCCATTCTTTCCCCCTTAAAATGCTTTTCTACTTAATTATCTATTATAGACTGCTCTCTATAATTTTATCAACTGTTTTCTTACATGCACTTTGCAAGAGTTACAGCGCATGTTATTACAATATCATCAACCGATGCGCCTCTGGAAAGGTCGCTTACCGGTTTTTTGAATCCTTGCAGGAATGGACCAAAAGCCTGAGCCTTTGCCAGCCGCTGAACGAGTTTATAACCGATGTTTCCGGAGTTTAGATCCGGGAAAATCAATGTATTTACTTTTCCGCGTATTGGGCTTCCCGGAGCTTTTTTGTCCAGTACCGACGGAACTAACGCAGAGTCTGCCTGCAGTTCACCGTCAAAGGCAAAACCAGGGTTTCGTTTATTTAATATTTCTACAGTTTCTTGTATTTTTGTCACATCATCATGCTTTGCCGAACCTTTTGTAGAGAATGATAGAAGCGCGGCAACAGGTTCTGTGCTTAAATAATCACGGCATGATTGAGCTGCGCATTCTGTTATGTCTGCAAGCTGTTCGCAGAGAGGATCGGGTACTACCGCGCAATCCGCAAATATCAATGAACCTTCTTTTCCGTATTGCTTGTCCATTCCGGTCATTACAAAGCAGGAAGACGCAGTTTTAATGCCGGGTGCAGTCCCAATAATAGCAAGACCTGCCTTTAAAACTTCCCCTGTAGTGTGCTGTGCTCCGGCTACCATTGCATCGGCATCCCCGAGATTTACCATCATTGCGCCCCAGCGCAGCGTGTCTACGATGTCGATTTTTGCCTGTTCCGGCGTCATTCCCTTATTTTTGCGCAGTTCATAGTATTCGTTTGCATATTTATCTATGTGTGAATCAATGCCGGGATGAATAATATTAATTCCGTCGAGGTTTACACCCTCTTTAACGGCAATTTCCTGAATATCTGTTATTTTGCCTAAAAGAGTCACAGATGAAGCCAGTTTTTCATCCAGTAAAATTCTAGCAGTTCTTATAATCCGCTCTTCTGTACCTTCCGGTAAAACAAGTCTTTTTGGTGAAGATGCAGCCTTGGCTTTCATTTCTGAAACAAAGTCCATTTTTCCTCCTTATAAACCTTAAATATAATAACCCCTTTTTACAACTTGCGCAAGCCATTCGTATTTGATATAATTATAAATTATGACAGAAGTTTTTAATGATTTTCTGGAAGATGCGGATTTTGACACAATTTTATCTCCAGATATAGATTTTACAGGAACCCTTCGTTTCGAAAAACCTTTTCTTATCAGGGGCAGGGTTTCCGGCGAAATAAATGCTACAGGGCTGCTTGTTATAGATGAAAACGCAGTGGTAAACGCAAATATTCATGCATTGCGCGTTCTTATCCGCGGACAAGTTAAAGGCGATGTTACTGCAGTAGAAAAAGTAGAAGTTACCATCACAGGCAAATTATCCGGAAACGTTACAGCGCCGGAAATTTATATGGAGACTGGATGCGTATTTAACGGCAGATGTACAATGGTTGGAAAACAGTCATGAAAATACCGGTAAAAATAATATTTTTTAGTTTTCTTTTTACGCTGTCTTTTGGAATTTTTGCCCAAAGAGCGCCTGACGCGCTTGCAGAATACAGAGCAGGCAATTTTGAAAGAGCAGTCCTTATCTGCCGTGACGAAATAACGGCAAATCCGAATAATCTAGAATCCCATGTCGTAATCTGCTGGTCGCTGATCAGGCTAAATCGTTTAGACGAAGCTATGCGTTATGCAAGAGCAGGCAGGGCTATTCACCGCTTTGATGTAAGAATTACCCAGATAATAGGAGAAATTCATTATTATCAAGGCAGAAACGATGAAGCGCTTCAGTTTTTTCAAGAATATGCAGCTGCAGCTCCTGAAGGCGCGCGGATAGACTGGGTTTACTATTTTATGGGAGAAATATATATTCGGCAGGGAAGGTTTCGTCATGCCGATATCGCTCTTTCTACAGCAGTTCACTGGGTTCCGGGGAACGCCGCTTGGTGGGTAAGGCTTGCGTACACTCGTGAAAGCGCAGGCGATTTATCAGGCGCAATAGAAGCATATGAGCGCGCTCTTTCTCTTAATTCGCAGTTAACAGACGCTCAGCGCGGAATCGAAAGAATCAGACGAACTATGAGTGCGCAGTAGCGCACCCAATAGCGTTCGTACGTTATGCCTTCTTTTTTAGTTAAGACACTTGGATGTAAGTTAAATCAGCTCGAAAGCGAGTCAATAATTGACGCTTTTTTTCAGAGGGGTTTTAATTTATCAGGTTCAAACGATACAAATCCGTCTATTGTAGTAATTAATACCTGTACTGTCACATCAAAAGCTGATCAAAAAGCAAGGAATGCAATAAGAAAAGCGCTAAAGGATTTCCCGGATTCGCGCGTTATTGTTACGGGCTGTTACGCGCAGTTGGATAAGGATGAACTTCAAAAACTTGAAACAGATAACAAACAACGGCTATTTGTGGTAGGGAAGGATAAGATAATTAGTTTTCTTCAGAATCTTAGCGATCTTGGAACTAATAAACCAGATTCCCTCCGTGCCTCCGTGCCTCCGTGTGATAATAAAACAATAAATCAATTTGAATTCAATCCTTCACGTTTTTCCGCGCACACAAGGAGTTTTATTAAAATTCAGGATGGTTGCGATAAACAATGCACATATTGCAGGATTCGTCTTGCACGAGGACCAAGCATTAGTTTGGAAACTGACGAAATTTTATCACGTTTAAAAGTTTTAGAACAAAATTATACCGAAGCTGTTATATCAGGGGTGAATATCTGTCAGTACCGCGGAGAAAACGGGCAGGATCTCGCAGGTCTTTTGGATTATCTGTTAAAAGGAACAAAAAAAATAGCGTTACGTTTATCAAGCCTTGAGCCCGATTACATAGATGAAAATCTGGTAAAAGTTTTATCTGATAAACGCATACGCCCTCATTTTCATTTATCGATACAATCATTAAATAAAAAAATTCTAGAAAGAATGGGGCGGTCTTATAATGCGCAGACTGTAAAAAACGCAATTGCTCTTTTACGCAGTGCAAAAGAATCTCCGTTTTTGGCATGTGATATAATTGCAGGGTTTCCCGGAGAGACAAAAACAGAATTTAATGAAACATATAAAACTTGCAAAGAACTTAATTTTGCATGGATACATGTTTTTCCGTTTTCGAGAAGGCCGGGAACAAAAGCTTTTGAGTTTTCTGATAATATAAAAGAAAGCGAAGTTACAAAACGGGTAAAAATAATTACTGACTTGGCAGAACAGGGCAGAGCGGAATATGTGCGCAGCTGGCTTGGGCGCGAAGTTGATGTGCTTGTAGAAAAAAGCGGTAAATACTGCAAAGGCATAACAGAGAATTATCTAAAAGTTCAAATTAATACCAAAGAAAAATTCCCGCCTCCCGGAACCGTGCTTAAGTGCAGGCTGACAGAAGAAGGCAACTATAAAGATTATGCGGTAAAGGCAATTATTATTTAAAAATCGTTACAAACATCATATTTATATCGAACATGACATTTATAATATAATTTTCTCATTTTTAGCAATTAAATGTTTTAATTCAAATTTTATGCAATATTGTTTTAATAGTGTAAGCTGTTGGCTTTAAACACTATAAAATATTACTAAGGAGTAAAAGATGAAAAAGAAATTAATTTTGGTTTTGGTTATTATGGCGCTGGCTGTTACAGGAGCGTTTGCTGACTTTGGATTCAGCATAGGAGGCGGCGCTGTTTACAGTGATTTAAGAGTTTCCCAGGGTGGTGTTTCTATGGGAGCAAGTGCGGTTGGCGTATCTATTTTCGTTGATGCAACGTATGTAGAATCATCTCTGGGTTGTGTACTTAATCCAAAGATAAATGGAATGTATCTTACAATAAGCTTGCTTGGTAAATATCCATTTGAGATAACAGATAATTTAATAATTTATCCTACTGCAGGTCTAGATATTGTGTATCTATTAGCTTTTAGTGAAATGAACAGATTTTTAGATATCGGCGCGGGAATAGATTATTTTTTTGGTGATTCTTTCTTTATAAGGGCAGTAGGAACTTACGGCTTTGGTGTCTTTAATGATGTACCGTCTAATTTTAATTTAAGTCACATTAAATTCAGAGTAGCAGCAGGTTACAGGTTCTAAATTCTTGTTAATTCAAGATGACAAACATCATAGTAAGATGATGTTTGTCATCTTAGTTTAAAATATTATAAACATAATAATATTTAATATTTATTCAAAAAGTCTTTGCAAAAATTAATTCTTGTGTTATATTGTTATTAGAAATTACATAGTGAGTAAGAGGGTGTTATGTTAATTACTGTTAATAAAATGAATTAACTCCCCGAGCCCCATACCCCCCCCCACACACAACACCACCTACTAATTCGCTCCCACTATACTAAAACAC
>WQXI01000053.1 GCA_009784935.1 Treponema sp.
ATCGATAGAACTTGCTGTAGAATATTGCTTAGGGAAAGGAATCCTTGTGGATTTCATCAAAAAACATAGTTCGGAGATTCATAGTATGTTGTACGGTGAATACAGAATAGAAGACGAGATTGCAGTTGTCAAAAGAGAAACTTGGGAAGAAGCTTGTAAAATGAAAGACAATGAAACTGCTCAAAAACTTTTGGCAGAAGGCTATCCACCTGAGGTAGCACAAAAAATCACCGGGCTAGATATAGAGACTATTAGAGAGCTTTCCTCTGCTTCTTGATTATTTTAATTAATTGTAATTTTAAGAGTCTGTAAACGCAGGCTCTTTTTTTGGGTTGATTTATTTCGCCTCCGTGCCCTTTGTGTTCTCTGTGTCTGCTAGAAGCTTCGCTGCAAGGACCTGTGTGAGATAAATCAAAAAATCCCCTGTGTACACTGCTAGCTCTGTGTGAAAAATTCAAATAAAACCCTCTTGAACCTCAACCAAGCCCTCGAATTTTAATTCGCAGGGCGAAGGTTCCCCTCTTGACAATATAGCTAAACAATTGTATAGTTATACCGATATGGGAAATATGGACATTCAGGAAAAAATCTCTGTTCTTTCAGGCGCAGCCAAATATGACGCTTCCTGCGCTACCTCGGGCTCAAGCGGTTTTAAGGCTCCCGGGAAGCAAATGGGAGCGACCTTACCGATGGGGGTCTGCCATAGCTGGACTCAGGACGGGCGCTGTGTAAGCCTTTTAAAGGTACTCTACTCCAATGTATGTAAATATGACTGCGCGTATTGCGTTAACCGGGCTTCTGCCGACATAAAAAGAGCGACTTTCACGGTTAACGAACTTGCGCAAGTTACATGCGAGTTTTATAAACGCAACTATATCGAAGGGCTTTTTTTATCGTCAGGGATATTCACAGACCCGGATATCGTAATGGAAAAACTTACAGAAACCGCAAAAACGCTTCGCACTGATATGGGGTTCCGCGGTTATATTCATCTAAAACTTATACCCGGCGCCGGAGAAAAAACAATAAGGGAAGCAGGCAAGTGGGCAGACAGATTAAGCGTTAATATCGAACTTCCCACCGAAAAAAGCCTTGTAAACCTTGCGCCGGAAAAATCCAAAAAAGACATTATAGGCGCTATGAGTGATTTTTCTGACATCAGAATAGAGACCGAAGAAGAAAAACAAAAAAGTAAATTTCTCCCGCAGGGAAAAACCTCATCCCCCTGGTTTGCACCCGCGGGACAAAGCACCCAGCTTATTGTTGGAGCAACTGGAGAAGACGACAGGCAGATCATCAATTTGACCAGTTCGCTCTACAATAAGTTTTTTTTAAAAAGGGTGTACTACTCCGCTTTTATTCATCCGGGGAGCTACACGCAAGGCACAAAACTGACAGATCCGCGGCTGCCGGATACGATAGGTCCGCCTTTAGTACGCGAACACCGTCTCTACCAAGCCGATTGGCTTTTGCGTTTTTATCATTTTAAGGCAGGTGAAATTTTAAGCGAAGAACAGCCGTTTTTAGACGCGCACCTAGACCCAAAAACTGTTTGGGCGCTTAATAACCTTGATTTTTTCCCTATCGAAGTAAACCGCGCCGATTACGAAACGCTCCTGCGTGTTCCGGGAATTGGCGCAAAAACAGCGCGCCGCATTATAGAAGTACGAAGGCAGCGCAGTTTATCACTGGAGAGTCTTCAAAAAATGGGCGCGGCTTTAAAACGCGCGCGGTATTTTATGACAGCTGCCGGCGCATATATCGAACGGCCTGATGATCCTTTGCGTATAAGGCGTTTATTATCGGATACTGATGGCGCCGGGCTTCAACTGCCGCTGTTTGATTTTTAATTGTAATTGATGGAGGTGCATATGAGCGCGAACGGCGAACTATTCTCACAGGCAGAAATCGCAGAAAAACCTGCAGATCTTAACGACTATAAAGTTCAGCATGAAATTCACAGAATGATGGGGCTTTTACGGTTTACCCCTGATAAGAATGGGGAATTTATCGCAAGGTGCGCTACAGATCACTATATTCTGCCGGCTTTAGCTTTGTATTTTGGAGCACGGTTCGGCGAAACATCTTGGTCAATAATTGACGAAAAACGAGGCTTATGCCTTCGCTGCAGGCGCGGGGAAGAGGCAAAAATTATCCCTCTGCAGGAAAACACCTCTGCCGCCTCTGCAAATGACGAGTGGGAAGACCTCTGGAAGCATTACCATATAACCATTAATAATAAAGACCGCCATAACCCAAAAGTTCAAAAGCAATTTATGCCGAAACGCTACTGGAAATACCTGCCGGAAGTCAATTAATACCCATATTTTGACCCTTCTCTATTAATATTCATCAATAAATGTTGTATAATTATAGAAAGGGGTTACTGCGCTTGAAACGAATTATGCATTTTTTTCTGCTATTTTTATTTTTTGTATTTTTTCATAATGTCCCTGCAATGGGTTTAGAACTTTCTCTGGAAGACGCGGTAAACCTCGCATTAGAAAACAATCTCTCATTAAAAAAAACAGAAATTGATCTCGCCTCATCAGGTTTTTCCGAAAGAAACCTGTGGTCGGAGATATTCCCAACGATAAGCGCGAGCGCAAGCGCGACATACAGAAACCAGCTCTTTAGCGGCGTACAGCCGAACAATCAGGGCATTAGCTATAATCTTGGCTTTAGTGTCAACCTCGGCTTAAATGCCGGAATCCCCTATTCTATGAGAAACATCCAGCTGGCTCATCAAGCTAATATTTTAAGATACGAAGATGCGCGTAATCTGCTTTCTATTCAGGTAACAAAAAAATACTTTGAGCTTATCGCAGAAAAAAATAACCTTACTCTTCTAGAAGAAGTTTTTAATCTTGCGCAAAGGCAGTTTACAAGAAGCGAAACTTTATTTAGAAACGGACTTGTCGGAGAACTTTCTTTTACTCAAAGCAGAATATCTCTGGAAAACGCCCGTTATAATCATGCTGCCGCTCTTATTACACATCAAAACAGCAAAACAGAATTTCTTGCAATGCTTGGCATGCAGTCAAATAACGATATTTTACTGCTCGGCGAAATAAACATCCTAAAAATAGACGCAGACGCAGAAGTTTTAATAAACGAATATCTTCCTTTGCGTCCTGATATTATAAGGAACAGCCAAGAGATTGAAAGACTTACTATGACGCATATGCAGACTATTATGCAAAGCCGCGCGCCTTCACTTAATTTATCTTTGGACTGGAGCAGTTCTTCTTTTGACCCATTTACAGATATATTAAGCGCAACTGCCCGTGTCAGCATTCCGATAGATCCGTGGATACCGGGGACAGCGCGTCAGCAGGCGATTGCCAGAGCTTCTGGTTCTTTAGAAAAAGCAAAACTCGACATGGAAATTACAGAGAATGCCGCAAAAGCGCAGATACGTTCTTTGACGGCTCTTCTTCGTAATTCATACGACAGTATAATAATCGCAAGACTCAGCCTGGAAGCAGCAAGGCGCGGCTATCAGCTTACAGAACAGGGTTTTTTAAACGGAATCGTAGAATCACTTACGCTGGTTGACGCGCGCAATAATATGGCAAACGCAAGACAGCGTCTGCTGCAAACAGAACTATCTTACTTTAATATGATCTTGGATCTTTCTGCCGCGCTTAATATGGATTGGAAAATATTAATAGAAACTTATGGAGTGCCGAATGAATAAATACAGAATTATAACTATTGCCATTCTTTCGCTCATTGCGATATTCGCGCTTCTTATAGCGCTTAATTTATTTGGTCCCAAAAAAGATGATACTCTGGCTGTACAGCAAAGGCAGCGCAGTCAGGCGGTAACTGTGCGCGTAACGCCTGTTTCTTTAGGCACTATCGAAAAAAGCGTAATTTTAAACGGTGAAATTCTCGCGCGCAATCAGGTTACTATTTTTCCGGGCGCTAACGGAAGACTAGTAGAAATGCGGGTCGGCATTGGAGCCAGAGTAAACAGAGGCGATATCGTTGCGATGGTTGACCCGTCAAGACCCGGCGAAGTTTTTTTTAGAAGCCCTGTTGTAAGCACAGTTTCCGGGACAGTATTAAACGCGCCCTTTAGTATCGGCGATACTGTTACAACACAATCAGGCGTTTTTGTAGTGGGTGATCTTTCTGCTCTGCTGGTCGAAACACATGTTCCCGAAAGATTCGTAGCGTCGGTGAGACAGGGTATGAGAGCTGTTCTGTGGTTCGAAGCAATCGGCGGTGAAACATTTAACGCAGAAGTAATCGAAGTCAGCCCTGTTCTAGATCCTGCAACAAGAACATTAAGAATACGTTTAAGATTTTTAAATCCCGATCCAAGAATTAGAGCGGGAATGTTCGCGACAATCAGCCTTATAACAAATAGAAAAGCTGATGTTCCTGTTATTCAAAGAGCGTCAGTTATAAGCACTTACGGTTCTTGGATTGTCTTTGTCGCTGACGAAAACAATGTTGCGCGCAGACGCGAAGTTACTCTTGGCATTGACAGCGAAGATTACATTGAAATAATCAATGGAGTAGAACTTGGAGAAAATGTTGTAAGCGCAGGACAAAACTTTTTGACTGACGGCGATTCTGTCCGAATTGTAGAATAACGTAGTAATATAACGGAGTTATAATGAAAATAACCGAACTTTCAGTTAAACGTCCCGTAACGGTTGTAATGCTGTTTGTTCTTATAATAGGAATTTCATTATCTCTACTTTCTAATCTTGCAATGGATCTTTTTCCTTCTGTTGACAGACCGGTTTTTTCTGTATGGACTCGTTTTCCCGGAGCGGGTCCTGCTGATGTTGAGCGCAATGTTACAGAACGCCTGGAACGCGCGCTGTCTTCTTCCAGAGGACTTGTAAACATGACAAGTAACTCACAGTTCGAATCAAGTTCTATAACGCTTGAATTTGCTTACGGCACCAACATGGACAAGGCGGTAAACGACGCGCAGATTCTTTTAAACAGGCTTGTCAATTCACTGCCCGACGGTGTTTCTACTCCAATGGTACGCCGCTTTGACATGAACGCTATGCCGATTATGCGCCTTGTTGTCAGAGGAAATTATCCTCCCGATCAACTGCGCATATTTGCCGAAGACGAAATACAACCTAGCATTGAACGAATAGAAGGCGTTGCTGCAGCCGAAGTAACAGGCGGTACAACTCAAATTGTAAAGGTCGAAGTTTCATTAAACCGTCTAGCAGCTTTTAATTTGACACTAAACGATATATCGAGTTCTCTTAGGGGACAGAATGTTTTATCATCCGGCGGAAACTTACGGCGCGGAACGCGCGAATATCAAATAATGACTCAGGAAGAACTTGTTAGTATCGAACAAATAAAACGTCTTGTTGTAAGAACAGTAAATACTTCATCCGCTTCTCAGCCGCGTTATCAAGTAATCAGAATAGAAGATGTTGCTGATGTTTCTTTGGGATATAATGATAATGCTTCCAGAGTTCATGTAAACGGACAAAGCGGCGTTTATATTCAGATAACAGCAGAAAGCGGCAGCAATCAAATAAATGTTTCTGACAAGGTTCAAGCAGCGCTGGAAGACATAAATGAAACGCTTCCGCAGGGAATAACACTTCATGTTTTATCTGACAACACAACAATGATCCGCGCGACAATGGATCAAGTTTACAGAAACGCTTTTCAAGGCGCGTGCCTTGCCATGATAATACTTATGCTGTTCCTGCGAAACATTAAAGCAAATATAATTATCGGGCTTTCTATTCCTATTTCTATCCTTCTTACCCTAATGTCAATGTCTATCTTTGGTTTTACTCTTAACTTAATGACATTAACAGGCCTTATAATGGGAATGTGTATGACGCTTGACGCTTCTATTGTAATACTTGAGAACATTCACAGCTACAGAGAACGAGGCGCAAAAAGCACCGTTGCGGCAATTTTAGGAAGCAGAGAAATGTTACGCGCTATTATTACATCTACAATAACAACCCTGTGTGTATTTATCCCGATTATTATATACAAGAACGATTTAAAAGAGGACGGTATTTTATTCAGCGATTTAATATTTACTGTAGTAATTTCTTTGAGTGTTTCTCTTATTGTCGCTATTACGCTTGTTCCAAGCCTTTCGGGTTCTATTTTAAAATTAAATACAAGAAAACAAAAACCTATTAAACAGCCGCTTATGCGTACAATCGACAGCAAAATAGAATCATTACTTCTCTTCATAGAAAACAAATATAAAATTGCTCTGGATTACTGCCTTTCTCACAGGCTTATAATTATGTTATTAGTATTATTGCTTCTTGTCTTTTCTCTTTTACAATTCGGCAGTATCGGCATGAATAGATATGTCCGTATGCGGACAGACGACAATATAATTTTGAGCGTAGCAATGCCGCGCGGAACAGCTATCGATGTTACAGAAAGGACATTGTTCAGTATAGAAGAAATAATTAAAAGAGAAATAGAAGGTTATAATAATATTGTATTAACTGCTCATAGGAGCGGCAACAATCAAGGTTCGATACAAATTACACTGCCTCCTCCGTCACAGCAGATAGATACGCCGGATACAATAATAAGAAAGCTCACTCCCCTATTAAACTCAACACCCGGGACAAGTGTCAGCTTTAGAGCCGGACGAGGAATGGGAAGCACTTCACCCATTGTTGTAGCAGTAAGTTCAAGAAATTATACTGCCCTTATGCAGACAGCAGAAGAGATTCAGCATATCATGATTAATTATCTTCCTGAGATAGAAAACCCGATTATAAATCTTGACGAAGGCGCGCCTCAGCTGCAAATAGAAATTGACCGTGACAGAGCGTCAAGTTTTGGATTATCTCTTTCTTCGATTGCTTCCGAAATACGCATGGCAATGGACGGAGAAACAGCAACAACTATGAGCCATGGCAGCAGATTAATTAATGTTCAGGTTCGCTTAAAAGACGAAGACCGAAGAGGGCTTCCCAATCTTGACGCAATTTCTGTAATCAGCAGAAACGGTACGCGCGTATCATTATCAAATGTCGCTAATATTTCGGAAGGAAGAGCCCCATCTTCTATTCGGCGCGAAAGACAGGAGCGTGTTCTTCGCGTAACAGGAGGTCTTGAGCCGGGAATTGCCGCGACAGAAATGCAGCGCCGCATGGAAGAAACAATTAAACAGCAGTTGGTCACGCGTGATGGTGTAACTGTCCGTTATCTCGGCGAAGCTGCCGAGATTCAGTCTATGTGGTCTCTTTATGGAATTATAATTGCTACCGCAATATTCTTAATTTTTGGAATAATGGCAAGTCAATTTGAGTCATTTGTTGACCCATTAATTATAATTTTTTCTATTCCTTTACTTTTTATCGGTGTAATATGGGTTTATAAAATAACAGGCCAGGATATGTCGATGTTCTCGATTGTAGGAATTGTCGCCTGTGTAGGGGTCGTAATAAATAACGGAATAGTACTTGTAGATTATACAAATACATTATATTCGCGCGGCATGGATGTCCGCGATGCCTGTATCGAAGCAGGAAGAAGACGATTGCGCCCAATATTAATGACAAGCCTTACAACTATTCTTGGTATGACTCCTATTGCTTTTTTTCCGGGTGCAGGAGCAGATTTGATTCAGCCTATCGGAAAAACATTTGTCGGCGGTCTTTTTGTCAGCACTTTTATGACAATTTTTGTTACTCCGATAATGTATTCTGTTTTTAATTCGTGGCGCAGTAAAAAAGCAAAAGCAAAAAATATAATAAATAATGAAAGAAAAAATGGATAAAATAAAAGCCGCTGTTATCGGACTTGGACGCATTGCTTCGCTTTTAGAAGAAGATACTCTCCGCGAAAAACCATGTACGCACGCAGGCGCAATCGCCGCAAACGAAGACTGTATTCTTACCGCAGGCTGTGACACCGACGAAGAACGCCGCAGCTTATTTGCAGAAAAATGGAACGTACAAGTCTATGCTGACGCTGCGGAAATGCTTCGTATACATAAGCCGCAAATTTTATCGATAGCTACGCATCCTGACAGCCACTATCATTACTGCCGCCTTGCAGCGCTGTATAATATTCCCGTCGTTATCTGCGAAAAACCTCTTGCTGACACAATCGGCAAAGCGCGGAAAATCGCAGATCTTGCTAAACAAAGCGATCTTACTATTATTACGAACCACGAACGCCGGTATTCGCAGGACTATATCCGCGCAAAAGAGATTTTAAAAAGCGGCAATCTTGGAGCAATTACCGCTGTCCGCGCCTGTTTATATATGGGATTAAACAGACGGCTTATCGATCAATTATGGCATGACGGAACACATCTTGCGGACATAATAATGTATTTAACAGATTCTGTATTAAAACACAATAAAACTTTCGGCGCAAAACTAACTTCCCGCAGCGGAACCGCATGGCTTGAAGGAAAATTAAGAAGTTTAACCACAGAGTACTGCTGTCCTTCGTACAGCTTGGAGAAACACGGAGATTTTTGTGCGAACTCTCTTCCTCCCTCTGTGAAACTCCAAGGAGCTTTAGCTCCAGTACTCCGTGGTAATAAAAAAAACAATATAAGCTTTATTCCAGTATTGATCGAGATTGGCGCAGGTCGTGACCATCTAGTTTTTGAAATCGAATTCTCCTGCGAAAAAGGCCGCCTCCGAATCGGCAATGGGGTTTTTGAAGTATACGAAAGTGTTCCAAGCCCCTATGCAGAAAAGTTTAACTCTCTAAAAAATACAGACGAAACTTTTTCCTGTGCAACTGGTTACTTTGCAAACATGATAAAAGACGCAGTTGCCTGCATAAAAGAAACGCAAAGAACGCCTGTATCAGGCGCAATCGACGGCTTGCGTGTAATTGAATATTTAAACAGCGTTAAAAAGTGGCAAAAATAAATTATCTGGTCTTTCTAAAGGTTCCCCACAAGAAAATATTGTAGTGCCAATCATGTCCGCCTTGGAACGAATCAATAGTTATTGTATCGCCGCCAAAAGTTAGACGCGCTTGCGAAGATTCATTATCACCTTCTGCGATAACAAGCGTTCTGCCGTCAAAACTAAAGTTAATAGTATTTTTTCCGCCTACAACAGCAGTCCCGCCTTCTTCTATAAGAATATTGGGCTCCATAAATGTAAGAGTATTTCCTTTATCTTCGTTTATCCATGTTCCGTACAGCCATTTATTCTGAGTATGCATAAGCGAAGGAGAAAACGGAGGCTCAGATCCTAAATCTCTGATACGTTCGTAATATCTTATTGATATCCCGCTTTCACCGTCTTCCATACCAAAACGCCTTGTTGTGGGGTCATATCTTATGGTGTCGGTCATTTCGTAATTACCGTATTCACTTACAGCCATATAGGTAAAACTATAAATATATTCATCTATCTTTTTTAAAGTTCCGTAATTTGTATACGGACCGCTTACAAACTCGGCAACTATATTATTGCTGTTAAATATGCGTAATACACTCGCAGGTCTAGACAGTCTTTCTTCAACGTAAGTGTCTTCAAACTCCTTGGTTATAACATAACGCCATTCGCCGTAGATAGAAAATTCGTCTGCGGGTACTCCTTCCTCAGAAGAAACATCTGTCGATTGATGTGAGTCAGCCGTTGTTTTGCGATCACATGCAGTAAACGCAATTAATATTGCTATGACAGCAATTGCACCAAATAAAGGTATAATAATATGTTTTTTCATATTTTTATTTTATCGTTTTACTTTATACTTGTCAATATTATAATTTTAAACAGTATAATACAAAAAAACTGCCGCCTTTTTGACGACAGTTAAAATGTTACAGAAAATTATTAGAACCTAAAACCTACAGCCGCTTTTAAAGTAAAACCGTGCCCCATATTATAATTAGGTATGTTAAAAAGAGCCGAAATAGTTTCACTTTCATATTTGTTTTGAAGCCTTAGTCCATATAAACCAAGGAATCTAAGATACATGCTATCATCAAGATCGTAATCTAAACCAACGCCGAACTTAAACCATAACGCGCTCATATATTCATTAGCGTCAGTCCAGCTTACACCATTCGATGACATCGATAAAACCATTTGATAATCAATACCCGCGGCAGGAAAAACAGTCATCCCATCACCCAACGAAATTGGATACTTACCCAATATGCTTAAATTAAGGATTGTATAATTCGTATCAATTGAAACATCATAAAAAAGATCGTCATTAATTTTTCCAAAAGCAAAAGTTAGTCCTAAAGATGCTTCTACATAGGTTGCGTCAAAATAACCGAAAACACCAAAACCAAACCATGGAAATTCTTCTTTAAAGTTTCCAACACCAACTCCGCCGCCAAACTGATTGGAGATAGACACTCCACCGCCTGCGCTTATGTCAAATGCGAACGCTCCTCCTGCAACTAAAGCCGCAAGAACCAATACCAATAATAACTTCTTTTTCATCTTTTTCTCCTTCCTTCTATATTAAAATGAATTTACCTGTTACCTGTTGAATCAACGATCCAAATTTGCGGTTTTGCAGATAAAATTCATATAGAGGCATTTGTTTGAGTAATTTTTTTAGAATTTTTAAAAGTGGATCTATAATAAAATAATGAGGGGGGGGGGGGGGGGGGGAGGTGAATAAAAATAAAACCAACAGAAAAAACCAAGGCGAG
>WQXI01000054.1 GCA_009784935.1 Treponema sp.
CATTAGAAATTAGTCAATTAAATGAAAACAGAAACGGCACATTTGATGTGTTGGATCTGGCTTCTTATGGCTTTTTTGCTTTCGTTGAAAGCATAGCATATAACAAATTCATCAGAAGGAGAAAATTATGATGAGAAAAAAATGGCTGCCGCATATTATTGCGGTTGTATCTCTGGCGGCTTTTATAACATTAGGATTAGCGAGCGACATGGAGTCTGTACCTTCTGCGTACGATACGCCTCAGCAGGACAGCGGTAACAGAGTCGTTGCAGATCCGCCGAGACCGCGTCAGGAGCAAGTAATTAGGCGCGAGTTTAATACTCCCGGAAATCACACTTTTGTTTTTGGCGAAGCTTTTCCCGCAACAATTGAAATTTATGCTCTTGGAGCCGGCGGCGGCGGTCAAGGCGGGCATACCAAGGCTTATCAGCAAGGTCTTGGAACAAGAACCGAAAGCGGAAGGGGCGCAGGCGGCGGCGGCGGTGCTGTAGCTTATACAAGATTAAGAGCGGATAGACCAATTACTCTTAATATTACTGTTGGAACCGGCGGCGCTGGCGGAGGCGGACATAGCAAAGGCGTTGGCGGAAGCTGGGAATCGGGACGTCCAGGCGCTGCAGGCGGAGATACAGTTATTAGATTTGGTTCTACAACTATTACCGCACAGGGCGGCAGAGGCGGCGGAGGAACAGGCGACCAAAATGTAACAGGCGGCGCAGGCGGTGTTGGACAAGCTGCCGCACCTTCCGGCATATTGGATTGGGCTGTAGGTAATGGAGACGCCGGCACAAATGGAAGGCATAATTCTGATCAAGGCGGGTTCGTTGGCCGCGCTGGAGGTCTTAGAGGCGCAGGATCTGAAGCAAGCTTTGGCGGTACTACTATTTATGGCGCAGGCGGAGCCGGTGCGCATGGAAACAGAGCTGGGGAACTCGGCAGCCCCGGTCAAGTTTTAATTATAGTCAGATACTAAAGCGAAGAATAAAAACCACAGAGGGCACGGAGATTTCTCAGTGAAACTTCGTGTACTCCGTGGTTAATTTCTTATTTATTAGACTGCTCTATTTTTACAGGAAATATAAAATGAAAAAATCCTTTTTTTTAATTATTATTTTATGTCTTTTAACCACTGCTCTTTCGGCGCAGGAAAGATTTACAGGCACTTGGTTTATACTTACAGCTAACGGAATGGCGCTTGATATTCGTGATCATAATGGAAACAGCGGAGTGCCGATTCATCAGTGGACAAGGCATGACGGTCGCAGTCAGCAATGGAATTTTGAACCGTACGAAAACGGAACTTATGTAATTAGAAATGTTTTAAGTAACAGTGTAATGGATATTCAAAGCCACAGAGCCGAAAACGGCGTTAGAGTCCATCAATGGTGGGCGCGCCGCGATCAGCAAAGCCAAAGATGGCGTATTGTTCGTGTTGATAATCAACAAGTAATAATCGTAAATGCTCTTACAAATTTAAACCTTGATATAGATAACACAAATCTTAATAACCGAGGACAACAGCTTCAGCAATGGGCAGCCCGAAGCGGCCAAGGGCAATTATTCAGACTTGTTCCGATAGAAGGACAAGTACCGCCCAGAGGTTCGCCCCTGCCTGCAAATTTTATCAGACCTGCTTCATATTGGGAAACTGCGTCGCAAACAAGAACTTCGACAAGCGAATCCCGATTGGAAGAACGAATGGCAGACACTGCCTTTAGAGAAATAGAAAGAATTGTACACAGAGTCGGCAATGAAATCGTTTATGATCATGCAAGATTAGAAAAGAATGCAGGCAGGAATTTAAGGTTTCGTGATGAGCTAATAAGAAGAGAGGTATGCGCGGGATATTCCGATGCTGTTATCGAGGCATTGCAAGGTCATCCTTTAGTAGAAAGAGTTGAATATTGGCGAAGTTCAATAGGAAATCATGCATGGAATTTAATTGTTTTAAAAGACGGCAGAGAAATCTATACTGACGCCACTTGGTATGACGGTGATTATATCGATGACAACGGATTTATCATAAATCACCCCGGGCGCTGGGGAGTTAATCTTACTTTCGATATAAATGAGTTTAATACTGTAGGCGGCCGAATAGATCCAGAAACCGGCAGATTATCTCAAACCCGTTTTGCATGGCCTGACGCAGTAATGAGAAAAGTTTCTACTTCAAGAGATTATTCGGGCACTTGGCAAATTATAAACAAAAACGGAATGGCAGTTGATATTAGAGATCATAATTCTAATAACGGCGTTGCGATTCATCAATGGACAAGGCATAACGGTTTAAGTCAGCAATGGCGTTTTGAACGGCAATGGGATGATTCTTACATAATTATAAATGTGCAAAGTAACAGAGTTATGGATATTGCAAGCCACAATTTATTAAACGGAACTCGTGTTCATCAATGGACAAGAATGCAGAACGAACAGGAACTTTGGGGTGTTAATCTGCACCCTCGTCATCAAAGGTGGCGAATACTGGAAGACGGTGAGTTTGTAAGAATTCAAAATGTATATTCTGACCGTATGCTTGACGTTCCAGGCAATGTATCTGTTCGTGGAGTTCAATTACAGCAATGGGAAGAAAACACTTCTGGCGCACAGCAATTTAGATTAGTGCGGGCAGGCGCAGATCAAGGCGATACTTCTGCCGATATTGACCGCAGTACGCCGGGTGTATTAAGAGCGGATTATACAAATCCCGGAAGCTATACTTTTACATTAAGCGAAAATTTTCCCGCAACAATAGAAATCTATGTTCTTGGAGCGGGCGGCGGCGGACAAGGCGGACACAGTAAAAGTTATCAGCAAGGGATAACAGGCACAAGAACAGAACATGGTACGGGAGCCACAGGCGGAGGCGGCGCGGCGGCTTATATGAGTTTTACAGTAAATAGCGCGCTTTCTGTGAACATCACAGTAGGCGGAGGCGGCGGAGGCGGAACACGTCATAGTAGAGGTGTTGGCGGCAGTTGGGAGTCGGCTAATCCCGGCGGAAACGGCGGTGATACAACAGTTCGGTTTGCTTCAACATCACTTACTGTGCAGGGAGGCAGAGGCGGCGGCGGAAGCGCGGCGCAGGCTATCTCCGGCGGAGTCGGCGGAACAGCACCTGCAAGACCTACAACACTAACTTTGTTAGGCTGGGGAACAATCGCCGGCGGAAGCGGAGTTAACGGCCGCCACAATGCCAACTTAGTTGCAGATAACAGAGGCGGCGCCGCAGGACGTTTAACAGGTCATGGCGGTACAGAGACTAGTTTTGGCGGCGGTTTGGGAGCATTGAGCTCAACACAGGCGAATACAGGAGCAGGCGGAAGAGGCGGTTATGGAAACGAAAACGGCACAGCAGGCGGCAACGGTCGTGTTTTGATTATTGTTAAATATTAATTTCATTTTTGCTGTGCATATGTAATGCATAAGTATATATATTAGCGGTAAGAAATAATCTGCTTGTACGAGCAGAAAATTACAACAAGGAGTGTTTTATGAAAAACACAATTAAAGGAATAGGCAGAGGCGGCAAGAATACCGCTATAAATAAGTTATGGAGTTTGCTTTGCAAACTCCAAGTATTAAAATTAGCATCCTTGCTAATTTTAATAACAGCATGCGCTACATTTGGAATCGGAGATCCTCTGCCTCCGCCGGAAAATGTCAGGCTTACTCAAACTGTAGTTCCCCGCGCAATCACTGTAACATGGAACGCAGTAGAAGAAGCAACTGAATATGAAGTACAGGTGGTTGGAGTCGGCAGATGGACAACAAAAGAAACTGCATTTACAACACCAAGCAATGTAACTATAGCTCCGGATCGAAACTATGAAGTCCGTGTAACAGCCAACAAAAAAGCAATTACCGGCGAACAATCTCCTGCGGTTGCTATTAGAACAAGTCCTGCCACACCGGTAGAAAGGCTTCCTGTTCCGTCAAATGTTACTGTAACCGCAAATGCATGGAACAGCGTAACAATAACATGGGGAGCATCAGCAGGCGCAACCGGCTACCGTATAACACAAGGCTCAAATACATGGACAGTAAGAGGAACTACACATACTATTAATGATTTAAACGGAGATACAAACTACTCTTTCGTAGTCACTCCTCTTTTAAACAATGATGCCGGTACCAGCGCAAGGGCTGCTTCGGTAAGAACTCCATTGAGTCCTCAACAGCAGGCAACAGCAGACCAAAGAGCCAGAGACCAAGCGGCAGCCGCTGAAAGGGAGCGTGAAGCGCAAGCCGCAGAAACTGCCAGAATCGCCTCTCTTAATAGTAATATTAATTTTCAGCGTTTAAGAGGAGAATGGACAGCGCCGGCAGGTAACGACGGTATAGCCCGAACACTTATATTCCCGAATGACGCAGGTTCTGATGTAAGCTTCCAGTCTACAGGCACCCCGATACGCGGCAGACTGCAGACAATAACACCAAACCATGTAAGTGTAGGCGATTCCAGATCAGGTTATTCTTTTAATTATTCTATTTCCGGCAATACATTAACAATTACTAACTTTCAATTACGAGCCGTCGGTATAACGCAGGCAGTTAATGTAAATAATGTGACTTATACAAAAAGGTAAAGAATGTAAATAATAGAGCCAGACATCATTTTTTGGTGTTTGGTTTTTTTTGCATTTATTATATTAAAAACCAAAGAAAAGATGAAAAATAATCAATTTTCTCTCTTGTTTTAAATACTAGACAGTTTATATTTCTACATAATATAATATATTAAGGACTCACGATGATCAAAGTTGTTAAAGCTATGGACGATGTATGCACAGGCTGTAATAGATGTGTGAGAGAATGTCCGATGGAAATGGCAAATATTACTTATCAGGATGTGTCCGGCAGCATAAAAGTAAGAATCGATTATGATAAGTGTATTGCCTGCGGCAGATGTGTCGCTGCTTGTAAACACGAATCGAGAACCTTTACAGATGATATAGTCCGCTTTTTTGATGATCTGTCAAAAGGAAAATCTATATCTCTTATGGCTGCGCCTGCGATAAAAACAAATATTCCGCAATACAAAAAACTATTTACATATTTAAAGCGGCTTGGCGTAAATAAAATTTATGATGTGTCGCTTGGAGCTGACATATGTATATGGGCGCATATTAAACATATAAGAGAAAACGGCGTTTCTCCGATGATAACCCAGCCGTGCCCCGCAATCGTAACATATTGCGAAATTTACTGTCATGATCTATTAAAAAAGCTGTCTCCGGTGCACAGCCCAATGGCTTGCACTTCTATATTCATGATGAAATACCGCGGAATTAAAGATCATATCGCCGCGCTTTCGCCATGTATGGCAAAAACAAATGAGTTCGAAGATACAAAACTTACCGAATATAACATTACATTTGATCATCTTCTTGAATATTTAAAAAAGAACAATATCGAACTTCCTGTCGAAGAAACTGAATTTGATCATGATGAGAGCGGATTAGGTTCCTTGTTTCCGATGCCGGGCGGATTAAAAGAAAATATCGAATTTTTTCTGGGAAAATCCATTCATATAACCAAAGCAGAAGGTTTTGATGTTTACAAAAAATTAAATAAATATGCTCAAACTCCAAATGAATTTTTACCTGCCGTGTATGATGTACTCAATTGTTCGGAAGGGTGCAACATGGGAACCGCTTATTCCCATGATAGAAGCGTGTTTGAGATCGAAAAAACAATGAACGACAACCGGAGAAAAGCAACAGAAGAAAACAAAAAAGAACATTATGAATCTGTGTACAAGACATATGATGAAAAACTAAACCATTCGCATTTTCTTAGGGAATATTTGCCCGCTCAAACAAATTTTCCTCCTATAACTGAAACTGATATAGAAATTGCATTTAAACAACTTGGCAAAAGCGATTACGACAGTCACCACATTGACTGCGGAGCCTGCGGAAGCAATACATGCCATGGAATGGCGAGGAAAATAGCTCTTGCCGTTAACATCCCAAATAACTGCATTGTAAAAGTTATGGAGGATGCAAGAACCGAACACGAACAGTTAGTAGAAACAGAAAAAAAACGCGCAGCTGACGAACGCATGCGTATCGAAGCGCAGGCTGCCAATCAGGCAAAATCTTCTTTCCTTGCGCAGATGAGTCATGAGATTCGCACGCCGATGAACGCAATTTTGGGCATATCAGAAATTCAGCTTAGAAATAAAACTCTCATGCCGGAAGCAGAAGAAGGATTTAGAAGAATATACGAATCAGGAAATCTGCTTTTAAATATTATCAATGACATTCTGGATTTTTCTAAAATAGACGCCGGAAAAATGGAGATAACTCCTTATAAATACGATATTCCAAGTTTGATAAACGACACCGTTCTTGTAAACCGCCTGCGCTTTGAAAGCAGACCAATTGACTTTCTGCTCGAAGTTGACGAAAACACTCCGCTCGAGTTAATAGGCGACGAACTTAGAATAAGACAAATACTTAATAATCTGCTTTCTAACGCTTTTAAATATACCAGCAAAGGCGAAGTAAGGCTTTCGATTTCTGTAGATCCAGATATTGAAAATCCTGACAGCATAATATTAATTTTTAAAGTAAGCGATACCGGACAAGGTATGAGCAAAGATCAAATAGAAAAGCTCTTTGACGAATATACGCGTTTTAACAACGAAGCAAACCGCGGCATAACAGGCACAGGTCTTGGAATGAGCATAGCAAAAAAACTTACCGAACTAATGAACGGTAAAATATTAATAGAAAGCGAAGCCGGCAAAGGGGCTGTGTTTACTGTATATCTGCCTCAGAAAATACATGGCAGCGCTGTCTGCGGAAAAGATGTTACAGAAAGATTAATAAATTTTAGGTTTCACAGTAAATCTATCACCAAAAAAACAGAAATTGACCACGAAAAAATGTCCTGCGGAAAAGTTTTAATAGTCGATGATGTCGAGACCAATTTATACGTAGCAAAAGGGCTTTTACTGCCTTACGGTCTGCAGGTCGAAACTGCAAACAGCGGTTTTAAAGCTCTCGAATTAATAAAAAATAATGCTGTGTACGATGTTATTTTTATGGATCATATGATGCCTAAGATGGACGGAATGCAAACTACAAAACTAATAAGAGAAATGGGTTATAACCGTCCTATTGTCGCGCTTACTGCAAACGCAGTTGTCGGACAGGCAGAAATATTTCTATCAAACGGCTTTGATGCCTTTTTGGCAAAACCAATCGACACGCGTAAAATGGATGTAATTTTAAAAGAGTATATTCAAAAAACAAACAATAAAACTGTCTCTCCTTTTCCTGTTGCACCTAACGCTAATCCGGAATTACTCAGGTTTTTTATTCAGGACGCGCAAAACGGCATAGCCGAAATAAAAAGCGTTATGGCTAAAACAGGTACGCTTGATGATCAGGACATGGAGACATATATTACTGCCGTTCACGGCTTAAAGAGCGCCCTTGCTAACATCGGCGAAACAGAACTTTCTGCCGAGGCTTTTAAACTAGAAAAAGCAGGACGCGAAAGAAATATTGCTTTATTATCATCAGAAACGCCGGAATTTCTTAAAGCGCTTGGATTACTGATAGAAAAATATAAGTAACCGCCTGCCGCATTATCTAGACAATTATTTAATTTTGCCTCATAATAACTAATGAAACAAAGTTTCATTTTCGATTTTTCAATATAGAGGTTACTATGAAATACGATGTAATTTTAGCAGGAGTCGGGGGACAGGGAGTTCTTTCTGTTGCCTCAATTATTGCCCACGCCGCATTGAGCGAGGGGCTCGAAGTGCGCCAGAGTGAGGTGCACGGTATGGCGCAAAGAGGGGGACAGGTTATTTCCCATATGCGTATCTCGGACAAGAAAATCGCAGGCGACCTTGTTCCAAAAGGCGGCGCTGATATGATTATCGCGATGGAACCGCTCGAAGGTTTGCGTTATTTATCATATTTAAAACCTGACGGTATTTTGGTTACTTCTTCGGAACCGTTTGTTAATATGCCCAACTATCCCGAAACTGATAAGCTTCAATCTACAATTAAAAAACTGCCAAAGCATAAAATTATTCAGACTGCTGTTTTGGCAAAAGAAGCAGGTCTTGCAAAAGCGGCAAATACAGTTATGGTAGGAGCGGCTTCATGTTACCTTCCTGTTAAGGGCGCGAGTCTGGAAAAAATAATCGCTGATACTTTTGCAAAAAAAGACGCATCGGTAGCTGCGGCAAACACTAAAGCTTTTAAGTTGGGACAGGTTGCTTGCAAGCAAGCAGCTGTAAAAAGCGGAAAATAAAACGGATAAAGAAAGAAATGCAGTTTCAGTACTGGAATGCCGAAATAGAAAAAATGCCCCGCGCGGAGCTGGAAGCGCTTCAGCTTAAAAGACTAAAAAAAGAAATCGAAATTGCTTTGCGCGCGCCTTTTTATAAAGAGCGGTTATCAAAAGTTGGCATAAAAAGTTCTGATGATATAAAAACCTTAGCCGATCTAAATAAAATACCTTTTACCACAAAAGACGATCTAAGAGACGGCTTTCCTTACGGATTTTTATCTATCCCAAAGGACGAAGTTGTACGTCTTCATTCGTCAAGCGGCACTACTGGTATTCCCACTGTTATCTACTTTAGTAAAGAAGATATTAAACAATGGGCAGGTTATATGGCGCGCTGCATTTTTGCGACAGGCTGTACAAAGAGCGATGTATTCCAAAACATGATAACATACGGTTTATTTACAGGCGGTTTGGGGTTTCATCAGGGTGGCGAAGAAGTTGGAATGTTAACGATTCCCGCAGGAGCCGGAAACACTGCGCGCCAGTTTAAAATGATGCAGGATTACCAAACAACTGTGTTACACGCAACGCCGAGCTTTTTATTGCATTTAGAAACAAAAATGAAAGAAGCGGGCGTACCCCGTGAAAGCCTTTTTATAAAAAAAGCATTCGGCGGCGCAGAACCCTACTCAGAAGACACAAGAAAAAGAATAGAAGCATTATTAAAAGTTGATGTTTATAATTCTTATGGATTATCAGAAATGAACGGTCCCGGCGTTGCGTTTGAATGTCAATGCAAAGACGGACTTCATATATGGGAAGACGGCTACATTGCAGAAATCGTCAACCCCGATACTCTCCAACCTGCAAAAGACGGCGAGACAGGAGAACTTGTTCTTACAATACTCTGCCGCGAAGCTACGCCGATACTGCGCTACCGCACCCGTGATCTTACTTCGTTTTACACAGAGCCGTGCGCCTGCGGAAGAACTCACCGTAAACTTAAGCGCATAACAGGACGCAGCGACGATATGCTTATAATAAACGGCGTAAATGTTTTCCCAAGCCAAATCGAAGAAGTAATAATGAGTTTAAAAGAAGTCGGCAACAATTATCTTATAGTCGTAGAAAAAGACGGCGCGCTTGACAAATTAACTGTAAAAACCGAAGTAAACGCAGAAATATTTATGGACGACTCGCGACACTTAAACGCATTAAAAGAAAAAATTATAGAAACACTGCAAACATCGATTTCGATAAGCCCAAAAGTTGAATTACACGAAAGCGGCAGCCTGCCGATCTCGGAGGGCAAAGCTGTACGTGTGCATGATAATAGACCGAAAGATGTGTAGGGTGTAAAGAAGACCTCACGCAGCGGCGCAGAGGCACTAAGGACACAGAGAAATTAAATATAGATTACGTAAAATACATACATAGAATTAAGTGTAATTGGTTATGTAATTTTAATATTAAACAAATATAAAAAAAAATAAAATATATATAGGATTATAATATGGACAAATCTAAATATTTATTTATCATAATATTTTTTTTCTTATTTTATTCATGTCAGATGAATAAAAATATTATTTTATATGAAAATGATTATAGAATTATTAATTATTCTGAAACAATATATAATAACAAAGAAATTAGAAAAATATTAGAAATTGAAATAATAAATATTCAAAAAATCGATCTATTAAATGATATACTTGATCCAAGTATATTGTTACATTTTAATAAAAAGGAATATAATATAAGAGGTCAATTATATTATCAATCACATAGACCAATTAATTTAAGCAGGGATTATTACTGGTTTTTTATAGATAATGATAAAAAAATATATGATTTTCAAAACAATATAATTAAGTTTATTGGATTTGAAATTTTATAATATATATTACCAACTTCGCATAACGAAACTGTCGGATTTACATAAAATGACACATAACATATAGAAATAATTTGCAAAAAACAGGAAAGTCTGTTATAATAATTCCACTATGGCAAGATTTAAACAAAAAGACATGTC
>WQXI01000055.1 GCA_009784935.1 Treponema sp.
AAAATAACAGCAGTTTTATTTCCATGAACAGTAATAAACTGATGTTCCTTTTGTGATGCTTTTACAACTTCGCTGAACATAGCTTTTGCTTCCTGTAACTGCCACTCATTATTCCTTTTTTTTGGTTTGGGTTTTGACTTTACTGGCATTCCAGTGTCTCCTATTAAAATATAGTCATACTAGTCAGATTATAAGCTATACCAGAACCAAAAGTCAACAGTTTTACAGACATTGATAAAGAAGGCCTCACGCAGAGCAGCAGACATCGATAAGAATATTAAAGCAATGGAAATTGGTTTTGGGTATTAATCGCAAGATTTTAACCACGGAGTACACGGAGTAACACGGAGGAAGATTTTAGGAATAGTATACACATAACTCCGTGTCCTCTGTGGTAAGATTCTTAGTTATTAAATATCGGATCCAAACAAAATAAATTCTCTACATCCTGCAGTTGCGGTGCCAATTCTCGCAGGACACAAGTCGCAACAAGGGGTAAATTACTACTTTGTGCCAATTCATTAGCAAGCGGCAGTTTTTGGCGCACGTCTTTGGCAGTTGTTATCGACCCTAAGTTTGGGTTATACAAAATGCCGGTAAACGGTATACGGGAAACCTGCTCAATTCCATGCAACAGCTCTTTTGTGTCCGCTGCTGTCTGAGTCAGCCTGCGATACGGGTTAAAAACAAGGTAAAATTGCCTGTCTGTAACGGCTAGAATCTCTTTTGAATATCTTCCCAAAACCGTCGAGCCGGCTTCGTCACCGCCAACATCGATAATGATTTGTCCGCTAGAAGTAAAGATTTGTTCGATAGCCTTTGGCAAAGCCGGCGCTTCCAACCCTGATCCCGCGTATTCTGACGAAATAAAGGTGACACCTGCGTCTAAAAGCGCTTTTTCGGCATCTTTGCTTCTAAAATATGGGTTAACAATGTCCAGATCGGCTAGTAAAACACCACTAAATCGAGGTTTTTCCTGTTTTCCCAAGAAAAGGGCGGCATTTACCGCAATAGTAGTCTTTCCGCTGCCGTTAAGCCCTGCAAAAACCGTTAATTTTGAGCTAAATACCACGGAATTTCTCCTTATTTTGTGATTTTGCACAGTTGTAAAAGCATCATAACTAACAAAAGCACTAAAAGCAACCGATATTAAAGGTATCTTAAAGAAGTTCTTTTTGGCTGATAGGCGCCGCTTCAATTTTAAAGGATTTAGCGCCATAAAAGCCGGATTTAACGCACATTAACCTGATTTTTGTGATTTTTATTGACAGTTCTTTTGATTTGTGGTAGAATGGCAGGGCAGGTGTGTAGGAGAGTAAATGGCCTCAGTACATGAATATAAACGTCTAGAAAACAGGTTTGTGCAAAGGGTAAAAAACGACGCAAAAAATGTTGTTAAGTTTTTTAACGAAGTTTTAGATTCTTTTGTAAGGTTTTTAACAAGACGTTATACAGTTGTATTTGTTCCTCATTCAGAAAAGAAGGTTTATAATCTTCATGTCACAGTTCTTTCCATTTGCTGTTTCTTGCTTGTTGTTGCAGGTATTCTCGGCGCGTTCCTTTTTTACGGAGCGTCACACAGCAGTACAGTGATTTCTATGGCAGAAAAAGACGGGAACCTTAGGAACGCGCAGGCTTCGGTTGATCAATTCCGTGATGAAGCAAACGCATTAATTAAAGAAGCCCGTAATTTCGAAAACACACTTGTTAATGTTCTTTCATCATTAGGCATAGGAAACAATAATACATTAAGCCAAAATTCAGCCGGAGATTTAAGTTCGATAATCGGAATCGACGAAACCCCTCAGGGTATATTGCGTGAGATTCAGGATATCAGGCGTTTGACCGTATTTCTTTCTCAGGTAGATGAGCCGATTAAAGAACTTGGTGATACTCTAAACTCACAAATCGCGCTGTTTACCGAAATTCCAAGTATCTGGCCTGTCAGAAACGGAGCAGGGTTTATTTCAATGTTCTTTGGACAGAATATTCATCCTATTCATGGTCAGTACTATATTCACCGCGGTATTGATATTGCCACAGGTCGTTTTGGAGATCCGATTGTGTCGTCAGCAGACGGAACTGTAGTTACTGCCGAGTTTTCTTATGATTACGGCAACTATGTAATTATCAGACACAGGCATGGTTTTTATACCCGTTATGCGCACTTGCAGAATTTTATAGTACAAGTAGGACAGCGTGTTCAGCAGAATGAAGTAATTGGTTACATGGGAAGCACCGGTATTTCTACTGGTCCTCATCTTCATTATGAAGTACATATCGGTTCTGACGTTGTAGATCCATTCAGATACATTACGATTCGTTCCAGCCTTGCAAGACAGGGACGCTGATACACGTGAGCAGGGTTTAAAATGGCTCAAGATAATTCAGATTTTTCCATTAATACAATTATTGGTCCCAACACCAGCTTTACCGGCGATATCGAAACCGGCGGTTTTACCCGTGTTGACGGTAGTATCCGCGGAGATGTAAGGGCAAAGGGCAGAGTTGTAATAGGTGAGCGCGCCAGAATGAAAGGAAATATTTCGGGCACTAATGTTACTGTGGGCGGAGTAGTGTACGGCAATATTATCGCAGACGGTCATCTTATAATTCTTTCTACCGCTATTGTTATCGGAGATATAATTACAAGAAGGATTCAGGCTGACGACGGCTGTTTTGTAAACGGCAAGATTGTTGTTTGTTCTAATGACGAACGCTGGTCAAAAACTTTATCCGAGCACCGCGACGCTCTGGGTATTAGATCTGCCTTGCCGGTTTTCCAAAAACACTATGGCTAAAGTTGACGGAGCAGATCCTTCCCTTTACATGAACCCTTCAGTTTATTCTCAGGTAAAGCCGGATTCGTCAAAAGATAAAAGATTAAGACGCACTGATCAAAGTGAAAAAACCGATTTTTCTCAAATGTTTAACGATCTTCGCGGTAAAACTGCCGATCAGCTTGGTCCGCTGCAGGATCTTCCTGCTTCCAGTGATTCTGTCAATCTTTTAATGGACGAGGTCCGCGACGCAGGCGACAGGTTAAAAAAACGTCCTCTGCCGGAAGAAATAATCAGATACAAGCAGGCGGTACGGAATTTTATTAATTATGTTGTACAAAACTGCTATTCTAAAGAAAGCGAAGAGGGTATCCCTAATTTCTTAAAACCGGGTTTTAAAGGACGGCGCGGAACTCCTCAGGCTATGGAAAGTAAATCATATACCAAGATTCAGGTTATCGATAAAAGGCTCGAAGATTTGGCAGCTATGCTGCTTTCCAGCCAGTCTCAGCAAATGGAGCTTGCGTCAAGACTTGAGGAAATACGCGGTCTTCTGATAGACTTGTTACAATAGTAAGATATTTATAAAACTTGGTTAGTTTTGCAAATGTCTTTAGAAGAAGCGGTTATGAGCCTGTTTCTTCATTTTAATATAAGGTAGCAGTATGAGTGATTATAATGAATATGATGACATAGAAGAAGATATTTCCGCTCTTGAGGATAACCGTAATGAGTCCAAATTTTTGGAACAGGATGTTATTACCGGCGCAGACGCGGGGATTGAATCGATTGCTCCCGACGCTCCTATTTACCGCCTGCGGCTCATGTATTCGCAGGAGACTTTTCTTGCCGTTTACCGCGAAGACAGTTTGAATCCAGACACGATGGTAATTGTTCCTACGCGTTACGGCCGTGACCTTGCGCAGGTTATTGGTTCTGTGCGGGGTAAGCTTCCGCCTGTTTCCGAAATCGCATGGATTGTAAGAGCCGCGACTCCGGAAGATTTAGAAAAATCAAGGAATAATGCAAAACTGGAAAAAGAAGCGTTTGATATTTGCCGTAAAAAAATTGTTAATCATAAACTGGATATGAAGCTTGTTCTTGTTCATTATCTTTTGGAAGAGCCAAAGATTTTATTTTTCTTTACTGCCGAAAACAGGGTAGACTTTAGAGAACTTGTAAAAGATTTAGTCAGCGTTTTTAAAATGCGTATAGAACTGCGTCAAATAGGCGTGCGCGATGAGGCAAGAGTTGTAGGCGGACTTGGAGTCTGCGGCCGCGGTTATTGCTGCCATTGTGTTTCTGACAAACTAAAACCTGTTTCTATTAAAATGGCAAAAGACCAAAAGCTTTCGCTTAACTCTGTAAAAATTTCCGGTCCCTGCGGACGGCTTTTATGCTGTCTCTTTTATGAATACGGTTTTTACTCGGAGCAGCAGCGCAATCTTCCGCAAGAAGGCATGCGTATAAACCATAACAATGAATCATGGAAAGTTGCCGAAGTTAATCCGATAGCCTGTCAAATTAAGCTCACTGCCGATGACGGCAGATTAATGACAGTTCCTGCAAGTCAGTTTGAAAAAGTTGAGAACTACTGGAAGATCAAAAATTGAATTATATAAATTATTTAAAAAGCGTTTTTCTTGTTTTTGGACTTTTTTTATTATTTTGCTCTTTTAGCTGCAAAACACAGAGTTTGAATGAGCCGGAAATTGTTGAATTAAATAAAGATGAAATAATAATTATGGATGCTATTATTAATAGTATTCTGACGGATGGGTTTATAAAAATACTGAATGACACTCAAAATAGTTTGCATGTAATAGATTTATTATATGTCGATAATTATTTTGAAGATTCGTGCGGTTGTTTCGAAGAAGAACTTGCAGGTCATGAGTATACATACGAGAGCATGGTAAGAGACACCGAACGCAATATAAAAGGATGGGGACAAACATGGGAAATAGATACAAGCACAATAGAAATGTTTATTGTCAATAACATCGAAACAAAACGTATGGATATTAATTCAATACAATTTGAGTCGAACGTAATAGTAGTCCATGAGTTATCACATGCTCATCATACATGGATAACATTCTCCAGCATAGGGTTTAATAAAGACAATACAGAAGCGTTAATTTTTTATAGTATTAAATTTTTGGGAAGCCTCCGTTCAATATATTCATCTTATGGCAAGTATGTGCGTTTAGTAAATGAAAACGGCGTTTGGAGTATTAAAAATGACACATATGCATTTCTTGGCGGCTAAGGGGGGGTGTCATTTGTCACAACTTAAAAATGCAGGTCTTATTTTTGAAACAAGACATAAGAATTTTATTATTTACGAGCTAAATGTTTCGGTTTTTGAGGAAGCCATGCTCTGGTTAGCTTAATTTAAAGGAGATAAAAAATGATCAAGAAAAATAAGGAAACGAAGTTTCCAATTGTACTGGTAATTACATCGATTGTTTGCTTATTGCCAATTTGTTTGTCGCTTGCTGTATATAATGATTTACCTGAAAGCGCCGCCATGCAATGGAATTTTGAAGGAAATCCAAACTGGTACGCGCATAAAGCAGTTTTGGCTTTTGGTATGCCGTTATTTTTTATGGCTTTGAATATTATTGTGTTTTTTCTTGTTCATGCTGATCCTAAACATAAGAATGCATCTAAAGTAATGCTTGTATTCGTGGAATGGTTTATTTCGGTTTTATCTTTAATTATCGTACCTTTAATGCTGTTAACGAATTTAGATGTTAAAATGCCAACTGTAACGATAGTATTGGTTCTTGTAGGAATTCTATTTGTTTTCCTTGGTAACTATATGCCAAAAAACAAGCAAAATTATTATATCGGAATAAGAGTGTCGTGGACTTTAAATGATCCCGAAAATTGGAATAAAACACACCGGATGGGAGGTTTCTTATGGATAATCGGAGGGATTTTAACCATTATTACTGCTTTCCTTCCTCTTAATAATATTGTTGGAATCACAGTGATTTTGATTATTTTGTTAATAATTGCCGCTGTACCCATTTTGTATTCTTACAGTCTTTATAAAAAAGAAAAAGGAGCTGTTTTATGAAAAATTTTAAAAACATTATTAACTGGAAATTATTTTTTATTCTGGTTGCCGCATGCATTATTGGGTCTGCGCTTGTATTGCCGTATTCGCTTGAGCTTACACAGGCAGAACTGTTTACAGAAGATTCTGAAATTCCTGCATGGCTTTTAATTATTCTTATGGTAATACAATACCTTGTTATGTTTGCAGTAGTAACATTTTTTGGATTACTTATATCAAAAAAAATTGGTTTAGAAAACGGCGGTTTAAGACTGCCGATATTGGAAGGAATCCTTAACAAGGAAAAGAAAAGTAAAGAGTTTAAAGCTTTGCTTGTACCGTCAATTTGCCTTGGTATTTTGGCAGGCGGTTTAATTATTGTATTAAGTATTCCTTTTAATAATGCGATTCCTGAATTTAAAAACATGGAAGCGGTTGCTCCTGTTTTCTGGAAAGGGTTCCTTGCTTCCTTTTACGGGGGAATAGCAGAAGAAGTATTATTAAGACTCTTTTTTATGTCTTTATTTGTTTGGATTAGTTTTAAAATAAAAAAATCAAAAGACGGAAGTCCTACCGCTGTTGGAGTATGGATTGCTATTATTTTAGCGGCAATTATTTTTGGCGTTGGGCATTTACCTGCAGCAGCAGCGATAGCAGAATTAACAGAAGTACTTATTGCCCGCACTCTTGTTTTAAACGGCATCGGCGGAATTATTTTTGGCTGGCTGTACTGGAAAAAAGGATTAGAATCGGCAATGATAGCGCATTTTTCGGCAGATATTGTTTTGCATGTAATTACGCCTTTGGTTATTTCGATAGTTTCCTGATTTCGGAAGCCAAATAAAACGACCCTGTGCATAAAATTGGTAAATTTATTCCATCGCCTTCCCTTTGTGTGCTCTGTGTCCCTGAGTCTCTGCGAGAACTCTTCGCAAATAAATTCGCTTGCTTTACAGCTTCATTTGTGTCTGGGACAAGCACAGTCTTCTCTTTTCCTGCAATTGCAGCAAAAGCTTCGTAAACCTGCGCAGGGTCGCTTGTCTTAAAAGTTCCCGGAGTTGTAATAATTATTTTTGAAAAATGCGTATGCGTAATGTGTGCCATCGCTGCAGCGTCTTTATCTGCGGCGCAGCCGAAAATTAATACGCCGCCTTCGCCGTACAGCGAACAAAATGTTTCTATGCAAAGCGTTAGGCTTTCGGGGGTATGTGCGCCGTCAATAATGAATGGCGTTTGATTTGCCTCAGCAATATTTTCAAAACGTGCAGGCATTTTTATGCTTGCAAGTCCGTTTTGAATGACCTCCTCACTAATTTCCCGCTGTGTCCTCTGTGTCTCTGTGCCTCTGTGTGATGTTTCTTGGAAATCATTCTGAAATGCGATCTTTAATGCTGCAATTGCCAAAGCGGCGTTTTCAGCTTGGACTTTCCCGGAGATAGGGATGGATAGAGAATAAGAATTTAACCACGGAGTACACGGAGTTTCACGGAGAGAATGAAGAGAGAATTCTGTACCTTGAGGTGTTATTTTTATATCAGAAAGTTCTGCGATTTCCGGGAAATAATATAACGGGCTGTTTTTTTCTTTTGCTTTGTTTTTAAAAACTTCAAGAGCTTCATCGTTTTGCTTTGCTAGAACAAGCGGTTTGCCTTGTTTTATTATTCCGGCTTTTTCTCCTGCGATTTCTGTGATTGTATTGCCCAAAAAATTTGTGTGTTCTAGTTCGATTAATGTTATTACGCTGACTTTAGGGTCGACAACATTTGTAGAATCAAGCCGCCCGCCCATGCCTGTTTCTACGACCATTACATCGCATTTTGCTTTTCTGGCGCATAAAAAGAAAAGAAGAGTCAGCAATTCCCAAAATGTTGGCTCGCATTCGTCGAACATCATCGGAAGCGGCGACTCTGCAATATTGCGCAGTTCATCGCCTGCAGAGCAATAAATGTCTTCGCTGAAAAATGAATCACCAAGACAGATACGTTCGCGTATGTCTGTAACGTGAGGTGACATGTAGCGGGCGGCGCGGAAACCTGCGGCAGTCAGCATAGCAGTTAACATACTTGTGACGGAACCTTTGCCTTTGGAACCTGCGATATGAATGGAAGGCGCGCACCTGTGCGGGTAACCTGCAAGTTCTGTTAAAACTTCCATGCGTTCAAGGCGAAAACTTTTCGGTCTCTGCCCGCGTTCAAGATTTATATGTTTTGATAACCACGAGAAAACTTCCGCAGACGATGTAAAACAATTTTCCATTTTTAATACCTAAGAATACTAACCACAGAGGACACGGAGTTCCACGGAGTTTAGGTTTTTCTTTTCTTAAATTCTTCCTCTGTGTTACTCCGTGTACTCCGTGGTTTATCTTCTTCCTTAATTCAACTCATAAGTTTGGCCGTAACTGACTATCTGCACATTCGGGTAGCCGTTTTCTTCCAAAAACTTTTTAAGGAAGTTCTGCGATTTTCGTTCGCCGTGTACCAAGAAAATGCCTTTTAGTTTAGAAGTATCTACAGCCTTTAGCCATTCAAGCGTTTCTGCATAATCGGCGTGGGCGCTGAATGCGTTTATTTCTTCTACTGCCGCATTTACCTTGTACCAGTCGCCGTGAATTTTTACTTCTTTTTCACGGTTGCGAATACGTCTGCCCAATGTGTTTTCTGCCATGTAACCGACAGTCATTATAGTAGTGTTAGAGTCTTGAATGTTATGCATTAAATGGTGCTGAATACGCCCCGCTTCGCACATACCGTCTGCGGAAATAATAATAAGCGGACCCGGGTGGTCATTAAGCGCTTTTGATTCCTGTACGCTGGTAGTAAAATGCAAACTGTTAAAACCAAAAGGATTTTTGTGGTGTTTAATAAAAGCTTCTTTTATTTCTGCATTGTAACATTCTGGGTGCACCTGAAAAATTGTCGTTGCGTTAGTTGCCATCGGCGAATCTACAAAAATCGGCACTTCCGGAATTACTCCGTCGTCTACAAGTAAATGGAAATAGTAAACTAATTCCTGTGTACGTTCGATAGCAAACGAAGGAATTAATATTTTTCCTTTTCTTTCTACAGTGCGCCTTGCAATCTCTGCAAGTTTTTTAATTGCGTCATCTGTGGAGTCGTGCAGACGGTCGCCGTATGTGCTTTCTAATATAATGTAATCGGGGGTTCCTTCCGGAATTGCAGGGTTGCGGATAATCGGTTTTCCCTTTCGGCCTAAATCTCCCGTTGCAAGAATGTTTAGTTCTTCGCTGCCTTTTTTTACTTTTATAGAAGCGATAGCAGAACCAAGAATATGCCCTGCGTCATAAAACTCAAGACTTACTCCGTCACCTATGAACATTGGCCTGTTATAAGAAACGCCGATCGTCTGGCTGACAGCTTTGATTGCGTCAACTTCTGCATAGAGCGGTTCCCAATCAAACTTTTGTCCTTTTTTCTGCGCCTGACTTTTTAAATATTTTGCGTCACGCGCCTGAATATTGGCTGAGTCCATCATTATAAGACTTGCAATATCTCTGGTTGCAGGGGTCGCGTAAACATTTCCGTTGTAGCCGCGCTTTGCAAGCAATGGCAAAAGACCGCAGTGGTCAAGATGACCGTGGGTTAAAATTACGCCTTCGATTCGATCTTCTGCGATGCCGAAGTTTCTGTTTTTGCGATCCGCTTCGGCTCTGGAGCCCTGAAAAGCGCCGCAATCAATCAGATACGAAAGCCCGTCAATCTCAAGCACATGCTTGGAACCTGTTACTTCTTCGGCT
>WQXI01000056.1 GCA_009784935.1 Treponema sp.
CCCCTTGCCGCTCGACTTGCATGCTTAAGACGCGCCGCCAGCGTTCGTTCTGAGCCAGGATCAAACTCTCCATGATATTAATTCTAATCGACCGAAGTCGAATAGATTTTTTCATTTAGAGTGAAGTTGCATTAGCAACTTCAAGCCAAACCTGCTAAGGTTTAGCACCTGACAATTTATTAGTCAGAATTGAACGAGTTTTGGTAATTTGCTTTGCAAATTACCTTCGAGTTTTACTTCGTAAAACTCGTCGATTTATTACAACCGATTAAAAACTCGAAATTTGGAGTTGCTAAGCAACTCCAATACGCTTGCTGCTTGTTTTGACCATTTGCAACAATAGCCAAAACACCTACTTTGAGTTTCAACCGCTAAGTTGAAACTCAAGCGAAAGCTCCTTAGAGCTTTCGCACTCTCCCCTTCCCTAATGCTTGTTTTAAAAAAACAAGCTTGTTGCCAAATAACGCTGGAACCTACTGGTTCCGAGTCTGCCAAGGCAGACAAGTCTAGCCATATAGACCAGACCAAAAGACCCAGAGCCGAAAAAGCTCTGCTCTGCGCAAAAATAGCGCGAGTTTAGAAGATACAATTTTTTCCAGAGCTTTGTCAAGCACCTTGGCAGAAAATTCTCCAAATTTTCCCCATGGAAAAAACAATCTTTTTTTCGTGTTTTAAAGACGCTTGGAAATACGCCAACTTGCTCCACTAGGCAGACCCTGTAAAACTGGTCAACCACCGATACAAACGCAGGCGTGCGCTTTTTTCAATTTGCCAATGTCAGACATTGACCTTTTGAAGATTCCGAAAAAATCCCGGTCAGGGAAGCCAGCCGCCGAACCCGAAGTCCGAAAGGCGATATCTCCCCTTTTCGATATCCTGTCAACAATATAACAAAGATAAAAAACTTTGTCAAGCATTTTTGAAAAAAATTTAAAAAATTTTTCAAAAAAAATCTAAGCCAAAATTACACAAAAGCGGCAAACTGGACAGCCAGACCAACGGCAATAGGAATTGCCAAATTGTCATAATCTTCCAGCGGAAGGGCTTCTATAGCTGTAGCTGTGAAAGCCGCTACCAGAGCAACATAAAATCTGCCCGAAACCGCATAAGCGCTTACAAAAACAACCGAGAAACAAGCCAGTGAGCCTTCGATACTTTTGCCTAAAAGGAACGCCGGGCGATGTTTGCCTAAGAACCTTCCCGCGAGGCTCGCAATACCGTCACCAAAAGCGAGGGCATAAATTGCGATAGCCGCCGCATTTGACGGATACAAAAGCAAGGCAAGAAGAGCGCCCAAACCGAGGGTTACAGGTCCCATTACAAACTTGCCGATATCGCGCGGACGAGAAGCAATACTAGTGATTGATGAAATCACCGGAACTTTTATGCCGGAAAGGCGTAAATATTCCATTAAAGTATAACCCAAAGTCCCAACCAATAGGAAAGCTACAGTCGCAGTCTTGTTTATCGCAGCCATTGACGGAGCAAGAGCAATAAGGAAGTGCAGCGCTTTTCTGACAATTTCTGACCTAAGTTCGCTGGTTGCCTTATGATTTGAGAAGACCGAAGTAAAAATACTAATTGCTCTTTCCATACTATTTAACTAGCAAGAAGCGTGCCAAGCTCCTTTATTTTTATTAAGATTGAAGTAACTCTATACCCCATATAGACTTACAAAAAACCATTGCAAAAGAAAACTCCCAATATTTTGAAAATTCACAAAAAAATGTATATAAAATTATACAGTTGGTATACTGAATTTACTATGGTCGGGGGGGAAGTATTAACTAATTTGATTAACTACCTTACGAATAGCTGTAGAAAGGTTATTAATCAACTCTTTTTTAACAGAGAGAGGTATTTTTCCTGTTTTATTCTGGAGAAGTTCTGTAGGCGCTTTTGAGTCGGTTTCTTCCATAAAAAGAAGATATGGTTCGATTTCTAACGCTAGGGCAATTTTTTCGATTAACTCCAGGGAAGGAAACCTGTTTCCGATTTCTATCTGCCCAATATATGAAGTCGAAGTATTACACATTTCAGCGAGGATCATTTGGGACATTTTCCGGCTTTTTCGGCTTTTTCTTAAATTTTGGATAAAAACGTCTTTTAATTTCATATTAGCTATTAGCACATATAATTATACCTTTACTGACAATGCTCTTTATGCTAATATATTTATTATTAGCATTTTGATAATATATATTGTTGAATATTAGGAGAAAACTCATGAAAAAAAGAAAATTGATTCTACCAGGGATTGTATTGGTGATGTCTTTGGCGTCATCCAGTTGTTCCGACCCTGCGACACAAGTTATTAATTGTGCAGACCCGTCTCATACTCCGCAGGAGTGTCCGTCTTGTTTGCTTGCACCTAAGCAAGCATGTGGCAATCCATTTGTATGTGCCACAGCGACAAGTAACGGCGTTGTTGCGATGCTAGCAGAAATAGAAGCTCGTTGTATGGCCAAAGGATGTATTGATCATACCCGTTCTGCGCATGAAATTGCTGCCAGAGATATGTATAATGGTACACTTATAGGTTCATTTGTAAATCGTCAAGGAAATGTTCATTTTACTACAGGTGGTCCCGTTCCTTATGTTTATCCAATGTCTAATTCTTCTTCGGGTGTTGCTGCCTATCCATGCCTAGACGATAATGATCGCCAAGTCGCTTGGGATGCCATGATAAATACACTTGATGATTTACACAAATAATTTTACTGCTTAATTCTTAGGTCTTGACCTTTGAATTCGATCAGAAGCTACGCTGCAAGACCCTCTGTGAACTTTGTGCCTCGGCAGTAGGTTCATTGTGAGATTTCCCTAGCAGACATAATTACTTATCGCTTCTGAAACAACAGAATTAAGTGATTTACCATGAGATGTCGAATAAATAACAAGCTGTCTATGGAGCACGGGTTCTATGCGTACATTGAATGAGCCTTTGTAAGGTTTTTCTGGTTCTTTGCCCAATTCTGCACAAACATTAATATACTCGTCAACGGCTGCATTAAAATCCTTTCGTAAACTTTTAACGCTGTCACCTTCGTATGTGATATGGTCATTTATTCCTATTATTCTGCCAAAAAAAATATTATCTTCGTCGGAGAACTCTACACTGCCGTAAAACCCCTTGTAACTTAAACTATTTTTCATATTAAATTCTCTCCTTTTTGCTCAAAGTTTTCTCCTTAATATAAATATATATGATTTGAAAAAAAATTGCAACTATTATTCAGTTGCAAATAATATTTTGAGCTTATTTTGCTTTTACTTATACCGCAGTACAAACTCGGATAATTACCTTTCCTGTAACGAAGCTTCCAGCAAGAATTTTAGGTTAAGACTAGATATCTTTCTTCAACCTTCTTATATTCTCTGTGTACCTTGTGTCGCTGTGTCTCTGTGTGAGATCTTATCCCTTCGGTGCTTCGACAGGCTCAGCGACCTCAGCACGCAGCAAGCTCAGGGATCAATCAGCGGGCTTCGCTTTTCTTTGAGATGAGTAATCGTGTGATATTGATAAAAATTACCAGATTTGAGACACTTCGTACTTTGCAATATTTTCATCGATAGTGATAAGAGTCATTTCTTCGGCAATGGCAGTTGCGACAAGAAGACGATCAAAGGGATCTCTGTGAATAAGAGGCAAATTTTTTAGAACTGAAAGATGAGCAATTTCAAGCGGTATGAATGTAATATCATTTTCCTGCGCAACTTGTATAAAGCCTTCAACATCGGCAGAAAAACGCAGCTTACCTAAACTAATTTTAATTGTTAATTCCCATGCAGAAATCATACTCATATATATACGGTTTGTTCTGTTGCGAATAATCTGATCTGCTTTGGAGGAAATAGAACTATTACCTTCAAAAAACCAGATGGCTGTGTGCGTATCAAGCAAATAACCTTTCATTTACATGTAGTCCTTAAAATCGTCAAGTGGTGCGTTAAAATCGTCTGCCATCCAAATCTTACCTTTTAAACAACCAAATGCACGCTCTTTAAGAGGCTCTGTACTTGTTTTAGCAGGAGTAAAGGTTATGATAACAGGACCAGAAGGGATTTCACGAGGCACGGTAACTTGTCTGTAGCTGTCTGTAACTTCTACTGTTTGCGTAATACTCATAAAATTAATATAACATGAAAACTACCAATAAACAAGCGAAATCTGCGAGCTCTGCATAAGGGTTTTAGCTCGAAAATAGAGAATAATTTGATTCGTAAACGGGGTATCTGTTACCTTTTAAAATAATTTGCTACAATTTGAGCATGAAGGCAACAACAAAAGGACAGGGTTCTAACCATTGGGCGGATGAAGCTGCGGCGAAGATCATCTTTGAAAAAGGCGAAAAAGAACAATACACTTGCGCGTCGGGAATTACTCCTTCCGGAAGCGTGCATATCGGCAACTTTAGGGAGATCATCTCTGTAGAACTTGTGGCGCGGGCGCTGCGGGACATGGGAAAAAATGTGCGTTTTATTTATTCGTGGGATGACTACGATGTATTCCGCAAAGTTCCCGCAAATATGCCTAAACAAGACGAACTTGAAAAATACCTGCGAATGCCAATTACTATGGTACCTGATCCGTGGGAGCGCGACTCGAGTTACGCGCGCCATCATGAAGTTGATGTCGAAAGCGTTTTGCCTAAAGTAGGAATACACCCGGAATTTATTTATCAGGCAGAAAAGTACCGGTCTTCTATATATGCCGAAGGAATTCGCAAAGCGCTGGAAAAGCGTGATGTGCTAAAAAATATTTTGGACAAGTTTAGAGACAGCGAACACAAGATTCAGGGCGAATGGTGGCCTGTCAGTGTTTTCTGCGAAAAGTGCAATAAAGACGAAACCGAGATTGAAGGCGCAGACGTTTCGTCTGAGGACGGCGATTGGGGTTTAAGCTACAAGTGCAAAAAGTGCGGATGCGCGGAAAAACTCGATATTAAAACCGCAAAGGGTATAAAACTTTCGTGGCGGATTGACTGGCCGATGAGATGGGAGTTCGAAAAGGTCGATTTTGAACCTGCGGGAAAAGATCATCATTCGCAGGGCGGAAGTTTTGATACTGCCAAACATGTCTGTAAAGATGTTTACGGCTGGGATGCGCCGATTACTTTTCGGTACGATTTTATCGGCACAAAAGGACTGCCCGGAAAAATGTCTTCGTCTTCGGGGAATGTAATTACTTTGGATGATGTGTTAAATGTTTACACGCCGGAAGTCGCTCGCTTTTTATTTGCGGGAACAAGACCAAACACAGAGTTTACGATTTCTTTTGATTTAGATGTTATAAAAATATATGAAGACTACGATAAAAATGAACGCATTGCATGGAAGATAGAAGAGGCAAAAAACGAAGAAACTTTCCAAAAAGAACGGCGCATTTATGAACTTTCACAGGTTAGTATCGATGGAAAGACACCTTGTATAGAAGACATGCCAAAACCTCATCAGGTTCCGTTCAGGCATTTGTGCAATTTAATTCAGATTGCTGACGGCGATATTGATAAGGCTTTGGCAGATTTAACAGCTAACGACAAAGAGATTAAAAATGAACAGCTTCCCGCTTTAAAGGCAAAAGCTCAGTGCGCATTGTTCTGGGTAGAAAACTGCGCCCCGGAAGATTTTAAATTTAGGCTGCTACCGCCAGTTGGAGAAGAGGTTCACACAGAGGCACGGAGGCACGGAGAACACGGAGAGGATAAAGGGAAAAGCGCAACAAGATCACTTTCAGATACTGAGAAAAGTGCTGTTCGAATTTTAAGAGACGACGTTATCAATAAGATCGAAGAATTTGCGGATGACAAGACTTGCTCCACGGCGATTTATGCGGCGGCAGAAAAAGCAGGAATTGACGGCAAGGCTCTCTTTGGCGCGGCTTATCAGGCGTTGATCGGCAAAGAGCAGGGACCAAGATTAGCTAATTTTCTGCGTTCAATAAATAAAGAAAGGCTTTTGTCTATTCTAAAAGAATATTGATCTTAATGAATATTATTCATTTTGGTTATTAACTATGAGCGGGAACTTTATAAAGCTGTACATTGTTATTCAAGATAGAAGCTTCGGCTTCTTTCGGAATGCTGTCATCGGTAAATACTCCGGCAAGTTTGTCCAAATTAATTAATGTGTATGTTCCTCTGCGGCTGAACTTTTCGGCTTCTGTCAAAATAAAAGTCTTTTTAACGTGTTTAGAAAGCCCTATTGCGGTTTCTACACTAAGATAATCCCTGCCGGTAAAACCTGTTTCCGGTATAAAACCGTCAGCGCCCAAAAAATATTTGTCCGGAAAAAATTGCCCTGCTTCATTTATGGTTATGGGTCCGACTAAAACCTGCGAATCTGCATTATAATACCCGCCGAGTAAAACGATCTTTATATGCATAAGTTTTCGTAAATAATTTGTTATAAACACGGAATTAGTAATTATTGTATTATTTTTGTGAGCCAGCGCAAGCTCTTCGGCAAATATGGCGCAGCAGGAGCCGGATTCGAGCATTATCGTTTCGCCCTCTTCTATCGTTTGGGCGGCAGCTTTTGCAATGTTTCGTTTAATAAGGTAATTAAAAGCAACCCGTTTACTTGCGTTATCAGCGCCGTCGAGACTTGCGTATCCATGCGTGCACTTGATTATCCCGCGGCTTTCGAGCTTATCCAAATCCTTTCTCAGCGTAACATGGGAGATGTTAAGCGCCTCAGAAAGCATGGACAGCTTCACAGTCCTGTGGGCTGCTAATATATCGAGAATGGTGACTGTTCTATGCATTAAATTCAACATACTATCTTTATAAAATATAATATTTCGATAGATAGTCAAGGAAATTCGTACTTATAATGCCAGACTTATAATTCCAGAGAGCGGCTTTCGATCTTTTCTTTAATATATGCCGAAAACTCTTCGATTTTCATTGCCGGAAGCTGTTTACCGTCCCTTAAACGAATCGAAACTGTGCCTTCGTCTGCTTCTTTTTGCCCGACAACAAGCATGTAGGGGATTTTCCGTGTCTGACAATCGCGGATCTTTGCGTTTAAGCGGTCGTCGCTTAATTCTGCCGTTACGCGCAAATTATATGCGCCGCTTGCCTGCGTTTTTAGCTGTGCTGTTACTTTTTGTGCATATTCGTTAAATACTTCTGAAACCGGAATGACTGCAGCCTGCTCGGGCGCAATCCAGACCGGGAAAGCTCCGCCGAAGTGCTCGATGAGTACGCCGAAAAATCTTTCGAGACTGCCCATCAGCGCGCGGTGAATCATGTACGGGCGTTTGTGCTGTCCGTCGTTGTCGATAAAAGTCATGTCAAAGCGTTCGGGTTCGTTAAAGTCAAATTGAATTGTGGACATCTGCCATTCTCTGCCGAGTACATCTTTTACTTTTAGATCGATTTTAGGACCATAGAAAGCGCCGCCGCCTTCATCGATTTCGTAGGCGATTCCTTCGGCTTCGATGGCTTTACGAAGGCTTTCCAGCGCGGCGTCCCAACGATCCTGTTCGCCTACGCTTTCGGCAGGTTTGGTTGCCAAATATGCTTTGATATCTTTAAATCCGAATATCTTCCATAGATTATAGCTAAACCGAATGACTTCGCGGATTTCGCTTTCCATCTGCGCAGGCGTACAAATAATGTGAGCGTCATCCTGAGTAAAACCGCGTACGCGCAGAAGACCGTGTAAAACGCCGGAGCGTTCGTACCGGTACACTGTTCCAAGTTCTGCCCAGCGAAGCGGAAGATCACGGTAAGAGTGTCCTTTATTGTTATATATCATTATATGGAAAGGACAATTCATCGGCCTTATGTAATAATCCTGTTCGTCAATTTTCATAGAGCTGTACATGCTTTCTTTATAGAAGCCAAGGTGTCCTGATGTTTCCCAAAGCCAGCTTTTTCCAATATGTGGAGTAAAAAGTATTTCGTAACCGTTACGGTAGTGTTCCTGCCGCCAGAAATCTTCAACAGCGACTCTCATTCTGCCGCCGTTTGGATGCCAGTAAATTAAACCCGCGCCGGCTTCTTCGTGCGTTGAATATAAATCCAGCTCTTTGCCGACACGGCGGTGATCGCGTTTTTCAACTTCTTCTAAAAAGGCAAGATGAGCTTTTAATTCTTTTGGGTTTCCCCATGCCGTTCCGTAAATACGGGTGAGCATTTGACGTTTTTCATCACCCCGCCAGTACGCTCCTGCAATACTCTGTAGTTTAAAGGCGGCAGAGTTTATCTCTCTTGTGTTTGTTACATGCGGTCCTTTGCAGAGATCGCTCCATTGTACTTCGCCTTCGGCATTTCGGTTTTCGTATATCGAAATTTCTTCATTTCCTGCCAACTCATTTATAAGTTCGGTTTTAAATTGTTCATCGGCAAAGTGAGCCAATGCGTCTTTTTTATTTTTTGTTATCTTAATAAAATCCTGACGGCCTTCTATTATTTTTTTCATCTCTGCTTCGATGGCAGTCAAGTCTTCTGTAGTAATTGGCTTTGCAAAAAGAAAATCATAGTAAAAACCGTTTTCGATCGCGGGACCTATAGCGGTTTTTGTTCCGGGGAATAGTTTTACAACAGCCTGAGCCATAATGTGGCTGACTGAGTGCCTAATAATTGGTAGTTTTTCATTTTCTGACATATTTATTTTTATCATTTTTATCAAAAGATGTCTATATTACAAAGAGGCTCACATAGAGTGGTAAAAAAGAACCTCACGCTGAGAGCACAAAGGAATAATGAAGATGGATTTAACCACAGAGTAACACAGAGAATATAAGAAGGTTGAAGAAAGATATCTTATCTTAACCTAAAATTCTCCTCCGTGTCCTTTGCGTCGCCGTGCCCCCGTGTGAACCTCTTCGCCGTATGTCATTTGTAATATTTTAGAAAATAATTTCCCGTTTTCTTTCATTTTCTAAAGCGCCACGCACGCCCGCGCCATATAAGGGTAAGTCAATTTTTTGTTGACGAAAATTCTTAAGTAATGTTCTAAAAAACATTACTTTATGGAGTGTTTGCATGAAAGCTAACCAAAAGTACAAAGACAGCGTGTTCTCCGCGTTGTTCAATGACCCGGATGTTCTAAGAGAACTCTACTCAGCTATCGAAGGTATCACCATTCCGCCTGATACACCTATCAGTATTAACACACTTTCTAATGTGTTAATAAAAGGTCTCGTTAATGATGTCTCATTTACCATTGATAATCGATTAGTCGTATTAATCGAGCATCAGTCAACAATTAGCGAGAATCTGCCCTTGCGTCTTCTCGAATACATAGGCAGAGTCTACGAATTAATCGTCGATTACGAAAAACGGTTTCAGAGGACACTTATTAAGCTGCCTAAACCTGAGTTTATCGTGTTATACAATGGTAAGGATCCTTTCCCTGATTACAGAGAACTAAAACTCTCTGACGCCTTTATGGACATACAGGGATTAAAGAGAATAGAACCTGATAAGATCCCTTTAGAGCTAATAGTGCATGTTTTCAACATA
>WQXI01000057.1 GCA_009784935.1 Treponema sp.
GTTTTGTTATGTTTTAAGTAAATAAAGGAGTAGTGCAATGTGGTGTTTGTAACATTTACAACAAAAAAGTACTCCACCCCCCCCCCCCCCCCCCCCCAATAAATTTTAGTCAAAAAAGTTATCAGCATCAAAAAAAATTATATTTCTCTTCAATATTTTTGATCTGCCCTTCTATACTGATCTGCCGTAGATCTTTTAAACTTGGGTCGTTGATTCAATTAGACTACGGACAGATCTTTTTTTATAGAATTTTAAGGAGTAAAAAATGAAAAAGAAACTTGTTATTGTGCTTGTCATTTTTGTAATGGCAATAGGCTCAGCTTCGGCATTAGATTTTATGAACGCAGCTGAAGGGGTTAAAGATTCCGGCTTTTTAATTAATGTTGGTGTTGGTTTTGGAACTTTGTCTCCGTATGACATGATTGTTCCTCCTGTAGGCATAAGTGTAGAATACATGCTGCCAATTGATCTGCCTATTTCTGTCGGCGGTTTCTTTGATTTTGCTATGTACGGAAGCGGTAATAAAGATACATTTGCCGGCTATTATCAGGATATGCCTATGGTTTTCGGTTTAAAAGGGTCATGGCATGTTGATTTTGGTGTTCCAAATCTTGACATTTATGCAAGTGTTGTTTTAGGGTATATGATTTGGGAAAGAAGCCGTGAATACACTTTTATTGGACCTCAAACGCAGAAATTTAATATGAGCGCAGTTTATTTTGGCACTCATTTAGGCGGAAGATATTTCTTTACCGATAATATAGGTGCTTATGCAGAACTCGGTTACAGCGCTCTTACTTTTGCAAGAATTGGTTTAGCTCTTAAGTTCTAGTTTATTAAATATTGGATAAAGCGCCGAGGGTTTTGCCTTGGCGCTTTTTTTGGATAATACTGGTAAATAAATTATTATAATCATTATATATTACAACATGACAACGGTATGTTGCGATTTAAAGATGATTATGCTATTCTGTAGCCAGACAGACTAGCTCATTTGGATAGAGCGTTAGCCTCCGGAGCTGAAGGCGGTGGGTTCGAATCCCGCGTCTGTCATTTTTTTATAATTAAGAAAAATTCGGGATTCGAAACTTTTTTACGACCTGTAAGAGCCGAAAGGCTCTGTAAGGTAAACCGGCAGGGATGCCGGTTTAGTAAAAAAGACGGCCTGAAAAGCCGAGACAGGAGTCGAGGCTTGTAAGGCGAATCCCGCGTCTGTCAAGCTGCTTCGTCATTAGCTTCGCAGAAGTTCCGCGTTATCTGCGCGGTTCCATCTTATTGCAATATCAAAAGCGCTTTCCGAAGCGATATTCCTTATCGATCTGTTTGCTCCCAGCTCCAAAAGTATAGAGATGGATTCCGGCGAGCCATGTCTTGCCGCAATATGGAGAATTGTATTGCCTGAGCTGTCTCTGGAATTAATCGCTCTGCCGGAAAATAAAGCTCTTATACATTCGCCGCCTTTAGAAAAAGCAATTTCTGCAGGTGTTTTATTGTCACTAGCAGACATAAAAGGATCCGCTCCTGCGTCGGCGATTATTTTAACAGATTCCCATTGATTTAAATCAATAGAAAGCCTAAGCGGAGTTTTTCCGTTGCTGTCAACAGCGTTTATTCTCGCGCCTGTATTTACAATCGTTCTAATAATTTCTGCCGGTGCTTTTTCATTTAAAGCGACATGAAGAGCAGAGTTGCCGTGATCATCAGAAATATTTATTCTATTTCCGCTTAATAACATAGAAACCAAGCGCTGAGATTTATTTATTGCTATCATAAAAGGAGTTACATTTCTTGTGTTACGCGCATGAATCGAAGCGCCCATCGAAAGCAGCATACTTGCTACCTCTAAACGTTCCATATCTACAGCAATGTGTAATGGAGTATCGCCTCTTATGTTTCTCGTAGAAAAATCCGCGCCGTTTTGCGCAAGTTTTTCGATTGACGGAATAAATCCGGCTCTTACAGCTTCCATAAAAGGAGTGTTGCCGTCTATGTTTCTGACTTCCAGATTTGCGTTGTTCTGAATAAGCAATGTTTCTATTTCTGAATATTTAAGTGAAACTGCGTCATGCAAAGGAGTATTGCCGTTTAATGAAAAACCGTTTATATCAGCTCCCAAAGACAGTAATAAAGAAGCGCTATCTTTCGCATTCCATCGAACTGCAGAATGTAAAAGAGAATTTCCCTGAGTATCGCGTACATTTAAACTCGCATTGTTATCTGCAAGTATTCTTATTGACGCAGGACTATTTGTTCTAACAGCCAAAAATAAAGGAGTCTGTCCCGTAGAATTTGCTTCGTCAGGTGAAACACCATTTCTTACAATTATAGGGATCGCGTTAATCAAATTCCATTCTGCGGCAAAGTGCAGCATGTTGTTTCCAAGACCGTCCTTTGCGTTGATAGTAGTTGGATTAATAATCCATTCGCGCATACCGCCGCCGTTTACAGGGGAGAGAGCGAGAAACAGCGGACTTTGACCTGCAGAATTAAGAGAATAAATACTTGCTTCGCGCAAAATTAAAAACTCGCCTGTTTCTCTTTGATTCAATCTTACAGCAAAATGAAGAGCTGTATCGCCGTCCCTGTTTCTTGCGTCAACAGGCGCTCTTTTTTCCAGTATTTTGCCTATTTGAACAGAGTTTCCCATGTTTCTTACAACAGCATGAAGCATTGTGTTTCCTGCGCTGTCTCTGCTGTTTACAGTTTCTTCCGTTATTAATAATTCAAATGTGCTATCGTTAGCACGCGCAGCAATGTCAAAAGGTGAAGTACCGGAATTATCAGCTGCAAATATTTCTGAACCGTATGTCAATAAAACAGGAATTAATTCTGTTCTTTTTTCCTGAACAGCAATGTATAAAGGAGTTTTACCTTCGATGTTGCGTACATGAACATCGCTTCTTCCGTTAAGTAAAGCTTGAATAATATCAGATGAGCGGTTTAAAATTACTGCTATGTGTAAAGGAGTGTCGCCATGCATATCACGAAGATTGGGATTTGCTCCGTTTGCAAGTAAAACTGTTATAACATCCCTGTGAAATTCCGGCGGAATGCCTGTATGCAGCGGAGTGTTTCCTTTTGCGTCAACAGCGTTTACATCCGCTCCTTTTTCTATTAAAAGCATTATGACTTCCATATTGCCGATTCTTACCGCTTCGTGCAGTGCAGTTGCGCCTGATGTGCTTTTAATATCGATTTCTATATTTTTGTCCAGTAAAAAAGAGATCATACCGGAATGGTTTTCTATAACTGCATAATGAATAGGCGCAAGACCTTCGTTTCGTCTTGTATTATAATTTGCTGTTCTGACTGCAGGACCAAAATATGTAAAAATAGGATCGTCAGAGTTTGCGCCGGATAGTATCAGTTTTTCTGCGGATTCTATATGACTTTTAGAATTCGGATTGCTTAAAGCATAATCCAAAGCGGTTTTATTCTGAGCGTCTCTTTGATTTATAGAAGCATTAGATAACGGTAAAATACCCAAAATATTTTCTACAGCAGAAAGATTTCCGTTTTGACTTGCAAGATGAAGAGCTGTTCTTCCGCTTTCATCAGATGACGCAATTGTTGCGGGGTTAAGTAATGCCCTAAAAACTTCCGGGTCGTTCTCCAGCGCAAAAGCCGCTGCTGTATTGCCGCATGGCAGTTCTATGTGTATGTTAGCTGACGGAGAAGTCGCAATAACATTTGCAACAAAAGGGTCTTTATTATATACGCTTATTCCAAGAGAACTTTGTCCTTCATTATCTAAAGCATTTACATTTGCTCCGAGGGCTATAAAAAAAGCCGCAAGATGAGCGTCATTTCTTTCCGCGGCATAATGAAGCGGCGTTCTTCCGTTGGGATCAGTTTCGTTGACTCCCATCTGCCCGTGAAAATAACCCCTTGCGCGATCATCTCCGCGCCTTAAAAGCCCCCAAACCGGAGACATAGGTTCTGCTGTAGGTTCTTCTTTTACTGTTTCTGTGGTTTCACATGAGGCAAAAAGGAGCAAAAAAAACAAAAAAACGCATATTTGCGCAAGGAAAAATGATGATTTCTTCATATATTAATCATCGGCATAGCGAAAAAGGGAGTTTAGTTCTATAAAAAGTTAATTAAAAGCCAAAATTGCGGCCTAGAAGACTCGAAGCTTCCAATGCCTCACATCCTGTTCGGCATCTCCAGCCCGCCTCAGTCTGCTGGCAGCGCACATCCCTGTGCGCTTTACCTCCCTTCCGGTCGGCGCAGCCTTCGGAAGTTCGAGTCTATTTTACCCTAAAAATATAAATTTTTGGCTCTTAAAACGATCGATTTTTTATTTTAAATTGCGGCCTAGAAGACTCGAACTTCCATACCTCTCGGCACTAGCACCTCAAGCTAGCGTGTCTACCAGTTCCACCAAGGCCGCACAATCCTTAACTATTTTTAGCAAAATAGCCCTATTTTGTCAATCCTTTTATATGCAATTATATTTATAAGGGGGAGCACATAAATGTTTAATAGCTTATTTGTTTCAGAAATGTATAATTTATCAAATTTTGACTATAGAATATTCCTATAGCCCAGCGCAAAGCCCCGCCGGCTCCAGACGGCTGTGGCATAAATCAACGCACGCTTTGGCGTGGCTGGTCTTTCGATCCACACCGTAAGTCGCCGACAAGGCTTCGCGCTGCGGCTGTAATAGATTTATTTTAGTTCTCTTTAAAGTTATTGTCTTTATACATTTCTGAATACTAAATTATTGTAAATATCTGTGTCCCGCCTTCTAGTAGGAGGTTTAATTTGTTTGCATTCTGCAACACTTATCTGCATAACTGCTCCCCCTAGCTCCAGCCTTGCTTCGAGCCTACGGTTCTATATCATCTGAAGTTTTGCCATGCAAAACTTCTAACAATTAGAAGAATTGTAAACTTGCGGAGAGCCAAAGGCTCGGAGCAGTCTTACGTTACCCCCACTCTGGGTCTTGGTTTTTTACTGTGTTAAAAACTCCATGTGTTTTTCCATTCTTCCAACTACATGCATTTTTCCCCTTTGCTGTAAACCATCTTTTCCTCCAAAAAATTGTGTTTTCTGGAAGTTTATTCTCTTTCAATTGCCTGCGGTAGATGTGGTTGTTTTGACGGTTACGTTACGTTCGCCTCCTCATCTGAAGATTGGGAAAAACTGCTCCCCTAGAATATTTTTAATTCCTGAAATTTTATCCTTTGATTTCCTGGTAAAAAAGGACTTTGTCACTGGTACTTTTGACGGTTACGTCGTCTTTTTGTTATTCGTTTATTATTGTTGGACCAGCGCTTTTCCACCACTGTGCATTTAAATCATAATAATTGTTACGATTTATATTTTTTATTATTACATTTCTATTATCTAAAAAAGTAAAAGAAACCTGTCCTATATCTCTAATCCCCCAATTTTCATAGTAGCTGCTTATGTAGTAAGCCGTAGAAAGTGTTAATATAAATTCATTAGAAGAATATTTTTCAATATTTTTAATTATTAAAGTTATACCATCATTTATTAATAATAAATGATTTCTATATTGCTCATCCAGCAATAATGAAGTATATCTTGAATCATAGTCAATTTCAATTAAGGAATCATTTGAGTCAATGGCGATCTGGTTGCCCCAAGAAAATATATTTTCAACCCATCTTCGATTTTCAATCTTATCGTTATGGATAAATTGCCCTAAAAGCAGATTTAGATCATCTTGAGATAAATCATATCTATAATTTTGAGAATATAGTATTATGTAAGAAGAAAAAAGTAATAGAACAATAATTAACCTTCTCATAAAACCTCCTGTTTTATCGATTGTAAAATTCAAAAGCATCATATCTGCTGATTGGCATACTTCTATATCGATCGATATTGTCTAGTGGATCAAATATCATATTACCTCTTGTGTCTCCTTCAAGAAAATGAACACCTGAAGAAGACTCACTTCCTACTGTCACTTGCAGCAGCATTGCATGTGTTCTTTGCAGTATTTCATTGTTAGGTAATGTTGTTCCACGGTATATAAGAGAAGCTCTCTCAGAACTACCGATTAGTTCTAATCCAATATTAATTACATCTTCAACAATGTTTCTACTAGGATTCAACCCATCTGCTCTTGCGCCTTTTACACGCCAGTTAGTATTATTGTTACTGCCATAAAACATTCTTCTGGCTGTTGCTAGTTCACCTTGAGTAAGAGAACGCCCACCTCTTGTTTCCGCTATTCCTAATAATGCCCTAAATATACAAGGACCATCATCTGTACCAAAGGCATCAATCATTGAAATTTTTCCTTGTATTACTGGTGTTGAAGGCGTTACTGTTTGAGCAGGCGTAGTTACTCGTCTCCAAGTTTCAACAGTAACCCCATTATTTGTAGTATATACATGCCGTACATAGCCAGGTCTACCACGATTTCTATCGTCACGATGTATTATTCTATTTCTTCTCCCATCCGGATCAATATACTTAATCGGGCTATTAGCACCATAATGGTATGCATGTAGGTTAATTATATTATAAACACCACCCATACCGCCAAGCTTACTTGGATCTTGTCCAGGAGACGGCAAGTAGTCACCTTCATAGATCGCGGGGTCTCCGCTTAACCAACGAGATGTCCTAGGGTCCAAATATCTTGCTCCATAGTAATACAGTCCTGTTTCTGCGTCTAATTCTTTTACTTCGGATATTCCTGAGTATTTTTTGATTAGGTTTCTTCTATTATATACTTCGCTAAGGCGCATAGATCGTAGTATTGGATTTTCTAATCTGCGGAGTTTTCTGGTTGGTTGGGACAAGGGTGAGGTAGTAAAATTATATGAGTTTAAAGTGTTCATTAACAATCTCTTCCCCCTTTTTACAAATCTCCATTATTGTACTATACAATCCCTGTAATTCCAAGGACTTTTTCTAGTCGTCTTTTGTAGTCATCATCTACTTTATCAAACATCTCGTTTTCTTGCGGGTGATATTTTCTGTGTATCTGTCCTAAATTCAAGAGAACCTCCTCAATTACAGCATTATTTGTGAGTTTTCTCTTCTTTACTTTTGCTTGCTGTGTTATCATTTTTTACCTCCGTGTAAATATTATATATATTAATTTTATCGTGCGTCCTTCCTTATACGAACATCAAGCAAATTATCATTTTCGTCAAAACCCCAATAACATGATACACCTACGGAAAATAAACCGTGGCGATAAAATCCTAAGATAACTCTTATAGATCTGCTTCCGATGAAAGTGTTATAGTTTGCATTTTCCGGATAACCTCTGGGAACAATATAGCGCTGATACCACAACCAATCCTCATTGCCATCTATTACACGAATAACATCTTCCATACTAGAACCGATAGGTGTCAGTGCTAATATTTCTTCTTTTATTTTCTCATCGGGTTTTCGTAAGAGATTGTTACTGTCTAAACAGCTCGAAGTAAACGCAAAAAGAATTATTATTAATATAGTATATAAATATATTTTAACTTTCATTGTTGATTGTTCTCCTCAATTTCTTTAATAGAGTGTCCCAGTTCGTATAAAAAAATGTCTAGGTATTTCCTTGCCCCAGCATGGATATAAAGAATCTGAAAGTTCTGGAGGTGCAATAGTTGAGGAACGAAATAGTGAATATGTATAAGAATTTGAGTTATAGCTACTAGTTCTACTAGCCGGAGTTGCAGTGTATCTCAATCTTGCATTATTGTTGTCTCTAAAATACCTATCGTTTCGAATCAGTAATGAAACCTGCTCGTGATTTGCATTAACTCGTTGTAGACGACTACTAATCTGCGTACCATTCACTGTCCAAACGTCAAACGAGTGATTAGGTTCAGCAAAAAGTTCTCCAAAAATATATTTATTTAAATCTTTAGGACCAGCACCAAGAGTTGCAAACCTTATATCACTTCCTGTAATTGTATTGTCCACAAACAGTTCATTATCATAAAAACTACTACCAGGTGCAACAAAGATTATAATAGCTGAATGCCTTCGACCTGTATCAAGTCCTACATTGGGAATCTGAACATTGTGTGAACCCATAAAAACCATATGCCCATTTTCAATTACTTCATTATAAAAGTCTGCAACTTTGTCACGCTCATCTAATATTCTTGCTACATCTGGAGGTACGGAGCGTGATTCCCTCCCATCTGGATCAATATACTTAATCGGGTTATTTCCGGCATAATGGTATGTATGCAAATTAATTATATTATAAACGCCGCCCATACCGCCTAATTTACTAGGATCCTGTCCCGGAGCTGGCACATATTCGCCCATTGCAGGA
>WQXI01000058.1 GCA_009784935.1 Treponema sp.
ACGTGAGCGGGAAAAGTGGCAGGTAGTAGTAACTGAAAAAGACGCTTTACTTGCTGTCAAGGATGCAGAAATCGCAAACGGTAAGAATGCTGTATCTGACAATAAAAAGGCTATCGCTCGTAATATGCTCTCTGAAGGACTAACTCCCGAGCTAATACACAAAATCACTGGGCTAGACCTAGAAACTATAAAGGGACTTTCTTCTGCTTCTTAGTTATTGCAATTAATTTAACTTTCTAAGAGCCTGCGTTTGCAGGCTCTTTTTTTCCCTCTGTGTCCTCTGTGGTTAAATTATTGGATCAAATGAAGCTGTGATAGAGGCGGTTAATTGCTGAATTTTTCACCTTGTGATGAACCACGATAAAAGCGCAATGACAAAAAATAAAAAAATAAATGTTATAACATATGTCCAAAACGGAAGCGGTTCGGCGGGAGGAGCTTCTCTCTTTGGATGTGATTTTACTTTTTTTTGTTTTGGCTGACGGGGTGCAGAAGGCGCTGAGTACCCGCACATTGGACAGCCGTTCTGAAACATTCTGTCGGGTCCTGAATAATCACATGCAGGACATCGTATAGAAGCAAAGTGTCTGCCGCAGTATGGGCAGATTTTTACTTCGCTGCCTACTTCGTAACTGCAATTGTCGCAAAAAAAGCGCGGTTTTTGTTTTGACATTATGCTGTCTGCGCCGCCGGGCATTTTGCGCATGACGCGCTGTCACTTGCTTTGGGGCAAGCAGGTTTTGATTCGGTCTTTTCTGTCTTTGATTCTTTTTTTGCAGATTTTTTGTCATTGACATAAAAACCGGAACCTTTAAAAATAACGCCGGTTCCGCCGAAGATTAGACGGCGGACTTCTTTGCCGCATTCGGGGCAGTCTTTTATCGCTTGCTCGCTCATAGACTGAAAAACTTCAAAATTATGGGTGCAGCTTTTACATTCATATTCATAAGTCGGCATAACTAACCTCAATATAATGAAATCATTTGTAAAAGTAAAGACATTTCTTCTCCGCTGAGAGAAGCCGTTTTTATATCAACATCTGTTCCTCTCTGAACAGGCGGATTTGCAAGAAAGAGTTTTGCGAGATTGTTATCCTGAATGAACCCAGACGCCATACCAAGAAGCGCAGCAAAACCCCGCGCAAAAGAATTGTTTTCGAACCTAAGCCTAAACACTGCTTCGTATTGATTATCTTCTAAAATAAAAATATTTACAAAAAGTTTTTGAACATTAAAACTAAACGGAACGCCTGCCTGACTCATCATTCCAGAAATTATACTGCCGGGATTTTCCATCCAGCATGAAAGCGGCGCGGATTGCCTAAAGTCAGCGTAACCTTCCGGGATTTCTATTCCCGGCGCCGCGGCGAATGGTTCGGTTGGAGTATCTATCAGCAAAGACAGCATAAACGCCTGCTTTGATGTCATTGCAACAGAAAGCCTTCCCGGCGGTGAGTACCAGTAAGACTGCGATGATGAAGAACGGCGGCTTTGCCAGTTCCTGTCAAAAGAAAAAACTAAACCAGCCTGCGAACTTGGATAATTTCCCCACGCCGCGAGCTGCAAACGCCGCCCGCTTTCGTCGGGAAACAAAGCGGCTGCAACAAAATCTGTTCTGTCTAAAAGCTGCGCTGTCTGCCTGTTTTTTAATTCTTCAATCGGGAGAAGTTCTATAATAGAACGCGCTTCTTTTACATCTGCGAATAAGTACAAAGTTGCGCCTGTGTCAAGCGGAGCATGTCTTGCGCTCGGTAAAAATACATCCGGCGCTTTGGGAATTGTTTTACACGCAGATACAGAGAAAAATATCACACAGAGACACAATAAACTTAAGCTTTTTGGATTTTTACAAGCCATGTTTTTTCTCCTGCTTCTATGCAAATTTGTCCGTCTTCTTTTTTCCAACTGGTTTTTACAGCGAGCGTCTCATCTGCGGCAGTACTGCCAAATTCATCCCAAGCTTCTTTTAACGAATCTTCGCCATAAACTGAGAGCTCGATACGATCTGTAACAGAAAGCCCGATTTCTTTGCGTGTGTTTTGTATTCCGCGGATAAGATCGCGCACGTCGCCTTCCATGCTTAGTTCGCGGGTAATTTCTGTGTCAAGTCCGACTGTCAAAGTGCCTTCGTTTAAAACGCGAAGATTTGCTTTTTCGATACGGCGTACATCCAGCTTTTCGGCTGTTACTTCTATTGTTCTAAGACTGCCGTCTTCGCACTTTATATCGATAGAAAGCGATGAGCCGTCAATGACGCTTTGTATTTCTGCTGATTTAAGCGCTTCTATTTTTGAAGCGGCGGCTTTCATATCTTTGCCGAGTTCCTTTCCCATTACACGGAAATTTGCTTTTACTTCGTATTCTACAAGGTCTTCTTCCTTGTCAGAAAAAACTACTTCTTTTACATTGAGCTCTTCGCGGATAATGTCCGCCATGCCCAAAAGCGCTTTTTTTTCTTCTTCGTTGCGCGTAACAAGTTCTGCCTTGCGCAGCGGCTGCCTCATTTTTAGATTGTACTGAGAGCGCAAAGAACGTCCGATAGAAACCGCAGACATAACAGAAGCCATACGAAACTCCAGTTCTTTATCGCGGCGTTTTTTGTCAGGCAGAGGAAACTCAACAAGGTGCACAGATTCTTTATCTGTTTCTGCGCGCAGATTCTGCCAGATCGCGTCTGTTGTAAACGGCATAAAAGGAGCGGCGATTGTTATGAGTGTTCTTAGAGATTCAAAAAGCGCGCCGTATGCTTCGAGTTTGTCGCTGTCGTTCTCGCTTTTCCAAAAACGACGGCGCGATCTGCGGATGTACCAGTTATTTAAATAATCGATAAACTTTAGTATCGGGTCTACTGCGCGGCTTAAATCATAGGCGTCAAGCGCGCCGCCGACTTTTTCTATAAGGTTTTGCGCTTCTGATAAAATCCACTGATCAAGGGGATTTACAGGATTATCCGGCGCGCCGGAAGCGGTAACTTTATCAATATTCGCGTAAGTTACAAAGAAACTGTAGGCGTTCCATAACGGAATTATTATGCTCTTCATTACTTCGCGCACGCCGTCATCGCTGTAACGCAGATCGTCAGCTTTTACAACGGCGGAATGCACAAGAAAGAGGCGAAGCGCGTCTGCGCCGAACGCGTTAATTACTTCGTTAGGGTCTGTGTAATTGCGGAGGCTCTTGCTCATTTTTTTGCCGTCTGTAGCGAGCACCAGCCCGTTGACTACGCAGTTTTTAAATGCGGGTTTTTTAAATAATGCCGCCGCAAGAACGGTAAGCGTATAAAACCAGCCTCTTGTTTGATCGAGTCCTTCGCTGATAAAATCCGACGGAAAGTTTTTTTCGAATATTTCTTTGTTTTCGAACGGATAATGATTCTGCGCGTAAGGCATTGCGCCGGATTCGAACCAGCAGTCGAGAACTTCGGGAATGCGCTTCATTGTTTTTTTACAATCTGCGCAGGGAATTGTTATTTCGTCGACAAAATGCTTATGAAGATCTTTTGGATATACGCCGGAAAGTTTTTTTAGTTCATCACGGTTTCCTACACAGATTGTTTTGCCGCAGTCTTCGCACTTCCAAATAGGAAGCGGATTGCCCCAGTAGCGGCTTCGGCTTACTGCCCAGTCACGCGCGCCTTCCAGCCATTTGCCGAATCTTCCGTCTTTTATATGTTCCGGAACCCAGTAGATCTGACTGTTTGCTTCTAACATATCTTTTTTTATTTTTTCTACGCTGACAAACCATGAACCTACCGCTCGGTAAATAAGCGGACTTGAACATCTCCAGCAATGCGGATATGAGTGAAGAAGCTGATCTCGTTTTAAAAGTTTTCCTTCTTCTTTTAGTTTTTCTATAATAGCCTTGTCTGCATCTTTTACAAAAAGACCTGCAAAGTCTGTGACTTCGCTTGTAAAACGGCATTCGGCATCTACAGGACAAATAACAGGTATGCCGCTTCCTTTTAATACGCGCGCGTCATCTTCGCCGAAACCGGGCGCTGTGTGCACTGTTCCTGTGCCGTCTTCTGTGGTAACAAAATCTCCGAGAAATACGCGGAAGGCGTCAGGTGTATCTTTAAAATACGGAAGAAGCGGCTCGTACTGCATTCCTTTAAGTTCGCTTCCTTTTTTATTCCATACTATTTTATATTCTGTTTCTTCTTTATAGTACGCCGGCAGTCTTGCTTCTGCGAGGATGTAATGCTCTGATGTTTTATTGTCTTCTATTAAAACATAATATATATCCGCGCCCATTGTTAAAGCAAGATTAGAAGGAAGTGTCCACGGTGTTGTTGTCCACGCAAGTATATATGTGTTTGGGGGCGTTGCGGGGGTATCCCCCGCTGAGGGGGGCAGCGGCGAACCCGCAGGGTTCGAAGCGGGGGGGGAGGCTTCCCCCTTTACTTTAAATTTTACGGTTATCGCGGGATCGTGCACATCTTTGTATCCGCCCAAATTAAGTTCGTGATTAGATAAAACTGTTGCGCAGCGCGGACAATAAGGAAGAATGTAATGGCCTTCGTACAGCAAGCCTTTATCCCAAAGTGATTTAACGACCCACCAGATTGTTTCCATGTAATCCGGTTCCATTGTTTTATAATCATTATCAAAATCTACCCAGCGTCCGAGACGTGTAATTGTTTGCTGCCATTCTTTCACATAACGCAGAACAGAAGCGCGGCAGGCTTCGTTAAAATTAGCGACGCCAAAGTCTTCTATTGCGGTTTTTGAGTTAAGGCCAAGTTCTTTTTCTATTAGGTTCTCTACAGGAAGTCCGTGGCAGTCCCAGCCAAAACGCCTTTCGACCTTTTTGCCTTTCATGCTCTGATACCGAGGAATAATGTCTTTTATCGTACTTGGAACAAAGTGCCCAAAGTGCGGAAGCCCCGTTGCAAACGGAGGGCCGTCATAAAAAACAAAATCTTTTGTTTTTCCCAAAAGTGATTTTTGGAAGATATTATTCTGTTCCCAGAATTTTAGGATTTCTTCTTCTAGTTTGGGAAAATTAACTTTTGCATCAACCGGTTTATACACAAATCTCTCCTGTTTACTGATTGGAGTAATTATTGCATAGATGGAATTATTTTTCTATATTTACGCGTAAAAAACCAGCCTTTTATTTGAGATTTTTTGACCGGTTTTTAGATTGAATTTTTATCAGAGTCTTGCGGCATGCAGCCTAAGCCTTTCTGCTGTTTCCTGACGCTTTTTTATGTCTTCTATGCCTGCGCTGTCAAAAATAACGCCCCTCATAGCATGTCTTGCTTTTTCGTCGTTTATATTGGCATGAAGGTTTGGGATGATAAGTTCCATTCCCGGGCGGATTTTATCAGGGTCAAGAACTACTTGGCTGGAAGCAAGCATAATCACAGGGAAATATAAACTGTCATAATAAAAATATTCAGAAATCCTTGATAATGTATCGCCTCTTTTTACAGTGTATTTCTGAGCTCCTTCCAGAATTAAATCCGGTTTGTATTTAATGTATACAGCGCTGAAAGTTTCATCTGCAACTTTTACAGCTTTTCTTGCCGTAGTGTTACAGGCAACTACCAGCAGAATTGCTGCCGCAAGCGCTGCTGCAATTACAGTAAAAAACATTTTTTTATTCATAAACATCTCCTTTTAAAAAACTTAATAAGTTTCTGAGGTTGGATAAATTATGATATTGGTATAAAGGAATAGCAATTTGAAGCGGGATGTTTACTAAAATATAATACAGTTAAAAGAAAGTTAGTTATATGTTAATTAAGATTTTGATAACTATAAACAAAAACAAGGAGTATAGCGAGAAAATCTCGCCATACTCCTTGTAAGTATTATAGGATAAATAGGCTAAAAAGCTCTGATTAACCATGGGAGTTTAAAGAGAATTAACAGACTTTTTGTTGAAGGATGAGTAATTGCATTTTTTCACGTAGAGCACGCAAGGAAGAATTAAGAGTTTAACCACAGAGTCTCACAGAGAACAAGAAAAAAGCCTGACACTGAAAATCAATGTCAGGCAATAAGCGAGCTTTAATCAAAAAGCCCGGACCGCACGGACGTTGCTGATGTTATCCTTGTAGTCGTCGAACCGATAACCATAATTGAAATTCTGACTCCACGCGAAAATATTATCGTAATGCGACGAAGACCATAACGAGCTTGTTCCTAAACTTCCTCCGGCGCTATTTACTGCAGCCCTGTTAAGATAGAGTTGATTGAGTTCACCTAAGCTTGGAAGAAACCAGTCACTAAAAATATTTAAACTTTTATTCGCGCAAAGCTGCGCCGCTCTGCCTGTTTCACCTGTTCCCAAATGACTAACTATAGTGTATGTATCTTTTCTTCCGTTGCCTATTAGCGATGCTTCTGCGGCACTAGAGCTTGAGAGAGTAGTTACTCCGCTAATTGAGATTCCATAAGCACCCCATTTGGCTCGACCGTCCATTTCTGGTCCTACTTCATCCGCAGGTGCGGCTTCGAGGTAGTGGGCTTTATAGGTAGCAAAATTCAAATATGCTGTTGCTCCACTTCCTCCAGAATACCCCTGTACATCAAATCCGTCTATCGCAACATAAAAAATTATCCCGCCTGCGGGTCCTGTGTCGCCTACTTTGTACCCCCAATCCGCATAGAGGGTAATGTTTGCAGTTATAGGCGTACTAAAATTAAAGGCGTTTTGGAAAGTTCCATTATCAGTATACCAGCCTCTAAAACGGTTTTTGGTTACACCGCCTACAGTTGTTGTCGGAGGCGTAGGCGCTGTAATCGTAGCTCCGTATGCAACTCCCGTAATTGGCGCAACAGATGTTCCGCCGTTGCTGTTAAAAGTCACAGTGCAAGTAACAGGTGTCCATCTGGCATAAAGAATTGTATTTGCGCTTATGTTAAAAGTTGCTCCTGCATTATAATTTGTTCCAGAGCCGTTGGCTGCAGTATTCCAGCCTGCAAATATAAAGCCCGTTCTGGTTAAGCTTCCTGTGTTACCTAATACTGTTACGGTTGCTCCACTCTGATATGGAGAACTGCCGTCTGTAGGCACTGTTCCGCCGTTATTTGAATTACCATTGTAAGTTACAGTGAAGGTGGGAACTGTTGTCCATCTGGCATAGAGAGTTATATTTTCGTTTATTGTAAAAGTTGCTCCTGGTGCATAATTTGTTCCTGAGCCATTGGGTTGAGTATTCCAGCTTACAAATGCATTACCTGTTTTAGCTAGACTTCCTGTATTACCTAATACAGTTACAGTTGCTCCGTTTTGATATGGCGAATTACTGTCTGAAGGCACTGTTCCGCTTGAATTGGTGTTGCCATCATAGGTCACTGTGTAAGTTTGTGCTCCTCCGCCGACTCCTGGCGGTTCACCGCACGCCGCAAATAGAGTAACAATTAAAATACCAAATATTATTCTTTTCATAAACAACTCCTTCGAATATTTCTTTTATTTTCTTCTACAAGCCAGATTAATCCCAAATTCAAAATCGAATATCTGAGAAGATTTGCGTAGCCTGCAGCGAATGACTTTAAAACTTCTAGCTTACACGGGGGGGGGGGGGGGGGAAAAAAAATTGGAAAATAAAAAAAAAAATTTTTATAAAAATTTTAATTATTTTTATTTTTTTTTA
>WQXI01000059.1 GCA_009784935.1 Treponema sp.
AAAAGAAGGAGGTTTATCCAAAAAAACAACTTGCTAAATGTGCGTAATTGGGTAGGGAGCTGCCAAGGGTAAGAATTCATTGCAATTTGATAAATCCCCTTGACAAAATACATAGGAGTACACAGAGTAACACAGAGAAAATAAAGAAAAATTAAAAACTCTGTGTACTCTGTGGTTTATATTACCATCTCTATCATCCGATAATATAGTATGAAAAAATGGTGCTTTATTGGGCTCTTTCTCTTGTGCCTTGGCAGCCTGCCTGCGCAGGATTTAAGCTTAAATACAGGCGACCTTCTCCTCGAACTAAGGGCAGACGGCGGATTCCATCTTTTTATCAAGAAAAAACCGGATGTTTCTTCTGTGCTTTTAACAGAAACAACAAGAGACCCGGCTATGCAGGCGGACAATTATGCTTACCGCGCAGGCGAATGGAATGCAATAAACGGCGATGAAGTCCGTATTTTAAACGGCGTTCCAATTCCAAGGGAAAGCCGAATCTATTCTCTTATTTCTTCTACAGTTGTAAATCATTCTATTCTGGGAGAATCTTTTCATATATATATTCCATACATTTTATATTACGGTTACGAAGGCGGCCGTCATGGAGAAGTCTATCTTACAGACGGCACTTTTTTAAATATAAGAACTTTTGCTCTGCCCTATGCCGATTACCGCGGCGCGTTTAGGGACAATCCCTTTATATTAGAAGCAAGGCAGGAAATGCCGCCGGGACCGTCTGCCGGTAATTATCTGCCGGAAGCATTGCAGGCGTTTACCGAGATCGCAAAATCGGGAAGCGGCGAACTTATAATGGTTCAAACTTCGGAAGAAATAGCCGAGCAAGTCCGGGCGCTGCTGGAAAGCGAACGCGGTAAAACTCTAGATCTTGTTGTCTGCATTGATACTACAAACAGTATGAGAAAATATATTGATTCTGTGCGCTCAAACCTTATTCCAACGCTCAGCGAAATGCTTGATAGTTTTCCTTCGTTTAGGATTGGCATGGTTCAGTTTAAAGATTACCATAATGAATATCTTACTAGGGTTACACAGTTTACTTCGAATTTTGAACAATTTCAGCGCAACCTTAATGCAATACGCGTAGGCGGCGGCGGCGATATTCCGGAGGCTGTATACGAAGCTTTATATGACGGAGCGACAAGGTTTACATGGGAAGCCGAAGCGAGGATAATAATATTAATCGGTGACGCTCCGCCTCATCCGAGACCTAGAGGAAGAATAACAAAGGCGATGGTTGACAGCGCAGTAGATGAAAGAAAAATAAAAGTGCATGCTATGATACTGCCGCACTAAATATTTAATATTAAAGATTTAAAATTGGAGTTTTTATGAATATATTAGAAGCGATAGTACTTGGAATTGTACAGGGACTTACTGAGTTTTTACCTGTCAGCAGTTCCGGTCACCTTGTTTTACTGCAGAAAATATTTGATGTAAAAGAGCCGTCGTTATTTTTTGATACAATGCTTCATTTTGGAACACTAATTGCTGTCTTTGCAGTATTATGGAAAGATATTTGGGAACTATTAAAAAAGCCGGTTCAAAAACTTACTGGTTTTTTAGTGCTTGCGACGATTCCGGCTGTGGTTGCCGCTCTTTTATTTAAGGATTCAATCGAAAACCTTTTTATCTCTGCAAAGTTTTTGGGATTTTGTTTTTTAATTACTTCCGGTTTGCTTGTCGCCGCAGAATTACTTTCTAGGCGCGCTAAAAATAAAATCGAAGACAGCGGCAAAGAATTAAAAAACGCGGAAAGCATGACATGGTTTGACGCGTTATTTATCGGTATAATGCAGGCTCTTGCTATTCCTCCCGGTATTTCACGCTCGGGAGCTACGATAAGCGGAGCTTTATTCAGAAACCTTAACCGTGATTTTGCGGCGCGGTTTTCTTTTTTACTCTCTATCCCTGCAATATTAGGCGCTTTAGTTCTTCAAGCAAGAGATCTTGTAAGAGGCAGTCATCTGGAAGACGGCGGAAACGAACACAGTATCGGCGCTATTGCTATAATCGCAGGAACGCTGACAGCAGCGGCTGTTGGTTTTTTTGCAATAAGATTTATGTTAAAATTAATCAGAGAAAAATCTCTCTTTGGTTTTGCAATTTACACCGGCGTACTTGGACTATTAACGATTATTGACCAGTTTATTTTACGCATTGTATTTTAAAGTTCTTTGCGTCTGTAATTAAACACTGCAATAATCGGAAGTATGATAACTGCTATAAAGCTTCCGGCAAACCCGTTGTTGTAAAGGTTTAAACCTCCGTTTATATCGCCGATAAACACAGCAATAGAAACATGCATAAAACCAGCAATGACTCCCCAATGCCATCCGTATCTGCCGGCAATCGGTGCGAGACCTGTAGAAAAAAGAATCGCAAGCGTGTTTAAAGAAGAATCAAATCCAAGATGATTTAAATGCGCGGCAATTATGCTTCCTATAATAATAGGGAACGCGTTTCTTAAATGCTTTCCGCATGCAGCAAAACCGGAAACTGTGAATATTCCTCCAAGAATAGGACCGTTAATGGGAATATCCAAAAACAGCATAACTGTCGTAGAAACAATGCACATAATGCCGATGTTGATATAACATGTATTGTGGTACTTAGTAAGGTAATCACAGTCATCCGGATCTTTTTCTCTTAATAGTTTTCTTAATTTTTTTAACGCGTTAAGAGGTTTGTCTGTTATTAAGCCGAACAATATAAGCGCACAAGCTATAGAATACGCAAGAATCGCCAAATGAACCGTATGTTCTAAATCCCAGATATTTTCCGGAACAATTTTGATTCCGACACTGCGGAGAAATCCTGCAAACATCGTAGCGATAAAACCGCCGGCAATTCCTCCGTTATAGAGACAATAGTGATTATGCATAACTTTTACATAATCCGCTATCACAGGAAAAATAAAACCGGCAAAGATTCCGACACTGTAGGCAGAAATAAATTTTATAATACTGAAACTTTCATCTAAAAAGGCTACCTCGCTTACCATCGGAGCGATAGTCGTGCTTATCATGGCAAAAATAACCATCTCCGAAAAACTCTTTCCTGACGCTCTCCCGTAAAGCCAAACGCCTGCCATTATCGGCAGTGTATTAAACATATTTTTACCAAACAGCGAAAAACCTATTGTTAAAAAGAGCGCCGCTATTACTTTTCCGTTGGGTTCGCGTTTTGTAAATACCAATAAAATCAGGTTAAAGAAAAGAAGAACCGCAGAATTAATAAGCGCTGCCCCAATGCCTGCCAAAGCGATATAATCTGTTACAAGAACACTGCGGGATGTGTGGATTTTAAAGTATCCGTCAAGGATTTGCTGAGGAGTATTAAGGCAAAACGCAATTATTACGAATAATACGCAAATACAGAACATTATGTAATAATCTACGGGGATTTTATACCGGGTAGAATCTGGCACTATAAAAAACTCCACATTTACTTTTTTTTCATTATAAGTATAATGGTATTTATGGAATACCGCAAGTTAAATCTTTTAAGACTTTTACTCGGAACCTTTGTATTTTTATCCGGAATTATCACAGAAAACGTAATAAATGAGTTTTTTCTCCTTTTTTGGATTTATTTGACCGCATACATTTTGCTGGGTTTTGATATTGTTTTTAAGGCATTAAAAAATATTTTACGCGGACAGATTTTTGATGAAAATTTTCTTATGAGTTTAGCTACAATCGGAGCTTTTGCGATAAACCAGCCGGCAGAAGCCGTCGTAGTTATGCTGTTTTATCAAACCGGCGAGTATTTTCAGGAAATGGCAGTAGAAAAATCCAAAAAATCAATTTCGGATTTAATGGATATTAGAGCGGATTACGCAAACATTGAAAAAAACGGTTCGATTATTAAGGTTGATCCCGCCTCTGTGAACATTGGCGATCATATATTAATAAAACCGGGAGAAAAAATTCCTCTTGACGGCATTGTAACAGAAGGTGTTTCGTTTATTGATACTTCTGCGTTAACAGGCGAATCCGTTCCAAGAAAAGCAAATGAATCAAGCGAAGTATTATCCGGGTGTGTAAACATTAGCGGAGTGTTAACTGTCAAGGTAACAAAAACATTCGGAGAATCTACTGTTTCTAAAATAATCGATCTTGTAGAAAACTCAGCTTCTAAAAAAGCAAAAACAGAAAAATTTATTACTAAGTTTGCGCGGATCTATACGCCTGTGGTTGTCGTAATCGCAGTTTTTCTTGCTGTTCTGCCGCCGTTGTTTTTTGACGGTATCTGGAATGATTGGATTCACAGAGCGCTTGTATTCCTTGTGATCTCCTGCCCCTGCGCGCTTGTCTTGTCTATTCCGCTTGGCTTCTTTGCAGGATTGGGAAAAGCGGCAAGAAACGGCATTTTAATAAAAGGCGGCAACTTCCTCGAAGCTTTTAATAGTTTAGGAACTGTTATTTTTGACAAGACAGGAACAATAACTAAAGGGAACTTTGATGTTACTTCGATTAAAGGAGCTAACGGATACAGCGAAAGCGAACTTTTAAAATTAACTGCCTTTGCTCAGATCTATTCTAACCACCCTATCGCGCTTTCAATTTTAAGAGAATACGATATCAAACAAAACAAAGAAATTAACAGGGAAAATCTAAGCGATTATACCGAAACCGCAGGCTGCGGCGTAAGCGTTAAATACAACGGGAAAGTAATTAATGCCGGTAATAAAAAAATGATGTTAAACAATGGTATCGAAATTAATGAAACAACAGATACAGGAACAAATGTTTTTGTCTCATACGATGGAACATATATTGGACACATCATAATTTCTGACGAATTAAAACCAGACAGCCTCGGTATAGTACCCTTATTAAAATCCAGAGGTGTGCAAAAAACTGTAATGCTTACAGGTGACAATCATCATATAGCCGATTCAATCGCTAAACAGCTTGGAATAGATGAAGCGTACGGCGGACTATTACCCAATGAAAAAGTGCAAAAAATGGAAATTTTAAACGCGCAAAAACCTGCCGGTACTGTAATCGCGTTTGCAGGAGACGGCATTAATGACGCGCCTGTTCTTGCAATGGCGGATATCGGGATCGCGATGGGAGCTTTGGGTTCTGACGCGGCAATAGAAGCTGCCGATGTTGTTTTAATGACAGATGAAATTTCTAAACTTGCGGCAGCTATAGATATTTCACGGTTTACAAGAAAAATAGTAAGGCAGAATATTGTCTTTACATTGGGAATAAAACTTATTTTTTTACTAGGCGGAGCTTTTGGACTGGCGTCAATGTGGGAAGCAGTTTTTGCGGATGTAGGCGTTTCGCTTTTGGCAATTCTTAATTCTTCTAGAATTTTAAGAAAGAAAGTGATATAATGTTATTATGAAGACAAAAGTAATTTGCTGTTGTTTAATGTTTCTCTGCTGTCTTGCTTGGGCGCAGGGAAACCCTGTAACTGCCGATGATTTTTGGAAACGCGGTTATGAATATAAATTTGAAGGTTTTTTAGAACTGGCAATAAATGATTTTTCTGAAGCAATTAGGTTAGAACCAGAAAATTTTATTGCTCATGGCGGAAGAGGCGACGTATATCGTTTAATGGATCGTTTTGAATATGCAATAAGAGATTATAGCACGGCTATAGACATAAATAAGGATGATTTTATATCTTACATGCTTCGCGGAGAATGTTATAGATTTTTAAACCAATTTGATGCTGCTTTAAGGGATTTAAATGAAGGTATAAGACTTGAACCTGATGAATCAATATTATATGAATTTAGAGGCTTAATTTATTACGATCAATGTCTTTATGAAATGGCGCTGGCTGATTTTAATAGAGCAATACTGCTGGAACCTAACAACGGTTTTTTTTACGGAAGCCGCGGGGCTGTCTACTTGAGACAAGGTCGATATGATTTAGCATTAAGCGATCTTAATTTTGCCGCAGAAAAAAATCCGGAAGCACCATTTGCATTTCTTAACAGGGGAATTGTTTATCAAAGATTGGGGCAATCAGATTTAGCGACAAGTGATTTTAATGAGGTTTTAAGACTTTACGATAATCCGGTAAATAACTATCACCCTTCTTGGTTTCTTTCTAACAGAGGAGAAGCTCACAGGCTTCTTGGAAACATAGAAAAAGCTATCGAAGATTTTAACGAGGCTTTAAAAATCAGAGGCGATAATGCATCTTCATTAACATACGGCAGGCGAGGTCTTGCATATCAGCAGCTTGGACACACCGAACTTGCCCGCCAGGATTTTGAAAGAGCTTTGAGATTGAACCCGACACTTGACTGGGTATTAAGCGCAATGGCTGGGATGTAAAGTTCAATCAAGGAATGATTTAATATTTTTACAGCAGGCACGGGGTCTTGCAGCGAAGCTTCCAGCAGTGCTCACGGGGAAGCAGAGTACGCAGAGGAATTATCAAATTTACACACACGGAGACACCAAGGCACTAAGAACACGGAGGAGGAAAAAGGTTAAGACTAGATTTCTTTCTTCTATCTTCTTATATTCTCTGTGTTACTCTGTGTTTCTGCGTCTTGGTGTGAATCCTGAGCATGGGACACTGAGCCTGTCGAAGTGTCGAAGGGTGTAAAAAAAAAGAGCCTGCAAATGCAGACTCTTAAAAATTACTATAAACTACAGTCAAGAAGCAGAAGAAAGCTCCCTAATGGTCTCTAGATCAAGCCCTGTTATATCTTGAACAAATTCTGGCGTAGAACCTTTTGAAAGCAGGTTTCTTGCGATAGTTTGCTTTTCATGTTTGCTGCATTCTTCCCAAGCCTCTTCCCTTTCTTCTTGCCGGGCAAAAGCGATTGCGTCTTCTGTGTTCCATTCGGTTAAAATCATACTCAAAACCCCTGACCCATGTTTTTCTAAGAACTCTACAAGTATATCATGCCTATGACAGTAATTAATAGCCTCTTTTGTCGCGTCTTCAAGATCTCCGTACTCATCAAGATATTTATGAATCAAGGCTATAAACTTACTGTATTCTGATAGTTTCTGACAACGTTTCTGTATTTCTATGTTCTTACCTTCGGTTATGTTAATCACTTTGACTTCAAGTTCTAACATAGGATAAATAGGCTCAGGAAGACCTAAATCTTCTGGTTTTCTGAACAAATCCGATAGTTTTAGTGTTTTATTGTCGGGAAAAGGCTCTTTCCCGTTATAGAGCACAAAGAACTCAGGGCGGGGTATAGATATTTTCCTATCGGAATACAATGCTCTGCTTCTAGTTATCTTTTCTAATATCTTACTGATATAGAGAAACAACCTCAGTGCCATATTGGGGTTAATTGTGCTTTGATGTTCAATTAGAACGACCAGCTTATCTCCTATCTCAAAAGATATATCGTTACATAAATCCATATACAACACGTTTTCTAGTGTGTTAATGGAAACCGGTGTTTCTGGGGGAAGATAAACATCCCCTAGTGCGCAATACAACTCTCTGAGCAGATCTGGATCTGAGAACAAGGATGTGAAGACACTATCCTTGAACTTTTTGTTAGTTTTCATAATTACTAACTCCTAAGAAAATAAAGATAAAACTTTCAA
>WQXI01000060.1 GCA_009784935.1 Treponema sp.
AAAAACGTCGCCGATCATGGAAAGTGTCGGAACTTCTGCAAAGGGATCGATCTGCGCGCTCTGCAAGTCCGGAATAAAAACCATATCGCTTTTTTCGACAGGAGCAAAACCGTAATTTGAGCCGTCAAAACCGACGCCGTTTTTTAAAGTGTCTTGAGTGAATCTGCTGATTGGCATTGTAAGATGACGCCAGCGTCCGGTTAAATCGGTCATCATAAAATCTGCCATTTTTATATTATGTTTTTCGCAGAGTTTTTTTATATCGTCAAATGTTACCGGCATTTCATTCTCCTATTACTCTGACGTGAACTTTTCGGGTCCGAGGACCGTCATATTCATTAAACCATATTCCCTGCCATGTGCCAAGGAGGAGCCTTGCGCCTGTGACAATCAGCGAGAGCGAAGGTCCCACAAGACTTGTCTTTGTGTGCGCGGCGGAGTTTCCTTCGCCGTGACGGAACTCGCGGCGGTCGGGCGAAATCATGTTTAACGCAAAGTCCACATCGCGGGGCACATCGGGGTCTGCGTTTTCGTTTATCGTGACAGCTGCTGTCGTGTGCGGAATAAAGACAACGCAGATACCTTCGCGTACGCCGGAAGCCGCGACTGCCTTTTGTACTTCGCCCGTGATATTAATCCAGTCTGTTTGCCCGCCTGTTTTGACGGAAAAATTAGTAAGTGTTGTCATGAGTTAAAATTCTCCTTGTATTCTGGAAATAAAATAACAATATAATCTCTTTTTTCATGTATTATTCTATCAATAAATATTTTATTGTTTTCGTAACGATAAAAGATGAGATAACCAGAAGCTCTTTTAAAACGATAATTTGTCGGAAAATTAACTTTGGAAGCTAATAGTGTTCCGCTATTAGGTAATCTAATTAGCCCTTCTATCTTATCAAGAATATTTTCAATTAGTTTTAATGCGGTAAGAGGACTTTCTTTTTCAACAGAAATATAATTTTGAATACTTTTTAAGTCACGCCTTGCTTCGGCAGAGAGTGTTGGCTTAATTACTGACGGCGAATTCTTTTTTGATTTCTTCAAGTGAATACCAACCCTCTTTATCTCCTGAGATTCTGCCTTTTTCCAGTTCTGTCATCAATTTTATAACAGCTTCTTTTTTTTCATAATCCTCAAGTTCCTGAATAACATAACAACCGCGGCCGTTTTTTGTCAGGTAAACAGGTGAGCCCGAGCATATATCTTTTAGAACTCCCGCATAATTCCGTAAATCAGATACAGGTTTAATATTCGGCATATTACTTCTCCTCATACTTAATATTATACGTTAAATTTAACGTATAATTCAACCCTAAAAAACAAGGAAATTTGAAGAAAATGCAGGACAAAAGTAGATACAAGTCAAGTTTTCTTTAAAGCCGATACTTGCTTGGATATATAAGCGGACAGATTTTGCCCGATGTCCTGCCAGACCTGTTCTTCGAGATTTTGCTTTACGGTATTATATTGAACGGGCTTCATAGAAAACAACTCAGGTGTATCGATTTTTAGAGCAAGAGCGATCTTTTCCAGCACACTTATTGAAGGAAAACGCCTCCCGGCTTCGATTGCTGCAATGTAATTTGTCGCAGTATCGACCTTTTCTGCCAATTTTTCCTGTGAAAAGCCAAGAGATTTTCTATAAATCTTCATATTGGTGCCAAGCAATTGCCTAAGGTCTGTCATATGTAATCCTAATTGTCATATCTATCTTATAATGTAGCACTATTAGGCATTGACAATGATATTCCAGTCACAGTATAGTTGTAAAATATGACTGATGGTCATATATAAGGAAAAAAGGAGTGTTTTTATGAGAAATAACAGGAAGTCCGCAATTATCTTTTTTGCTGTTTTAATAATGGTTTTTTCATTTAGTTCGGCTTGTGTTGGGTTTGAACCTGGTCCAAGTAGTTATGCTGTTAATATGCTTAATCAAGGTGCTGATAAAGCTGATCAAGGTAATATTGACGGAGCAATTGCTGATTTTACTGCTGCATTGAATGATAGCCCCAGATTTGCCTCAGCTCTATATAACCGCGGATTAGCTTATGAACAGAAAGGAGAATTAGACAATGCAATTACCGATTATACTGCTGCTTTAAATATTAGACCCAGATTAAGCCAAGCTTTATTTAGACGTGGTTCGATTTATTTAAATAAAGGAGATTTTGATAATGCAATCGCTGATTATACCGCTGTTTTAAATATTAATCCAAATTCTTCTCCAGCTTATAATAACCGTGGATTAGCATATCAACGAAAAGGTGAGCTTGATATGGCAACCGCTGATTATACTGCTGCATTGCGTATTAATCCAAATAATGAACAAGCAAGAAATAATTTAGTAAGGGTACAAGCTAACCCTGGAGGCGCTGCTCCAGCAAACACTCCTGCAGAACAAAATACTGGTTTTAATGATGAAAGTGATTTTAATGTAGTGCGCAATAGTAACGGCAATTCTGTCACTATTACCGCATATACAGGCTCAAGACAAGCAGTGAATATCCCGCCTCGAATACGCCAATTGCCGGTTACTGCTATTGGAAATAATGCATTCTCGGGCAAGAATTTGACTAGCGTTATAATCCCAAATGGTGTTACTAGCATTGGAAGTGCTGCGTTTGGTGGCAATCGATTAACCTCTGTAACAATCCCAAGCAGTGTAACTAGTATTGGGTTTGGTGCATTTTCTCGTAATCAATTAACCTCTGTAACAATCCCAAGCAGTGTAACTAGTATTGGAGATTCAGCGTTTTTTGGTAACCGATTAACTACAGTAACGATACCAAATAGTGTTGCTCGCATTGGGGAAAGAGCATTTGAATCTAATCAATTATCATCTATAATAATACCAAACAGTGTATATATGATTGGAGAAAGAGCATTTTCCCAAAATCAATTAACTACCGTAACATTGCCAAATGATTCTATGATAGGGGTACATGCGTTTTCAGAAAACAGATTAACGACTGTTACAATACCAAATGGTTCTATGATAGGAGTACGTGCGTTTTCCAATAATCCATTGACCAGAATAACTATTGGTAATAATGTTTCTATATCTGGTCTTCCTTCGCAATCGTTTGCTTTTCCTGAAAGTTTTTTAAGATTATATGATCAAACAGGAAGACGAGCCGGAACCTATGTCTTTAACAATGGTTCGTGGACAGAGGAATGGTGATTTTTTAGGAGAGCAAAAGTTCGCAACCTCTGTGAGCTTTGTGCTCTCCGTGTGATAAGAATAAGCAGCTTTTTTAGTGTAATTGATGAGGTCACGCACAAAATATCTGCAACTTGACATTCCAAAATGGTATAACAAAAAATGTAACTTGCAGGTTAGGCAGGAGCTGACCGGAAAAACACTTTTGGCGTTCTCCGTGCAGGAGACAAGCAAAGCGAAGGCTCCGTAACGGACTCTTCGCCAAAGTTTTTACGGACAGCAGCATGCCTAGCCTGTGTGTGCATTATCTGTTGCTTACTTCTTAATTTGGGTTACTCCCAGCTCTAATACAATAAACCTTCGGCTAATGCCATTATGGCTTCTTTGCTTAAATCACGGTAACGGAAAGCATAAAAAGTGTTTCTCAAAAGTTCTGTATTTAGATTGACCTTTCTATTTGTTTTTGCTGCAACATAGATTAACATCTTAATAAAAAGTGTTTGTGCTATCTTTGCGTTAAGCAAACCTGTTGAAATTGAATCGTGTTTGAATGGTATAAGTTTTAATATCCAAAAGCAAATCAAAGCGCCTTCATTCAATTCTCCCATTTCTATCGGGTGATAAATATGAAAATATACACGCCGCATTTCAACTCTGGTAATTATTTCATACAAAGCTTCTTGATCAACAAGAATTTCACTTGTGCTATTAATTCCTAATATTGAATGAATATTTTGTAAATATATAGGTATTTTTTCCATTAGTTTATTTATTGTTGGCGGATCTAACTGGGTAAATTTTGGAAACTCTTCGGGTTTATTTGCCATACTTACTTAAGATCCCTTATCAGCTCAATAATTTTGTCCCCTTCAGGTAATCTTGAAATGTCCGCCTCATCTGAAAGCATAGCATCAAAGAAAGTTTCATCTTTCCCCCTCAGCCGCTCATTATATATAGAGCTTTTTTGCTCTACATATGCCCGATATGAGTCTTCTGAGAAGAATGAAGCACTATCACCTTTAATATATGCCATAAAAGTCCCCTATCGACAATTATACAGTATTCTATTTGCTTTTTCAATATTAAGAGGCATATCTCAAGCAATGGCTTGTGGACAGAGGAATGGTGATTTTTTAGGAGAGCAAAAGTTCGCAACCTCTGTGAGCTTTTTGCTCTCCGTACCTGCCAGGAGCTTCTCTGCAAGACCTGTGTGAGAAAATTCGATTTGTAATTATCCCTTTATTTTCAGTTTCCTCTTGACTATCTGTAGATAATAACCTACACTATATGTATGAAGCTGAGCAATTGGACACTTTCACCGCTTGGTTTGACAAGTTGACAGATATGCGTGCAAAAGACCGTATCAAGGCAAGAATTGAACGAGCAAAAGAAGGAAACTTCGGTAATTGGTCTGCAGAAGGCGGAGAGGTTCGGGCAATGGTTATTGATTACGGCACCGGTTATCGTCTGTATTACACAATTCGCCAAAATAGAATTATTTTTCTAATGTGCGGGGGAGATAAAAGCACTCAAAAAACGGATATTAAAACAGCACATAAACTTGTAAAGGAGATAGTGTAGATGAAAACAACCAAATGGAATATTTACGATCATCTTAAAACAGAAGAAGAGATCGATGGTTTTATCGAAGCATCTATTGAAGAAGCCAAAAATGATGCAGACCCTAAATATCTTATTCAGGCGCTTGAAACTGCCGCTCGTGCTCGTGGTATGCTTAAAACCGCCAAAGAAGCCGATGTTGATCGTGCAAGTCTTTATCGCATTCTTTCCGGCGAAACTGATCCAAGAGCAAGCACTCTTGCCAAAATTGCCAATGTTTTGGGTTATCGCCTTACTTTTGTAAAGCAAGCCCAAGCCGCAAACTCTTTTTGAAATCTTTTATATACCCATGACACAAAAGCCAGAAAACTTTACGCCGGGCATACACAACGCCGATTACGAAAACGAGTATCTGCAAATCCGCCTAAACGCTTCGAGTCTTGTTAACATTACTGGGCGCAAGACAGAACCCCTGAACGGCAAATGGGGCTTTGCTGCCGACCTTTATGACACCTGTCGCAGACAGGGTTGGTTCAGGCAGGAGCGGATAAACTCCGAAGGGCGGGAAGTTCCGCTGGATTTTAACTGGGACGAACTTGAAAAGATAGATGTGCCTTCATCGTGGAACTTGCAAAAGCCAGAACTGTACTATTTTGAAAACTTTGGAGTATACACAAGAACTTTTCCTTATACGCCTGCACAGGCAGGGGAACGTCTACTGCTTCGATTTGAAGGTGCGGCATACAGAACAACAGTTTTTCTAAACGGTAAATTTATCGGAACGCATGACGGCGCATCCACGCCTTTTAATATTGATATTACCGATGTTGTTAAGGAAGACAATCGTTTGGTTGTGTCTGTTGACGCGCGCCGAAGCCCTTATCGTGTTCCAATGGAAAATACAGACTGGTTTAATTACGGCGGTTTGTACCGGGATGTCTGTCTTGTGCGGCTTCCATCGATTTATATCAAAGATTGGTTTGTTCGTCTCGACCCGCAGTTTGCTGCAAAAGATAGCTATGTAATACAAGTGGATATTTGTATCGAGAGCGTCGATGTCTTTCATGCCAACGGCTCCAAAGTCACTGGAACTGCATGGATGGAAATCCCTGAACTGGGAATAAATAATGAAATACAAATTTATAATGGAAAAGGAGAAGCAAAAATTCCTGCCAGCTTGCAATTGTGGAGCCCAGAAAATCCCAAATTGTACGATGTTAAGTTTTCTTTAAATGCTATCGGTCGTACCGACACAGTCAGCGACCGTATTGGTTTTAGAACGATTGCCGTAAAAGGACAAGAAATATTTCTTAACGGTAAAAAAATATTTTTAAAAGGTGTCTCTGTTCACGAAGACCATTTTGCTTTGGGAAAGACTACTACCGAAGAAATTATCCGCCAGACAATCCGTGACCTTAAAGAAATGAACGGCAACTATCTTCGTCTTGCGCACTATCCCCACGATGCTCGTTTTGCCCGCATTGCCGACGAAGAGGGCGTATTGCTCTGGGAGGAAATCCCTGTCTACTGGGCAATCGCTTTTGATAATCCTGAAACGTATACAGACGCAGAAAATCAACTTACAGAATTAATTTACAGGGATCGTAACCGTGCAAGCGTTATTATCTGGTCGATAGGAAATGAAAACGCCGATACCGATTCGCGCTTGTCGTTCATGTCGAAGCTTGCTCAAAGGGTAAGAGAGCTGGACAACTCCCGCCTTGTGTCGGCGGCATGTTTAATCAAACATGACAAGCTCGTTATAGAAGATCGCCTTGTAGACTTTCTTGATGTTATCGGTTTTAACGAGTACTACGGCTGGTATGATCCTGATTTTGACAAACTGCCAAAGATACTCGCCAATTCCAATCCCGAGAAACCTGTAATCATAAGCGAGTTTGGCGGCGATGCCCAGCTTGGAAATCGAGGTGCGAAAGACGAACTCTGGACAGAAGACAACCAAAAATACATTTACGAAAGACAAGTTGAGACATTTAAAAAATGTTCGTATATCGCAGGAACCACTCCATGGATACTCTATGACTTTCGCTGTCCCCGGCGGTTTAACCGTTATCAGGAAGGTTTCAACCGCAAGGGCTTAATCGACGCAGATCGCAAAACACGAAAACCCGCTTTTTATGTTATGCAGGAATATTATAGAGGTTGAAAGTAACCCCTTTTTCCCTCTCTTCGTCCGTGTGGTTCGTAACCCCATATTCTTACTTGCTCTCTGGTACTCTCTATTGCTCTAAGTATATACTACACAAGGATTTAGTCAAGTACCATTTGCTTTTTATAATGCTCTGTTATGCCCTGTTATTATCGAAA
>WQXI01000061.1 GCA_009784935.1 Treponema sp.
GGAAGTAATTTAGCGGAAAACTATAGAGATGAGTATAGAATCAAATGGAATGGAATATTGGCAAAACATAATATAAACGGAAGAATAACCGATCCTTTTTCCAATAATTTTGAAAGTAATATTTTGCTTTTTCCAATAGATAATTTTAATGTTTGGTTTGATTATTTATATAATCCGTATGATGCTGAAATCGGCGAGTTTCCGTATGGTTATATAGACTATAAAGTAATAATAGGCAATGGCAATAATCAAAATATTGCTGCCGAAAGAAGAATAGCGAACTATGGGAATTTTGACGGTAAAAAAATACTGGGATATTACAGAAGCCCGTATCAAAACAGAATAATTATTGTAGCATATAATTATTATACTTATTATCATGGTCCTGGGGGTTATTTAACTTTATATGGGTTTAATTTGGGTTTATTAAACTAAAAACTTTAATCCCCAATCGCGTTAAATACAAACTTCTTCTGCTCTGTAAATTCTCTTGATACAGCAAAGTCTTCGCTTCGCGGACGAGGCGGCTGTACATCAATCTTGTGAGTAATAACTCCCGGCTTGCCGTTAATAATAAAAATTGTATCAGATAAAACAAGCGCTTCTTCTACATCATGCGTAATAAAAAGTGTAGAAATTTTTAACTGCTCTGCGATACCTGCGTACCAAACCTGCATTTTGCGGCGTGTAATTGCGTCTAACGCAGAAAAAGGTTCGTCTAAAAGTACGACATGATTCTGCAAAGAACTGCTGCAAATACCGGCAGAAAGGCAGGTGCGTAAAAGAGCGGCTCTCTGGCGCATTCCGCCGGAGAGCTCGTTTGGGTATTTGTTTTCATAACCGCTAAGTCCGAACATTTCAAAATATTCTGCCGCCTGCGCGCGGGCAGTTTTCTTTTTTTCTCCTTTGATCAAAAGCGGAAGAATTACATTATCGATAACAGTGCGGTATTCTAAAAGCAAATCTTTCTGAAGCATATAACTAACTTTACCTGTAACACCTGTTATATCTTCATTATTTAAAAAGACTTTGCCGTTATCCGGTTTGTCAATGCCGGAGAGAACATTAAAGAGAGTAGTCTTTCCAACGCCGGATGTCCCAGCCAAAGAAATAAATCCCCCTGACGGCAGCTCGAGACAGATATTTTGAATTACAATTTCATCTTCATAGTTCTTGCTAATATCCATGCAATAAAATAAATAACTCATTAAATCCTCACATAATTAATCACACAGAGGCGCAAAGGCGCAAAGAACGCAAAGTTTTAATTCTTGTTTTTCTTGGCGTGCTTTGCAAACTTGGCGTCTTGGCGAGAGGTATTTTAAAAATATTAAGGAAGATACTCATTTGTAAAACCGCCATTCCCAATGTTTCTTTCCAATAATCCCTGTTCATACATCCATCTGTAAAAATTACCCCATCTATACGGATCAATTTCTCCCCAGCGGTTTTGACTTTCTCCTTTGTAGCGTGTCTGTAAATATTCCTGACCGCGTATTACAACTTCTCTGTCAAGTTCCGGCGCATATTTAAGAAGTATTTCCGCTGCTTCCCGCGGATTTTCTATTGCAAAATAATAACCTCTGCTTACTGCGTTCATAAATCTTTTTACTGTTTCTGAGTTTGCAGAAGCCCAATTAGTATTAGTAACAAGCACCGGCGTATAAAAATCAAGCAGGCTGTCAAAAGCGCCTAAATCTATATAGTTAATTTCGATACCTCTTATTATTGCAGGAATACAGTCAAACGCATAATAAACCCAAACAGCGTCAACATCTGTCTGCAGAGCAGAAATTGCATCTGTCGCAAAATTAGGAATCATTCTGACAGAATTAAAATCGCCTCCGTCTTTTTCTGTAATGTGCCGCATAATTGCAGTTACAATCGGCATGTCCCATGAAGCAAATCGTTTGCCCGCTAAGTCTCTAGGTCTTTGTATGCCTGTTTCTCTCAGCGACATAATCCCTGATGTGTTTTGATTTATAATCCCTGCGATTGCAGTGATAGGAAGAGCGTCTCTTTCTTTTGCAATGGCTTCTCCCATCCATTCCTGAAAACTAATCGCAAACTCGGCTTTTCCCGACGCTAAGAGAATAAGCGCGTTATCTTCCGGCGGCTGAGTAATTGTTACGCGCAAACCTTCGTCTGCAAACCAGCCTTTTTCCAGCGCAACATACAGCCCTGTGTGGTTTGTATTCGGTGTCCAGTCTAACAGCACACGAATAGTCCCGTCGTTTTTCCCGCAGCTTATACTATTTATTACACAAATAATACATAGTACCAAAGTAATAAAATACGACTTTCTCATTTTCTAACCTCCATATCTTTTTATTTTTTTACCACGAACCACTCGAACTTGCTGTTAGATTTCTTATCTAGGGTTCGTGTCTGTTCGTGGTTAATTTTCTTTTTTTACTTGCCATGGCATCGCTTTCTTCTCCAACAAAGTTACAAGTCTTATTAACAATAAGCTCAGTACAGAAACCAAAATTATCACTGCAAACATTTTGTCAAATGAATACGAACGCCTTACTCTAATCATGTAAACGCCGAGACCTGCATCTCCGCCGAGCCATTCAGCGATAACCGCTCCGATAATCGAATAAGAAGCGGCTATTTTTAATCCCGAAAAAAATGCAGGAAGGCTATGCGGTATTTTTATGAAACGGTAAAGCTGCCATTTTTTTGCGCCCATGGACTGCAATAGACGCAGCTCGTCATTATCAGCGGAGGCAAATGCTCCCAAAAGCCCGATTGTTACAGGAAAAAAACATGTAAGAAAAACAAGCGTAATTTTCGGAGCAAATCCGTAACCCATCCATAAAATTAAAAGCGGCGCTATAGCGATTACCGGCATTGTCTGCGTTAAAAGTAAAATCGGCGTCACAGATTGTTTTATAAAACGGTTAGCGTCCATTATTAAAGCAAGTATAAACGCAGTTAAAACAGCAAGCGTAAGCCCTATCATTGCTTCCATCAATGTGTAGAATAGGTGCCTTTTTAATAGAGAAAAATCATCGATAAAAACTGCTGCAACCCGCAAAGGGCTGGGAAGCATATAAGGCGGGATAAATCCGCTCATACTTAGACCCTGCCATAAGAGGAGGACTGCCGCGATAGGAATCAACGGCAGAAAATTATGCCTTTTAAATATGTTTTGCGGTTTTTTCATCGATTGACCATGTTCCGCCGTTTGGGTTGTAGGCGATTTTTAGGTATGTTAAAAGGCTTGCGGCTCCTTCTCTAATGCAAATCAACTGACATTCTTTTGCAATGTCCATACATTTATCAAAATCACCTTCGATAACAGTCTCAAAAGGTCCAACAATCGTTTTTAATCCTGTGCTCTTAATGTAGCTGATAACTTTATCGACAATTCTCAGAACTTCATCTCCAGCAGTTGACTGCGGCAATACTTGAATTGCAACGCTTGCTTGCGGTCTTTCCATAACTTCTCCTTTGCAGTGAATCGGAGGAGTTTAATTCTGTTTATTATTTCAATAAAGATTAGAATAAACTTTCCCTCCGCTGGTATTATCCAGATCAGGTGCGCCTAAACCGTAAATTGATGATTAAACGGTCAGACAAGGGTTCCGGGTCTTTTACAACTAAAGTTGTACAACTTTAGTTGTTTGCCCGATCTCAGCCGATAAATCAGCACCCCAATATAATGTAGTTTAATTCTACAGGATGTTATTATTTTTGTCAATACTAAATATCTTGACACCGCTCTTTTTATCCCATATCTTAAAAATAACCATATGGAACATCTTATAGAGATGAACGGGATTACAAAACTATTTCCCGGTATTATCGCCAACGATAATATTACACTTAAACTCAAAAAAGGCGAAATCCATGCTCTGTTAGGTGAAAATGGCGCGGGGAAATCCACCCTGATGAGCGTTCTTTTTGGTTTATATATCTGCGAAAAAGGCACTATCAAAAAGAACGGTAAAATTGTCCGCATAGACGGTCCTAACGACGCAAGAAAGCTAGGTATAGGGATGGTTCACCAGCATTTTAAATTAGTGCATAATTTTACCGTTTTGGAAAATATCATACTTGGCGCAGAAACAGTTAAACATGGCGTTTTAAATTTAGACAGCGCCAGAAAACAAGTAACCGAATTATCAAAACATTATAAGCTGGAAATTAATCCAGACGCTCTTGTTTCTAATATCACTGTTGGAATGCAGCAAAGAGTAGAAATACTTAAAATGCTTTACCGTGATAACGAAATTTTAATTTTTGATGAACCCACTGCTGTTCTTACGCCGCAGGAAACAGAAGAATTAATGCGAATAATGAAAAACCTTACAGCAGAAGGAAAATCCATTATATTTATTACGCATAAACTGGATGAGATAAAATTGATTGCGGACAGGTGCACTGTTTTAAGAAAAGGAAAATCTGCGGGAACAATAGATGTATCAAAAGTTTCTAAAGAAGAATTGTCAGAAATGATGGTCGGCAGAAAAGTTAATTTTGTTATAAATAAAAAAGAATGTACGCCCGGCGAAGCGGTATTAAAAGTAAAAAATCTTACAGTCAGCGGCAAAACATCCGCAAAACCATTGCTAGACAATGTAAGTTTTGATGTTCGCAGCGGAGAGATAGTCTGCATTGCCGGAATAGAAGGAAACGGCCAGCATGAACTTGTTTCTGCGATTACAGGTATTGTAAAAGCAGACAGCGGCAGGATTTTTGGCAGTATATTTATCGATGATAAAGAAATTACTAATTACAATGTGCGTTCCAGAAACCTCTCTCATGTTCCGGAAGACAGACAAAAAGACGCGCTCGTTCTTGATTACAATCTTGCTTTTAATATGATATTGCAAAATTACAATACCTCCAAATACAGCAAAAATGGTTTTCTTTTATTTAACGAAATTTATAAATATACGGATAATCTTATAGAAAAGTTTGACATTCGCTGCGCTGAGGGAAGCCGTACAATAGTGCGCGGCATGTCGGGCGGCAATCAGCAAAAAGCAATTATTGCCCGCGAAATTTCACGGGATTCACCGCTTCTTGTTGCAGTACAGCCGACAAGAGGGCTCGATGCCGGCGCCTGCGAATATATTTACAGCATTCTAACTGCAGAACGTGATAAAGGCAAAGCTGTACTGCTTGTGTCCCTAGAACTTGACGAAGTTATGGATGTAAGCGACAGAATTATTGTTTTATACGAAGGCAGAATAGCGGCTGATGTTAACCCAAAGGATGTAACATACAGGGATTTGGGACTTTATATGTCCGGTACATCTTGCATTTAACTAAAAAATCTGTAATATATAGAACATAATGGAAAAACAATATCATATAGGTTTTGACGGCAGTCATAATGCTCAATACGCAATTCTTCCCGGAGATCCGGGCAGAGTAGAAAAGATAGCGTCTCTTCTGGACAACCCGCGCTTTTTCTGCCAAAACCGTGAATATACTGCATGGATTGGAGAATTGTCCGGTAAAAATGTTTTAGTTATTTCTACAGGAATGGGCGGACCTTCTACAGCAATTGCGATAGAAGAACTTTTTAAAACAGGTGTGCGTAATTTTATCAGAGTAGGAACTTGCGGAGGAATGGCTCTGCCTGTCAAAGGCGGAGATATTGTTATTGCTACAGGAGCAGTACGTCAGGAAGGAACAACACGCGAGTATGTACCGATTGAGTTTCCCGCCGTTGCAAATCTAGAAGTTACAAACGCGCTTGCAGAAGCTGCAAAAAAATTAAATTACAATTGGCATGCCGGAATCGTTCAATGCAAAGATTCTTTTTACGGACAGCACAGCCCCAATCGTATGCCTTCTGCCTATGAGCTTAACAATAAATGGGACGCATGGCTCAAAGCCGGCTGTCTTGCTTCGGAAATGGAGAGCGCCTCTCTTTTTATAGTAAGCCAAATACTCGGAGCAAGAGCAGGCTGTGTTTTAAGCGTAGTGTGGAATCAAGAGCGCGAAAAAGCAGGAATGGATAATCCGCACAGCCACGACAGTGAAGCTGCAATCAAAACAGCTGTGGAATCGGTGCGGATATTATGCAGGTAAAAAGGAAAAGTTATTTTTTATCTTGACTTTCATCTATTATTTATGTATAGTACTTAACAGAGGTTAATTGCATGAATGCAGAGATAAATATTTCTTCACAAGCGTGGCAGAATTATATAAACAACAATGAAACTGTCAGTAATGAACGCCTGCGCCCTGATAATATTTCTTTTTGGGACGCTATACTTAGTGATGAGGCAGATTTTACTAAAACGCCGAAAGGACAAAAAATTGCAGAACTTATAAGAGATCTATAATGGCAAACAAACCTGAAGAATTCCCAGTATTTACAAAGCTTGACAATAATATGGCTCGAGAATTATTAGAAAAGTTGAATATTTATATTAATAATTTTATTCAATCTACAGGTATTACTGATATTATAGTACATGAAGATACATTATTAGAGATTTTTGATCGTATAGAGAAACGCCGTGTTTATTTTCACATTTTTTATAACAGATGTAAAATGGGTGAGTTAAACGAAGGGGCGCTTATGTGTTTTTGGATAATAAAATTGCATCCATTTTCTTGTAAAAAATTACCACCAGATATTCTAAATTCAAAAATAGCTTTGTTTTTATTTAACAGAGTTCTTTGTCTTGTTGCTGCAAAAATGCAGAAAAAGGTTAATATTACAGAGCATATAGTAAAAGATATTTATTATTCCTTCAGATTTCGTGATGTTAGCAAAGAATCGCTTATGCTTTTAGCTGGAAGCCTCATACAATAGCACAAAAAATGTAATAATAACAAGATGATGTTTGTCATACCTTTCTATTTTTTCTTGACAAAATTAAAAAAAGGTAATATATATAAAATATGTTAGAAAGATTGTTTTTTGCATTTCCAGATTTAGTTACCCCCCCCCCCCCCCCCCCCCCCCCCTACCTCTGTTTAGTAATTATTTTTCCTCTCTGCCCTCTTACCTCTCTTTTTATTCTAGTTTTTTTGTTTTTTTGTTTGTTTTTTTTTA
>WQXI01000062.1 GCA_009784935.1 Treponema sp.
ACGAAAATCGGGCGGAACAAGATAATCGCAAATATCCCGTACTTTGCAGATAAGACCAGATTGAAACGCAGCAGCGTCTATGCATAGCTTTTCCCGTTTTGTTTGTTCTGTTGTCTTGCTTATCTTGCTCATTTCCAATGACATATAACGCAAGTCCTGCGCGATAGTATCGTGCAGTTCTCTGCTTAACCGTGAACGTTCTCTTTCCTGCGCAAGCAAAACAGCGCGTGAATAGATCGAGCCTTCTTCTTCGCGGCGTAAAGAAAAAATAAGTTCTTTGTTTAAAAAAATGATAATAATAACTGCAATCACAATTATAGAAAACAATATTAAAAACAATCGAATGTAAGCGCCTGTGGTAAACTGTTCGGCGAGCGAGTCCCATGCAAGAGCTTTAACCAGATTACTGGTTATATTATTGGATATTTCTTTAACTTCTTCATGCTCTCCGTTTAATACAGCGCTGCGAAGAAACTCGAGGAGCTCAATTACAGCAGTTACCTCATACAATTCATTAGGGTCTGTATGACCAAAACCGAATGCGGTAGAAAAAGGCATAAACCTGTATATTCGATATGATTCAGAATTAAGATAAGATTGAATTGAAGTATATAAAACGTCAATATTCTCTAAACTAAGCTGATGTTCCATTTCTATCCATTGAACATATATGTCCTGAATAAAAATTATCTTTTGCGTATTTTCTGCCGCACAAAACCGGCTGCCTGCCGCTGTAAAAAAAATTAAGAAAAAAACAATAAATAGTTTAGTTTTCACAAGTTTATTATATTATGAAAAACGCGTTTATGATACAAAAGTATTGACAATAATAAAAAAAACATTATATTTAGGTTATGGAATTAGAATATACTTATTGGCAAGATGGCGAGTTTTTTGTTGGTTTTCTCAATGATTATCCCAAAGATTCAACTCAGGGTCTGTCTCTTTCTGAGCTTGAAGAAGCCCTAATTGAAGTATATGAGATAAGGCAGGAAGAAAAAGAACATCTAGCGGCAATTCGAAAAACAGGAAGAGTTCGAATCCCTGCATGAAAAGAGTACAATTATTAAAATTAATGCGAAAATATGGTGCAATTTTTGTTAGGCATGGCAGCAAACATGACATTTATGAAAATCCGCGTACACATGAGTTTACTCAAGTCCCTCGGCATTCTGATATAAACAAATACACCGCTCAAGACATTTTGGAAAAACTATCAAAGTAACAGTCCAAAACCAAATCTCCCTGATTATCAAATTTTTACGGCCTTTGCCGCTTCATAACATTAAAAAAAACACCAGACGCTGAGTAAGAATAAATCCGCAGATTAACGCAGATTTTTTAAGAGGCTCACACAAAGACCACAGAGAAAAAATTAAGAGTTAACCACGAAGTTACACGGAGCAGACAAAGTTTTTTTGTACCGCAGCCTGCTCCGATCTTTATACACAAATTACTATTCGCTTTCCAACGACCTTACAACACGAAAACCGAGAGAGCCAAACCCGATGTCCTGGGCGCAGTCGGCCCGAAAGGCTGAACGGAGGCGCTGTCCGGACCAGTCATATGACCCGCCACGAACCACACGGAAAGAAGCCCCGGGATTACCTCGTCGGACAATCCCGACACGGGGGCCTTCGGGGTCGTTATTATTGCCGCTCTCGCCGTAGTAAGTTCTACTAAACAAGTCCCAGCACCACTCAGACACGTTCCCGTGCATGTCATACAAGCCCCAGGCGTTTGCGCTAAACATGTCCACAGGCGTGGTCGTATCACGGTACACTCCGGCAGGGTTGCCGTTATACGACTTATTGCCGTTATAATTTGCCTGGCTTGTCGTAATGTTTTCCCCAGTGTTAAAAGGGGTCGTAGTGCCAGCGCGGCAAGCGTATTCCCACTGCGCCTCTGTAGGAAGCCTGTAGCCGGATTTAGAAAAATCAGCTGTAACTGTTGCCTCCCAAATATGATTGTCCGACATTATTTTCCCTGTAATATTATAAACGGGCTGTAAGTTATGCAGTTCGCTGAGCTTGTTGCAGAACTCCAAAGCGTCAAACCACGTCACGCATTCTACAGGAAGGTTTTTTCCTTTAAAATAGCTCGGGTTAAATCCCATGACTTCTTCGAACCACCCTTGAGTCACCGGGTATTTGCTCATCCAAAAGCCGGTCAACGTGACCTGCCGCTGAGGGCCTTCATCGGTTTCTCTTTCAGCTTCAGTGTCCGGCGAGCCCATCGTAAACGTTCCGCCGTCTATCCTTATCATCGCTGTGTAGTCCGGTTTTTTGTCGCCGCACGCTGCCAGCAGCAGCGTAGTAATCACAGCGAGTATAATAAATCTAATTGCAATTTTTTTCACACCAATACTCCTTTTAAAATGCTACAAATAAATCTACAATAGTTTGCTCTTTAAAACATCTGTGTAATACGCACGATTTTTTCGTGTGTTTACGCACGGTTATAAAAAAGCCCGTAATAGACAAATAAATGCAAATTTGATAGACTAAAATATGACTGTAAAAAGATTTTTATTTTTAGCCGCATTGTGTATAATGGCGGCTGCCCTTAATCCCTGTTTAAGCGTTTTTTCCTTAAATGTTTTAAAGCTTCCGGTATTTTTGGATACTGTTTTTACTGCCGCTGTCACTTTCTATGCCGGTCTAATTCCCGGTCTTGTCACAGCTCTCATAACAGCAACAATCGGCGTATATATCGACGGCGCCTTTACTCCATTTGGGCTTTGCGCAATTGCCGAAGTATTTATTATTTGGTTATTAAAGCCAAAAACTGCCGCCAGTAACACAATTAATAACGCTGCAGCTACGCGAATAAATATTTTTTCGCGGCTCTTTTTACTGTACATAACTGCCTGTTTAGCTGTAAGTTTACTTGGCGGTTTAATAGCCTATGTTTGGTTTACATTATTACCATACACAAAAGAAAACTTTAGCGCAGAAGACTTCTTTAAAATGATGTTTATACGAACCAATATTCATGAACTGCCGATGAACATACTTTCGAGAATTCCAGTAAACCTAATTGACAGGTTTATAGTAATTTTCGGCGGCTACTTTATCTCACAGGGAATCATTCATATTGAACGCCGGCTGTATCAAAACCGAAAAAACCTCAAACCTGAACTCCCAAACACAGAAAACAAGGAAGAATAGCCCTTTCTGCAATCTTCTAAAAACACACTTTTAGGTACCCTAAAAGTGTGTTTTTGTTGACTTCTGTATTCTATTAGCTCTTTTTAAAAACTCGTTTACCGATAATATAAAACCCTATCGCTATGCAAACTAAAGCAATACTTACAATCAATTGAAAAAACATAAAATCCTCCTATTTTAATTTTAACCAATTTAAAACAGTATCAATAATTCCAATTATACCTAAACCGCCAATAAATGCCACAACAGTGTTAAATATTTTTTCAATCTTACTGGGTCTTTCTTTAACAACTTCTAATAAGTTGTTAAGAGTTGCTCTAATATCCTTTAAAATAATAACCTGCTCATTTTCCATAATACTATACTACTGTTACATAGGCAATTTGTCAATAATATTTTCTTGTTTTGACAAATAAGTATCAAGAATAATGACGGTAAGAAGTTTCACTAATCGTTCTATATAGCGCTTTTGCTTCGCAGTTCAATATTGAACGCCGGCGACGTCGAAACCGTGAACTTCCAGAAAATCGTGCTTGACGCCTTCTATATCAGTCTCTGAAAACACGTTTTCTGCAGCGACTTTGCTCATTTTTTCTGTGACTGCTTTTTGCACATCGTCGCGCATTTCCCAATCGTCTATGCGTATGCGGTTTTCGCTGTCTACAGGAACCTTTCCGTCGGCAGTGTAAAGGCAGTCGCGGTATAATCGCACAAGTTGTTCAATACAGCCTTCGTGTAATCCCATGTCTTTCATTACTCTAAAGAGAGACGAAATATACAATGGAATAATTGGAATTACTGCGCTTGCTCGTGTTACAAGAGCTTTGTTTACAGAAACCCATGCGCCGTTTATTTTTGAAGCATGTTTTTTATTTATGTCGCGGCAGGCGCGTTCGAGATCTTCTTTTGCTTTGCCGATTGTTCCGTTTTTATAAATTGCCCATGATAGCTCAGGACCAATATAAGTATAAGCAACTGTTTTTGACTGCGGCGAAAATAATCCTTCGCTTTCGAGAGAGTCCATCCATAACTCCCAGTCTTCGCCGCCCATAACTTTTACAGTGTTGGCGATTTCTTCTGCTGTTGCGCCTTCGATAGAAAAGTCGCTGAATGTTCCGTCCATAAAATTAAGAGCTCTGCCGGATTGCGCAGGACCTATCGGTTTAATTACAGACTTATACATTACGCCGTCTTTTGGATCTGTTCTTACAGGAGACGCAAGCGAATAAACAAACAAATCTATTTTAGCAGGGATACCCGCTTTGGCGGCGGCACTTTTTACAGCTTCGGCAGTTTTGGCTTTCATCTCGTTGGAGAAAGCGTCGCCGTTTAAAGAAATAGAAACAAGTCCCGCTTTTGCAGCTTCGCTGTCGAACGCTTCGTTGTTATAGTAGCCCGGAGTTCCAGAGCGTTTTTCTGACGGTTCGTTTTCGAATGATAGCCCGACAGTGACAGCCCCGTACCCAAAGCCGGCGCAAATGCGGCTTGCAAGTCCGTAGCCGTTGGAACAGCCGACAACCAAAACCAGTTTGGGGGCAGCGTCGCTCTTGGACAAATTTTTCTTTGCGTATTCGATCTGTTTTTTTACACCTGCGGCGCATCCTTCCGGATGAGCATTAAGACAGATATTGTTTCTAACCATTGGTTTAATTGACATAAACATTCTCCTTGCTTAACCACAAACCAACACGAACTCTTGCTCTCATATTTTATCTTAGTTCGTGTGGTTCGTGGTAAAAAATTTTATTACTTACTGCCAACGAGACACATCCATTCGGCTTCGGCGGCGACTTCATCACCGACATAAGCCAAACCGCGCTGTTTGATCATCTTCGGCGAGACGCGAAGGTTTTCGATTTCACAGCGCACTACGTCGCCGGGACGAACCTGGCGGCGAAACTTTACTTTATCTACAGTTGCAAAAAAGAAAAGCGCATCATCGCTAAGTACGCCAAGTTTGCGCAAACCTGCGCCGCCGGACTGAGCCATTGTTTCTACAAGGATCACACCCGGCACCACAGGGTACTCGGGGAAATGACCCTTAAAGAAATATTCGCTCTCTGCGAATAAACGCTTTGTTACGATTTTTTCGTTAGTCGCCTCGACAATTTCGTCAACAAAGAGAAACGGTTCGCGATGAGGCAAAAGCTTTTCTATTTCGCTCATTACAACTTATCCTTTGTACTTTCTAAATACTACAACGCCGTTGTGTCCGCCAAAACCAAGCGAGCCGGAAGCTGCCGCATTTATTTCGCCGTACTGAACTTTATTCGCTACATAGTCCAAATCACATTCTGGATCCGGGTTATCAAGATTAATCGTAGGCGGATAAAAACCGTCACGGATTGCAAGAATACAAGCGATAGCTTCGACACCGCCTGCAGCGGCAACATTATGACCATGCATGCTCTTTGTGCTGGAAACTTTCATTTTATAAGCATGGTCGCCAAAAGCCATTTTGAGCATTTTGGTTTCTGTAGGATCGTTAATTGCAGTTGATGTTCCATGCGCATTGTAATATTGAATTTCTTCGGGCTTCATATCAGCATCGGCAATGGCATTCTTTACAGCATTGGAACCGCCGGCACCTGTAGGATCCGGAGAAGTAATATGATATGCGTCGGCAGTTGCGCCGTAACCTGCAAGCTCGGCGTATATTTTTGCGCCGCGCGCTTTTGCATGTTCTTCGCTTTCGAGAATTACAATACCTGCGCCTTCTGCTATAACAAAGCCGTCACGGTCTGCGTCAAACGGGCGCGAAGCTTTTGTAGGTTCGTCGCAGCGTTTTGTAGAAAGCGCTTTTAACATTTGGAAGCCGCCAATAGCAAACTGGGTAATTGTCGATTCTGTTCCACCAGAAATTACAACATCACAGCGGCCGCTTCGGATTAAATCCAGAGCCTGTCCCATTGCGTCTGTACCTGCAGCGCATGCGGTTATCTGTGTAAACGCAGGACCCTTGGTGCCGAACATCATCGATATATTTCCTGCAGCTTCGTTAGGGATCATCATTGGAACTGTAAGCGGCAGCATTCTGCCCGGGCCATTGTCAAACAGCTTCTTCATGGATTCCTGAACAATTTCGAAACCGCCAATGCCGTTACCCATTACTATGCCTGTTTTTTCCGCATTGCACTTTACAGGGCGTTTGCCTTCCGCGTCAACATCGCCCATAAGACCTGCGTCTGTAAGAGCCTGCGCTGTTGCAGCTGCCGCAAATTGCGTAAAGCGAGCCATTTTGCGCGCTTCTTTTTTATCTATCCATAAACTTGGATCAAAGTTTTTAACT
>WQXI01000063.1 GCA_009784935.1 Treponema sp.
TGCAAGTTCCTGTTTTTATTCCTCTTGCTATGCAAGTCGGCGGAGTTGTTTGTGTTAAATCGCTGTAATCATGACCAAGCGCATTTACGTTGCGTGTTCCTTCGTGTTGTTTATATTTAGAACAAACCCTTGTTTCTAATCCTGATGTAGTGCAAGTAGCGGTGTTAGTTACAATACAAATCTTACATTCTTCGGGAAACAGCGGTTCAAGCAGATCCGTTAATATTGGATTTGAACATGAAAATATAAACAAAAAGAAAATAATAATTAAAAATAAATATTTACTTCTCATAATCTAACTCCGGCAGATACTCCTGCTCCCAATAAAAAAGGCGTTCCCGCGCGTACAACCGGTTCTACAAAAAATCTCTGACCAAAATGAAAACGCCAGCCGACAGTTAAAAAAACAGAAGCTGTTCCTATATCAGTAGGCAGATTAACCGCTTCTTCACGGGTAAACACTACCGCTCCGCCGTTTAACTGAACAAATAAACCTTCTGCGTTATTTGTGCCAAACAAATAAAACCTTATAAAAGCTCCCATTTCCAGAGCATGCACACTTTCTAAATCAATAAAATAAACAGCTTTTAAGCCGATAGACACATCGTCACCTGCGCCGATCATTAAACCCGCGCCAAAAGCGGGACTGTTTCTGGAATAGACAATTTCTGTTACCGGAGAGATAAAGATAAAATTTTGAAGTGATTTTTCTTCAGCCTGCGCTTGAATTGGAGTAATCATGAGAATAAGAAGAAATAACCCAATCATTAATAAAAGATATCATAAAATTTGCAGGTAAAACGAATTGTTACTAAATCTTCACAATCTTTTAGATATTTTCTATGTAATATCCCTTGCCGTACTCCGCGCTGATGGTATAGCCGCTTTTACCTTTTTCCAGTTTTTTACGAAGTTCGGATATGTGTTTCCTTAATGTTAGATTATCGTTATTCATCGGCATACCCCAGATTGTTTCATAAATGTATTCTGCACTTAAAACACGTCCTTCGTTTTGAATAAATGTCAGAAGCAGGGCAAATTCCTTAGGTGTAAGCATCATATCAATATCATTTATAGATGCCATATTTGTAGCGGTGTTTAACTTAAATGGTTTTATGTTTATTTCTTCCTGATTCTGTCTTTCTTTTATTTCCTGCAGATTTATCAGCCGTTTTTGAAGAAAGTTTATTTCTGTTTCCAGAGACATATTTTTTACTTCGATATCACGCATTTTTCTCATTGTAGAAATAAAGACAGCTGCCGCTTCGCAGAACGCAAATGCCAATACTGTAATTTGGGTAAAATTCGCATCCGAAAACGGCGGCAAAAGCGGAATAAAGGAAAAACTGTAATACGAGAAATCCCGTATTGCTCCGTAAAGAAAAATTACAGCTCCCGTTAAAAAAATACCTTTTACAATATCAATTTCGCGCACTTTCATTACAGCATTGACAAGTATATAAACAATACATAAAAAATAAAAAATCTGGCATATTAAAACGATATAGACAATTGATGGTATATTTAATACGAGAAGAAGAACCGCCAATATAACCGAAACAATATTCTGGATTCTGCAAAAAATATTATGTAAAACTCCCGGGAATAAATACCTGATAATAGCTATAGACAGAATTGCCGCTGCTGGTAAAGAGATATACTCAATCCGCATTGATAAATAACCTGAAAGCCACGGCAGCAGCGAAGCGAATATTCTTAAATCTGTTATACCCGAGCGCAAAAACCACATCAGGCAAAACAAAGCAAAATACAATGACGGACGGTAACTACTCATAAAAAAATACATTGAGGTAAAAATCAGGAATAAAACAAGATAACAGCCAATTATTATTGATACGGTAAAATCCGCTTGTAAAACAGAGTAAGCGTAATTATAATTTCCTATAATCCAATCCTGCGCCTGCCTGTTTTTGCCTCTAAGCGAAAAATTGGAAGTTTGCTGAATTATCTCGATTACTCCAGCAATAGGCTGCACAGTAAATGTAACCCTTGATGTAAACGCCAAGCCGTCTTTTAATTCTTTCGCAGGTTTTCCCACATCGTGCAGCCAGATCCCGTTTACAAAAATACGGTCGGCATAATCTGTACTAATTCTAGAAAAAGTATAATTTCCTTCCGGTACAAGAAGTCTTATCCGGCTTGTCGAAAAAACAGCAATTTCATCCGGAAATCCTATAATACTCTCGTTTTCGCGGGCGGCAAATTCATCCGGATTCAGTAATACATTCGGGATAAATTCTACACTTCCTGTTAAACGGGCATTGGTTTTATTAAAATCAAAATTTTGTAAATCCCATGTGCCATTTTCATCGCTTTGTACGTTTTCATAACGACCCGATGAAAGTCCAGCCCAAAGACCAACACAAACCACAAGGATTATAGGCAGAACAGCCAAAGGAATTATTTTTTTGAGTTTTTCTTTCATTGAAAGTATTGTATCATATTGCGTTCATCAGGTGGAGGCTGTTTAATTGTTCCTTACAGCAAGAGCTTAAAAGGCTCTGATAGGGAGGACGTATGCTGACAAAGCATAATGTATTTGATACTATTAATAAAACTCCGATTCCATTTAGCTAAGGTCAAATTGGTTGTCCTAGAAGAGTAAAAACCACAGAGGGCACGGAGGAGCACGGAGGTTTTGAAATAAAAATCTTACTTTCTCCGTGAAACTCCGTGTACTCCGTGGTAAATTCTTATTATTGGAAATCTACTTTTGGATATGCAAAGTGGAACGTTAGGGCTCAGTTGGAAACGTCTGTGCCTACCATTGTGTAAAGGAGAAAACAATGAAGAATAAGACTTTTCGTCTTAGGGCTATTATGTCCATCGCAGCATTGATTCTTGTAACAAGTTTGCTGCTCAACATCGGCTGCACACGCCGCGCCGAATCGGTTTCTATTAAAGGAAAAATCACTTTAGCTACTACCACCAGCACTCAGGATTCAGGTTTACTGGATTTTCTGCTGCCAGAGTTTACAAAGCAGACAGGCTGGGAAGTTGATGTAATCGCTGTCGGCTCTGGCGCCGCGCTTCGGATGGGGCGTGATGGAGATGCCGATGTCCTTCTTGTTCACGCAAGAAATGACGAGCTTCAGTTTGTGGCTGACGGCTACGGAAGCGTACGTTACGATGTAATGTATAATGACTTTTTGATTGTGGGTTCGGATGTAAACACAATCCCGCATAACGATAATGTTCTGCAAACATTACAGAATATAGCGTCAGGAAATCTTTCGTTTGTTTCCCGCGGCGATGACTCTGGAACACACAGAATGGAAATTACTCTTTGGCGATCGGCTGGTGTAGACACTGCAGTATTGCGCAACTATTCTTCTGTAGGACAGGGAATGGGATCAACTTTGCAAATGGCAGATGAAATGCAAGCCTATACTCTAACAGATCGAGCTACATGGCTTATTCTTAGAAAAGAAGGAAAGATTAGTTTGCAGGCAATTTGCGAAAACGCCCCCGAACTTTTAAACTACTACGGAGTCATTCTGGTTAATCCTCAGTTGCATTCTCATGTTAATGTCGAAGGCGGTTCAGCTTTTGTTGAATGGATGGTCAGCGATACAGCCCAGCAGCTTATAGAGCAATACGGCCTGGAAGAATTCGGCGGCGCTTTGTTTACGCCTAACGCAAATAATCAGGTGCGCTAAAATTGAACTTTGGTTTTATAAACTTAGGTCCCGATACTCTTTCGGTAATCAGCGTTACTCTAAGAATGTCGTTTTTTTCTACGCTGATCTCTACGGTTCTGGGAATTGTTTTTGCATTGCTTCTGGAAAAACACAATTTTTTTGGTAAGCGCATTGTTGTAAGAATTTGCAGAACATTAATGGGAATGCCGTCTGTTGTAGCGGGGCTTATTGTTTATCTTTTATTAATGCGCCGTGGTCCATTCGGTTCTTTTGGGCTTCTATTCACAATCGAAGCGATGATAATTGCGCAGGTGATACTCATTACTCCGATAATCACAGGAATGGTTTATACTTATGCAGTTCGCAGCGCTCCTTTAATGCGTATGTTTGCAAAAACAATGGGAGCAAACCGATTGCAAACATTGTTTCTTTTTATTAAAGAGATGAAAAATGAATTATACTTTACTGTCATTATTGCTTTTAGCCGAGCGATTAGCGAAGTTGGAGCAGTAATGATTGTCGGAGGTAACATTCAATACAAAACCCGGACAATGACAACAGCGATTACAATGCTTCGTAATATGGGAGACTTTAGTCAGGGCATTACACTTGGGATAATTCTTTTATTGATGGCATTTTTGCTCCAGTCGCTTTCGGATCTGCTTCGCAAGAACGAAGCTATCGATGAAAACTTTTAGGGAAAACTTTTAGATGATTTTAAGGGATATAAAAAAAAGTTATAACGAGTTTTCTCTTTGTATCGATAAACTGGTTGTATCTGATCCGGGTATTTACGGTCTTGTCGGCAATAACGGCTGTGGTAAATCTACTCTTGCAAAAATAATGACAGGACTTATCGAGCCAGACAGCGGTAGTATCGATACCGAAGGTTTAACGCCCCATAACATTACCTACATTGGCCGTAAGCCTTATATGATGGATGATACTGTATACAATAATCTTGTTTATCCGTTGAAGCTCCGCAAAGAGACACCCGATCCCGAACTTGTAGATTCTCTATTGGACAGAATGGGGTTTTTAAACAGGAAGAATCAAAGAGCAAAAAGTTTATCGGGCGGTGAACAACAAAAATTAAGTTTCTTGCGTGCGGTTATTTTTAAACCAAAGTTTATAATAGCGGATGAAGCGATGACAGCAATGGATTTAGGCAGTCTCGATATTTTTGAAAAAATTATTATTGAAGAACAAGAAAAAGAAAAATCGATCTGGATTATAATTAGCCACCAAATGCTGGATTTAAAAAAAATGTGCAATGTAATATACTATATGAAAGATGGAAGGTTGGAACAGTAAATAATGGCAGAACAAAAACGAAACTTAAATTTAAAATTAACCCCTGTAGATGAAGCGCTTGCAGAATATTTATCTGCGCTTGACAGCCAGCTTGTTCCAAAGTTTGAAGTTATCCCTGTAGAGGAAAGTTTGGGTCGTGTTACTTCTGTGCCGGTCTGTGCAAAGTTGAACTCTCCGCATTATAACGCCGCCGCAATGGACGGCATTGCTGTAAAATCCGCAGATTTTCACGGAGAAAGAAAAAGTTCTGGAACAAATGACTCTGGGCAACTACAGTTGCCAATACTCCGTGACCTCTGTGGTTTGAATTCTTCTCGGTCACACTTTGATTTTATTAATGTAAACACGGGTGACATTGTTCAAGAGCCTTACGACGCTGTGATAATGGCAGAAGATCTAATTTACGAAGACAATGGCAAAAAAATAAAAATAACAAAAAACGTTTCCCCGGGTCAACATATCAGATTAATTGGTGAAAGTATCAGAATAGGAGAAGAAATACTTTCTGCCAAACATAAAATAAGACCTGTCGATATTGGAATGCTCCTAACCGCAGGTATAACAACTATAGAAGTTTATACGATACCCAAAGTTGCAATTTTTCCGACAGGTTCGGAGATCATCGATATATGCGCTTCTAATTTGCAAACGGGCGAAGCTCCCGAAGCTGGAAAAATAATCGAATCCAACTCTCGTATGTACGAAGCGCAGGTTAAGCAAGCTGGCGGCGAGGGTGTACGCTTTAATCCTGTTCCCGACAATTTCGATTTGTTAAAAAACGCAGTAATAAAAGCCGCGGCAGAGTTTGATATCGTATTGATTAACGCAGGCTCCAGCGCAGGCACAGAAGACTTTACTGTTCAGGTACTGCGCGAAATTGGCGAAGTAATTATTCATGGCGTTGCAATGAAACCGGGAAAACCTGTGATTCTTGCAATTGTAAATGGAAAACCTGTAATCGGCACACCCGGTTATCCTGTTTCTGCATTTCTTTCCTTTGAAACATTCGCTCTGCCGATACTTTCTGTTCTAACA
>WQXI01000064.1 GCA_009784935.1 Treponema sp.
AAATTAACAAAAATTAAGAAAAAAATTTAAATATTATATTTTCTGTTCTTTTTTTTTATTTTTTTTGTTTTGGGGGGGGGGGGGGGGGGGTGGGGGTGACATAAGCTTTGTCATTAATTCTTCGCGGCTATGACAATCAAGTTTCCCGTAAATTTTACTAACATGATAATTTACCCCCGAATAGGAAATTTTCATAGTAAAGGCTATCTGTTTTATAGAAAGGTCGGTTAAAAGTAATTTACATACGTCTTTTTCTTTGGCAGACAAACCCTTGTCTTCTAGATTAATTACCGGCGCAGGGTTTTGCATTAACAGTCTTTCTATTTGTTTTTTCTGTACAATTCTCATCACAAACAAGAAAATAGGAATACCTGCCGCAAATGAAACAAGAATAATTATTAATGTCCTGCGCATCTGCGCATTATTTGAATTTTCCCAATTTTCGTTTTCGCCGAATACGCCGCCGCCTCTTGGCGCGCCTGTATAAGTAAGATTATCGTTTTCTGCAACTGTATCATTTCTGTAATAAAATAGATCGCCGCCGGGAGCAGCGCGGACAGCATGCCCCATGATTTTTAATTTACCGGTTCCTTCTATAGCGATATTGCGAAAACCTGCAGGCGCATTCTTTCCAAAAATAATACCGCCTGTCTTTATAAATGTACCCCTGCCGCCTACTGCGACACCGCCGCCTGTAACCCGGGCGGTATTATCCATAATTACGCCGCCTTCCATTATAAAAATACCGTAAGCGACAATTTGCACCGCGCCGCCGTAAGCCATGTACGATTGAACATCATTTGTATTTCCCCTGATGGTTCCGCCGTACATAACAAATTGCGCCTGTTGATCACCAAGATCCTCTGCAGTGCGGATAATTAAAGCCCCTCCGTTTTCAAAATAACTGGATAAAGATACATCGCCGTTGTTATAATTGTTTTGCAAAAAAACTTTGTCATGCATATAAAGCCTTGCATCCGGCCCCGAAAGCGCAATCAAAGGCGCATTAGCCCGAATACCGCTTTCTAAAAAGCCCCCATCAATATATAGATTATACTCCATTCCGGGCTTTCCCAAACTAAGGCTTGCGCCTTCTCCCATTACCCATAAAACAGGATGGTCGATATTGCCCTCGCCGCGCCGCATAGTTACATCAGCGTTTCCGGCTGTTAACATTACATTAATGTCATCTTCGATTATTATAGGTTCGTCTAAAACAATATCTGTAAGAATAGTGATTTCGTCAGGAGAGTCAAAGCCAGAGGTTGAACTTACAGCAGCCAGAGCTTCATATAAGGTTGAATAATAGTAAACATTTGTGCCGCTAGTTCGGCTCGCAGCTGCATTTTCTGCAGATTGAGCAAAAAGCTCCATTGGCGAAATACCCAAAAGTATAACTAAAACAACAGCTAAAAAACCATAGGTTTTTGATATGATTTTTTGTTTCATAATTAAGTATAGTAATTTTTCGACATTTTGTGAAGGAATCTTTGTTAGGATTTGGTTAATAATCAAAATAATGGGAAACCTACCAATATTTATAGGTTAAAAAGCTCAAAAAAAGGCAAACCTATCTATATTTATAGGACGAAATAACCAAAATATCGAATATATTAGCAAATAACTATATACAGCGGGAAACCCGCAGGGAGAACATTATGAAAAACACAGTAAAGATCATTGGGATTATTGCCTTGATAGCAGTAATCGGACTCACAGCAGCATGCGGCGGCGGCGGCAAATTAAGCGGTACATTTGAGTACAATAACGCAATTCGTACCTTCTCTGGAAATAACTATACCTTTCAATTAGGAGATTACAAGGTTGAAGGAACATTCGAAATTTCCGGCGATGAACTGATTATGACCGCATCTGATGGTGATGTTACAAAACTTAAGTACACCCTCGAAGGAAACACACTCTCATTAAATGCAGGTGCTGGCGCTCAAATTTGGACTAAAAAGTAATAAAAACAGAGGAGTACTGCGGTTAAAATTGCTTGGGCTTTTAGAAAAAAAGCTATTTTTCCTCCATTAATACCGGGCAATTTTAGCTGCAGACCTACTCACACAGAGAACACGGAGGAAGAAGGAAGAATTTAACCACTAACCACACGAACCTGAGCTTAAATATCAAACAGCAAGTTCGTGTCGTTCGTGGTAAAAAATAATTTGTCTGGCGAATGTTAAATGCCGAAGGAGATTTTTATGAGTGATTATTATGAGGAACAAGAACGCATAAGATGGGGAAAAGAAGTTGAAGAACATAACAGAAAACAAACAAATGCTCTTTTAGACTCAACTGATTTTATAGGCGGTGGGTTAAAATCAGCATACAATTATTTTAAGCGTAAAAATGCAGAAAGAGAAAAACGTATATTAAAGGAAGAAGAACGTGTAATAAGAGAGCAACAGGAAATTGCCAGATATCAAGCTGAAGCACAAGAAGCAAAAAAAGCAAAGGAAGAATTCCGTAGCAAAATGAATCAGATTTATGATTTATATAATAACGGCAAAATTTCCGATGCAATAAATATCTGCGACAGTTACAAGTTAGAGTTGGTTGCGTTAATTATTCTTTATAAACAAGGAAATTATAAAGAAGCACTTGCCAGAATGCAACGAAGTTCGATTTTAGCTGCTCTTTGTCATGATAAACTTGGCGAAAAACAAAAAACAACAGAAGTACTGCTAGCATCATTAAGAGAATTGCTGGACGATAATTATTACAAAACTGCAAATTTTTCTTTATTACAAATGGAAATTAGCGAAGAATTTTTAAGAGATACACCTTTTGATGTAGAAATGGCAGAAATTGTTCCATTGGTTACAGCAAGGATTGAGGAAGGAAATAAGGACTTCTTTAAATATATGGGTGATATTTACCGCTACGGCATAGGCAGAGAACATGATAACGAAAAAGCAAAGGAATGGTATTCCAAAGGTATGGAAAGCAATGATAAAGATGCCTACTTTACCGTTGCAAAATGCGTTTACGAAGGCTTATGCGGATACCAGAAAGACGAAAAATTGTGCATAGAATATCTTAAAAAAGCCGAAACACTGGGACATAGAAAAGCAAAAGAAGAATTACGCACTATAGCAGAAAGATCAAAAGTTGAAGTAAAACCAAGACACGGTTTTGTATCATTTATTTTTAGTCTTGTAATCGGTATCGGTATTTGTTTGACAGCTTTTTGGGTTTATCAAAATTTAAGTCTTGATAATGTTTTTATCTTAACAGCTATTATTTTAATATCACTAATAGTGGGTATGATCATCACTTATAAAGCGTGGCGATATAAGAAAACAATCCTTTTTATTATTATGCTTGCACTTGCTGTACCTGGTGTAATAAGTCAATTCGGCGGTTCTCCCTCTGGCTCAAGGACCGAGAGACCTTCTAAAGACATTGACAGCCTAATACTTTTAGCAAGCACATCGAATGAACCAGTTATGGCTAAAACAACCGAAGAGACTGCTTTTAGGCTTGAGCCAAATGGTAATAGTTCCGCACATCAATATATAAAGAAAGGCAGAACTGTAATAATAACTGGCAAGAAAGCAACTGGTACATTTATATCCAGAGGTGCTGAAATACAGTTAGAAAGCGCCGAAGTAAAATACGGTAATAATACAGGATGGATTACTGTAAGACATTTAAGAGCGCCGTAAACAAACATAAGGAGACTGGTAATAAAACAATTGACTAAAAACAGTGTCTGGCGCTACAATACGTTAGGCATTGTTTTAAGGAGCGGATATGAATATTAAAAGAAGAGTTTTATTATTTGCTGTCTTTTTCGCATTATTAGGCGGCTGCGCTACAGTTTCAAACGCTCCTGATGATCTGGACATGGCAATTAGAGACGCTTCGGATTATTTAAATGAGAATTTAACCGCAGGGAGCAGGATTGTTATATTAAATATTCAATCTGACTATGCCGCTCTTTCGGACTATATAATAGATGAATTAATCTCAAATGCAGTAAACGACCGCATTTTTACTGTTGTAGATCGCGCGCAGTTAGAATTAATTCGTCAGGAACAAAACTTTCAGTGGTCGGGAGAAGTTGACGACAGAACAGCTCTGGAAGTAGGGCGCTTTTTGGGTGCGCAGACAATTGTATCGGGGGCAATCAGC
>WQXI01000065.1 GCA_009784935.1 Treponema sp.
ACCCACGCCTTTTGTTTTAAATAAACCGCCGTGTCCAAGAAGACTGTCGATTTTTACATTTTCTTTTTCTGTAAGTATATCCATGCCGTATTTTAAAGTGCCAAAAGCAGAAAACAAAAGCGTCTTCATAAAATTTGCCAAATTAAAATTGCTGTCTGGTAAACGTGCAAACAAAGGACGACCCTCATCGATTTTTGTAATCGGCTCGCCGGAAAAATAATTGTAAGAAAGAAGTTTACCGCAGTCGGTGTCAGCTTCTAAAGCTTTATTGTAAAGCAAAGCATAAAGCTCAGTCTTGTCGATTTTTAGACCGGCGGTTTTTGCAAATTCATTGAACAGCCTAACCCAGGCATCAATGTCGGAAGTACAGTTATTGCAGTGAACCATGGCGACAGATTTGCCCGCCGGAGTAGTTACGATGTCGATCTCTGGGTACACTTTTGATAAATCTTTTTCCAGAACAATCATTGCAAAAACAGAGGTGCCTGCAGAAATATTGCCTGTCCGTTCTGTGATACTGTTGGTTGCAACCATGCCTGTGCCTGCATCGCCTTCCGGCGGGCAAAACGGAATGCCTGCTTTTAACGAACCGCTTGGATCAAGGAGCAGTGCGCCTTCTTTTGTAAGAGAGCCTGCGTTATCCCCTGCCAGTAAAATTTTTGGAATTATGTTGGTAAGCTTCCAATTGTAATTATAAGGCATTGCTAATTGTTCAAACTGCTCGGTCATCTTGGAATTGAATTTTAAAGTAGCGCTGTCTACTGGAAACATACCCGAAGCGTCACCTATACCAAGAGCTTTAACCCCAGTTAGTTTATAGTGCACATAACCTGCAAGAGTTGTAAAGAAATTTATATCTTTAACATGCAATTCAAAATTAAGCATCGCTTGGTACAAATGCGCTATACTCCAGCGAAGCGGAATATTAAAATTAAATTTTTCTGTAAGCTCGGCGGCTGCTTTTTCTGTATTGGTGTTACGCCATGTACGAAACTGCGCAAGCTGATTTCCTTCCATATCAAAAGGAAGGTAACCGTGCATCATGGCGGAAATGCCGATAGCGCTTATATTTATAGAAGAAAGCTCGCTATTATGCTTATCTTTAAAGTCGAGCTTTAAATTGCTAAAACTTTTTTGAATACCTGCCCAGACATCGTTCAGACTGTAAGTCCAAATTGCCCCTATATCTGAATCTTCAAGATGGTTTTCCCAATCAAAACTGCCAGAGGCAATCGGCGCATAGTTTTCGTCTATTAACACAGATTTTATACGTGTTGAGCCAAGCTCTATTCCAATAGTTTTCATATACCTGATTATAGCATATAGAGCGGCATTAGGCACTAAACATGGCCTCTTGTTATTTATCATAATATATGCAATAATTATGATAAGGTTCTAGGAGGAGAAATGCCAGTAATACCAAAAATACGTCCTGTATCAGATTTAAGAAATAAATTTAAAGATATCTCCAAAACAGTACACGAATCAAATGAACCTGTTTATTTAACAAAAAACGGTAGGGGCGATATGGTTGTAATGAGTATTGACGCCTATGAACAAAATCTTTTCCAATCGGAAATGTATGTCAAATTAAAGGAGGCTGAGTATCAGGCTGTATCGACAAAAAAACGATATACCCATGACGAAGTAATGACAGAGCTTAAAAATACGATTAATAAAGAAACAAAGAAAAAAGGTTAATCTGATGTACAAGGCTCAATATCTTCCTATTGCATTGGATGATTTAAAGGGAATTATAAGATATATTGCTCATGAACTTGAAGCGCCAAGAGCTGCGGAAAACTTGCGTTTAAAAATAGATAAAGAAGTAAAAAAAATCGAAGAAAATCCTTTTCGCTGTCATGTATTTGTATCACCAATAAAGCTAAAATTTGAATATAGAATTTTAAATGTAAATAATTATTCGCTTTTTTATGTCGTCGAAAAAGAAAAAATAGAGATACACAGAGTTATCTACTTAAAAAGAAACATCCCTCAGATATTAGAGAAATAAGAATTTTAGTTTATAATGTAACAGGAGATACTAAAATGAAGGCGAAAATGACAGTAAACAAAGCGTTTATTATCAGTAAAATTGACCCAAGAATTTACGGCTCTTTTTTGGAACATATGGGTAGAGCTGTATATACAGGTATATATGAGCCCGGTCACAAAACAGCGGATAAAAATGGATTTCGTGAAGATGTTAAAGCATTGGTAAAAGAATTGAATGTGCCAATCATTCGTTATCCGGGCGGCAATTTTTTATCCGGGTATAATTGGGAAGACGGAGTAGGCGAAATAGGAAGTCGCCCTAAACGATTAGATCTTGCATGGAAAACTGTAGAAACTAACGAAGTAGGTTTGCACGAATTTATGAACTGGGCAAACGAAGTAGGCTCGGAAGTAAATATGGCAGTAAATTTGGGAACAAGGGGAGTAGACGCGGCAAGGAATATTGTTGAATACTGCAATCATCTCGGCGGAACATATTGGAGTGATATGCGCCGTAAAAATGGCGCGGAGTCTCCTTTCAAAATAAAAACATGGTGTCTGGGGAATGAAATGGACGGACCGTGGCAGATAGGAAGTAAAACTGCTGATGAGTATGGCCGTATTGCCGCAGAAGCTGCAAAGGTTATGAAATGGGTTGATCCGGATATTGAACTTGTTGTATGCGGAAGTTCAGGAATTGGGATGTCTACATTTGCGTCATGGGAAGCTACAGTGCTGGAACATACATACGACCATGTAGATTATCTTTCGCTTCACAGCTATTACGGCAACCAAAAAAACGATATAAAAAATTATCTTGCAATGTCTGTCGGTATGGACAGGTTTATAAAAAGCGTAGTCGCAATATGCGATTATATCAAAGCAAAAAAACGAAGCGACAAAACAATTAATCTTTCTTTTGATGAATGGAATATATGGTATCACTCAAATGAAAAAGACAGTAAAAATGAACCTTGGCAGCAATCGCCTCCTATTTTAGAAGATATTTATAATTTTGAGGATGCGCTTTTATTGGGATGTTTGTTAATAACTCTGTTGAAAAATTGCGACAGGGTAAAAATTGCCTGTCTTGCGCAGCTTGTAAATGTTATTGCTCCGATTATGACAGCAGAAGGCGGAGTAGCCTGGCGGCAGACTACTTTTTTCCCGTTTATGCAAGCGGCGCTTAATGGGCATGAAACTGTTCTGCGCCATAATATAGACGTGCCTGTTTATGACTGCGATGATTTTAAGGAAGTGCCTTATGTAGAAGCAGTAACTATTCATAATCACGAAAAAAACGAAATTATTGTATTCGCAGTGAATCGCTGTGCGGAAGAGACTGTCGATTTTACTGTAGAATTACAAGGGTTTAATATTTCTAACATTATTGAGTTTAGCGAAATATGCGGATATGATGTAAAGCAAACAAATACAAAGGAATCTTGCCCTGTTGCGCCGAAAGCTGCGCAGAATGCAAAGATAGACGGCAATCAACTAATAGCAAAAATAAATCCGCTGTCATGGAACATGATTCGTGTTGGATTGTGAACATATTAATTGATGTTAATGAATTCTTTCGCGTGTTACGTAAGTATCTGCCTAGACGCGGGTAAAGTTAGGTTCTAGCAGATTTTAGATCAGTTTTCCTGCTTCCTTAATTGCAGCTTCCCAGCGTTCTACCAGCGCCTTAGGCGCAAGCGGTTTTGCGCGGGGAGTTAGCGATAAAATAAAGTCCAGTACTTTATCAAACTGGTTACTGGTAAAAGATAATTCAATGCCGTTCTTTATATTTTTTACATTTTGATCATCTGCCCATACTCGCTCTGTTATCCAGCGTGTGTCGCCGGTAATTGCGATTATAAATTTATGTGTTTTTGTTCCTGTGTATATTCCAAAATAACTTGTACCTTCTATACTGCGGTAATCAAAACCGCGCGGCATAGTAAACTTTTTATCTGTAAGCAAAACATCTGAAATTCTTGATAATGAGAATATTCTCATTTCTTGCCTATCTTCATCATGAGCAAAAAGATA
>WQXI01000066.1 GCA_009784935.1 Treponema sp.
CAGATTGCAATAATTGCTAAGAAAAAGCACTTGTCGCTTAATAGTTTTGTAGAAAAAGCCCTAAATAATGAAGTTAAATTACTGCGCAAAGCACTATAAGAGAGAAACAATCATTCGGCTGGTCTCCCAGTATTTGTAGGGAAGCCACGCTTTCCCATGAAAAAAGTGTAACGACACCAAAAAAATCTGTTTTCTCAAACTTTCTTTGCTGTATAAATCCTTGTAATAATGTCCTCCAGCGGTTCTTCGACTGTGATGGTGACAGTTTTCTTTTCGCCAAGGTTAGCTTGTAAGTTCTGCAGGGTGTCATCAAAGACTTTTTCTCCGTGATTTATAATAATTACATGATCTGCAAGCTGCTTTATATCTTCTAAATCATGTGTAGTTAAAATAAATGTAGTGCCATCGTTATTGATCTTTTGGATAAACTCGCGTATTTTTGCTTTTGCAATAACATCAAGGCCGATAGTCGGCTCATCCAAAAACACAATTTTTGGCTTATGGAGCATTGCCATAATAAATTCGCACTTCATTCGCTCGCCAAGAGACAATACCCGTGTTGGTTTTTGCATTACATCTTGAATGTCGAATAATGTTGCTAATTCTTCCAATCGTTGGGTATAATCTTTTTTTGATATTCCGTAAATAGCACGGTTCATATTAAAACTGTCGATTGGTGGTATATCCCAAATTAACTGCGAACGCTGACCAAAAACCGCTCCGATTTTTCCTACATATTTTTTTCTGTCTTCGTATGGGCGAAACCCCATAATTTCAATTTCGCCTGATGCGGGATAGAGTGCGCCGCAGAGCATTTTTATCGTAGTAGATTTGCCAGCGCCATTGGGGCCTAGAATTCCGCATATCGAACCTTCTTCGACATTAAAAGAAATGTTGTCAACGGCTTTTACAATTACTTTCTCCCGTTTAAAAAAACTTTTAAACGTTTCTTTTACGCCGCTTCCCCGCTGGTATGTTGTGTATATCTTACTTAGATTTTTTACCGTTATTATATTACTCATTTATCCGCCGACTCCTTCGTATAATTTAATCATGTGTAAATAAAGCCAAATTCCAAAAAGCATAAACAATAAACATGGAATTACGGCAAACAATGTTACAGGTTCAAACCTGCCAAGAAGCGCACTTGCAGGGTAAAAACCAATCATACTTACAGGGATCGCAAATGTCGCTATTCCTCTAATTGCTTGCGGAAAAATTGTAATTGGGTATTTGCCAAAGGTTAAAAGGCTGTCAAAGATTTCGGGGATACGGGAGTTTCCTACCCATTTAAAAGAAGTTGCCGCCATAATCATATTAACTCCAGCCATAACAGCAAAACCTGCGCTGAACAATAATAGGAATTGCGGTATGGCGGCAAGAGAGGCTATCCCTGTGTGCACGATAGAGAATACGAATAACGCAAGTCCGCCAATTACTAATCCAACACTTCCAATATCAACATTTGTAGCAATAAGAAAAAATAATGGGTTAATTGGGCGCAGTAATACGATTTCGAAACTGCCTTCGCGTATGTGCTGCAATGTTGTCCATAAAACTCCGCTGAACATTATCATTGCAAGTCCGCTTGATAACGTAAAAATCGATTGCATTAATAAAACTTCGTAAAAGTTCCAGCCGGGGAAACTTGCTCCTGCTCTGTAAATGAGTATCGTTACCAGCGGAAACAGAATATTAAACCCAAGCGTTATAAGCATTGTTAACAAAAAGTTTAAGCGGTAAGTTAATGCGCTTGCCAAAGCAGTAGCGGCGCAAGTTTTGTAAATGCTTAAATATCTTTTCAATTTTATCTCCTTTTTAGACTAATTAATAAATAAGAATTTTACCACAGAGTACACAGAGTATTGGCAACTGTAGTTGCCCAGAGAATAAAAGAGTTTTCGGACAAGAGCTCCGTGAAACTCCAAGCTGTCCGCAGGACAGCAGTACTCTGTGGTTTTTCTTCCTTCTCCCTACTCCCTACTCACGCACCAACCGCAGTAAACTGTTTCATTGCTGCTTTGTACATCAGCTCAGAAATAAAATACACAACCAATACTGCTATTGCTTGTATTCCAACGATTGCAGGAATCGATAAATGTATGTCACCTAACGAATACTGTCCCAAAAACACCATTGCTGGTACATACGATGTATACTGAAACGGCAGAAAAAACTGTATCATTTGCAGCGATTTTGGAAAAAACACCAATGGTATCAACATTCCAGAAAAAATGCTGTTTAATAATGCATATACAGATCTGATCCCCTGCGATTGAACAACCCAAAACGAAGCCAGTCCAATACAATAATTAACAAAGAAGAACATAAGGTACGCAAGTATTATAGAAAGAATTGTCCAGCCAAGATGTGCAGGGCGCATATCAATTTTAAAAAGTAATGTAAAAATTAAAATGCAGGGAATAAACTCGATTACAAACCCGAGTATTCTGTGCCCAACTTTCTGCGAGAATGCAAAAAATCTGTGGTTAAGCGGGCGCAGTGCAAATGTAAGAAACTTGCCTGTGCGTATCAGCATGGACAAATTCCAGTCTGCAAAATCCATTGTAAGGTAGCCGATTAATGCCACTGCGCCAAAGTAGCGAATCATCTGGGAAAGTTCAATTCCGTTTAATGTGCCTGCGTCTCCGTAAACTGCAGTCCAGATAAAGTACTGCACGATAAAGTAAACAGGGCCAACAAAGATCGATACCATGGAATGGGTGCGGTAAGCTCCCCATTCCTTAAATGTTACGAATGCAACTGCGGTACAGATATCGATTCTTCGTTTTAAAAATTTCATATTATTCCTAATAAAAAAAATATTTTACCACAGAGTACACAGAGTAACACAGAGAATAAAAGAGTTTTCGGACAAGGAACTCCGTGAAACTCCAAGCTGTCCGTAGGACAGCAGCCCTCTGTGGTTTTATTCTTTATCAAAGTAAGCCTGACCAAATAATATTCTGTACATTAAAAAGCGCTCTGGAAAACCAGCCTTCTTTTGCGAACGGAACAATCCACGCAGCTACAAGTTCTTCTTTTGGGTCGATGATTAATGAACACGCTCCTGCGCCTTCGTGCATATATGTTCCGTCCGAGAATGTAAACGCAGGGCCGTTGCGCATATCAAAACCTATGCCATAGAATCTTTTCTTTTCGTTTGCACCCCAGCAATAGTTTGGATAATCTACCGCTATCGATGTCATTTTTTCTACAGCTTTTCTGCCAAGAATACGTGTGCCGTTTAAAGTGCCGTTAGATAACACCATGTTTCCAAAAATGTTTACATCGTATGAAGTAGAGTCTAAACCGCCGCCTGTCGATGGAATATTTAATTCATCACCAATCCAGTGAGGTTCAATCGGTTTACCGTTTATTACATCGCTTAAATGTTTTTCTGCTTCTTCATCGGTTGTTATATAACGTTTTGCCATTTCTGGAGTTAAATTAAACGTTGTGTCTTTCATTCCAAGCGGTTTGCAAATAAAATCTTCTATATACTTATTTGCGTGAATACCTGTCAATTTTTCTATAACTGCTCCCAGAATAACAAAACCAAAACTACAGTATGCCCATTCAGTGTCGGGCTTGGTGCGAAATCCGTTCCCGATTGTACCTAACCCGGCAGAAATCCAGTCAAAATCTTTTTTCTTTTCCGGGTCGCAGAGCTTGTATGCATTTTCGATTAATTTCCAGTAGTTGCTTTGATACTTATTGTCAAAGCAGCCGCCGTCTGTATGCATTCCGGAAGTATGCGTTAAAAGCTGAAACAGCGTAACTCCGTTATAAGGTGGGGTGTTAAATTGCGGAAGGATTTCGCCTACTGGTACATCCAGCCGAGTTAGACCGTCTTCGACAAGTTTCATTATTGCAACAGCTGTAAACACTTTTGTTATAGAAGCAATCCATCGGATCGAGTCCGCCTGAACGGGAGTATTGTCATCGGTACGGAAAGAATATTTACCAACACCG
>WQXI01000067.1 GCA_009784935.1 Treponema sp.
CTGACAATTACTCCTGCACCGTTTTGATAGTAGTTTGTTGATAAAACATCAGCAATGTTGTAATTATTCTGAAGCATAACGCCGTCATACATTATCAATTTTGCATCTTGTCCGTTTACCGCAGCCAACGGCGCTTGTGCTTTAATTGGCACATCATTTAAAGCGCCTCCGTCAATTATTAATTCGTACTCACTATGAAGGCTGCCTAAAGTTAAACTTGAGTTTTCTCCGATTACCCAAATAATAGGATATTCCATAAGATTGATACTTCTGCGAATAGTTCTGTCAGCTCCGCCTGCTGTTAGCCTTATGTGCGCTCCATCGGCGGTTTTTAGAGGTTCGTCAAGGACAACATCAGAAAGCAGGACTATTTCGATAGGATTTTCTATAGAAGAAACATTGTCAGCAACAGCTCCAAAGGCTTCGTTTAGAGTTATATGGTAATACACATTTCCGCTGTGCGTGCGGCTTGCGATATAAGAAACAGTCTCAGACTGCGTCTGGGCGAATAACCCCATCGCTGATATAGATATGAAAAATAGTAAAAATAGTTTTACTTTCAAAGGGAATCGCAGGGTGGTTACCCCCCCCCCCCCCCATTTCGTTGGCTTCGGTTCATAAAAGAATGTTATCATTTTGTCGCTAATATTACTAGTTATTGTAAATACCGCCAAAACTGTACTTTTTTGCAGGGTTTCAAAACAGGGTAAATTTACGTTTTTTTATACCAAGCACCCTTTGTTGTCCCGTGCTTCATTAAATAACCCAAACCTACTAATGATTTTAAATTCTTCTTTACAGTCTCAATATTCATATCTAATCGCACTGCTATTTCTGACGAACTCAGTTCTGATGTATCGCCAAAGAGTTCTAAAATAGCTTTATTATTACGAGTTAATTTTGCGTCAATAGTAATTTGCGGTTTTTCTTTTGACATTGAGTTAAGTTTATCTTCTAGATGTCTTTTTTGTTTTTGCAAGGTCGTCAGAAAAAAAGACAACCATGGTTTGTAGTCTACTTTACTGCCCCAGATGTTTTTCTGTGTTGAACGAAGTGAGCGGTAATAACCTTCTTTTGCAGTTTCTATAATGGATTCAATAGAACTATATGGCATATAGGCATAACCTTTTTTTAATAGCAGCATTGTAGTAATAACGCGTGAAAGCCGGCCGTTTCCATCCTGGAATGGGTGAATAGCCAGAAAATGCACAATAAATATACCAATAACAATTAATGGGTGAAGAAACGGATCTTCAAGATTTTTCCTTGTCCATTCGATTAATTCTTCCATAAGTCTTGGAGTATCAAAAGGGGAAGCTGTTTCAAATACTATGCCGACTTCTTTTCCTTTAGAGTCAAATGCAACAACAGAATTACAAAGTGTTTTATATTTCCCTCGGTGTTTTGTGTCTTTGCCTACATACTGAAGCAAAATTTTATGCATTTGTTTTATATAGTTTTCGGACAAGGGAATAACAGAATAATTATCAAAAATTGTATCCATAAGTTCAGCGTAACCTGCAACCTCTTCTTCATCTCTGGACTTGAATAATTTCCTGTCAATTCGTGAAAGTAATTCTTCTACTTCTGCGTCAGAAAGCTTGTTTCCTTCTATACGGTTTGATGAGCCAATAGACTCTATTGTGGATACTTTTTTTAGTATTTTAAGCTGTTCTGGCTTTAAATTTGCAAATCCTGTCCAAGCTCCTTTAAACTCGTCAAGTTCCGCTATTTGTACCAACATTTCTGCTGTTATTACGATATTATTAATATCTGGCATGTCTCTCTCCAGTCGACGAGTGTAAGGAATTTATTATAAGACGCCGCCAACGGAGGCATGTGCATAAAACTCTCTTTTACCCAAAATTACCTAATTATACCTAATTGTACCTAATTATACCTGAATGTCAAGAGGTTAAAATAGACCCTAGAATCCGCCAAAACTATACCTTTTTGTAGGGTGTTAGAGTTTTTATTCTATAGAAAAAGTAATCTATACAGCCACAGCCATTTTTTCACTGACCAGTTCGTCAATGATCTGCGTGGGGCTTTTATGAAGTTCTTGTGCTTTGTTAAAAAGGTATTGGACTGTCTTAGTCTGCAATCCTAAATTACGAATTCCACGTTGGCTAAGCCAATCACTGCCATTAGGACCGAGAGTAATTTCGTTGTTAGTAGCGTAGTCACTAAGTGCCCACGCTTCTTCGTCTGTCAACCTTGGCATAAACTCCTCCTAAAGACCATATTTCTCTATAAAACTATCACGAGCAGTCATTGCATGATAAACACAAATACTGTTATCGTCAACCTCGACATAGATGAGTTCGAGAGGGTTTCCTGCACGGTTGGGACCAATAACAGCCCACTTGTCAGGAAGTTCCTCTATCAACGCAGCATGTATTCTGTGATTGAGTGCATGAATAATATCTTCTTTGCTGATATTGTGTCGAAATGCCGCTTCGTGAAACTCAACAATGATGTCATCCATAATGCAAACATAGTATGAAAAGGAGCAATTGTCAATGGAACAGAAATCGCTCAAATACCGCCAAAACTATACCTTTTTGTAGGGTCAAAAATGCCAAAACAAGCCAAAACTATACTTTTTTGCAGGGTGTCAAAGCGCTGTTAACAGGTAAACTTTCTATTATATATGTAATTTTTGGAGGGTTTAATGACACGAATAATAATGCTGGCAATAGTTGCCGCAGTAATTGCTTTTTTGTTCATAAAAGATAAAAAAACTTCCCGTTTTGAAAAAGCAGTTAGAGCTTATTACGAAAATAAACGCAGGGAGTTTCCGTGGCTGGATAACTGGATCAATGAATGGAGTAAGTTAAATGGTGATATGATAGCAGCAAGGGTAAAAGATGTAAAAGGCGACAATGCTTTTATGACATATTATCTGTTTGCATTGCCTATACTCGTCATTCTTATTTTCCCCAAATGGATACCGATACATGTTATTTTAATAGCAGGTTCTATTTTCTTTTCCGAGTTTATGTCACGGGAAAAAGCTAAAGAGCCCGGTGAACAAGAAAGACTTGGTGAAAGAGGATTAACGCTGGAATGTCCGTCATGTCATTGCCCGCATGCATGGGTTATGACCCGAAAAGAAGTTGTTATTGATGGATCGGACACATCAAGATCGACAACAACAACGACAACGACTACCAGAGTAGACAGCTTCGAATCTTTTTCGCACGGTGTTATGAATGACAGCAGTAAAACAAAGGTAAGAGAGACAACTACCTATTACGGTAGAGATTTCAGAGACTTTAAGTGTCTTAATTGCGGACACACTACAGTTGGTGAAAACAGCTGGGATGGTTATTCAAATCCAGATTCGGGTGTATTTAATTACGATCCGCCTATGCCGGCATGGGAAAAGGGAAGCGAGATAGAAAAAAAGGTGGCAGAGAAACAACGAAATAATAAATAAACCCGTAGGGTTTAGATAAATTTTAAGGAGGGTTTTATGGGAAAGGGAGATTATTCGAGCAGTGATTTTGTACCTACCGGAGATATGAACGATCCTGCAAATATTCAAAAGAATGCTTATGACAAATTAATACA
>WQXI01000068.1 GCA_009784935.1 Treponema sp.
ATTCAATCCATCACCTGCACCTTCAGCGCCTCTCGTTATAGCAACAATACCCATAACAACAGCAAACGCGATAATACAAAGTACATCGTCTATAACGGCAGCGGCAACGATAGTAACCCCTTCGGGAGAATCCATTTTTTTATTCTCAGATAATATTCGCGCCGTTATGCCAAGTGATGTAGCCATACAAAGTATCCCAAGAAAAAGGCTGCCTTCATGCATTATTGATACACTGTAAAATATTGAATATGCCAAAGCGCCTGCAAAAAATGAAACAACAACGCCCCCTAAACCTACAATACTTCCGACTACGGAGTAACGTAAAAATAGAGCGATGTCGGTTTCGAGCCCTGACGCGAACAGCAATATAACAGAAGCTATTGCTGCAATTGCATACAGCTCATTACTTACAGGCAGAGAACTTCCGAATAATTCCATTGCATTCGGAAAAATACCATGGGGAAGCCCCGGTAAAGGGATACCTCCAAGGGCAAAAGGTCCTATGACAATCCCGGCAATAAGCTCGCCCAAAACTTTAGAAATACCAATTTTTTTTGCAAGTCTGCCGAATAATTTTACAGCAAAAACAATAATACCTAATTGAAGCGCCATTAGGGCGACAAGTTCGGTAATTGATTCAGATCCATCTCCAACTGTCATAACCTATATTCCTCCATTTTTTAAAACAAAAAAGATGTTTTATTAATTCTAATTGATATTTCTTAAAAAGCAACTATCGAATTAACAAAAATTTTTTCTGGTACATTATTGGTACGGTTTAACTGGTAGGCTATAAAGGCTTTTTTTGTTAAAATAAAATATGAAAATTGCCGTTGTAAGCGATATCCACCAGAGTATTTACTGGAGACAATTAATCGAACAAGTTAATGATTTTGATAAAATTATTTTTTTGGGGGATGAGTTTGACTGCTGGAGAAACAAATGGCCTCTGCAGATGAACAATGCGGAAAATATTATAACTTTTAAGAAAAATTATCCCGAAAAAATCGATCTTTGCTGGTCAAACCATGCTGCTAGTTATTTTCTGGATGAAAGGTGCAGCGGCTACCAATATGAACGCGCTATTGATATAAACGAATTTTATATAAAATACAAAGATCTTTATAATGTTATTTACATTTACGGCAATTGGATTTTTTCTCATGGCGGTGTATCTGCAAAATGGATGAGAAGCTGCAGAATAGATAATTTAAATGAGATTAATCAATTATTTAAAGAAAAACCTTTTTTATTTAGATGGGTTGGTCCTGACGGCTGCGGTAATAACTCTAATGAAGGTCCATTGTGGATTCGCCCGGAAGCTTTAATAACAAATTATATCCAGGGGTACAATCAAGCAGTCGGCCACACAGAAAATCTCCAGCCAAGAATTGTAAAAAAGTACAAACAATTATTTGTACTTTGTGATACAGCAGAACATAATTACCTTACTGTTATAGACACAAAAACTAATGAAGTCGAGTTTGTTAAATTAACTTAAATTAATTCTATAAAAGCAGCGAGGCTCCCTCTCAATGCGTTATCGCGCCTATGAGAGAAAAACAAATCGGGATTTTCGTAGGTACAGCAGGGAGCGATTTCGATATTTTCGATTGGGATTTTTTCGCCCAAAAGGCTTAATTTACATGTTTCCCGCAGATCGATATAAAACTTTCCCGGTTTATTTTCTGCTTTTAAAACGCAGTCTCCAAATTCATTTTTAAACTGCACTGCGACATCTTCGTCAACTTCAAAACAGGAGCCGCAGATACAGGGACCTATGCCTGCTAGGATATCGCTTGGGTTGCTTCCGTAAAGCGCAGTCATTTTCTTTACTGTCAGAGCAGCCATATTATCTACACAGCCGCGCCATCCGGCATGGGAATTAGCGATAACTCGCTTTACAGGATCACATAAAAGTATTGGAACACAGTCCGCATAAAACGTTGCAAGAACGATATTTGGATGATTTGTTATAAGGCCGTCTGTATTATCAGGTACCTCCAGCGAACCCGAACGGGTGAAGCTTCCAGATACATCGCAAATTTCTTTAATTTCCATGATATTTGTTCCATGTTTTTGTTTTGACATTACAATTTCTTTGTTTGAAAGCCCTGCAGCCTCGCATATTCTGCGAAAGTTCTCGTCTACATTTGTATCGTCATCGCCTCTGTTATATCCCAGATTCATTGAAGCAAAAGCGCCTGAGCTGACTCCGCCTTTGCGGGTGGAAAAACAATGCTTTACAATTCCTGTATCGGATAAATTTTTGAAGACTAGAAATTCTACGCTGTTTTGCTTAGTTATTGTCATGGTGAGATTATATCTTCTCACGTTTTGCTTTATCTGTCAAATATTTGGAAGAATATTGAAGAAGACTTCACGCTGTGCTCGCAGGTGAAAAATTAAGATAAGAATTTAACCACAGAGTTTCACGGAGTTCTTGTCCGAAAGTTCTTACCACTCTGTGAAACTCTGTGTCCTCTGTGGTAAAAATTATAAAGTACACACAATGATAACAGGCACCTTTGCGTTACCCGCACCAACAATTATTAATCCAACAATCTCGTCAGCGCGGGGTTTTGCCTATTATCTTCCCGATATCAGTCTACCGCCCAACCCAGCATGAAGCTCTTGTAATGCTCTATGAAATGACATAGCCGCCGCCATTCCTCTATCTGCGTCATTATTGATAAAAGCACCACGTCTTCTGCGAAGCTCATCAAAAGTACTTGTATTTGGGTTAAGACAAAAAGTGTTTATCATACTTAC